>JAOPYI010000191.1 GCA_025964675.1 Sphaerisporangium sp. | reverse complement strand
ACGGCCGCGACCGTCTTACCGCGAACCGCGTAGCCGTTCAGGAGTTCCTCGTCGTGGGCGTCGTCGATACCTTCGACGTAGGGCTCGCCTGGCTCGGCGGGGCGGCCCACCCCGAAGACGACCCGTTGCGAGAGGTTCGCGGGCATCCAGACCTTGCCGCAGAACGCCGACGCGCAGGGCTCTACGGGCTGCACCCCGATGGTTCCGGGCCCCTGGAAGCCCTCGGGGATGATCGGGCCGATCAGCTTGCCTACGTCGGCCGGCGCCACCGGGACGACTTTCACCGTGACGTTCAGCCCGACCGCGTCGAAGGCCTCCTCGAAGCGCCGGTAGTCGGCCGCGGGATCGGTGATGGTGACGCTGAAATAGTCGTTGGCCTTCTTGATGGACACGGCCGCGTTGGCGTAGCCGGTAACCGGACCACCTGACGGCAGGCCGACGCCGATCGCGACGGCCACGGCCAGGGCGGTGACCGCCGAGATCAGGACGGGCCAGCGGGCACGCCCCAACGTAAGGGTTCCCCCTCCGGGGAGCCAGGACAGCCGACGGCGCGGAGGCGGGGTCGCCACGATCTCCTCAAGCAGGTCATAGACCCCCTGGCTCACGGCGGGCTCGGCGGATCCTGCGGCCGGATCGATGGCGGACACCATACGGTCGATCTTGCTCATCGGTACTCTCCCCTCAGCGCGGCCATCATGGGGACCTCGTCTGTCGTGTCGAGCAGCCGGGCCAGTCGCTTGCGGGCCCGATGCAGGCGTAGCCGGGCGGCGGTACTGCTACAGCCCAGCACCGTGGCGATCTGCGGGCCGGTCAATCCCTCCCAGCAGGCCAGCGCGAGCACCTCCCGATCCGCTGGGGCCAGCATGGCGAAAGCCACGCGAACGGCGTCAGCCCGCGGATCGGCGGGCGCCATCTCCCGACCGGCGGCCAGTTCGTCGCGGAGCCGTGAGGCCAGCGCGGTGCGGCGCGACTGCCCGCGCCGGTGATTGGCCAGGACACGCCGTGCCGCGCCGTACAGCCACAGCACGGTGGCGTCCCCCTCAGGAACGTCATCCAGCCGCCGCCACGCGGTGAGGAAGGTTTCCGCGATCACATCGGCGACGTCGTCGGCCGAGTCGGTACGGCGCAGCGCATAGCGATGGACCGCTGGATAGCAGGCGAGGTAGAGCGCCTCGAAACGATCTCGCGCGCCGGGGGGCACGCGTGGATCCTGCACAGGTGTCTCCTAACCGAAAAGGTGCTGGAACACCTCATAAGGTGTCCGGCACCTCCAAAAGTGTTTCCGCCCCTGCTCAGGCACACCGATAGCGGCATCGACAGCGTGGCTGCCGCGTTGTTCAGCCAGCACTCTTACCGCTGTCCCACCGTGAATCGAAGGACAGCTTTCAGGGCTTCAAGACAACGATTTTCCTCGGCTGGCGGGGCACGGTCTTATCCCGGTCGAGGTGCCCGTACACCGTGCTGCGCGGAACCCCGAACAGGTCAGCGATCTGCTGTAGCCGCGCTCTGCGCACCAACTCGTCCAGGACAGCACCGCCGCCCGGCGGGCGTTCCAGGTGTTCACCGGGGCCGTACCCCACAGCAGTTCCAGGGCCTCGCCGATCTCGTCGTCCGCCACCGAGGTCAGCGGCCGACCCTCGCCGAGCCGTTCGACGGTCTTGCCGACGGCAATGCCGTAGTTCCGCACGGTGTTCGGGTTGCCGAGCGAGTCGAGGAAGACCTCGGCCGCCGCCCGGACGGTCAGCCGCTCAATCGAGGGGGTTCAGAGCTTCGCGTGCGGCGGTCGTCCAGTGTGGTGCCCCGGCCTTGGTGGCGATGTGCAGGGCGCGGCGGTAGTGATCTGCGGCTTCGGCCCGGCGCCCGAGTGTGCGGGCGAGGTCGCCGAGGTGGTGCGCGACAGGGCCCAGGGTCAGCAGGCCGCTGCCCGCACCGGCCAACTCCCCGGCGGCGGGGAGCAGCCGGCGGTACGCGCGCTCCATCGAGGGGCGGTCGCCGACGGCGATGGCGGCCCGTGCGGCCAGGCAGGTGAGGGCCTCGTTGAGCAGGCCGGGGGGTGCGTCGGGTACGGGTGTCGCCTCGCCGGGGGCGGCGGTCGGGGAGGTCGACGGGCGGGCCCATGGCGCGTAGGGACCCCAGGCCGCTCGGGCGTCCGCTGGCGCGGGTTCCCCGTTCTGGATGCGCAGGCATAGCAGCGCGAGGGGAAGGATGCCCTGCTCCACGCCCGGCATACCGGTGCCTGCGAGCCGTATGCTCGCGGTGCGGTACGCGGCTTCGGCCTCGGCCGGGTGTCCTGCGGCGGTCATCCTGACCGCGGCGTACCACTGCGTGAACACGCCGACGAGCGGGATCTCGTACTGCGCGCCCAGCCGGTCGGCGGCCGCCGCGTGGGCGTCGGCGGTGGTGAAGTCGGCGAGCGCGGAGTGGGCCTGGACGAGGATGAGGTGGCCGAGCACTTCGAAAGTCACCAGGCCGTGCCGGGTGGCCAGTTCGACCAGCTCGGTGCCGATCTCGGCACGCTGCGGGGCCAGTCCGGCATGCTGGAAGGACTGCATGAAGCGGGCATTGAGGGCGAGGGCGAGCAGCGCCGGGTCGCCGAGCCGGCGGGCGATCGCCTCGGCCTGGCGGGCGGCGCGGCGGCCGCGGTCGGTGGATGTGCCGCGCAGTTCCAGTGCGACGCTGCTTAGCAGGCGGCTGCGCTGTTCGTCGCGGTTGCAGGGCAGGGCGGCCAGGGTGCGTTCGGCCGCCTCGGCGACCTGCAGGGCCAGCTTCTCGTCGTCGTTGCGCGTCCAGACGGCGGGCACGTCGAAGGCCGTGATGACCTCCGCCGTGAGATCGGGATCGCCCAACCCCTCGGCCGCGGCGACCGCCTCCGCGCGGTGCTGCCGGGCGGCCTCCAGCCGGCCGGTCACGGCCAGTGCCCGCACCATGCCCATGACCGCTTCCAGCCGGCCTCGGACATCACCGTCGCCCGAGCGGTCATGGGCTGTCACGGCATCCCGCCACAGCCGGGCCGCCTCGTGCGGGGCGAACCGCCGTTCCGCCTGGAATGCCGCGGCCCGTGCGTAGCGCGCGGCCCGGGCGGCCGTGGCACGCGTGGCCGCCTGGCCGAAGTGGTGGGCGAGCGAGGCGACATTGTCTGGGTACAGAGTTTCGATGGCTTCCGCGACGGCCGTGTGCCAATGCGCCCTGCGCGGGTGGGAGATGCCGTCGTACAGGGTGTCGCGCACCAGGACATGCGCGAACCGCAGCTGCCGGGTGTCCTGCTCGGTGAGGAAGCCGGCGAGCAGCGCCGCATCCAGGGCGTCGAGCAGGTCGTCCTCGTCGTCCGACAGGGCCGAAAGCACATCCGGATCGATGTCACGGCCGATCACGGCCGCCTGCTGCAGCAGGCGCTGGGCCGATGGCGGCAGCGCGGCCAGGCGGTGGCGGATGACGTCCCGTACACCGGCGGGAACCGCGTCGAGTGCGGCGCTTCCCTCACTGCAGAAGAGCCGGGCGAGCTCCCGGGCGAAGAAGGGGTTGCCGCCGCTGCGACGGTGGATCGCGTGGACGGTCTGCGCGTCGATGTCGTGGTGGACGATGGCCCGGATGAGCTCGCCTGTCCTCGCCTCGGACAGGCCGCCCAGGTAGACCCGGGCCGGTTCCTGGGGGGCGAGCCGGGCGAGTGCCCCGGCCAGCGCCGGGGAGATCTCACCGGTCCGGTAGGTCCCGATCAGCAGCACCGATCCGGGGATCGCCTCGGTGACCAGGGTGGTGAGCAGCTCCTGGGTCTCTTCCCCGGCCCGGTGCAGGTCGTCGAAGACCAGCAGGACGGGATGCCGGCCCGCCACCGACGCCAGCAGGGAGGCGGCTTCGCGAAGGGCGCGGAACCGGGCCGCGGCGGGGTCCGCAGCCGGTGCGGAATCCATTTGGGTGCTGGAACCATCGGGCCCGGTGCCCGCGGCGGCCAGCGTGTTGGCGATCTGCGTCCAGGGCCAGGCGGCCGGCGCTCCGTCGTGCTCGGGGCTGCGGCCCCAGGCCGTCGTCCACCCGCGTGCCGCCAGCCGCTGCGTGAACGTTTCGGCGAGGGCGGTCTTCCCCGCCCCGGCATCGCCGGAGATCAGCGCCAACCTGGTCTCGCCGTGCCGCGCGGCGGCCGCGGCGGCTTGCTCCAGCAGCTCCAGCTCCTGCCCCCGGCCGACGAACGGGCGGGATGCGGGCTCGCGCAGCGCCGCTGTCTCCTGCGGCAGATCGGAGCGCACGGTGACGACGGCCTGGGCACGGGGAGTGAGGTGCGGTGCCTGGGCAAGGATGTCGGCCTCCAGCCGCCGCAGTTCGGGACCAGGGTCCACGCCCAGCTCCGTCACCAGGGCCTCGCGGGCCCGGCGCAGGGCTGAGAGGGCGTCGCCCTGCTGCCCGGAGCGGTACAGTGCCAGCGCCAGCTGCCGCCAGGCGTTCTCGCGCAGCGGATGAGCCACGGCATGCGCCTCCAGATCGGGTACGGCATCGACCGCCCAGCCCAGTTGCAGGAGTGCCTCGGCCCGCCGCTCCACGGCCAGCAGCCGCAGCCCGTCCAGCCGGTCGATCTCGCCGCGCGCCCACGGGTACGCGGTGAGCTCCGCGTAGGCGGGTCCCCGCCATAGCGCGAGCGCCCCCTCCAGCCGGGCCAGCACTTCGCGGGCCTGCCCCGCGGCGAGCAGCGGACCGCTCTGTGCCACGGTCGACTCGAAGCGCCAGGCGTCGACCGCGTCCGGGGCGGCCCGGAGCGCATAGCCGGGTGGCGCGGTCACCAGCAGCCGGGCGGGCTGTCGCGGCGGCCGGCCCGGTTCCAGGGCCTGGCGTAGCGCGGAGACGAAGGTACGGATCGCCGCCACGGCACCTTGCGGGGGCGTCTCCCACAGGTCCTCGACGAGCCGGTCGACGGGGACGAGCCGGCCTTCGGCGATCATGAGCCGTGCCAGCACCGCCCGGTGCCGCGGCCCCTTCAGGGCAAGCGGCCCGCGTTCATCGGCGGCCTCCAGCGGGCCCAGCACGCGGAAGGTCACCGCCGCCGCGCCTGTCGCCTCCCCGGTCATGTCACCCAATGTATCCGGCTGCCCGCCATGCCCCCTGGTCACCGGCGGCTGCGCTCAGCGGTTGCTCACCGGCTGCTCATTCGCTTCCGGCAGGCTCGTACACAACCGACCCAGCGGAAGGAATCACCGTGGAACCGAGGATCAATGGATTCGACTACCAGCGCGTCCCTGTCGCCGACGGCGTGGCACTCAATGTCGCCGTCGGCGGCTCGGGCAGTCCGGTTGTGCTGCTGCACGGATTCCCCCAGACCCATCTGATGTGGCGGCATGTCGCGGCCGACCTCGCCGCTGACCACACCGTCATCTGTCCCGACCTGCGCGGCTACGGCGACAGCGACAAGCCCGCCGACATCGACGGGCACACCTACTCCAAGCGCACCATGGCCGCTGACATCGTCGCCCTCGCACGAGCCCTCGGCCACGACCGCTTCGCCCTCGCGGGCCACGACCGGGGTGCCCTGGTCGCCATCCGCGCCGCCCTGGACCACCCGGACACGGTGACCCACCTGGCCTCGCTCGACGTGCTGCCGACCCTGGACATGTGGGACGTGATGCGCGGCACCTCCGCCGCCGTCGGCTTCCACCTCTACCTGATGGCCCAGCCGGCCGGCCTGCCCGAGCAGCTGATCAGCGGCAGCCCGGACGCCTTCTTCGGCCACTTCCTGAAGATCTGGACCCGGAACCCCGAGGCGATCCCCGCCGACGTACACGCCGCCTATCTGAAGGCGTCCCGTGAGGCCATCACGTCCATCGTCGCCGACTACCGGGCATCGGCCGGTGTCGATGTGGAGCACGACGTGGCCGACCGCCAGGCCGGGAACCTGCTGCGCATGCCGGTGTCCGTACTGCAGCAGGACTGGGGTGCGGCTCTGGGCTTCGACGCCGCCGCACTCTGGCGGGCATGGGCACCCGAGCTGCGGCACACCACGGTCTCCTGCGGCCACTTCATGGCGGAAGAAGCCCCGGCCGAGGTGGTCAAGGCATTGCGTGAACTCCTGACCAGGTAGAGCTGGGGAGTCGCGACAGGGGCATCGGATAACCGGTGGATCGGCGTCATCGACTCCCCGTGGCTGCACGGGCGTCAGCCGTTCAGGGCGCTGCCCTTCTTCCACTGCTTGAACGGCAGCTGCCAGAAGCCCCAGCCGTTGTTCCACTCCAGCGAGCGGGTGGTGCCGGCGATCTTGACGACGTCACCGCGGTGGAAGTTGTCGTAGAACCACTTCGCCTGGTCGGGGCGGGCGTTGACGCAGCCGTGGCTGACGTTGGCGCGGCCCTGCGAGCCCACCGACCACGGGGCGCTGTGGACGTACTCGCCGCTGTTGGAGATCCGCACGGCGTGGTCCACGACTTCCTTGTAGTAGCCGGGATCGCCCTTCTTCTTGCCGGGCGAGATCATGGTGACCGGGTTGCCGCGCTCCATCGTCAGGTGGACGCCGTTGGTGGTGGTGTACTCGCGGGTGGTGGCCTTGCCCGCGCTGATCGCCATCTTCTGCACGATCTTGCCGTCCCGCTTGACGATCATGGAGTGGGTGCGGGTGTTGACGCTGCTGACCCACGCGGCGCCCACCTGCATCGTGGTGGCATAGTTCTTGACGCCGTACATGTCCTTGCCGGCGCGCACGCCCTCGAGGTGAGCGGCGAACCTGATCTTCTGGTGGGCGGGCCAGTATTTGGCCGGCCGGTAGATGACCAGCTTGTCGTTGATCCACCGCCAGGCGCCGTCGACCGGCTTCTGGGCGGTGACCTCCAGCGACTCCTCCACGGTCTTCTTGTCGCCGACCGGCTGGCTGAACGTCACCATGATCGGCATGCCGACGCCGACGATCTCACCCTTGCGGTTGGGCGTGACGTCGGAGATCTGGAGCTCTTGTGAGGGCTTGAGCGTGGTGAACGAGCTGGTCGCCGCCGCGGGGCCGCCGCCGCCGCTGGCCTTGGCCGACACGGTGTAGTTGCTGGAGAGCTTCAGCGGGCCTTTGGAGATCCACTTGGTGTGGCCGGCGTCGAACTCGCCCTGCAGGGTCTTGCCCCCGGCCTTGACGGTGACCTCCTGCAGCTCCCCGTTGCTGGCGGTGACCACGACGCTCTTGTCGGGACGGACCTTGCTGGCGCCTTTCACTGGGCTGATCTTGATCTGCGGGGCGGGCGTCGCGGGCGCGCTGGTGCCGCCACCCGCGCCCGGGCCGGATGAGGACGGCCCGGCGCCGCTGGAGCACGACGCGATCAGCAGGCCGGCCGTCACGACGGCCAGCCCGGCGATCGGAGTCCTCAGACGATGACGAAAGTCACGCACAGACCTCTCCCCCACGGCGGCAAAGTGCAATCAAAAAAACCCTAATAGGGATTGCCACCCGAACGTACCTCTTTTGGACGAGTTAGATCACATTTCGGTCACCTTGCAGCGGGAATGTGGACGGAAATGCCACCGGCGTGGTCAAGAAGATCCAATGGGATTGTCAGGGTATGGGCCGCTCAATGGGCTCGCCGATGCGCCGGCCGATAGCGCACGCGTGTGAAACGGCTCGCAGGCGGGAACCGGCCGGCGGGCCCCTCGGGAGCCGTCAGGCGCCCGCCGCGAAGGTCAGTCCTGGCGCAGCCGGTGGGTGAGGCTGGTGTGCCGTCGCCCGGCCCCGCGCGTCCGTACGGCTTGCGCGAGGGCCCGGCGGGAACCGACGAGCACCACGAGCTTCTTGGCACGGGTGACGGCGGTGTAGAGCAGGTTGCGCTGCAACATCATCCAGGCGCTGGTCGCCAGCGGGATCACCACGGCGGGATATTCGCTGCCCTGCGAACGGTGGATGGAGACGGCGTACGCGTGGGCCAGTTCGTCGAGTTCGTCGAAGGCGTATTCGACACTCTCGTCCTCGTCGGTGAGGACGGTCAGTTTGCTTTCCTCGGGGCGCAGGTCGGTGACCACGCCGACGGTGCCGTTGAACACCCCGGCGACGCCTTTATCGTAGTTGTTACGAAGTTGGGTGACTTTGTCGCCAATCCTGAAGACCCGGCCGCCGTAACGCCGCTCGGGCATGCCTTCCCGTGACGGGGTCAGCGCCTCCTGGAGCGCGTTGTTGAGGTTCCCGGCGCCGGCCGCGCCGCGGTGCATCGGGGCGAGCACCTGCACGTCGCGGCGGGGGTTGAGCCCGAACCTGCGCGGGATGCGCCGGGTGACCACGTCCACGGTCAGCGCGGCGATCTCCTCGGGCTCCTCGCACGGGAACAGGAAGAAGTCGCCCATGCCCTCCAGCGCCGGGTGGAGGCCGGTGTTGATGCGGTGGGCGTTGACGACCACCCCCGACTGCTGGGCCTGGCGGAAGATCTGGGTGAGCCGTACGCGCGGGATGGTGCCGGCGGCGAGCAGGTCGCGCAGCACCTCTCCGGCGCCGACCGACGGCAGCTGGTCGACGTCGCCCACGAACAGCAGGTGCGCCCCGGCCGCCACCGCCTTGACCAGCTTGTTGGCGAGCAGCAGGTCGAGCATGGACGCCTCGTCGACCACCAGCAGGTCGGCGTCCAGGGGGTTGTCGCGATCGAAGGTGGCCTCGCCGCCCGGGCGAAGCTGCAGCAGCCGGTGGACGGTCGTGGCCTCGTGGCCGGTCAGCTCGGAGAGCCGCTTGGCCGCCCGGCCGGTGGGGGCGGCGAGGATGACCTTGGCCTTCTTGGCCTGGGCCAGGGTCACGATGGAACGCACGGTGAAGCTCTTGCCGCAGCCGGGCCCTCCGGTCAGCACGGCGACCTTGGAGGTGAGCGCCAGTCGTACGGCCTCGAATTGCTCGGGGGCCAGGTCGGCGCCGGTTCGCGTGCGCAGCCAGCCGAGCGCGGCGCTCCAGTCGACGCCGCCGAAGGCCGCGAGCCGGTCGTGCCCGGAGTCGAGCAGGCGCCGCAGGCTCCCCGCCAGCGACAGCTCGGCGCGGTGGAAGGGCAGCAGGTAGACGGCGGGGACCACGGCGTCCCCGGCGGGGACGTCCTCGCGGACCACGCCCTCGGCGGCGACCAGCTCCTCGAGGCAGCTGGTCACCAGCGCGGGGGGGACCTCCAGGATCTTCACCGCGTCGCCGACCAGGTTGGGCGCGGGAAGGTAGCAGTGGCCGCCGTCGGCCCCCTGGGACAGGGTGTAGCGCAGGCCGGCCTTGACCCGCTCGGGGCTGTCGTGCGGGATGCCGACGGCCTGGGCGATGGTGTCGGCGGTCTTGAAGCCGATGCCCCACACGTCGTCGGCGAGCCGATACGGCTCTGTCTTCACCACCGCGATGGAGCCGTCGCCGTACTGCTTGAAGATGCGCACCGCGATCGAGGTGGACACCCCGACGCCCTGCAGGAAGATCATCACCTCTTTGATGATCTTCTGTTCCTCCCAGGCGGCGGCGATCATCTTGGTGCGCTTCGGGCCCAGCCCGGGCACCTCCACCAGCCGCTCGGGCGCAGTCTCGATCACCTCGAGGGTCTGGACGCCGAAATGGCCGACGATGCGCTCGGCCATCTTCGGGCCGATGCCCTTGACCAGCCCCGACCCGAGGTAGCGCTGGATGCCCTGCACGGTCGCCGGCAGGACCGTGGTGTAGGACCACACCTCGAACTGCTTGCCGTACTTGGGGTGGGAGCTCCAGCGGCCGGTCAGGCGCAGGCTCTCCCCCACCTGCGCGCCGAGCAGCGGCCCCACCGCCGTCACCAGGTCGGCGCCGCCCCTGTCGACGGCGACCCGGGCGATGGTGTACCCGGTTTCCTCGTTGGCGTAGGTGATGCGTTCGAGAACGGCGGACAGCTCGGAGCCGGGGGGACGTCCTTCCGCCGAGGTGGTCATGGCGGGTATTCTCCCGCAGCCCGCGCCCGGACGCGGCGCGGGGGAGCTCGACGGGCACCTACGCGGGGCCGCGCGCGCGGTGGGCTCTCACCTTGTGCCTGTCGCCGCAGCGCTCCATCGAGCACCAGCGGCGCGCGCCCGGCCGCGAGGCGTCCACGAAGATCAGGTAGCAGTCGCCGGCGGCGCATTCGCGCACGCGGTCGCGCTCGTCGGCAGGTCCGAGCGTAGGTCACCGGTAATGTGGCAGGCGTTTGTACCACAGCGGCTTACCGATTCGGGGAAGGCGGCCGGATGGCGGCGGTTCTGGAGAGTACGGCTCGCGCGCTGCTGCGCCGGGTGGCGATCGAGCAGGCCGAGGCGCGAATGCCCTCACTGGCCGCGATGGTGATCCGCGACGGGCGGCAGGCCTGGTTCGGCGCCCGGGGCACGGTCGAGGGCGCCGCCCCGACCACCGCCACCCAGTACCGCATCGGCTCGATCACCAAGACCCTGGTCGCCGTGCAGGTGATGCGGCTGCGAGACGAGGGCCTGGTCGACCTGAACGACCCGCTGTCCAAGCACGTGCCCGCCACCCCGGTCGGCGACGTGACCATCGCCCAGTTGCTGTCGCACACCGCCGGGCTCACCGCAGAGCCGCCCGGGCCGTGGTGGGAGCGCACCCCCGGGGTGGAGATCGACGCCCTGGCCGCGACCCTTGACTCCCACAGCGCCCGCCACCGGCCCGGCCGCCGCTTCCACTACTCCAACCTCGGCTTCGCCCTGCTCGGGGAGCTGATCGCGCGGCACCGCGGGGTCGGCTGGGCCGAGGCGGTGCGGTCGGAGATCCTCGAGCCGCTGGGCATGGGCGGCACCACGACCCGCCCGCGCGAGCCGCACGCCCGGGGGTACGCCGTACACCCCTGGGCCGACGTGCTGATGCCCGAGCCCGAGCACGACGCCGTGGCCATGGCGCCGGCGGGACAGCTGTGGTCCACCCCGGCCGACCTGGCCAGGTGGGCGGCGTTCCTGTCGGCCGGCGAGGAGAAGGTGCTGCGCGCCGCCACGCTGGCCGAGATGCGGGAGCCCGCCATCGTGGAGGACGGCGACATGTGGAACGTCGGCCACGGCCTCGGCGTGCAGCTGTTCCGCCACCGCGGGCGGCGCCTGACCGGGCACGGCGGGTCGATGCCCGGCTTCCTCGCCGTGGTCTGGGCGGACCCGGCCGACCGGGTCGGCGTGCTCTGCATGGCCAACGCCACCTCCGGGCTGCGCGCGTCGATCGCCACCGACCTTCTCGACATCCTGGACACCCACGAGCCGCCCATCCCCCGCGAGTGGGCGCCGACGCCCGCCGACGCCGGCATGCTGGAGCTCACCGGCCCGTGGTACTGGGGCCCGACCGCCTACCTGCTGCGCCTGCTGCCCGGGCGTGACGTGTCGCTCACCCCCACCGGCAGCCCCGGCCGGGCCTCCAGGTTCACCGCGCAGGCCGACGGCACCTGGCTCGGCCTTGACGGCTACTACACCGGGGAGACCCTGCGCCTGATCCGGCGGGCCGACGGCTCCATCAGCCATCTCGATCTCAACACCTTCGTGTTCACCCGCGAGCCATACGACCCGGCCGCGCCCGTTCCCGGCGGGGTGGAGGAGTCCGGCTGGCGCTGACCATGGCCGGCCAGGAAGGCCTCACGCGGACTTCTCGCGGTGCTCCCGGTCGCGGTCGGGATGCTCGCGCGGTACCAAGGTCGGGTTGACGTTGTGAAGCACGGTGTCGCGGTTCACCACGACCCGGGCCACGTCGTCCCGGCTCGGCACCTCGTACATCACGTTGAGCAGGACCTCCTCGAGGATGGCACGGGTCGCCCGGGCGCCGGTGCGGCGGAGCAGCGCCTGTTCGGCGACAGCTGCGACGGCGTCCTCGGCGAACACCAACTCGACGCCGTCCATCTCGAAGAGCTTCTGGTACTGCTTGATCAGCGCGTTGCGGGGCTCGGTGAGGATCCGGATCAACGCCGTGCGGTCCAGCGGCTGGAACGTCGACACCACCGGGAGCCGGCCGACCAACTCGGGGATCAGCCCGAACTTCAGCAGGTCCTCGGGCATGACGTCGGCGAAGGCGTCCTGTTTGTCCCGCTCCTCCTTGGTGCGGATCACGGCGCCGAACCCGACGCCCCTGCGGCCGGCCCGCTGCTCGATGATCCGCTCCAGTCCCGCGAACGCACCGCCGACGATGAACAGCACGTCGCTCGTGTCGATCTGGATGAAGTCCTGGTGCGGGTGCTTGCGGCCGCCCTGCGGCGGCACGCTCGCGGTCGTGCCCTCCAAGATCTTCAGCAGGGCCTGCTGGACGCCCTCGCCGGAGACGTCGCGGGTGATCGACGGGTTCTCCCCCTTCCGGGCGATCTTGTCGATCTCGTCGATGTAGATGATGCCGGTCTCGGCCTTCCTGACGTCGTAGTCGGCGGCCTGGACCAGCTTGAGCAAGATGTTCTCGACGTCCTCCCCGACGTAGCCGGCCTCCGTCAGCGCGGTGGCGTCGGCGATGGCGAACGGGACGTTGAGCATCCGGGCGAGCGTCTGGACGAGGTAGGTCTTGCCGGAGCCTGTCGGCCCGATCAGCAAGATGTTGGACTTGCCGAGCTCGACCGGCTCTTCGCCGGCGGCGTGCCGCCCGCCGCGGCCGGCTCCCGACTGGACGCGTTTGTAGTGGTTGTAAACCGCCACCGCGAGCGCCTTCTTGGCGCTCTCCTGGCCGACGACGTACTGTCCGAGGAACTGGTAGATCTCCCTCGGTTTCGGCAGCTCCTGCAGCCCGCCCTCTGAGGACTCGTTGAGCTCCTCCTCGACGAGCTCGTTACAGAGCTCGACGCACTCGTCACAGATGTAGACACCGGCAGGGCCCGCGATGAGCTTACGAACCTGCTTCTGGCTCTTCCCGCAGAACGAGCACTTCAGCAGGTCGCCGCTGTCACCGGTGCGTGCCACTTGGAGACGTCTCCTCAACGGTTGGCGAGGGTTCGGGGGGTCACAGGGTCACGGGCAGGGACGCCAGGCGCCAGGTGCCCGGGTCCGGCGTGCGCGCCACATCCTCGGGGGACACGGCGAGTGCCAGGCCGGGGAAGCGGCGCAGCAGTGCTTCGAGCGCCACCTCGGTCTGTGCCCGGGCGAGCGAGGCCCCGAGACAGAAGTGTGGCCCGTGGGCGAATCCCAGGTGGCCCGACGGTCCCGCGGCCCGGCTGATGTCGAGCCGGTCGGGGTCGGTGAACGCGCGCGGGTCACGGTTGGCGGAGACGATCGCGGCGGTGACGGGCTCACCCTTGCGGACGAGCACGCCCTCCATCTCGACGTCCTCCCGCGTGTAGCGCGGTGTGGTCAGCAGTTGTGGCCCGCACCAGCGCATCAGCTCCTCCACCGCGCGAGGCATGAGGCTGGTGTCGTCGCGGAGCGCGGCGAGTTGGTCAGGGTGGGAGAGCAGGGTCTCCACGGCGTTGGCGATGAGGTTCGTTGGGGTTTGTCCCGCGAGGACGAGATGCCAGACCAGGGTGACCATCTCGGTGTCGCCGAGCCGGTCCCCGTCTTCGGCCTGGGTGCGGATGAGGTCTGAGACCAGGTCGTCACGGGGTTCGGCCCTGCGGCGCGCGACTGCCGCCTTGGCGCCCTCCATGACGCCCGGTATGGCCTCGATGAATCTCTGGCCCCAGCCTGCCGCGACGGCGGCGCCGTACTCCCGCCACCGCGGGCGGTCGGACTCGGGAATGCCGACCAGATCACAGATCACGTCGATCGGCAGCGGCCGCGCGAAGTGCCCCAGCAGGTCGACCGGGCCGCCCTCGGCGCGGTCCGGCAGGTCGTCGAGCAGGCCCTCGGCGATCGGCTCGATCCGCGGCCGGAACTCAGCGGCCCGGCGCGCGGTGAACGCCGGCGACACCAGCCTGCGCAGCCGCGTGTGCTCCGGCCCGTCCATCTCGGACATGGTCCGCATGTACGCCCGGCAGCTCTCGGGGATGCCAGGGGGCCGCATGAAGCTGTCGGCGTTGAGCTCGAACCTCGGGTCGGCCAGCATCGCCTTGGCGCCCTCGTACCGCGTCATGACCCACATCGGGCCGAGACCGGGGACCAGCAGCCGCGCCAGCGGCGAGCGCTCCCGGGCGTCCCCGTAGGCGGCGAAGGGATCGCGCAGCACTTCGGGGTCGGTTGGGTCGATCTCGGGAACGCCGCTCACGCATCCTCCAGTTTTCGAATGTTCTTACCAGATGATCTCATCATATAGATGGTCACGGTATCTTGGATCCCTACGGACGGCAACGCCGGGAAGAGGAGGACGATGGGCCGGCTCACCAGGGCGGAAATGCAGGAGCGCAACCGTGCCAAGGTGCTGGCCGCGGCCGGCGACGAGTTCACCGAGCGCGGCTTCCGCGACGCCAAAATCGACCGCATCGCCGAGCGCGCCGAGCTCACCCGCGGCGCGGTCTACTCCAACTTCCCCGGCAAGCGGGCCCTCTACTTCGCGGTCCTGGCCGACCTCGCCGAGCGCCCGCCCGAGCCGCCACACCCCGACCCCGGCCGCACCGCCCGCGAGACGCTTGGCGCGCTCGCCCGCGCCTGGGTCGCCCGGCTCCCGCTCGCCGATACCGACGAGAAGCACGGTTCCGCCCGCCTCGGCATGGATCTGTTGCCCGAGGTCCTCGCCGAGGACTGGATCCGGCGGCCGTACGCGCAGTTGATGAAGCTGGACGCGATCCTGCTAGGGCTGGCCCTGGAGCGTCTGAGGCCGCCCGACGCGCCGCTCGGCCGGCGGGTGCGCGTCGCGGAAGCCGCGCTGACGATCCTGCACGGCGCGAGCCAGATGGCCGCCGCCGCGCCCGGCTTCATCGAGCCCTTCAACGTCGTCAGCGCCTGCGCGCACCTGGCGGGCCTCGATCTCAACGACGGGTGGCCGCACCCGCCGTGGATCCCGCAGGTGCGGCCGGCCGACGAGCCATGGTCCCCGCCCCCTGCGGTCGACGCGGTACGCGGCGAGCCCGCGTCGCTCGCCGGCGACGGCGTGGTGGCGATCCTCGGGCTGCACCGGCTCGAGGCCGCCGAGGAGGCGGTACGGGCCGCACCGCCCGGGGCCACGGTCACCGCCGTCCTGGTCACCGGCGACCCCGGCGAGCTGGTGCCGCTGGCACGGCTGGCCGTCGCCGACTTCTGCGGGTGCCTGCGCCAGGCTTTCCCGTCGTCGGCATGGCCGCGCCTGCAGGTGGTGTTCGACGAGTCGGGCGCCGTCGCCGCGGCGGCCGGCGTGCCCGCCGTCAGCGACGGGACCGAGGCGGCCGTCCGCATAGAGGCGAGCCGGATCGTCCTCCGCGCCGACGGCCGCGGCGCGTGCCACGCGGCGGCGTCGGCCGGTGGGACCGGTCAGGCCCAGGCCTCGTCAGCGAGACGCCACAGTTGACCGGCAAGCCCTGGGCCGGACCGCACAGCGTGGCCAACGGGCGCGGCGTGTCCGAGGGCGGCACCGCGACCGGGTCGTCCTCCTGCGGCGTCGGGCGACTGGTCTCGTGATCGGCCGGGCACTGCCGTGGACGGTGTCGCTCACGCATCGCGTAGCCGCAGCAGCAGCCCACCGCCCAGAAGCGCCGCTGCGGCCCATGCGGCGAGCACGCCGAGGCCTGCCCATGGGCTGAGGGGCAGACTGGAGAGATGGGTGGTGGCTTGGATGGCGAGCCCGGCGTTCATCGGCGAGATCTGCCACAGGAGCCGCTGCCAGTCCTGATCGGGGCCCATGAGGATGATGGCCGGGAAGAGATAGAGCAGACCGAGCACGCTCCCGATGGCGACCGCGGAGTCCCGCACGGCGGTGGCGATGCCGAGGCTGAGCAAGGCGATCAGCGCCAGGTAGAGGACCGAGCCGGCGGCCGCGCGCAGCGTCGGCCCGTCGGCCAGGGACAGTAGCGGTTGGCCGTGCGCGGGGGTGAAGCCGTTGCCGGGCAGGATGAGCCGCCCGGCCAGCACGGACGCGAGCACGGCGAGGGTCCCCGCGGCCAGCGTCACGCCGGTGAGGATGGCCGCCTTGACGGCCAGGACCGTGGCCCGGCGTGGCATCGCCGCCAGGGTGGTGCGGATCATGCCGGTGCTGTACTCGCCGCTGATCGCCAGTACGGCCAGGATGGCGACGATCGCCTGGCCCAGCTGGACTCCGAAGAGGCTGATCTTGGTGGCGTCGTAGTCGCAGCCTGCAGGCGGGCAGGACACGGTGGCGGCTGCCGCCGCGCTCACGGCGAGGGTCAGCGTGATGATCCCGAGCAGCAGCCAGCCGGTGCCTGTTATGGTGCGCAGTTTGGTCCACTCCGCGTGCAGTTGTTGTCTCATGCGTCTCTCCGGCGCAGCTGGAAGATGGCCAGGCAGAGGGCGAGTGCGGTGTAGCCGCACAGCACGGCGAGGCCGGCCCACGGCGCCAGCGGGTAGTAGCCCGCCTGCGGCACGTAGTGGCCGATCACGTGCGCGTACCCCGGAATGCTCTGCTGGATCGCGAAGCCGGCGGCCGGGGTGAGCCGCAGCAGCCACTGCGCCGCGCCCTCGGGCAGGACGGAGGCGGTCGCGAGGACATGGGGGACGACGATCACCACGATGGCGGTGATGACCGCCGCGACGCTGCGCCGGAACACGGCGCCGAGGGCGAGGGCGAGGACGGCGGTGACGGCGAACAGCGCCGCGACGCCGACGACGACGCGCAGTTCGGTGAGCGGGGTCACCGGGAGGATGTAGTTGCCGTTGGAACGCAGGATCTGCTTGCCAAACGTGACCGTGACCATGGCTGCGGCCAGTCCGGCGATGAAGGTGACCGTGCCGGTCACGAGGGCCTTGGCCGCCAGCATCCGCCCCCGCCGCGGGCTGGCGAGCAGGGTGGTGCGGATCAGGCCCCGCCGGTACTCGGCGGTGATGAACATCACCACCACCACGATCACCAGGATCAGCCCGGTAAGCACGCCGGTGAGGGTGCGCTCGATGGTCTGGCCATCCATCCGCGGCGCGATGTCGCCGGTCCCGGCCACGGTGAACGTACCGCCGGACTCCTGGACCCCGTTCGGACGATGGTAGCGCTCCCAATCGGTCGTTCCGGTGACTCCTACAGCGTCGCGGCCCCACGCGCCGCCGGGCGCGTTGCCCTGCAGGTCGACGTGGTCGAAGACGGCGGTGGCCTGGGTGAAGCGCACTTGCTCGATGCTCCCGCCGAGATCGGCCTGCTTCACCGTCAGGTCGCCTGGGGAGGTGACGAAGAGCCCGACCTGCACCGTGGCCGGCAGCCCGGCCAGGTGAGCCGTGCCGACCTTGGTCCACTGCGTGCCGTCGGCCGACTCGTAGCCGGTGAGCATGTCACCCGAGCGGGTCAGCCGCAACCAGCGCGGGGACGCAGCCGAGACGCCGCCCGGGCGGCCGGCGGTGTCCTCGGTGAAGTTGTGCTGCATCCGCACCCCGTGGCTGCCTGTGACCATCATCGCCGCGTAGGCCGATCCCTGCCGGGTGCTGTCCTTGATGATGAGCCCGGCCTTCGCCCACGGCACGACGCCGGGGACGATCTCGTTGTGGTTGGGCGGGGGGTAGGTGATCACGCCGGTCAGTGAGGTCACGCGGACGGTGATGCTGCCGTCACCGGCCAGCGGCTGGTGCATGAAGTAGAACTGGTCTTCCACCGCTTCGCCGCCCGGCCCCACCGGAACAGCGGCACAGGCGACTTCGACCGAACCTACACTGCATGAAGCGTGGCTCCCTGACGCGGTGAGCAGCCCGAGCAGCACGATGACCAGCGCCGCGGCCGCCATGCCGATCACCCAGCCGCGGACCGTCCGGAACTTCGTCCACTCCGCGCGCAGCAGTCGCGCGAAGCCGTCGCGCCCGGCCCGCAGGCCCGAGTGGTAGGGGAGGGTGGTGGTCATCGTGCCGCCTCCTGTCCGGTGGCGGCGCGGAACTCGGCCGCGTCCCGGGTGAGCTCCATGTAGGCCTCCTCGAGCGTCGCGCGGTGCGCCGCCACCTCGAAGAACGGCACCGCCCTCGCACCGAGGAGCGCCACGATCTCCTCCGCTGCCAGCCCGGACACCGTCAGCGTGTCCTGGCCGAGGGCGGCCACGGTGGCCCCCGCGTGCTCCAGCACCCTCACCGCCTCCAACGGCGCCGTGGTGCGCAGCGTCACCCGGCTGCCGGATACCGCGGCCAGCAGCTCCGCCACGCTGGTGTCGGCGATGACTTTGCCGCGGCCTACCACCACCAGATGGGCGGCGGTGTCCTGCAGCTCCCTCATCAGATGGCTGGACACCAGCACGGCGCGGCCCTGCCCGGCCAGCTCGGCCAGGAACTCGCGCATCCACACGATGCCTTCGGGATCCAGGCCGTTGAAAGGCTCGTCCAAAATGATCACTGGCGGGTCGCCGAGCAGTGCGGCGGCGATCCCGAGCCGCTGCCGCATGCCCAGGGAGTAGCCGCCCGCCTTCCGCCGGGCCGCGGATCCCAGCCCGGCCCGCGCGATCACCTCATCCACCCGCTTGGCGCCCAAGCCCTGGGAGTGGGCCAGCCACAGCAGGTGGTTGCGTGCCGTACGGCTCGGCTGCAGCGCGGCGGCGTCCAGCAGCGCCCCGACATGGCGCAGCGGGTTGCGCAGGCTCTTGTACGGCCGCCCGCCGATCAGCGCGCTGCCCTCCTCGGCCGCGTCCAGGCCGAGGATCACCCGCATCGTGGTGGACTTGCCCGCGCCGTTGGGGCCGACGAAGCCGGTGACATGCCCCGGCTTCACCGTGAAGGACATCCCGTCCAGCGCCACGGTAGGCCCGAAGTGTTTGCGCAGGCCGTTGACTTCGATGGTTGCTTGCATGCCTTCGGTTGTACGGATACGGCCATAACGTGGGCCGAACGGAGGCCGTCATGTCGTTGTTAGGTCCGGGGCGGCATCCTGGAGGTCAGCACGGAACGGAAGAGGGCTGATGAGGAATCCGCGACGCCTGGCGCTGCCGGGCCGCACCGTACGGCTGCGCTTCACCGCCCTGTACGGTGTCATGTTCCTCCTGTCCGGTGTTGGGCTGCTGACCCTCACCAACCTCGTGGCCCTCGGGTCGTCGAGCGTCTCAGTGCACGCCGAGAACCCTCCGCCCCAGCAGTCCACGCTCGCGGCCACACAGGAGCTCATCGGCCGGCTCCAGGCTCAGCTCTCGGACATGCAGGCGACCCAATCGCGTCAGCTCCTGATCGGCTCGGCGGTCGCGCTTGCCGTCATGGCCGTGGTGTCGGTCGTGCT
>JAOPYI010000181.1 GCA_025964675.1 Sphaerisporangium sp. | reverse complement strand
CGCGGGCGGCGGCGGCGGTGGCGGCGCCGGAGGGCGTGGCGGCCGTGACGGCGGCGCCCCTCGTGGCGGCGGCCGTGGGCCGAAGACAGAATCCAACGCGCCCGCAGGGGCGCCCGAGACCGGCCCGGCGGAGCAGCCGGGTGCTGAGGGGAGCTGACCATGCTGATCCCACGCAGGGTCAAGCACCGTAAACAGCACCGGCCTGACCGCAGCGGAGCCGCCAAGGGCGGCACCAGGGTCGTGTTCGGCGAGTTCGGCATCCAGGCGCTTGAGCACCACTACGTGACCAACCGCCAGATCGAGGCCGCACGTATCGCCATGACTCGGCACATCCGCCGTGGTGGCAAGGTGTGGATCAACATCTTCCCGGACCGTCCCCTGACGAAGAAGCCGGCCGAGACCCGCATGGGTTCCGGTAAGGGTTCGCCGGAGTGGTGGATCGCCAACGTCAAGCCCGGCCGTGTCATGTTCGAGCTTTCGGGTGTCACCGAGCCGGTGGCCCGTGAGGCCCTCCGTCGTGCGATGCACAAGCTCCCGATGAAGTGCCGGTTCGTCAAGCGCGAAGTAGGTGAGGCGTGATGGGTCAGGCTAAGGCTAAGGCCGAGGTCGCCACCGCCGGTGACAAGCTACGGGTCTTTGAGCAGGAAGAGCTGGTCCAGAAACTGAAGGAAGCCAAGGAGGAGCTGTTCAACCTCCGCTTCCAGGCGGCGACCGGTCAGTTGGAAAGCCACGGGCGGCTCCGTGCCGTCCGACGCGAGATCGCCCGTATCTACACCGTGATGCACGAGCACGATCTCGGCATCGTCAGGGTCGAGAAGGAGCCGAGCGATGGCTGAGACAACTGAGACAACCGAGACCACCGAGAAGAACGCGCGGAATTACCGCAAGACCCGTGAGGGTCTCGTCGTCAGCGACAAGATGGACAAGACCGTCGTCGTCGCCGTCGAGGACCGCGTGAAGCACCCCCTGTACGGCAAGGTCATCCGCCGTACGACCAAGTACAAGGCCCACGACGAGGGCAACTCCTGCGGCGTCGGCGACCGCGTCCTCCTGATGGAGACCCGGCCGCTGTCCGCCACCAAGCGGTGGCGGGTCGTGGAGATCCTCGAGCGAGCCAAGTAAGTCGCTCTGCGGGAGGCCCCCCGGAAGGGGGTCTCCCGCGCGGGCGTCCCCCCTCGGTGCCGGCACGGCCGTCGCCGGGGGTGTAAAGACCGAATCTAGTTCCGCCAGGCTCAATGAATGAGAACCGGCGTGACACACGGGAGTTGACGTGATCCAGCAGGAGTCGCGGCTCAAGGTCGCCGACAACACGGGTGCCAAGGAGATCTTGTGCATCCGTGTGCTCGGTGGCTCGGGTCGGCGCTACGCGGGTATCGGCGACATCATCGTCGCGACGGTGAAGGACGCCCTTCCCGCCGCGGGTGTCAAAAAGGGTGATGTGGTCAAGGCTGTCGTGGTGCGCACCACCAAGGAGCGCCGCCGCCCCGACGGCTCCTACATCCGCTTCGACGAGAACGCCGCGGTCATCATCAAGGACAGCGGTGACCCTCGGGGCACGCGTATCTTCGGTCCGGTGGGTCGCGAGCTGCGCGAGAAGAAGTTCATGCGCATCATCTCGCTCGCGCCGGAGGTGTTGTAATGCCGAAGCTGCATGTGAAGAAGGGTGACCTCGTCCAGGTCATCGCCGGCAAGGACAAGGGTGCCAAGGGTCGGGTGATTCTCTCTCTGCCGCGCGAGGACCGCGTGGTGGTCGAGGGCGTCAACATGATCAAGAAGCACTCCAAGGTCACCCACCAGGGACCGCGCGGCGCCAAGGAAGGCGGCGTGCAGACCATGGAGGCCCCCATCCACGTGAGCAACGTCAAGAAGCTCAAGGATGAGGCGAAGAAGGACGACAAGCCCGCCAAGAAGGCCGACCAGGCCGACGAATCGGGTGAGGACAACTGATGACCGCCACCACAACTGAGACCGAGCGCCCGCCGGCGCGCCTCAAGGAGCGCTACCGCGCGGAGATCGCCGAAAAGCTGCGCGAGCAGTTCGGCATCGAGAACGCCATGCAGATCCCCAGGCTCACCAAGATCAAGGTGAACATGGGCGTCGGCGAGGCGGCTCGTGACTCCAAGCTCATCGAGGGCGCGGTGCGCGATCTCACCGCCATCACCGGCCAGAAGCCGGCCGTCGCCCACGCTCGTAAGTCCATCGCGCAGTTCAAGCTGCGCGAGGGCATGCCGATCGGCGCGCACGTGACGCTTCGCGGCGACCGCATGTGGGAGTTCCTCGACCGGCTGCTGTCCCTGGCGCTTCCGCGCATCCGGGACTTCCGCGGCCTTTCGCCGAAGCAGTTCGACGGCAACGGGAACTACACCTTCGGTCTCACCGAGCAGGTCATGTTCCACGAGGTGGACCCCGACCGGGTCGACCGTCAGCGGGGCATGGACATCACGGTCGTGACCACGGCTACGACCGACGACCAGGGCCGGGCGCTGCTCAAGCTTCTCGGCTTCCCCTTTAAGGAGGCCTGATGGCTAAGAAGTCCCTGATCGCCAAGGCCGCGCGTAAGCCGAAGTTCGGCGTTCGTGCGTACACTCGGTGCACGCGCTGCGGCCGGCCTCGCGCGGTCTACCGGAAGTTCGGCCTGTGCCGCGTGTGCTTCCGTGAGATGGCGCACCGGGGCGAGCTGCCCGGCATCACGAAGTCCAGCTGGTAGACCTCGTGCGGGCCATCCTCGTGGATGCGTAGCAGCCGGGTCGGCTGATGATCGCACCACGGGGGGCCCGCGCGGCGCCAGCCGTACATATAAGTCATATCAACCGGGCGCTGCTCTAGGCGCCCACGACCACACCGTAGGTCCCGTTACAGGGAAACCGTGGTGAGGAGGGCCACCGGCCATGACGATGACCGACCCGATCGCAGACATGTTGACACGTCTGCGTAACGCGAACTCGGCATACCACGACACCGTGGCCATGCCGTACTCGAAGATCAAGGCGCATATCGCCGAGATCCTCCAGCAGGAGGGTTACATCCAGGCCTGGGCCGTCGAAGACGCCAAGGTCGGGAAGAACCTCGTGGTGGAGCTCAAGTTCGGGCCTACGCGTGAACGGTCGCTCGCGGGCCTGCGACGGGTTTCCAAGCCCGGTCTGCGGGTCTATGCAAAGAAGGACAACCTGCCTAGGGTCCTGGGTGGCCTGGGCGTCGCGATCATCTCGACGTCCGGTGGCCTCATGACCGACAGGCAGGCCGGCAAGCGTGGTGTGGGCGGGGAAGTCCTCGCCTACGTTTGGTAACGAGGGGAGGAATTTTCAGCATGTCGCGAATTGGACGGCTGCCCATCCCCGTACCGAATGGTGTTGACATCACCATCGACGGCCGGGATGTCACGGTCAAAGGCCCTAAGGGCACGCTTTCACACACGGTCGCTGAGCCGATCGACGTCGCGCGCGCAGACGACGGCAACATCGCCGTCTCGCGTCCCAACGACGAGAACAAGGTCCGTGCGCTGCACGGGCTGTCCCGCACGCTGATCGCCAACATGGTGGACGGCGTGACCAAGGGATACAGCAAGACGCTGGAGATCGTCGGCGTGGGTTACCGCGTCCAGGCCAAGGGGTCGACGCAGCTCGAGTTCTCGCTCGGCTTCAGCCACTCGGTGGTCGTCGACGCCCCCGAGGGCGTCACCTTCCGCGTCGATCGGCCGACCCTGTTCCACGTGGACGGCATCGACAAGCAGAAGGTCGGCGAGGTCGCCGCGAACATCCGTAAGCTGCGCAAGCCTGACCCGTACAAGGGCAAGGGTGTGCGGTACCAGGGCGAAGTCATCCGCCGCAAGGTCGGAAAGGCTGGTAAGTAGTCATGGCCTTCACCAAGGTTGCCAAGCACACGGCCGCGCGCGCGCTCTCGCGCTCGCGTCGTCACCGCCGTGTCCGCAAGAAGGTCGTCGGCTCACTGGCCCGCCCGCGTCTCGTCGTCAACCGCTCCGCGCGTCACCTGTTCGTGCAGATCGTCGACGACACCGCCGGCCACACGCTGGTGAGCGTGTCCACCCTGGACGCCTCGCTGCGCACTGGCGAGGGCACCAAGACGGACAAGGCGAAGAAGGTCGGCGAGCTCCTCGCTCAGCGGGCCAAGGCCGCCGGGATCACCGCTGTCGTGTTCGACCGCGGTGGCAACCGCTACGCGGGCCGCATCGCGGCCCTCGCGGACAGCGCCCGAGAAGGCGGGCTGGAGTTCTGATGTCTCCAGCCAGGATCGCAATCAAGAGCAACGAGGAGAGGAACCACTGATGGCTGCAGCTCCGCGTCGCGGTGCCGGCGGCGGTGGTGAGCGGCGTGACCGTCGCGACGATCGCCGCGGCGGCGCTGCCGAGAAGGGCGTCTCGTACATCGAGCGCGTCGTGAAGATCAATCGAGTGGCCAAGGTCGTCAAGGGTGGTCGGCGCTTCAGCTTCACCGCCCTGGTTGTCGTCGGTGACGGCAACGGCCTGGTCGGTGTCGGGTACGGCAAGGCCAAGGAGGTGCCCGCGGCCATCGCCAAGGGTGTCGAGGAGGCCAAGAAGCACTTCTTCAAGGTGCCGCGCATCCAGGGCACCATCCCTCACACCGTGCAGGGTGAGGACGCCGCCGGCGTCGTCCTCCTGCGTCCGGCCTCGCCGGGTACCGGTGTCATCGCGGGTGGTCCCGTGCGCGCCGTCCTCGAGTGCGCCGGCATCCACGACGTGCTGTCCAAGTCGCTCGGCTCGGACAACCCGATCAACATCGTCCACGCCACCGTGGCGGCTCTGAAGGGCCTCAGCCGGCCCGAGGAGATCGCCGCGCGTCGCGGACTGCCGATCGAGCACGTCGCCCCCGTGCGCATGCTGAAGGCCCGCGCCGAGGGCATCGCCGAGGCCGCCGCGGCGGCGAAGGCGGTGAGCTAGCCCATGGCTCGTCTCAAGATCACCCAGACCCGATCGAAGATCGGTGGCAAGCAGAACCAGCGTGACTCGCTTCGCTCGCTGGGCCTGAAGCGAATCGGCGACGTCGTCGTCAAGGAGGACCGCCCGGAGATCCGGGGGATGGTCGCCGTGGTGACGCACCTCGTCGAGGTGGAAGAGGTCGACTAGTCATGGCTAACGCTGAAAACAACAGCGGCGGCACGCCGCTGCGCATCCACCACCTGCGTCCGGCTCCCGGCGCCAACAAGTCCAAGGTCCGCAAGGGCCGGGGCGAGGCGTCCAAGGGCAAGACGTCCGGTCGTGGCACCAAGGGCACCAAGGCCCGGACGAACGTCCCTCTCGGTTTCGAAGGTGGCCAGGTTCCGCTCCAGCGGCGGCTGCCCAAGATGAAGGGCTTCTCCAACTTCCTGTTCAAGACGACCTATCAGGTCGTCAACCTGGACCGGCTAGGCGAGCTGTTCCCCGATGGCGGCGACGTCAACGTGGATACGCTGGTCGAGCGGGGAGCGGTCCGCAAGAACCAGCCGGTCAAGATCCTGGGAACCGGTGACATCTCGGTGGCGTTGAACGTGCAGGCGCATGCTTTCTCCGCCTCCGCGAAGGACAAGATCGCTGCGGCCGGTGGCGCCGTCACTGAGCTGTAGGCAGGCAATACGAGGCGCGGGGGCTCACATGGAGCCGCCGCGCCCGTAGTGCGTTAGAGTGCGCTGGACAGAAGGCTGTCCAGGGCTCGTTGATCAGAGATGTGCCCATGGATCACTCCCAGACCTTCGCTGACCGATACCGCCTTTCAGGCGCGCAGGAGGGACCGTGCTGACCGCGATTAGCCGGGCGTTCCGTACGCCCGACCTGCGCAACAAGCTGCTATTCACGCTGAGCATCATCGTGTTGTTCCGGCTGGGTTCGGTGCTGCCGACCCCAGGCGTCAACACGATCAACGTTCAGACGTGTTTGAAACAGGCGCAGTCGGGCGACGCCGCCAACATCTACGGCATGGTGCAACTCTTCAGCGGCGGTGCGCTGCTGAAACTCTCAGTCTTCGCGCTGGGCATCATGCCGTACATCACGTCGAGCATCATTCTTCAGTTGCTCACCGTGGTCATTCCCCGTCTTGAAGCGCTTAAGAAGGAAGGCCAGGCCGGTAACGCGAAGATCACGCAGTACACGCGTTATCTGACCATCGGCCTCGCGATCCTGCAGTCCACCGCCTTCGTCGCGCTGGCGCGCACGGGGCAGCTCTTCCCGAACTGCCGCCAGCCGCTCCTGGTCAACAACGACGCCTTCACCATCGTCACCATGGTGGTCGTGATGACGGCCGGCACGTCCGTGATCATGTGGCTCGGTGAGCTCGTCACCGACCGCGGGGTCGGCAACGGCATGTCGATCCTCATCTTCACCCAGGTCATCGCGGTCTTCCCGTCCGAGCTCCTGAACATCTTCCGGCAGAACGCCTTCACCTTCGTCGTGGTGATGGTGGTCGGTGTGTTCATGATCGCGGCAGTGGTCTTCGTCGAGCAGGCGCAGCGCCGCATCCCCGTGCAGTACGCCAAGCGCATGGTGGGCCGCCGGATGTACGGCGGTACCTCGACCTACATCCCGCTGAAGGTCAACCAGGCGGGCATCATCCCGGTCATCTTCGCCTCCTCGCTGCTCTATCTCCCGCAGCTCGTGGTGTCGCTGTTCGGCAACAAGCAGAATCCCGGCGCGATCGTCCAGTGGCTGGCACAGAACTTCGTCCGTGGCGACCACCCGGTCTACATGGCCACGTTCTTCGTGCTGATCATCTTCTTCACCTACTTCTACGTGTCGATTACCTTCAACCCCGTTGAGGTCGCCGACAACATGAAGAAGTACGGTGGATTCATCCCGGGCATCCGCCCGGGACGGCCGACCGCTGAGTATCTCAACTACGTCCTCACGCGGTTGACCGCCCCCGGTTCGCTGTATCTGGGCCTGATCTCCATGGTGCCGATCATCGCGTTGGCGGTGGCAGGAGCGAGCCAGAACTTCCCGTTCGGAGGCACGAGCATTCTGATCATGGTAGGTGTTGGGCTGGACACCGTGAAGCAGATCGAGAGCCAGCTGCAGCAGCGGAACTACGAGGGCTTCCTCAAGTAGTGCGCGTCGTCCTGGTCGGGCCCCCCGGAGCGGGCAAGGGGACACAGGCCCAGTTCATCGCATCGAACCTGTCCATCCCGAAGATCTCGACAGGTGACATTTTCCGTGCCAACGTGTCGGGCGGCACGGAACTCGGCAGGCTTGCCAAGGAGTACATGGACCGTGGCGACCTCGTACCCGACGAGGTGACCGTCGCCATGGTCCGCGACCGACTCGGGGAGGCCGACGCGCAGGAGGGTTTCCTGCTCGACGGCTTCCCGCGTAACGTTCCGCAGGCACAGATCTTGAACAAGATGCTGGCCGAGTTCGGCACGGCGCTCGACATCGTGCTGGAGCTGGTCGTCGACGACGAGGAGGTCGTGCGCCGCCTGGCCGGCCGCCGCACCTGCCGTTCCTGCGGCAAGGTGTGGCACGTGGCCTTCGACCCGTCCTCCAAGGAGGGCGTGTGCGACGCCTGCGGGGGCGAGCTGTTCCAGCGCGACGACGACCGGGAAGACACCATCCGCCACCGGCTGGAGGTCTACCAGGAGCAGACCTCTCCGCTTGTCGCGTTCTACGCGGACGAGGGCATCCTGCAAGGGGTGGACGCCACCGGCCCGGTGGAGGAGATCACCGAACGGGCGATGGCGGAACTCCGCCGCTTCGTCGACTGACATATTTCACCGCCAACGCCACTTCTGGGGTCATTTCCCAGGGGTGGCGTTCGGCTTGTTGGGGGACAATCGGGGGAATTGCGATGCCGCGCCATCCGTTGATTCACCCCAGGGGGTGCCAGTAAGTGTTCAAGAAGAACAAGCATGGAATTCAGATCAAGACGCCCGAGCAGGTGGAGAAGATGCGGGCCGCCGGCCTCGTCGTGGGGCGCACACTGGAGCTGCTGCGGAGCTCCGTGCGACCGGGGATGACGCCGCTCGACCTGGACGCGATCGCCGAGAAGGCCATCCGTGACGAGGGTGCGGTCCCGTCCTTCAAGGGATACCAGGGCTTTCCCGCGACGATCTGCGCCTCGGTCAACGAGGAGGTCGTGCATGGCATCCCGAGCGACCGCCGGCCGCTTCGCGACGGAGATGTCATCTCCATCGACTGCGGTGCGATCCTCGACGGCTGGCACGGCGACTCGGCGATCACGATCGGCGTGGGCGAGGTCGACCCCAAGCTGACCCAGCTCATGCGGGTCACCGAGGACGCCATGTGGCGCGGTATCGCGGCCCTGAACGTGGGCGGGCACCTTTCCGACATCGGGTACGAGGTAGAGCGCTACGTTCGCTCTCAGGGCCGTTACGGCATCCCTCAGGAGTACGGCGGCCACGGCATCGGCACCGAGATGCACATGGACCCGTGGGTGGCCAACCATGGCAAGCCCGGCAGGGGCCCGCGCTTCGAGACCGGCATGTGCTTCGCCGTCGAGCCGATGGTCAACCTCGGCACGGACCGCACCAGGGTGCTGGCCGACGACTGGACCGTCGTGACGATCGACGGAAAGGCGTCCGCGCACTTCGAGCACAGCGTCGCGGTGACTGATAATGGTCCTTGGGTGCTTACCGCCCTTGACGGGGGAAAAGCACGGCTTAGCGAACTGTTGGGTGAGGGTTCCACGACCGGCGGCAAGACGGAGCGTTGAGCTCCCTTGACCGCCTGAGGGGTGACCTCCGCGGCGGACGTCTGCACGGGAGTTGAGGACGATGGCGGCGACACCGGATATGAGGGCGTCCGACGGCGACAGAGACAGGGTCGCCGCCGTCCTGCGTGAGCACACTGCTCAGGGCAGGCTCACGATGGAGGAGTTCAACGAGCGCCTTGAGCACGTGTACCAGGGTAGGACCCACGGTGACCTGCAGAGGCTGACCGCCGACCTGCCCGACATCGACCTTCACACGCTTCCCGCCGCGGCCCCGCCGCCGGCCAAGCGCCCTGAGGGCGGCAACGCCCAGAAGGGCATCAGGGCCGCCTGGACGGCCTGGGCCTCCGTTGTGGCCGTGTGCTCGGTTGTCTGGGCCATGAGCGACTTCGGTGGATATTTCTGGCCGATGTGGGTGGCGGGTCCGTGGGGAGCGATCCTGCTGGTCAGCACGTTCTTCGGCAACGATCCGCGCCACCGCGGCGAAAGGCGCTGAGCGCGGGCCAGAGGCGGGGACAGAGAGCGGGCACTCCTCGAGAGCGCCCGCTCTTCTCGTGTTTCACGGGCATTGGACGCAGCCTTTACCACTCATGGCACTTTCCCGGCTTGTTGCCGGGTAAGTGATCTTTATCCACGCGCCTTCGGGCACGCCCACGAGCACGCGCCCACCTGGACCGGTATCGGCGGTACCGAGAGCCGGGTGGGCGCGTCTCCTCCCGCAGGCCCGGCTGGGACGGCATCCGGCGCGGCGTCCCAAGACGGCGAAGGTCTGGGGTACGCTAGTGGTCGGTTGTGTCCAGACAAGCGCCAGGCGTTTCGCAATTTCGCGCCGGTTGTCGTACACTCCTTTGTCGGTTCACTATGACCATTGCGCGTCGGCGGTCCAGCTATCGCCGCTCTCTCTACGCGCCCTAGGTCGCAGCTGCGTAGTGTGCCGATACCTCAGACGACCGATCAGTGAAACGCGAGGGACATGGCCAAGAAGGACGGCGCCATCGAGATCGAGGGCACTGTGGTTGAGTCGCTCCCGAACGCGATGTTCCGGGTGCAACTCGACAACGGCCATAAGGTCCTGGCCCACATCAGCGGACGGATGCGGATGCACTACATCCGGATCCTCCCCGACGACAGGGTTGTCGTTGAACTGAGCCCCTACGACCTCAGTCGTGGGCGGATCGTCTACCGATACAAGTAAGCCCTCTTCCCGGCAGCGAGGAAGAACGGCCGGTTCGTGCGAAAGCGCGGCGCGGCGGTTCGGCCAGGCATGGCCGGCGGGCGGGCCGTCTGAGGAACGACAGGGACTATGAAGGTCAAGCCGAGCGTCAAGAAGATCTGCGACAAGTGCAAGGTGATCCGCCGGCACGGTCGCGTCATGGTGATCTGCGAGAACCTGCGCCACAAGCAGCGCCAGGGCTGATCGCAGCCCGGGTTGGGCAGCCGAGCCGCTAGCGGCGAAGGCGGGGCCAGGCCCGGACAAACGTAATCGCGCATCACACCCGCGCAGGCGGCATCACGCCGAACCACGCGGGCGACCCCCGGTCGGAGGCCGGGGCCCTCACCCCGGGCATGGGGAGGGGTAGTGAGGCGCAGGACCTCCGCCACAACGAAGGAGAATGCCCGACCATGGCTCGCCTGGTTGGCGTCGATCTCCCCCGCGACAAGCGGCTGGAGATCGCTCTCACCTACATCTACGGAATCGGCCGCACCCGCGCTCAGGAAGTCCTGAGTATCACGGGGATCAGCGGGGACCTCCGGGTCCACCAGCTGTCCGACACCGAGCTGGTGCCGCTGCGTGACTACATCGAGGCCACCTTCAAGATCGAGGGCGACCTCCGCCGCGAAGTGCAGTCCGACATCCGCCGCAAGATCGAAATCGGCTGCTACCAGGGCATCCGTCACCGCCGCGGTCTTCCCGTGCACGGTCAGCGTACGCAGACCAACGCGCGCACCCGCAAGGGCAAGAAGAAGACCGTGGCCGGCAAGAAGAAGCCCGGCAAGAAGTAGTCCGCGACGGGGCGCAGAGCCGGGCCCCAGCGGCCCGATGCCGCGCCACCGTACACGCAGCAGGACCGACCACCTCAGGAGATAGCGCTACATGCCTCCGAAGAGCCGCCAGGGTGCACCGAAGAAGGTGCGCCGCAAGGAAAAGAAGAACGTCGCTCATGGGCACGCCCACATCAAGAGCACGTTCAACAACACGATCGTTTCGATCACCGACCCCAACGGGAACGTGATCTCCTGGGCCAGCGCCGGCCACGTCGGCTTCAAGGGCTCCCGCAAGTCCACGCCGTTCGCCGCGCAGATGGCCGCCGAGAACGCCGCACGCCGCGCCATGGAGCACGGCATGCGCAAGGTCGACGTCTTCGTGAAGGGCCCGGGGTCCGGTCGTGAGACCGCCATCCGGTCCCTCCAGGCCACCGGCCTCGAGGTGGGATCCATCCAGGATGTCACCCCGGTTCCCCACAACGGTTGCCGTCCGCCCAAGCGCCGCCGCGTCTGAGGCCCAGGAGAAATAGAGAAATGGCTCGTTACACCGGAGCGGACTGCAAGCTCTGCCGTCGAGAGAAGACCAAGCTCTTCCTCAAGGGCACCAAGTGTGAGTCCCCCAAGTGCCCCATCGAGATCCGTCCTTACCCTCCGGGTGAGCACGGCCGCGGCCGTCCCAAGGAGTCGGAGTACCAGCTCCAGCTTCGTGAGAAGCAGAAGACCCGCCGCATCTACGGCATCCTCGAGAAGCAGTTCCACAACTACTACGAGGAAGCCAACCGTCGCACCGGCAAGACCGGTGAGAACCTTCTCCAGATCCTGGAGACCCGTCTGGACAACGTCGTCTTCCGCGCCGGCCTCGCCGTGTCGCGTGACGCCGCCCGCCAGCAGGTCCGCCACGGCCATTTCCTGGTCAACGGCAAGAAGGTCGACATCCCGTCCTACCGCGTCCGCGAGCACGACATCATCGAGGTCCGTGAGAAGTCACGGAACCTGATGTCGTACGAGGTGGCCCGCGCCACCACCGGCGACAGGACCATCCCGGCCTGGCTCGGCGTCGTTCCGGACAGGCTGCGTGTCCTCGTGCACCAGCTCCCGGTCCGGCAGCAGATCGACACTCAGGTCCAGGAGCAGTTGATCGTCGAGCTCTACTCCAAGTAAGAGTTCGCGGCATAGTCTGTTCAGGGGCTGTACAACCTTCACGGGCCGTACAGCCCCGGCAGTGATGAAACACCGTCGCGGTGGTCAAATAGCGGGCCCCGCGTAACCCAGGGGAGAACCCACATGCTTATCGCACAGCGCCCATCCCTCCTCGAGGAGTCGATCGAGGAGACCAGGTCCCGGTTCGTCATCGAGCCGCTGGAGCCCGGCTTCGGCTACACCATCGGCAACTCCCTGCGCCGCACCCTGCTGTCCTCCATCCCGGGGGCTGCGGTCACGAGCATCCGCATCGAGGGCGTGCTGCACGAGTTCTCGACCGTGCCCGGGGTCAAGGAAGACGTCACCGACATCATCCTCAACCTCAAGGCCCTGGTCGTCTCGTCCGAGCACGACGAGCCGGTCGTGATGTACCTCCGCAAGCAGGGCCCGGGTGAGGTCACCGCCGCCGACATCGCGCCGCCCGCGGGTGTCGAGGTGCACAACCCCGAGTTGCACATCGCCACGCTGAACGGCAAGGCGAAGCTCGAGATGGAGCTGACCGTCGAGCGCGGTCGCGGCTACGTCTCCGCCGCCCAGAACAAGCAGCCCGGCCAGGAGATCGGTCGCGTTCCCGTCGACTCGATCTACTCGCCGGTCCTCAAGGTGACCTACAAGGTCGAGGCCACCCGAGTCGAGCAGCGCACCGACTTCGACCGTCTGATCCTGGACGTCGAGACCAAGCCGTCGATGAAGCCCCGCGACGCGGTGGCCTCCGCCGGCAAGACCCTGGTCGAGCTGTTCGGCCTGGCCCGCGAGCTCAACGTCGAGGCCGAGGGCATCGACATCGGCCCGTCGCCGACGGACGCGGCTCTCGCCGCCGACCTGGCGCTGCCGATCGAGGAGCTGAACCTCACGGTCCGCTCCTACAACTGCCTCAAGCGCGAGGGCATCCACACCGTGGGTGAGCTGGTCGCGCGCAGCGAGCAGGACCTTCTCGATATAAGGAATTTCGGCGCAAAGTCGATCGAAGAGGTCAAGCAGAAGCTCCACGAGATGACGCTCGCGCTCAAGGACTCCCCGCCCGGATTCGACCCGACGGCCGTGGCCGGCGGCGACTACGACGACGACGACGCCCGTTACGTCGAGACCGAGCAGTACTGATCGGCTCCGGCCGGTAGCACGAGCTTCACCGCGTTTCTGTTGACGGGAGCCTCGCCTGAGGCTCCCGGCCCGACTCCGGTACCTGACACGGCCGGAGCGGGTTATCCCAAAGGAGAACGATCATGCCCAAGCCTGCCAAGGGCGCACGTCTCGGCGGCAGCCCGGCCCACGAGCGGCTGATTCTGGCGAACCTCGCCACTCAGCTGTTCCAGCACGGCCGCATCCGCACCACCGTGACCAAGGCCAAGCGCCTCCGGCCGGTGGCCGAGCGCCTGATCACCAAGGCCAAGAAGGGCGATATGCACAACCGTCGCCAGGTCCTGACCGTGGTCAAGGACAAGGGCGTCGTCCATCACCTCTTCACCGAGATCGCTCCGACCTTCGCCGAGCGTCCCGGTGGCTACACCCGGATCACCAAGATCGGTCCGCGTAAGGGTGACAACGCCCCGATGGCGCTGATCGAGCTGGTGGCCGAGCCGCTGAACGCCGTCAGCGTGTCCCGCACGAAGCCCGCCGCCGCTCCCGTCCAGGAGATCGTCGAGCTCCCGGAGAACGACGTCACCGCGACGGAGACCGACGAGGCCCCGGCCGACGCGACTCCGGCCGACGCGACTCCGGCGGACGAGACCGCGGCCGCGGACGAGAAGACCGAGTCCAAGAAGGACGAGGCCTGATCTCTGCCGGCGGTGATGCCGGGATATCTCCTCCCGGCCGCTGAAAGATCGTGATACGGGCCCAGCGCACTGACCGGTGTGCTGGGCTTTTCGCGTTGGTGACCGTGAACGCTGTGGCGCCGAGGTGAAGGCAGGGCTTGCCGAGCAGACGACTCCTCCTGAGGAGTGAACTGAACGGTATGAGAGGGGGCAGGTGTGGTGGAGACGACGGTGACGGTGGTACGGCTCCGGCTGGACCTGTCCTACGAAGGCACGGACTTCTCCGGCTGGGCACGGCAACCGGGACGGCGGACCGTCCAAGGAGAGCTCGAAGCGGCCCTCGCCCGCATCCTGCGCCTCGACCCCGTCCCGACGCTGACGGTCGCCGGGCGCACGGACGCGGGTGTACACGCCCGAGGCCAGGTGGCCCATGTCGACGTACCGGCCGGCTCCATGGCCGCCGTCGACGGCGGCAGGAGTGTGGCCAGGAAAGCTCCCGCCGAGCCGTTGGAAGTCGTCGAGGAGCGTGGCGGTCGGGCACGGGAGACGATGGCCACGCCTCAGCGCCTCTCCGCGCTCCGGCGGCGTCTCGCAGGGGTTCTACCTCCGGACATACGGGTTCATGCGGCCACAGAGGCCCCTGAGGGCTTCGACGCCCGCTTCTCCGCCCTGTCCCGGCGCTACGCCTATCGCGTCTGTGACGTCCCCGGGGGAGGCGACCCGCTCCGCAGGAGAGAGATCCTCTGGCATCCCCGGCCCCTCGACCTGGAGCGCATGAACGCGGCGGCCGCGCGGCTGCTGGGAGAGCACGACTTCGCCGCCTTCTGCAAGAGACGAGACGGCGCGACGACCATCCGGGAGCTCCAGCGTCTCTATTGGTCGCGAGACGAGAAGGGTCTGCTCGTGGCCACCGTTGTCGCCGACGCATTTTGCCACTCCATGGTGCGCGCCCTTGTCGGGTCACTGCTGGCCGTCGGTGAAGGACACATGCCCTTCGAATGGCCCGGAGAGGTACTCGGGAAGGCCGTACGGGACTCACAGGTCAACGTCGCCCCTGCGCACGGCCTGTGCCTCGAAGAGGTCCGCTACCCCGAAGCCGGTGAATTCGCCCAACGCGCCCGACTTACCCGCCGCGTCCGCACCCTGAACCCCTGACCAAGCACAGAGGGTCACGACAACTGTGTCCCTCAAGACCACGTGCGATCGCCACACCGGCTCTCAGCCGGTGACGCGCTTCTCGATCACGTGGGCCGTGTAGTCACGGAACGCGCCGCTGACCGCTCCGAGATCCTTCTCCTTGCTGTTCGGCGTGTGCCCATCGCTGTAGGTCGCGAAGCTGAAGACGATGTAACGGCCCCAGACGAGCCCAGCGGCGTAGCCACCGGAGATATCGGCCTTGTCCGCACCGCTTCCCGCGCCGCCCGCGAGCCCTCGGAACCACACGGTGTTCCCGAGGTTCTTCTTCTTGTCCGCGGCCACGGCCGCTGCCTTCGTCGGGAACACGGCGATGCCCGTCGTGACGGCGTAACGCTGCTTGCTGTCGACGTAGGTCGCCCTCAGCACCCGGCCGCACTTCTGCCGCTTCAAGGCCGTGGCGAACGTGCCGACGGCGACCTTCTCGCACTGGGCCGTGATGTCGACCTTGGCCCGTGTGTAGGCGCGGCCTCCGACGGACACGCGCTGCTGGGCGAACGCCTCCTTGAGGGTGAGCTTCTTCGGGTCGGTCTGCTCGGAGTCGAGCACGGTGGTCGTCATCGGGGTCGGTTCGGACAAGACCGAGTCGCTGGGCTGTGGTGCCTGGACGTCCACGGACGGAAGCGGGCCGGGCAGGCTCGTCGGCGTGTTGTCACCCGTGTAGGTCTGGTAGCCGAAGTAGGCGGCCGTGCCGATGGCGGCGATGGCCACCGCGACCCCGGCGGCCAGCACCACTTTCTTCCCGGAGCCGGAAGCGGGCTTGGAGGCACTGGGACCAGGAGGCAGCGCGAGAGGAGCCGCGCCCGGAGGAATGAACGGTGCCCGCACCAACGCGGTCCCGGACGGCGGCCGTTCCGTGCCTGACGCTCCTGGCTTCGAGGTGTCCGGCTTCGAACCACCCATCGGAGCCGAGCCACTGGCCGGCGAGGAGCCCTGCCCGGCCGTCCTTGGAAGCGGAGGAGGCGCCAGGGAAGAAAGGCTCCGCGGTGCCGGCGGGAGCGGTGTCCCAGGTGCCGGCGCGGGCGGCAGCGGCGTACCGGGCACTGGCGGCAGAGTGGTGCCGGAGCCCGCCAGTGCCGGACCCGTCCCAGGCGCCGAGAAGGGCGAGCGACCGACACCCTGGTTCCCGGTCCCGGTCCCAGGGCCGGACGTGGACTGGGTGCCGGCGCCGGACGCGGGTGGGTGATTCTTAGCCGGCGCCGACATGGGTGAGAGCGCGTTACTGGTGAGCGGCGCGGGCGGGAGTGGCGTACCCGGGGCCGGTCCTGGCTTCGAGGAACCGGTCGAGGCGCGGTCCGCCGCGGATGAGCTTGATGAGCCTCTCCCCGATGTCGGGAAGCCAGTCGCCGACGCGGAAGAGCCGGTCCCGGACGTGGAGGAGCTGGTCCCCGGCCTGGACGCGCCGGTAGCCGGTGAGGTCCCCAGAGGGGGCAGGCTCACCGGTGCCGGAGGAAGGGGGGTGCCCGGTGGCGGCGGGGGAGGCAGAGGAGAAGCTGCCTTGGGCGGGGGCCCGGCCTGGGAGCGGGGGATGGCCGGCATGGTGATCCCATCGATGGGCCCGGACGGTTCCGGGGAGCCCGGTACGAAAGGCCTCGGGGTATCCGGGGGCGGCACGGTGGCAGGAGCTGGGGGACGTGGTGCCGGTATGGACGGCGCGGGCATCGGAGGAGGAGGAGAGGGCGCGGGGACAGAGGGAGACGGCCCAGGACCCGGGCCGGGACCAGGGGGGCGCGGCGGCGGAGACGGCGGATCGGCACCCGGCGACGCCCCAGGCCCCCCCTCCCTGGAACCCGCCGCCCCGATCATGTCCCTGGGACCGGGTGCCCTGCCGGCGGCCGGACGGGTGGCTTCGCCGGGTAGCTCGGTGAACGGGAGGCCGGCCGCGGGACGCGTGGCTTCACCCGGGAGGCCGGTGAACGGCAGGCCGGCCGGACGGGTGGCTTCGCCTGGGAGGCCGATGGATGGCAGGCCGGCCGGACGGGTGGCTTCGCCTGGGAAGGTGGCGTGGCTGGAGAGCGGCAGGCCGCCCGGCTGAGGCGCTGATTGCCCCGGGTGCTCCGGCCCCTCAGAGTCTGGACGCGGTGGCCAGACCGGGATGTCGACATGAGCCAGGAAGTCGGACGGTCTTGTCAGCGCCGGAGGCAGCCCTTCAGCTGAGCCCGAGGGGCCCGCGTCCAATGGAGTCCAGGCCGCGTCCAAGGGGCTTCTGGAATGTTCCAGGGGGTTCCAGGGGGCGTCCTGCGGGGCCGGAGGGGCGTCCTGAGGGGCCGTGGTGGAGTGCCCGGGTGGTGGGAACCGCAAGCCGGGAGGGCTGAGTGGTTCGGCCGGAGGCGCTTCGGGTGGCAGGACGACCGGAGCGGGCCACACTTGCATATCCGCGGGGTCGTACGCAGGTGGCGACTGCCACGACGGGGCGCCCGGCACGGCGTTTCCGGGCACAGGACTGCCGGGCATGGCGTTTCCCAGCGCAGGAGTGCCGGGCACGGCGTTTCCAGGCACAGAAGTGCCGGGTGCGGGAGTGCCAGGGGTGCCAGGAATGCTGAATGCGCTCTGCCCAGGCCATGGCTCCATGACCGGCTGGGCACGCTGCGAATCCGTAGAGCTGAGGTGATCGGACACGGCGGGCTGCGAGTGCCCTGAGGACCAGGGGGCGGAGCCATGCTTGGAAGGCTCAGGCGGGGGTTTACGGTGGCTGCCCTGCTCCGGCAGGTCGGTGCCGCCGAGCCAGTCGTAGTCGGTGGGGAAACGCTCGGCGGGGTCCCACGGTTGGGAGGCCGCGCCGCCGCCCCAGGGCTGAGGCCGCCGTGGCTGGTCAGTGGACGGGTCTTGGAACCACGTCGACTCCTGGGCGGAGGCGGGGTCCGTCACGCTCTGCTCGGTCCGCGGCACGTTGTTGTGCGCCTGCCCGAAGCTCGGGGGTGGCATTGCCGGAGCCCCCGAATTCTCGGTCTCGCGTTCGTGTTCGGATCCGGAATCCTGGCCACGCATAGGCGGAAGCGTATCCACAGTCGGAGATCGGCATACCGCTATGGGCGTTTCCCGGTCTAGCTCGACAACCCGTTTGTACGCCTAAGTGTTCTTATGAGGAGTTTAGGGATAAGCCAGTCGCGACTACGACAGTCCATTCGAGGTCTGGTCACCCGTCTCATGGTGAGCCGGTGTACGGCGGAGCAGGGTTAGTTGCTTCGGGCTCCGGTGAGGGCTCGGGTGTCGAGGGCGGAGAAGACGCTCGTCTCTGTGATGTCGACGGCCGCCCCGTTGAGACGCTTCAGCTCCGCCTTGGACGGCTTGTGCCCGTCCTTGTACTGGAACCAGAGCAGGACCAGGTAATGGCCCTGTGACCATGCCGTGGCGTAGGAGTCGCCGCCGCTGCCGAGGAACTTGGTGGCCGAGTCCTTGCCCTGGAGCGGGCTGACGTAGTCCTGCAGCTCGCCGCCCGTGCCCGCCTTGGCCGCCTTCTTCGCCGAGGTCGCGGTCTTCAGGTTGGCCACGCCGACGGTGCCGATGAGCTTGCCGGGCGCGTCTCGGAAGCTGGCGCGCAGGAACTGCGTGCACTGTCCGGCCGTGAGTGCCTTCTGCATGCCGGTGCCATGGACGGCGTCCTTGCACTTCTTGTCGGCTCGCCGCACCGTCATGAGATAGGAACGGCCGTGCGTGGTGACCTTCTTGCGGCCGAAGAGCTCCTTGAGGGTCAGCGGCTGGGGGTCGGTCTTCCGCGAGGCCGCGAAGCCGTACTTGTCCCTGGCGCTGCCCACCACCGGCACCTGTGCCGACGGGCGAGCGGTCGGGGAGGCGGCGGCCGTGCTCACGGGATCACTGCTGCGGCTCATGACCACGATGCCCGCGGCCGTCGCGACGAGCAGCGCCACCAGACCGCCCGCGACGAAGAACGGGGTGCGGGACCGCCGCTCGGCCGGCTCCGGCTCGCGCCTCCGCGTCTCCATGGGCGGCCGAGGCGTGGGCTTCTCGGCCTCCTTGGGCCGGCCGTTGCCCCGCGCCTCGAACGAGCGGCTCTGCGGTTGCGAGCTCTCGAACTGTCGGTTCACCGGTTCCGGTGGCTGGAAGGCACCGCTGTGCGGGTGTGAGGTCTCGTACGGGGGGTTGACCGGTTGTGGTGGCTCGAACGGCAGGCGTCCGAGATCCTCGAACGGGCGTGACTGGGACCGCGTCTCGAAGGAGCCGCCGAAACTCTGGCCGGCGCCGAAGCCAGGGTCGGTCTCGCCGTCACCCTCGCCGTCGCCGAAGGGCCGGCCCAGGCCTCGGCGGCGTCGCTCCTCCATGCGTGACCACGGTCGCCGGCTCTGATCGTGCTGCTCCACGGGCGGCCAAGACGCCGACTCGCGAGCCTGCTCGTCCGGTAGCGCCTCGGGCCGGGGGTCGCCGGCGGGCTGAGGGGTTTCGTACGGGCGGTAAGGCTGGCGGCGTGGCTGTTGATCCCCGGGGTAACCCATGCGCCCGAGACTAGCCCGGCACCGCGACATAACAGGTCAGGAATAGCCGAAGTCCTGAGTCCACCAGGTGTCACCAGAACCGTAGGCGACGCCCACGCCGACGGTCTTGATCTGGCAGTTCAGGATGTTGCGGCGGTGCCCGCTGTTGCCCATCCAGCCACGTACGGTCTCTTCCGCCGACTCGTAGCCGCGGGCGATGTTCTCAGCGGCGCTGTCGGAGTATCCGGCGCGGGCCATGCGGTCCCAGGGGCTGAGGCCGGTGGGAGAGGTGTGGCCGAAGTAGTTCTTCGCGGCCATGTCGAGGCTGTGGGCGCGCGCGGACCGGGTAAGGCGGGAGTCGACCCGCAGAGGGGCGCATCCCCTGCGGGTCCGCTCCCGGTTGGTGAGGTCGATCGCCGCGGCCTCGAGCTCCGCCGGGGGAGGCGCGTCGTCGGGGGGCGCGGCCTGGTCCTGGCCGACCGCGGTGCCGACGTTCGTGCCGGCGGACTGCTCGGATCCGGAACCGGCGATGGACGAGTCGCGTTGCTGGGAGGCGGTGGCCGTCGCTCGCGGCTGCGCCCCGCCCGTGGGAAGGGCGCTCGGGCGCGCCACGTGGCCGAGCGCCGGCCGCCTGCCGGTGATCGGTCCCGTGCTCGGCTGGGGTTCGGCGAGGAGCCGGCCTGCCGCGGGCGTCGGCCTGCCGGTCTGGAGGTAGATCTCCTCGGGGCTCGCGGAGGTGTTCAGCCGCGAGACCACGATCCCGGCGAGCAGCGCGGCCGTCAGGCATGCCAAAAGCCCCACGTGGGTCCCCCGACGGGGGAACCGCTGGGTGCGCCGGGGTTGAGGAGACTGACACATAGCGCTGCCAAATATAGAGAGGTCAGCTCATGTTAAAGAAGAGACGCGGGAGACTGGTTTTCGTTGAGGTATTGGTCCGATCGCACAGTAGACTCCCATTGCGGACCCGGTGTGACGTTCCTGTGTCGGTCCCTTCGTTTTGACCCACGCCTGTCACAACCGGTAGTCTGCTGATTCGTTGTGTGCGAACGGTCCATCGTGACCGTTGCGCGGCGCGTCCGGCGTCATCTCCCTGCTCGTGGAGACGGAAGGTCTGGGCCCTGTCGTGCGCCCGCCCATGACCTACGCCAGAGACGCCAACCCGACAGAAGGCTTACCACCGTGCGCACGTTCACCCCTAAGGCCACCGACGTACAGCGTCAGTGGTACGTCATCGACGCCACCGACGTCGTGCTGGGTCGGCTGGCCACCCAGGTCGCGACGCTGCTCCGCGGTAAGCACAAGCCGATCTTCGCGCCGAACGTCGACACCGGTGACTTCGTCATCGTCATCAACGCCGACAAGGTGGCCCTGACCGGCAACAAGCTGGAGCAGAAGAAGGCGTACCGCCACTCGGGCTACCCGGGCGGTCTGCGCGCCATGTCCTACCGCGAGCTCATGGAGAAGCGGCCGGACCGCGCTGTGGAGAAGGCCGTGAAGGGCATGCTCCCCAAGAACTCCCTCGGCCGGAAGATGGTCAAGAAGCTCAAGGTCTACGCCGGTTCCGATCACCCGCACCTGGCGCAGCAGCCGGTGCAGTACGAGATCACCCAGATCGCCCAGTAGTCGCACACCGTTGGCCGACGGCTGACGCCAAGATCGAAAGTTAGAGGAGAACCGTGGCCGAGCCCACCGGTGTCGAGACGCCCATCGAGGGCGAGCTGGACATTGCGGACCACTCCCCTGAGGAGTTCCCGTCCGAATACACCAGCGAATCCGCTCCCAGCAGCGACGTCCCCGCGCGTAAGCCCATCACCACGGGCAACTCGTACGGCACCGGCCGTCGCAAGGAAGCGATCGCCCGCGTGCGCATCATGCCGGGCAACGGCAAGTGGACCATCGAGGGTCGCTCCCTGGAGAACTACTTCCCGAACAAGGTGCACCAGCAGATCGTCAAGGAGCCCTTCGTAACGCTCGGCGCCGAGGACCAGTTCGACGTCTTCGTCCGCCTCGACGGCGGCGGCGTGACCGGTCAGGCCGGCGCCGTGCGCATGGGCCTCGCCCGCGCGCTCACCGCGCTGGACACCGAGGTCAACCGGGCGCCGCTGAAGAAGGCCGGCTTCCTCACCCGCGACTCCCGCGAGGTGGAGCGGAAGAAGGCCGGACTCAAGAAGGCCCGTAAGGCTCCCCAGTACAGCAAGCGTTGACAGGTCGGCTCTTCGGCACCGACGGGGTCCGTGGGGTCGCGGGTCGCGACCTTACGGCCGAGCTGGCCATGGACCTTTCGGTCGCGGCGGCTCATGTCCTCGGTGATGCCGGCGCCTTCGAGTCGAGCGTCGGGCGGCGTGGCCGCCCGGTCGCCGTCGTGGGCCGGGACCCGCGTGCCTCGGGAGAGTTTCTCGAAGCCGCGGTGGTCGCCGGCCTCGCGTCGTCCGGAGTGGACGTGCTGCGCCTCGGCGTGCTGCCCACCCCGGCCGTCGCCTATCTGACCTCGGCTCTCGGAGCCGACCTCGGGGTCATGCTTTCCGCGTCCCACAACCCCGCTCCGGACAACGGGATCAAGTTCTTCGCCAGGGGCGGCTTCAAGCTGCCCGACGCGGTTGAGAACGACATCGAGCAGCGGCTCGGCGAGAAGTGGAACCGTCCGGTGGGTCCGGCCGTCGGCCGGGTGCGTGACGCGTTCGGTGAGGCCGACCGTTACGTCTCCCATGTCCTGACGACCGTCCCGGGGCGTCTCGACGGCCTGCGGCTGATCGTCGACTGCGCCCACGGCGCCGCCCACATGGTCGCGCCTGAGGCGCTGCTGCGTGCGGGAGCCGTCGTCGAGACGATCGGCGCCTCGCCCGACGGCCTCAACATCAACGAGGGGGTCGGATCGACCCACCTCGGCACGTTGCGGGATGCGGTCGTGGAGCGCGGAGCCGACGCGGGCATCGCCTACGACGGTGACGCCGACCGCTGCCTCGCTGTGACGGCCTCAGGAGAGGTCGTCGACGGCGACCAGATCATGGCGGTCCTGGCGCTGGCCATGCACTCCACCGGCGCCCTGGTGAAGGACACCGTCGTCGCCACCATCATGTCCAACCTGGGCTTCAAGATCGCATTGAAGAAGGCCGGGCTGACCATGGTGGAGACCGCGGTCGGTGACCGTTATGTCCTTGAGGCGATGAAGGCCGGGGGCTTCAACCTGGGCGGTGAGCAGTCGGGTCACGTCGTGATGCTCGACCACGCCACCACCGGTGACGGCCTCCTCACCTCGCTGCACCTGCTCGCGGAGGTCGCGCGCTCGGGCCGTTCCCTCGATGACCTGGCGTCGGTCATGAGCCGGCTTCCCCAGGTGCTGGTGAACGTCCGCGACGTCTCCAAGGCGAAGGCGGCGACCTCCGAGGACCTGGCCTTCGCCGTGGCCGCTGCCGAGAAGTCCCTCGGTGACACCGGCCGGGTGCTCATCCGCCCCAGCGGCACAGAGCCGATGGTCCGGGTGATGGTCGAGGCCGAGTCCCAGGACGAAGCCGAGCTCATCGCCGCCAAGCTGGCCGAGGTCGTCCGTACGACATGCGCGTGAGCCGTACGGGATAGAGCGTGACGAAGGCGGGGTTTCCGAATGCACCGGAAACCCCGCCTTTCGCGTCTCCTCAGGAACGGAGACCGTTCAGCGACGGTCCCGGCGAAAAGGGGCGAAGCATGTCCCAGCCCGGGAAGGATGGATCTGTCAGCCCATCCAACTGAATTAAGGTGACTGGTCGTGGTCCAGAGGCACAGGCACCAACTGATCGCGCTCACGTCTTTCCTCGCAGGGGCGATCGCGACGTGGATGCTGTCCGTGACCGGCACGGACGGGGACTTCTTCCGCTCTCTGCTCTATCCCTGGATGTGCGCCGCGCTCCTGCTCGGCGGGCTGATCCTCGGAGTCACCGTGCCGGTCAGGAGCGCCTTGGCCACGCTGGTGCCCTTCGCGATCCCCCAGCCGCTCCTGGCCATGTGGCAGGGCGCCACCCCGCACCCCGACGCGAGCGGTCTGTGGGTGGTCGGATTCGTCGCCTCCACGATCCTGCTCGTCTTCGCCGTCGGCTGCATAGCGATAGGCATCTGCGTCCGGCTCATGTTCCGCCGCTGACGAACGGGACCGGCCGCCGAACGTACCGCGCCTGTCAGATCGCGCGGCGGAAGGAGATCATTCGTCTCCGGTGAGGGACAGGGAACGCAGGCGCTGACCGGCCCAGACCACCGAGCCGATGGTCACGATCAGCACGGCTGGTACGGCGAAACCCATGCCGACGGAGGCCTTGAAGAAGCCGGACGTGCTGATCTGGTCGGCGAAGGTCTGCGCCCACTGCTGGATGGAGAAGTTCCGCGCCCCTGGCACGTAGCCGCCGACGAGGTTCTCCCACACCACCGCGTAAATGATGCCGATCGTCACGGCGTGCCGGGTGACGACGCCGAGGAGCAGGAACACGGCCGCGTACGCGATGCCGCCGATCAGGGCCCCCAGCGCGAAGCCGGACGCGATCCCGGCCTCGTCGCGGATGAGCAGCCACGCGGCCACGAACGTCGGGACGGCGGCGAAGACCGCGAGCATGGAGGCGGCCACCATGAACTTGGTGGTGGCGATCACCGGCCGGGAGATCGGCTTGGACAGCAGGTGGATGATCGTGCCGTCGTCGATCTCGGGGGCGATGGTGCCGGTGCCCGCGATCAGCCCGAGCAGCGGCAGCATGGTGCCGATCGCGTAGGTCTGCATGAGCGTGACCGTGGCCTTCTCGTCCGTGCTGCCGATGGCCCGCAGGAGCAGGGCCAGGCCGATCAGCACGACCGGGAGCAGGATCAGCAGCAGGACCCTGCGCCGCCCGAGCACGGCGCGATAGGTGATGCCGGCGACGACGGAGTTCATCGGGTGCTCCCGGAGATCAGGTAGGAGAAGACGCTTTCGAGGTCCTCGTCGGCGGGGGCGACCTGCCAGACGGTGACCCCCGCGTCCCGGGCGACCCGGGGGAGCAGCCAGGTGAACCTGCGGAAGTCCACGGCCTGGACCTCGAGCCCGGCCACGCCGAGGGAGACCGCCCCGGAGGAGGCGTCGGCGATCAGGGCGGCGGCCAGGCGCCGGTCGTCGCTGGAGCGTACGTGGAACAGGTGGGGCCGGTCGGTCATGCGCCGGCGGATCTCGCGGAAGTCGCCCGAGGCGGCGTGGCGCCCGGCCACGAGCACCTCGATCTGCTGGGCGACCCGCTCGACCTCCTCCAGGATGTGGGAGCTGAACAGGATGGTGCGGCCGGCCGCACCGAGCTCCCTGACGAGGTCCATCAGGTGGAGGCGCTGGCGGGGGTCCATGCCGTTGAACGGCTCGTCCAGGAGCAGCACCTGCGGATCGTGGACCAGCGCGGCGGCGACCTTGACCCGCTGGCGCATGCCCTTGGAGTAGGTCTCGATCCTGCGCTCCTTGGAGTCCTCCATCTCGACCATCGCCAGGGCCTTGGCGGCGGCGTCCTCGGGGGAGGCCAGGCGGTGCAGGCGGGCGCTGGAGAGCACGAACTGCCAGCCGGTGAGGAACCCGTAGACCGCCTCGCGCTCGGGCACCAGCCCGATGGAGCGGTAGATCTGGTGGTTGCGCCAGATCTGCTTCCCGTCGAGCGTCGCGGTGCCGGTGGAGGGGGCGAGGAACCCGGCCATCATGTGCAGCAGGGTCGACTTGCCGGCGCCGTTCGGGCCGAGCAGGCCGGTCACGCCGGGCCCGACGGTCATCGTCACGTCGTTGACCGCGACCACGTTGCCGTACCAGCGGGAGACCTGTCCCAGTTCGATGTTCACGATGAGGCCGCCTTGCGGTAGCGGAGGACGAGGGCGGTCACGCACAGGGCGATGACCGCCAGCACGGCGAGGACCGCCACTGGGCCGCCCACTCCTGAGGGGTAGCCGCCGTCGTTGTTCGGGTCGGTGCCGAAGATCCACACCTGTACGGCGTCCACGAGGAAGAACGGGTTGATCAGCCACGCCCACGTGGCGGCGCTGTCACGGCTCACCGACATCAGCACGCCGACGAGCACCGCTGAGATCGCCGACGACAGCAGGTACACGGCGATCACGGAGGCGACCCCGAGCCCTCGCCTGGGCGTGAAGGAGGCCAGCGCGACCCCGATCGAGGACAGCAGCACCGCGTACACCACGGCGGTGGCCAGCGCCGCGAAGTAGTCGTGGGTGTGCGGCGGGCCGGGCAGGTCCACCAGCAGCTCGCCGGCGTACAGCACGGTCAGGGGCGCGGCGATCAGCAGGAACAGCGCGAGCGCCATGGCGGCGAGCTTGGCCGCGACGTAGTCGCCGGTCGTGGTCGGCCGCGACAGGTAGAGCGGCAGCACACGGAACCGCAGGTCGGGCGCCACGAGGTACGGCGACTGAGCGGCCAGGAAGACCGCGAGGACGGCCTGCATGGTCACGGCGTACGCGGGATAGGGCAATCCGGGCCGCTTGATCATCGCCATCACCGCGATCGACACGACCGCCGGGAGCATCATGACCCCGGCCAGCAGGAACGGCATGATCTTGGCGCGGGCGGTGCGGCCGAGGCCGAAGACGCCGCGCAGGCTGTGGAGGGTCAGCGCGCCCAAGGCGTGGCCACGGCCGAGCCTCGGGCCGTCGTAGTGGCGGTACCCGATGTCGTGGATGACGCCCGTGGGCATCAGTTGCGGGCCGGGCGCCGGCGCGGGGATGGGCTCAGACATTCGACACCTCTTCGCGGAAGACGTCCTCGATGCGGTGGCGGCCCTGTTCGAGGCGGACCAGGCTCAGGTCGAGGTCGCACACGGCGTCCCTGACGATGTCGAACGTGGCCGGGGAGCCGACCGCGACCGTCAGCAGCCGCCCGTGCAGGGTGACCTTCTGGCCTTCGGCCGTGAGCCGCTCGGCGAGGGACTGCTGGCCTTCCTCGACCTCGACGGTGATCAACTGTGTGGCCTGCGTGAAGTCGCCGATGGCGGAGGAACGGAGCAGGCGGCCACCGTCGATGACGATGACGTGGTCGCACACCCGCTCCAGCTCGCCGAGCAGGTGAGAGGTGACGACCACGCTGATGCCGAACTCCATGCCGATGCGCCGGATCAGGGCCAGCATGTCGTCACGGCCCTGCGGGTCGAGGCCGTTGGTTGGCTCGTCGAGGAACACCACCTTGGGGTCGTGGACGAGGGCCTGGGCGAGCTTCACCCGCTGGCGCATGCCGGTGGAGTAGCCGCCGATGGGCCGGTAGCGCTCCTCGTACAGGCCGACGTGGCGCAGGGTGTCGGCGGCGCGCTCGCGGGCGGCGCTGCGCGGCAGGCCGGACATCTGGGCCATGTGGACCGTGAACTCGGTCGCGGACATGTCGGGTGGGAGACAGTCGTGCTCCGGCATGTAGCCGACGGCCCGACGGATGTCGAAGGCTTGGGTCGCGGGGTTGAGGCCGAGGACCGTCGCGCTTCCCTCGGTGGGGGGCAGCAGGCCGAGCAGGATCTTGATGAGAGTGGACTTCCCCGCGCCGTTCGCGCCGACCAGGCCGGTGACGCCCGTGCCCGCGGTGACGGTGAGGCGGTCGAGCGCCGTCACGCGGGGAAAGCGTTTGGTGAGTCCCTCGGTGGCGAGGATGGTCATGACCGGACACTATCCAAGCGTGAGGCCGGAGTTCCTCCCTCACGCGGAGGAATTCCGCCTCATCCGCCGGTCGCACACGCTGGTGGAACCTACGTGCGGCGGAGCCGCACCCGGCGGACCGCGTGGTCGGAGCCCTTCTGCAGGACGAGGCCCGCGCGGCCCCGCGTGGGGGCGATGTTGTCGATCAGGTTGCGCTCGTTGACGTCACGCCAGACGTTCCTGGCGAACCGCGTCGCCTCCCCGTCGGAAAGCTCGGCGATATAGGTGAAGTAGGACTTGGGGTCGGCGAAGGCCGTACGGCGGAGCTTGTGGAACCGGTCGACGTACCAGGACCTGATGTCCTCGACCTTGGCGTCCACGTAGATCGAGAAGTCGAAGTAGTCGTTGACCGCCAGCGCCGCCGGGGGAGCGGGCTGCAGCACGTTGAGACCCTCGACGACCAGGATGTCGGGCCGGCGCACGGTCTGGACGGCCCCCGGGACGATGTCGTACTCCAGGTGGCTGTAGACGGGCGCGTGGACCTCCGGCAGCCCGGCCTTCACGTCGGCCACGAAGCGGACCAGGGCCCGGCGGTCGTAGCTCTCGGGAAAGCCCTTGCGGTCGGTGATGCCGCGCTCCTCCAGCATCTTGTTCGGGTAGAGGAACGAGTCGGTGGTGATCAGGTCCACCCGGGGGTGCTCCGGCCAGCGCGCGAGCAGGGTGTGCAGCAGCCGGGCCGTGGTCGACTTGCCGACCGCGACGCTGCCCGCGATGCCGAGGATGTACGGCGGCGGTTCCTGATCGTCGCCGAGGAAGGTGTTCAGCGCCGCGCTGCGCTGCCGCGCCCCGGTGAAGTGGAGGTTGAGCAGCCGGGTCAGCGGAAGGTAGATGTCGGTGACCTCGACCAGGTCGATCGGGTCGTCGACGCCGCGCAGCTCCTCCAGTTCCTCGGCCGTCAAGGTAAGAGGCGTGTTCTTCCTCAGGTTCCGCCACTGCTCGCGGCTGAGCTCGACGTACGGGTGGGGTGCCTCCATGGGCGCAAACTCTACTGAGGCGTCCGCGGGCGGCCTCCGGGGGGCCTGTGTGGGGCAAGATGGGGAGCGTGACCCAGTGGCTGCCACCCGCCGCGCAGGCCCGCCTCAGGGACGCGCGTGGCACCTGGACGTCCGGGCTGTCGGTCCCGGAGTTCGCCGCCATCCGCTCGGTCGGGTTCGAGCCCGTGGGCCAGGTGATGGGCAGCACGGTGCACAACCTCGGCTGGTGGTACGCCGGGCCGGTCTACTGCGGCTACTCCGGCGGCATGCTCGGCACGGGCGCCGCGCGCACGATCACCTCGGGCATGCGGGGAGGCTTCGCCACCTACGTCCAGACCATCTACGAGGCCCGTCGTACGGCCATGGGGCGCATGGCCGCCGAGTGCGCCGCGCTGGGCGGCGACGGCGTGGTGGCGGTGACGGTCGAGATCAAGCCGTTCCCGTCGGCGCCCGGGGCGCTGGAGTTCCAGGCCTTGGGCACGGCCGTGCGCGCCCAGGGCGACGTCCGCCCGTCACGGCCCTTCCTGTCACACCTGTCCGGGCAGGATTTCGCCAAGCTGGTCGCCGCGGGATGGGTGCCCGTCGACATGGCGTTCGGCATGTCGGTCGGCGTGCGCCACGACGACTGGACGACGCAGGTCATGTCGAGCGTCACCTTCGGCGGCAACCGGCTCGGCGGGGTGGGGTTCGGCAACGCGGAGGTCCCCGGGTGGACCGAGCTGGTTTCGGTCACCCGCCACGAGGCGCGGGACCACTTCATGTCCGACTCCGCCCGCACGGGGGCCGACGGGGCGGTTCTGTCCGGCCAGTCGCTGACGGTGCGGGAGCGGTCGTGCGCGTACGGCGGGGAGCAGCGCGATCACGTGGTCGAGGCGACGCTGATCGGCACCTCCGTCGCCCGCTTCCAGCCCTCCGGTCCGCCACCCACCCGGGCGCTGACCATCATGCGCCTCTGACCGCCGAGATCATTCGAGCAGGTCCGGGGCGAGTCGTTGAGCGAGTCTGAGGAGCAGGCATCCATGGATCCGGAAGTCCAGCAGGGCATACCCGCCGACGCGATGCGCCGGCTCCAGGGGCTGCGCCCAGGCCAGCCGGGGTCGCTGTTCACCAGCGACCTGTCGGTGAACGAGTTCCTGCTCGTGCGCGAGGCCGGGTTCCGCCCGCTCGGGCTCGTGCTCGGCAGCTCCATCTACCACGTCGGCTTCCAGATCGGCCGCTGGAGCAAGAACATGGAGCTCGAGCAGCTCAGCAACGCGATGTACCACGCTCGCGAGCTGGCCATGGCGCGCATGGAGGCCGAGGCCGACCAGCTCGGCGCCGACGGCATCGTGGCCGTGCGCCTGGTCGTGGAGTTCCGGGACTTCGGGGAGAACATCGCCGAGTTCATCGCCATCGGCACGGCGGTCAAGGCCGACGAGCCGGGCGAGTGGCGCAACAACAAGAACCAGCCGTTCACCTCCGACCTGTCCGGGCAGGACTTCTGGACCTTGGTCCGCGCCGGGTACGCCCCGCTGGGGCTGGTCATGGGCACCTGCGTCTACCACGTCGCCCACCGGCGGCTGGGCTCGGTGCTGGGCAACCTCGGGCAGAACGTCGAGATACCCGAGTTCACGCAGGCCCTGTACGACGCGCGCGAGCTGGCCATGACGCGCATGCAGGCCGAGGCCCAGCAGTTGCACGCCGAAGGCATCGTCGGCGTCGACCTCAACCACCTGCACCACAAATGGGGCAGTCACACGATGGAGTTCTTCGCGATCGGCACCGCCGTGCGCCCGCTGAGGCCCGATCATGTGATCGAGCGGCCCCAGATGGTGCTCACGCTGGACGGGTGAGGTGACAGGTGACGGACTTCGACCTGGTCGCGGCGGCACTCCGCAAGGACGCGGCAGATATCACGATATATGCGCAGGTGTTGTTGAGCACGCTCGGCGACGTGCTGCCCCCGGGCTGCGTGACGGTGACGCGGGAGCGAGGCCTGGCCGACCGCCTGCGCGGGCGCGAGGGGCAGGTCCGTGAGGTCGCCGTGCGCCTCGGCGACCGCGTCCTGACGCTGTCGAGCGACCGTGGCCGCCCGGTCGCCGAGGTACGCCACGAGGTGCGCGGCGTCACCCTCTCCCGGGAGCCCGTGGGGCTGGACGTCTGGATCGACACGCTGGCCGGGGAGCTGGTCGAGCGCGCCGGCGCCGACGCCCGGGCGGCGGAGGCGCTGCGCCGGCTGGTCGCGGGGAGCTGACCCGTGATCGTCGGTATCGGGGTGGACATCGTCGACATCGCCCGTCTCGGCACCATCCTGGAGCGGACGCCGAAGCTGCGCGACCGGCTGTTCACCGACGTCGAAAAGGGCCTGCCCATCGCCTCTCTGGCCGCCCGGTTCGCAGCGAAGGAAGCGGTGGCCAAGGCGCTCGGCGCGCCGCCGGGCCTCGGCCACCGGGACGCCGAGATCACCACGGCCGCCCACGGGCGTCCCCGCCTCGGGGTCACCGGCCGGGCCGCCGAGGTCGCGGAGGAGCTGGGCGTGAAGCGATGGCACGTGTCCCTCAGCCACGACGGCGGTTTCGCCGTCGCCTATGTGATCGCCGAAGGCTGACCTCCACGGGCGTCCGTCCGAAACGGAGACACCGCTTACGGCGGGTGGCCTTCTCCTTGGTGATCGAAGACGGCTAAATTCGGTGGAATGCTGACCGCGTACACGTCCGACGAGATCAGGGCGGCCGAACGGGCGCTGATGGAACGCCTCCCCGAGGGCACTCTGATGCGGCGGGCCGCCACGGGGCTGGCCATTGCCTGCGTACGCGCCCTGCCACGTGCGTACGGCGCCCGCGTCGTCCTGCTGATCGGCAGCGGCGACAACGGCGGCGACGCGCTGTACGCGGGTGCCCAGCTCGTCCGCCGGGGAGCGCGGGTCCAGGCGGTCCTGGCCGGGCCGAAGGCTCACGAGGGCGGCCTCACCGAGCTCCGCCGCGTGGGCGGCAGGACGTTCGATCTCCGCCGGGCGGTCGCCCCCGGTGACGCCGACGGGGCCAAGGCGCTGGAATCCGATCCCGCGCTCGTGGACATGATCGACCAGGCGGACGTCATCGTGGACGGCCTGGTCGGGATCGGCGGCACCGGGCCCCTGCGCGAGCCGTACGCGACGCTCGCGAGGCTCAGCGCGCGCGCTCCCGGCATCGTCGTCGCGGTGGACGTGCCGAGCGGGGTGGACGCGAGCACCGGAGAGGTGGAGGGCGAAGCGGTACGTGCCCACCTGACCGTGACCTTCGGGGCCGTCAAGGCGGGCCTGCTGATCGATCCGGGGGCGAGCCGCGCCGGCGCCCTCGACCCTGTGGACATCGGCCTCGGCCCGTACCTCCCCGAGCCCGGCGTCGTCGCGCTCACCGGCCCGGACGTCGCCGACCGGCTGCCACGGCCCGAGCCGGAGTCCAACAAGTACCGCAGGGGCGTGGTCGGCATCGTCGCGGGGAGCGACCGTTTCACCGGGGCCGCCGTGCTCGCGGTGGGCGGCGCCGTACGGGCCGGGGCCGGGCTGGTGCGGTTCGCCGGCGCGGCCGAGGCGGTACAGCAGGTGCGCGCCAAGTGGCCCGAGGCGGTGACGCGGATCATCACCCCCGAGGAGGGGGTGCGCGAGGTGGGCCGGGTCCAGGCATGGGTCGTCGGGCCGGGCATGGGCACCGACGACGACGCCCACGCTGTCGCCGCTTCCGTGCTCGACAGCGACGTTCCCGTGCTGGTCGACGCCGACGGGCTGACCCTCGCCGCGCGCGACCGCTCGCTCCTTCGGCGCTCCGCCCCCACGCTGATCACGCCGCACACCGGCGAGCTGGGCCGCCTGCTGCAGGTGCCACCCGAGGAGATCGAGTCCCGCAGGCTCCACTACGCGAGGCGGGCGGCCGTGGAGCTCGGCGTTACGGTTCTGCTCAAAGGGTCGACTACCCTGGTCGCGGAGGACGGCAGGCCGGTCCGCGTCAACCTCACGGGCACCCCCTGGCTGGCCACGGGCGGTACGGGCGACGTGCTCGCCGGTATCACCGGAGCCTTCCTCGCCGGAGGCCTGAGCTGTTACGACGCCGCCTCGTGCGCGGCCCACGCGCACGGTCTCGCGGCGAGGGTGGCGGCCGGAGGTCCCGAGGGAGGCGAGGCGCCAATCGCGGCCCTGGACGTGGCCCTGGAGCTTCCTGACGCGATCCGCGCGCTCATGGCGAGCGCCTGACACGAGTGTGACGACCGTTACCGCCGGCTCGACCGCCAACCGGTCCTGGCGCGCGACTGCGAGACTGAAAGGGTGAGCTTCCCCATTCAAGGTTCCCTGGTCACCCCTGCCGAGGCCCGGGTGGATCTCTCGGCGATCAGGCACAACGTGGCGGTGCTCCGCCGTCACGCCCCGGCCGTCGAGATGATGGTCGCGGTCAAGGCCGACGGCTACGGTCACGGCCTGGTGCCCTGCGCGCGCGCCGCCCTCGAGGCCGGCGCGTCCCGTCTCGGCACGGCCTACATCCAGGAGGCGCTCGATCTTCGCGCCGCCGGCGTGACGGCGCCGATCCTGTCCTGGATCATCACTCCGCGCGAGCCCCTCGACGACGCCGTCGCGGCCGCCATCGACCTGTCGGCGGGCGCGCCCTGGCTGGTCGACGACATCGCCGCCTCCGCCCGCCGCGCCGAGCGCATGGCGCGCGTGCACCTCAAGATCGATACCGGCATCTCGCGCGGCGGCGCGACTGCCAAGGCGTGGCCGGCGCTGATCGATCGGGCGCTCGCCGCCCAGGCCGAGGGTCTGATCGAGATCGCCGGCCTGTGGTCCCACCTCGCCTGCGCGGACATCCCCGGGCACCCCTCGATCGGCCGCCAGCTCGCCGCGTTCGACGAGGGGCTCGCGGTCGCGGAGAAGGCCGGGGTGGCCGGGTCCAACGTCCTGCGCCACATCGCCAACTCGGCCGCCACGGTGACGCTTCCCGAGGCCCACTACGACATGGTCAGGCCCGGTATCGCGGTGTACGGGCTGAGCCCCATCCCTGAGCTGGGCGACTTCGGCCTTCGCCCGGCGATGACGCTCAGTGCCCGGATCGCGATGGTGAAGCGCGTGGCCGCCGGCACGGGAGTGTCGTACGGGCATCTGTACACGACCGAGCGTGAGACCACGTTGGCCGTGGTCCCTCTCGGATACGCCGACGGCGTGATGCGGGGTGCGACCAACCGGGCCGAGGTCCTGGCGGCAGGCCGGCGGCGCACGGTCGCGGGCCGTGTCTGCATGGACCAGTTCATGATCGATATGGGTGACGACCAGGTGAGCGAGGGCGACGAGGTCGTCCTGTTCGGTCCGGGGACAAGCGGTGAGCCCACCGCACAGGAGTGGGCGGATTCCCTCGGCACGATCACTCATGAGATCGTGACCAGGATTGGTTCACGCGTGCCGCGCGTTTACCGGTAAGAGGAGGTCGGGATGTCCACACGGCGCAGGGTCGGAATCGCAGGGGCGGTCGTCGGCACCGCTTCGGCGGGTCTGGCGGCGGCGGCCCTCGCCAAGAGGTATGCCGTCGGGCGCATCCGCCTGCGGCCCGACCTCGAGGCGAGCGAGGCGTTCGGCGAGCTGCGGGGGCGTCCGGCGATCGTGAAGACCTCCGACGGCGTCGAGTTGTACGCCGAGGTCGACGGCCCGGAGGACGCCCCGCTGACCATCGTCTTCTGCCATGGGTACACGCTGAACCTCGACGCCTGGCACTACCAGCGCCGCCACCTCCGCGACGCGTACCGCCTGGTCTTCTGGGACCAGCGGTGCCACGGGCGCTCGACCCGCACCCCCGCCGAGGACTGCACCATCGACCGCCTGGGGGCCGACCTCGGCGAGATCCTCAAGACGCTGGTGCCCGGGCCGTGCGTGCTCGTGGGTCACTCCATGGGCGGCATGACGGTCATGGCGCTCGCCGACAGCCACCCGGAGCTGTTCGGCGACAAGATCCGCGGCGTCGCTCTCATCTCCACCTCGGCGGGCAAGCTCGCCGAGCTGACGCTGGGGCTTCCCGCCCTGATCTCCAAGGTGGTCCACTGGGCGGCGACCCCTGCGGTCTCCGTGCTGGGCCGCCGCGCCGCCCTGATCGACCGGGGCAGGCAGGCCGGAAACGACGTGTCGTTCCTGGCCCTGCGCTACCTCGGGTTCGGTGATCCCTCCAACGTCAGCCCCACGGTGGTCGACTTCGCCGAGTCGATGATCCGGTCCACGCCGACGGACGTGATCGCCGACTTCTACCCGGCGCTGATGTCGCACGACAAGCTCGCCGCCCTCGACGTCCTCGACAAGGTGCCGACCGAGATCATGGTCGGCGACAAGGACTGGCTGACCCCGCCCGACCACAGCAAGTCGATCAACGCGGGCCTGCCGTCGGCCCGCTTCACCGAGATCCCCGGCGCCTCCCACCTGGTGCTGCTCGAGAAGCCCACCGCTGTCAACGACTCGCTCGACCAGCTGCTCAAGAGGGTCCAGGACGCCGATGCGGGCGGGGGCACCGACGGCATCGGGGGCCTCGACGACGGCCTCAGCGGGGCCTCGGCGGCGGGAGACGCCTGATGAGGCGGGCGGCCACGACCGAGGACATGCGGTCGCTGGGCGAGGAGCTCGCGCGGCTCCTCGGCGCCGGCGACCTCGTGGTGCTGTCCGGCCCGCTGGGCGCGGGCAAGACCACGCTCGTGCAGGGCATCGCCGAGGGCCTGAAGGTGCGCGGCCCCATCACCTCGCCGACGTTCGTGATCGCCCGGGTCCACCCGTCGCTGACCGGCGGCACCGCGCTCGTCCACGCCGACGCCTACCGCCTCGGCGGCACCCTGGAGGTCGACGACCTCGACCTCGACGCATCCCTGGGCGACTCGGTGACCGTGGTCGAGTGGGGTGAGGGCCTGGTCGAGGGACTGGCCGACGACCGGCTCGAGGTCTCCATCGAGCGCGGCGACGCGGGAGACGAGCGCCTTGTACGGCTCCGCGGTGTCGGGCCGAGATGGGCTGAGTTGCCTCGATCGTTTGATTGACCTGCTTTTTGTTGATCTAGACCGGTACTCTAGCCAAGCCTTGACGCACGCCCGTATTGCTATGGATCCTCGGAATGAAGATCGTTCCAATGGATTGGCCCTATTTTTCTGGGTATGCAGGTGGAGTAAAGCGTAGGCATGGTCGTATCGGGCGGGGTCGGATCGCAGGGCGAAGTGGAGTGCGACGGTGCACAGGGTCGGGCAGGTCGCGGTTGCTGGAGCATTCCTTCTCTTGGGTGGTGTCGGATGTTCGGCCGAAGCGCAGTCCGGCGCCACGGCGCCCACGGCGACGCCCACGGCGACGCCGACGATCAGCCGGCAGGACATCCGCGTCCAGCTCGTGCCCGACACGGTGCAGAGCGGAGCGACCAGGTCGATCCACGTCCGCGCCTTCTGCCCCCTCCCTCAGGGCGGCACCGACTACCGCGCCACCGCTCGCTCCGACTCGTTCACGGGCCTGGTCACCCTGAGCCAGCCGGCGCCGGCCACCCCCGCCGCGTCCTCGACCCCGGTGACGACGGCCGCGCCACTGCCCGAGGTCCAAGGCTTCGCGCCGATCGACCAGAAAGCCAAGGCCGGGCGCTACCAGGTCGAGGTCAAGTGCGACGGCACCAACGACACGGGCAAGGCCACGCTGACCCTGACCGCCAAGCCCAAGGCCACCCCCACGCCCACCCGCACCCGCGTCGTGCCGACCAAGGCGCCGAGGGCCGGCGGTGGCGGCACGGCGGCCGGAGCGGCTGACGAGCCCTCGGGCATCCCGGCGGGAGTGACGGTCTTCGCGCTCCTCGCGGCCTTGGGAGGCGGTATCGCCTTGGCGCGCCGCAAGTCCGGGACCCGCTGACCTTCGATCCGCTGTCCCCCCGATGGCCGACTCCCCCAAGTGGCTGAAGATCGTGGTGGCCGGGTTCGTCACCGGCACCATCATGTTCGCGCTCGCAGGCCCTGGCCGTGACGCCTCGCCACCGCGCCAGGCGACCGCCGCCTCGCCCAAGCGTCTCGACATCCCGTCGCTGAACATGAAGGCCCCGCTGATGAAGCTCGGGCTCAGCGGTGACGGCGACGTCGAGCTGCCGCCGTTCGAGAAACCCGCGATGGCGGGGTGGTTCGACCAGAGCGTGGTGCCCGGCGACACCGGGGCCTCGGTGATCATCGGCCACGTCGACACCAAGACGGCCCCCGCGGTGTTCTACCGCCTGCGCGACGTCAAGAAGGGCGCCGTCATCAAGATCCTGCGCACTGACGGCAAGACCGCGCAGTACAAGGTCGACTCCATCGAACAGGTGCCGAAGGACCACTTCCCCGCGGAAAGGGTCTACGTCGAGGACGGCCTCCGCCTCGTAACCTGCGGCGGCGTCTTCGACCGCAAGACCCACGAGTACCTGGACAACATCATCGTCTACGCCTCACGTGCTTGATGGCGCTCGCTCCGCTCCCGCGGCGAGGATTTGCTTCATCCTTAGTCACACCACCGGCGCTGTTCTTCATTGTCGATCGTCGAGGAGAACCGCTGCCGAGAGCAACTAAGCTTGAGGTTTGTGCTGGTCTTGGCCTTCGATACCGCAACCCCGGCCGTCACCGCGGCGCTTCACGACGGTGACCGCGTGCTCGCCGAGTCGACGACGATCGACGCGCGCCGCCACGGTGAGCTGCTCGTTCCGTCCGTGGAGGAGGTCCTGCGCGAGGCGGGGGTCTCCCTGAGAGACGTCACCGCGATCGTCGCGGGCTCCGGCCCCGGGCCGTACACCGGCCTGCGCGTCGGGCTGATGACCGCCCAGGCGCTCTCTTCCACGACCGGAGCCCCGGCGTACGGCGTGTGCACCCTGGACGCGGTCGCCTACGCCAGCGGCCTCACCGAGCCGTTCCTCGTCGCCACCGACGCGCGGCGCAAGGAGGTGTTCTGGGCGCGCTACGCCGACATGCGCACGCGCGTGGCAGGGCCCTCGGTCGACCGGCCCGCCGACGTGCCAGGCGAGCTGGCCGTGGTGGGCGCGGGCGCCCGCATGTACGCCGAGATCCTCGGCGATGAGCGGCTGGTGGAGGGCGCTCCCGACTATCCGCTGGCCGGTGCGCTGGCCGCGCTCGCCGCCGAGCACCTCGCCGCGGGCACGGACGATGGAGTCCTCACCTCGCCCGCCCCGATCTACCTTCGCCGGCCGGACGCCCGGGTGCCAGGTCCTCCGAAGAAGGTGACCGCGTGAGTGCCGCGACGCTGCGGCAGATGACCGAAGACGATCTGCCCGCGGTCATGCGCATCGAGCGGTCGACGTTCCCTTTTGACGCGTGGAGCGAGGGCATGCTGCGCGGCGAGCTGGCCGACCAGCCCCGCACCCGGCACTACATCGTCGCCGTCGCCGGCGAGGAGATCGTGGGCTACGCCGGGCTGGCGGCGGCCGGTGACCAGGCGGACGTCCAGACGATCGCCGTGAGCGCGCCGATGCAGCGTGTCGGCGTCGGCAGCGCGATGCTGAAGGAGCTGCTCGCCGAGGCCGTACGCCGCGGCGCGACGGCGGTGTTCCTGGAGGTCCGGGCGGACAACCCGCCCGCGCAGGCGATGTACGAACGCTTCGGGTTCGAGCGCATCGGCCTGCGCCGCGACTACTACGACGACGGAACCGACGCGGTGATGATGATGAGAAAGCTGAACAGCGGCGTGGAGAGCGCAAATGGCTGACGAACCCCTGGTGCTGGGCATCGAGACCTCCTGTGACGAGACGGGGGTCGGCATCGTCCGGGGCCACACGCTGCTCGCGAACACTGTGGCCTCCAGCGTCGAGGAGCACGCGCGGTTCGGCGGCGTGGTGCCCGAGGTGGCCTCACGCGCCCACCTGGAGGCGATGACCCCGACCGTCGAGCGCGCTTTCGAGCAGGCCGGTCTGCGGTTCTCCGACATCGACGCGGTGGCCGTCACCGCGGGTCCCGGCCTCGCCGGCGCGCTGCTCGTGGGCGTCGCCGCCGCCAAGGCGTACGCGCTCGGCCTCGGCGTGCCGCTGTACGGCGTCAACCACCTGGCCGCGCACGTCGCGGTCGACCAGTTGGAGCACGGCCCGCTGCCCAAGCCGTCGATCGCGATGCTCGTGTCGGGAGGCCACTCGTCCCTGCTGCTCGTCCCGGACGTCGCCAAGGACGTGATCTCCCTCGGCTCCACCGTGGACGACGCGGCAGGTGAGGCGTTCGACAAGGTGGCGAGGGTGCTGGGCCTGCCGTTCCCCGGCGGCCCTCACATCGACCGCGCCGCCACAGAAGGCTCGGGTACGGCTGTCGCCTTCCCTCGCGGGAAGTACGACGACGGCACGCTGGACTTCTCCTTCTCCGGGCTGAAGACCGCCGTCGCGCGCTGGGTGGAGGCCAGGGAGCGTTCGGGGGAGCCCGTGCCCATCGCCGACGTTGCCGCGTCCTTCCAGGAGGCCGTCGTCGACGTGCTCACGCGCAAGGCGCTTCAGGCGTGCCGCCAGTACGACGTGAAGGATCTGCTCATCGGGGGCGGAGTCGCCGCCAACTCCCGGCTGCGCGCCCTGGCGAAGGAGAGGTGTGACGCCGCGGGGGTGCGCCTGAGGGTGCCCCGGCCGGGGCTGTGCACCGACAACGGCGCGATGATCGCGGCCCTGGGGTCGGAGCTCGTGGCCTCGGGCGTGGCCCCGTCACGCCTCGACATCCCCGCCGACTCATCCCTCCCGGTGACCGCCATCCACATGTGACCCTGGGCCGGCCCCGTCCATTCCGAGGTGATCGGCCGCAGGTGACTCGGCGGCTGAGCCTGTCCGTTGCCGGGATGGTATGCGGTACCGGGGTCAGTCCTTGGCGGTGCGGGCGGGGCGGAGGAGGGCTTCGGCGAGCGCCAGCATGGTCTCCTCCAGGGCGCCCAGCCTGCGGGTGAGGTCGTTGTGGGTCGGCTGGATGATCTCGTCTACCGTCTCGGAGAGCTGGTCGCGGTCGGGGCGCGCACGTACCAGCTCCGTCAGCTCCGTCAGGGAGGGCATGGCGGCGGCGGTCTCGGCCATCCGCTCGTCGAGCGTGTCGAACCGCTTGTCCTGGCCTTCGCCGTGGGCGCTGATCAGCTCGCCGACGCGCTTGTGCACCTCGCCGACCTCCAGCAGGCCCGGAAGCTGGCCGACCCGCTGGTTGACCGCCTCCACCCGGTCGTCGACCATCTCCAGCCGCTCGTTGACCCCCTCGAAGGCCTCCTCGATGGCACCGAAGCGCTGGTCGTGCGCGGAGATGTTGCCGCCCACCTCGGTGAGCCGCTCGTCGACGCCGGCCAGGCGGCCGTCGACGCCGGCGAGGCAGGCGCCGGTCGTCTCGATGCGCCCGTCGACGCTCTGGAGCCGCACGTCGACCGTCTCCAGCCGCCCTTCGACGGCCCCGAGGTGGCCGTCCACGCCGTCGAACCGCCCGTCGAAGCCGGCCAGGTGCCCGTCCACGCCGTCCATCCGCCCCGCGAGGCCCTCGAGATGGCCGTCCATGGTTTCCAGCCGTCCCGCCACACCTTCGAGGTGGCCGTCGACGCCGTCGAGGCGTCCATCGAAGCCCGCGAGCCGGACGTCGACGTCTCCGAGACGGTCCTCCAGCCGGGTCTCGGCGTCGGCCAGCTTGGCGGTCATCCCGTCGACCTTGCCGGCCAGTTGCTCGACCGAGCCGGTGAGCCTCTCGATCGACGAGGCGAGCGTCTCCTCCAGGCCCTCGCTGAGGTCGAGCACGCCGCCCTCGAGCCGCTCGGTGCGCTGGGTGAGGTCGAGCAGCGCCTTGTCGACCCGGGTGAAGCGGCCCGCTGCGACCTCCATGCTGGAGTTGAGCTGGCCGAGCCGCCTCGTCAGCTCCTCCATGCGCTCCGGCATGCCCTGGTTGCCGTCGAGGACCGCCTGGATGCGCTTCAGGGACTCGGCGACCCCTTCGCGCACGGTGGAGAGGTCGGTCCACAGGCTGGGGAGCTCGGAGATGGGCTTGACGCGGTCGCCGACCAACTCGACGCGGTCGCCGACCGACTCGATGCGGTCGCCGAGGCCGGCGAGGCGGTTGCCCACCCCGTCCACCCGGTCGCGTACGACCTCGACGTGCTGGGCCAGGCCCTCGGCCCACGCCGGAGGGCGGGTGGCGAGCTCGCCGAGCTGGCCGCTGACCTCCTCAAGGGCACCGCTCAGGCCACCCAGCTCGCGTTCGCGGACCTCCCGCAGAAGCCACTCCATGCCTTCGAGGCGCTGCCGGATCTCGTCAAGCACGGCGCCCTGGGTGCGCTGCTCGTACACATGGTCCTGTGCCGCCCTGGCGAGGAGCTCGCGCATCCGGTCGGAGATGGCGGTCTGGCTTCCCGCCTGGAGGAGGGTGTGGTTGGAGTGATCCACCGAAAGCTCCTTCACTCGCGGGCGGCCGGCCGCACAGCGGTGGGATTGGTCCGGTTGTCTGGCGTGACGAATAAGCGGGTAAACCGTCGATCAGGCAAAATCCCGCGCTGGCCAACTGTAGTCGTTCGGCAGGAGACTTTCGGGGCCGACATTAAAAGATCGTGATTATCGCTGGATTGCCCTGGTTTGCCATCGGCGCAGGTCAGGACGGTTCGCAGATAAATGCGAAAGGTCGTTCGCCGATTCTGGTAAGAACTACAACACACGATTTGTCACCAGAAAGGCGCAGATCTTTGCGAAGGCGCTCCAGGTCTAGCGCGGAGCCGCGTTTCTTGAGGGTGAGCGTGCCGATCCGGCGCTCGCGAAGCGCCGCGCGCAGGCGTTTCAGTGAGAACGGCAGCGTCTCCAGGACTTCGTACCGCGAGGCCCACGGCGTGACGGCGGATGTGTCGCCGGTGATGTAGGCGATGTGCGGGTCGAGCAGGTGGCCGCCTACCAGGGCCGCCACCTCGGCCACCAGATGGGCCCTGATCGCGGCGCCGTCCGGCTCGTACAGGAATCTCGCCACGGGTCCGTGGCCGGCGGGACCGAGGGACGGGTCGGTGGTCAGCGTCTCACCCGAGGGGAGCAACGTGGCCCTGCGACCGGTCTCCTCAGCCGCCCCCGGGCTCGTGGCGAAGGCGCCGGTCCACAGGACGGCCTCCTTGACCTCGCCGCGGAAGGACACCCACTCGGCGTCCGCGCCCGCCGGGATCAGCTCGTACGGGATGCCGGGCGCGACCTTCAGGCACGCGGCGCGCGCCCGTGCGACCAGGTCCAGAACGGCCGGCCACGGCGGGGAGTACGCCATCGGGTCGAAGACGCGCCTGTTGCCTGACCGCCTGGCGGGGTCGGCGAACAGCACGTCGTACGCCGCGGGGTCGACCTCGGACGCGTCGGCCGTGCGGACCGTGACGCGGTCGCCGAGCTCCAGCGCGAGCGCGTTGGCCCGCGCCACCTCCACCGTGAGCGGATCGAGGTCCACGGCGTCGACCTCGCAACCGGCGCGGGCCAGCGCGATCAGGTCGCCGCCGATGCCGCAGCAGGCGTCGGCCACCCGCGTGCCGGGCAGGAAGCGGCGGGCCCGATGGGCGGCCACCTCGGCCCGGGTCGCCTGCTCAAGGCCGTCGGGGGTGAAGTACATGCGGGCGGCGTCCGCGCCGAACTTCACGGCCCCGCGCGCCCGGAGCCGTGCCTGCGTGAGGGCGGCGGCGGTGAGCGGCGCGTCGTAGGTCTTCCTCAGGCGGCTGGCGGCGAGGACGGGGTCGAGGTCTTCGGTGAGGGCTTCCACGGCATCGCCGAGGGCCTTCTGCCCGCGGGGGGTCAGCAAGTCGCGGAAAGCGTCGAGGTCCACGTCTCCCGACGCTAGCGCCTCTCGGGACCTCTACGGGAACGGAGCCCCCAACGTGCGCGACCCGGCGCCGAGGCAGACATTTCGGGTGAGTTGTACCGTCGTTCTGGCCGGTACGGGAACCGTACTGACCTGGGACGGCCTGTCCGTGTTGACTGTGTCGGCGCCCTTGCATACTGTTCAGTGTTGGCACTCGCCTAGTGAGAGTGCCAAGTCAAAATGCGACGAGGCAGGTCTACCACCCGCGACGGCAGGCCGCTGGTCGCCTCTTCAGCTCATCATCACAATCTGAAGGGGAGGTCCGATCGTGACGACCGCCACCAAGGTTCCCGTTAAGCCGCTCGGCGACCGCATCGTGGTCCAGCCGCTTGAGGCCGAGCAGACGACCGCTTCCGGTCTGGTCATCCCAGACACCGCCAAGGAAAAGCCGCAAGAGGGCAAGGTCCTCGCGGCGGGTCCTGGCAACTGGGACGAAGACGGCGAGAAGCGGATTCCGCTCGACGTCAAGGAAGGGGACATCGTCCTCTACAGCAAGTACGGCGGCACCGAGGTCAAGTACGGCGGCGAGGAGTACCTCGTGCTCTCCGCTCGTGACGTTCTCGCGATCATCGAGAAGTAAAGCCCCGGGCGCGCAAGCGACCATCAGTACGGAGCCTTACAAAAATGCGTGTCAAGCCCCGGGTACTTCTCTGAAGGCCCGGGGCTCTGATGCTGAGAGGACCTTAAATGCCGAAGATCCTGCAGTTCGAGGAGGACGCGCGCCGCGCTCTCGAGCGTGGCGTGAACGCCCTTGCGGACGTCGTCAAGGTGACCCTCGGGCCGCGCGGGCGGAACGTCGTCATCGACAAGAAGTTCGGTGCTCCGACCATCACGAACGACGGTGTAACCATCGCCCGTGAGGTCGAGCTCGACAAGCCGTATGAGAACCTCGGTGCTCAGCTCGCCAAAGAAGTGGCGACCAAGACCAACGACGTCGCCGGTGACGGCACCACCACCGCCACCGTGCTCGCCCAGGCGATGGTCCGTGAGGGCCTGCGCAACGTCGCCGCCGGAGCCTCGCCGCTGTCATTGAAGCGCGGCATCGACAAGGCCGCCGGCGCGGTCAGCGACCGCCTGCTCGAGCTTGCCCGTCCCGTCGAGGACAAGAAGGAGATCGCCAATGTCGCGACGATCTCCGCTCAGGACGCCAAGATCGGCGAGCTGATCGCCGAGGCGTTCGACAAGGTGGGCAAGGACGGTGTCATCACCGTCGAAGAGTCGAACACCATGGGCCTGGAGCTGGAGTTCACCGAAGGACTCCAGTTCGACAAGGGTTACCTGTCGCCGTACATGGTGACGGACCCCGAGCGCATGGAGGCGGTGCTCGAGGACGCCTACGTCCTGCTGCACCAGGGCAAGATCGCCTCCATCGCGGAGTTCCTGCCGCTGCTGGAGAAGGTCGCCCAGACCAAGAAGCCGCTCTTCGTGGTGGCCGAGGACGTCGAGGGCGAAGCCCTGGCCGTCCTGGTGACCAACAAGATCCGCGGCACGTTCACCTCGGTGGCCGTCAAGGCCCCCGGCTTCGGTGACCGCCGCAAGGCCATGCTGCAGGACATCGCGATCCTGACCGGTGGCCAGCTGATCTCCGAGGAGCTCGGCCTCAAGCTCGACAACGCCGGCACCGAGGTGCTCGGCACCGCCCGCCGCATCGTCGTCACCAAGGACGCCACCACCATCATCGATGGTGCCGGCGACCCCCAGGCGATCAAGGACCGCGTCCGCGAGATCCAGCACGCCATCGAGCAGACCGACTCCGACTGGGACCGCGAGAAGCTCCAGGAGCGCCTCGCCAAGCTGTCCGGCGGCATCTGCATCCTGCGCGTCGGCGCGGCCACCGAGGTGGAGCTCAAGGAGAAGAAGCACCGCCTCGAGGACGCCATCTCCGCGACGCGCGCCGCGATCGAGGAGGGCATCGTCTCCGGCGGTGGCGCCGCGCTCGTGCACCTGTCCAAGGACCTCGACGACCTCGGCCTGACCGGTGACGAGGCGACCGGTGTCGCCATCGTCCGCCGGTCGCTCGTCGAGCCGGCCCGCTGGATCGCCGAGAACGCGGGCCACGAGGGTTACGTCGTCACCGCCAAGATCAGCGAGCTGCCGTTCGGTCACGGTCTCAACGCCGCGACCGGCGAGTACGGCGACCTGATCGCCGAGGGCGTCATCGACCCTGTCAAGGTCACCCGCTCGGCCGTGCAGAACGCCGCGTCCATCGCGGGCATGCTGCTCACGACCGAGGTCCTCGTGGTCGACAAGCCCGAGGACGAGGCTCCGGCCGCCGGGGGTCAGGGTCACGGTCACGGCCACTGAACCCGATCATTGTCGAAGTACGGCCCGCGCCTCCTCCAGGCGCGGGCCGTGCTTTTTGTCGAATCGATTTTCGCCCCCACTGATTTGACCGGCCAGGTAAACCGATCGTCCCGCCACGGCGTCCGGCGACAGCCCCTGAGCGCCCTCCGAGCAGGCGCGACATCTAACAAATATCCAGCGAATTCGGTTCTCGAGTGAAATATACAAACACTACTGTGTTCATTTGATTACTCGCCGTTATCGTCGCGTCAATGTGACCAATCCGTATCCATTCACTATGACGACATGCGCGATCGTGGCGGGCATCATGCCTAACGTGACCGAGGGAAGCGTCGACGCCAAGACTGGGGTAAGGCTTGCGACGAGATCGGATGAGTCCGACCTCAGGGAACTGACGAGCCTTGCCGTACAGGGGGATCGCACCGCGATCGAATCACTGCTGGGCCAGTTGCGCCCGATGGTGGTGCGCTATTGCCGTGCTCGATTGGGCCGGGTCTCCGGTCACTACCACATAGCCGACGACGTGGCCCAGGAGGTGTGCATCGCGGTGCTGGCCGCGCTGCCGCGCTACCGCGACATGGGCCGCCCGTTCGCATCGTTCGTGTTCGGCATCGCCTCGCACAAGGTGGCCGACGCGCTCCGCAGCTCGGTGCGCTCCGCCGTGCCGACCCAGGATCTGCCGGACGGTCCCGACCAGGGGCCCGGGCCGGAGGAGACCGTCGTGCGCTACATCGAGGCCGAGCACGCCCGCGCGCTGCTCTCGCGCCTCCCGGAGAACCAGCGCGAGCTGATCATTCTCAGGGTGGTGTCGGGACTCTCCGCCGAGGAGACCGGTAACGTACTGGGTATGTCACCAGGTGCGGTTCGCGTCGCCCAGCATCGGGCGCTGGCCAGGCTTCGGGCGATGGCCGACATGGAGTCGATAGCTTGACCGCTGTGCATCCGGCGCGTTCGGTCCGAAAACGGGGGTCCGAGGCGGATCCCGAAGTGCTCAGGACCGACGCGATCCTCGACGCGATCGCCCGCAGGGAGCCGTTCTGCGAGCATGACGACGCCGCGGCGAGCCTGCTGCGCGCGCTCACCGGCGACGTCGATCAGTGGCCCTCCTCGGTGTCGATCACCCCGTCGACGTAGCCCCTGGCGTACTCCCAGCTCACGTAGTCGCCCGGGTCGGGCTCGAAGGCGGGCTCGTGGACCTGTGGGCGCCCATGGTCGATCATCTGCCTGAGGTTTCCGCGGAGAAGATCCCAATCGAAGTAATGCTGTTCGCCACATTCGGGACAGTCGAGAACCAGCCCCAGCACGCCCTGTGGCTCTAACAGCGAGCGGAAGACCTCCACGTCGGCGAGGTCGGTCAGCGCCTCGTCGCGCTCGGCCAAGGTCAACGGCTCGGAGTCGTCGAGCTCGCCCAGCGCCGCCGTGGGGTCGTTAGGGTCATCCGCGAAGGGGTCGCGGGGGACGTCTTCCAGCACGCATTCCACCTTATGACCCTCACCTACCCTGATGAGGGCAAGTGTTGGGGATGCGCTTGCTCGAGCACCGCCGATTGTCCACAGGAGCTGCCGAGCCGGTGACCAGCAGGACACTAAACTGAGCGAGGGGGCCGGCGCCTTTCCCCATCTTGAGAGCGCCATGGAGGAGGGTTGCAGATGGCCAAGTTCACCGAACCCGGGCTCACGTTCGACGACGTGCTCCTGGTTCCCGCGTATTCGGACCTGCAGCCGGGTGAAGCCGACACCACCACCCGCCTGTCGCGCTCGATCACGTTGCGCATCCCCTTGATATCCGCCGCGATGGACACCGTCACCGAGGCGCGCATGGCGGTGGCCATGGCCCGCCAAGGCGGCATCGGCATCCTGCATCGCAACCTCTCCATCGAGGACCAGGCGCAGCAGGCCGATCTGGTGAAGCGCTCCGAGGCCGGCATGGTCACCAACCCCGTGACCTGCGCCCCGGACGACACGCTCGCCGACGTCGAGGTGCTCTGCGCGAAATACCGCATCTCCGGTGCGCCGGTGACCGACCGCGGTGGCGTCCTCGTCGGCATCGTGACCAACCGCGACATGCGTTTCGAGACCGACCAGAGCCGCCGGGTGAGCGATGTCATGACCCCGATGCCGCTGGTCACCGCGCCCGTGGGGGTCTCACGAGACGATGCCTTCCGCCTTCTGCGTCACCACAAGGTGGAGAAACTTCCCCTCGTCGACGCCGGCGGCAGGCTGCGCGGCCTCATCACGGTCAAAGACTTCACCAAGAGCGAGCAATATCCTCTTGCCACCAAGGACGCCGACGGCCGCCTGGTCGTCGGGGCGGCCGTGGGCGTAGCGGGCGACGCCGAGCAGCGCGCGATGGCGCTGATCGAGACGGGGGTCGACGTCATCGTCGTCGACACCGCCCACGGTCACTCCCACGGGGTGTGCGACATGGTCGCCAAGATCAAGGCGAACGGGCGGGTCGACGTCATCGCGGGCAACATCGCCACGCGTGCCGGTGCACAGGCGCTCGTCGACGCGGGCGCCGACGCCGTCAAGGTCGGAGTGGGCCCCGGTTCCATCTGCACGACCCGTGTGGTCGCCGGGGTCGGCGCCCCGCAGGTCACGGCCATCTACGAGGCGTCGCTCGCCTGCGCCCCCGCGGGGGTCCCGGTGATCGGCGACGGCGGCCTGCAGTATTCCGGAGACATCGTCAAGGCCCTCACGGCCGGAGCGAACACCGTCATGCTGGGCTCGCTGCTGGCCGGCTGCGAGGAGTCTCCCGGCGAGCTGATCTTCATCAACGGCAAGCAGTTCAAGTCGTACCGCGGCATGGGCTCGCTCGGCGCCGTGCGCAACCGTGAGCGCGGCGGATCCTTCAGCAAGGACCGCTACGCCCAGGAGGGCGTCACCAGCGAGGACAAGTACATCCCGGAGGGCATCGAGGGCCAGGTGCCCTACCGTGGCCCTGTCTCGGCCGTGGCACACCAGCTGGTCGGCGGCCTGCGCCAGGGCATGTGGTACACCGGCTCCCGCACGATCGACGAGCTCCACGAGAAGGGCATGCTGATGCCGATCACCTCCGCCGGTCTCAAGGAGAGCCACCCCCACGACATCCAGATGACGGTCGAGGCACCCAACTACCCCGGCCGCTGAGGCCATCCGACCGGATCAGGCACCCACCACTTGTGCGGCGTTGGTGGCGCGCACGAAAAGCGCGATATGGCGCCGCACGAGGGTACAGACGAGACAGCACAGCGGCTTCTTCGAACGACGGGAACGACAAGAGCATGACTCAGGTAGAGATCGGGCGTGGCAAGAGCGGGCGCCGCGGCTACGCGCTGGACGAGATCGGCATCGTGCCGTCGCGGCGCACGCGTGACCCCGAGGAGGTCTCGATCGCCTGGCAGATCGACGCCTACCGCTTCGAGCTGCCCGTCGTGGTCAGCCCCATGGACAGCGTCGTCTCCCCCCAGACCGCCATCGACATCGGCCGCCTCGGCGGTCTGGCGGTGCTCGACCTCGAAGGGCTCTGGACCCGCTACGAGGACCCCGCCTCGTTGCTGTCGGAGGTCGCCGAGCTGCGAGGGGAGGCCGCGACCAAGCGGCTCCAGGCGATCTACTCCGCCCCGATCAGCGACGAGCTCATCGGCCGCCGCATCGAGGAGATCAGGTCCGCCGGCGTGACGACCGCCGCGCGGCTGTCGCCCCAGCGCACCGCCCAGCACTACAAGGCCGTGATCGACGCGGGCGTCGACATCTTCGTCATCCGGGGCACCACGGTCTCCGCCGAGCACGTCTCGGGCCGGGCGGAGCCGCTCAACCTCAAGCAGTTCATCTACGAGCTCGACGTGCCCGTCATCGTGGGCGGCTGCGCCACCTACACCGCGGCCCTCCACCTGATGCGCACGGGCGCCGCCGGCGTGCTGGTGGGCTTCGGCGGTGGTTCCGGTCACACCACGCGCACCGTGCTCGGCGTGGCGGTCCCGATGGCTACGGCGATCGGCGACGTCGCCGCCGCCCGGCGTGACTACCTCGACGAGTCGGGCGGCCGGTACGTCCACGTGATCGCCGACGGCGGCATGACCAGCTCCGGCGACATCGCCAAGGCCATCGCCTGCGGCTCCGACGCCGTCATGGTCGGGTCACCGCTGGCCCGCGCCGCCGAGGCGCCGGGGCGTGGCCACCACTGGGGCTCGGAGGCCCACCACGGCGACCTGCCGAGGGGCGCCCGCGTCGAGGTCGGCACCATCGGCACCCTGGAGCAGATCCTCCACGGCCCTTCCAGCGTCGCCGACGGCTCGATGAACCTCATGGGCGCCCTGCGCCGCACGATGGCCACAGCCGGCTACTCCGACCTCAAGGAGTTCCAGCGCGTGGAGGTCGTCGTAGCGCCCCACGTCCACTGACCCGGCCCTGCCGCCCCGGCGAGGACCTTTACCAGGCGCCGGGGCGGTCGGTGGTGTCACGGGGAGGTGAGCCAGGTGCCGTGTCTCATGACGCCTCGCACTGTGAGGTCGTCGTCGAGTACCACCAGGTCGGCGTCCTTGCCGACGGAGATCGAGCCCACGCGGCCGTCCACGCCCAGCACGCGGGCGGGGGTGAGCGAGGCCATCTCGGCGGCCTCGGCCACCGACAGCCCGACCTCCTGCACGGCACGCCGGAAGGCGACGTCCATGGTCAGGGTGCTCCCGGCGATGGCGCCGCCTTCCACCAGCCGGGCGGTGCCCCCCGAGACCTCCACCTCCATCGACCCGAGCCGGTAGGTCCCGTCGCCCATGCCCGCTGCCCCCATCGCGTCGGTGATGAGCGCCGTACGGCTCGGGCCCGCGACCGCGCCCGCCAGCCTCATCATCGCCGGGTGCACGTGTATCCCGTCGTTGATCAGCTCGACCGTCACCCGCTCGTCCTCGAGCAGCGCGGCCATCGGCCCGGGCTCGCGGTGGTGCAGCGGGGGCAGGGCGTTGTACAGGTGGGTGGCGACCGTGCAGCCGGCCTCGATGGCCTCGATGGCCTGCTCGTACGTGGCGTCGCTGTGCCCGAGGGCCGCGATCACGCCCTCGGACACGGCGGCCCGGATGGCGTCGAGGCCCCCGGGCAGCTCGGGGGCGATGGTGAGCATCCGCACGTGCCCGCGCCCGGCCTTCAGCAGGTCGGCCAGCTCGCCGGTCGAGGGATCGCGCAGCAGCGCGGGGTTGTGCGCGCCGCAGCGTGACCTCGCGATGTAGGGCCCCTCGAAGTGGATGCCGGCCAGCAGCCCGTCGTCGCACAGGTCGGCCAGGGCGGCCGTCGCGCGGGCGATGTCCGCGAGCGACGCGGTGACCAGGCTGGCCATGATCGTCGTGGTGCCGTGCCCGGCGTGGAAGGCCGCGATCCGCCGCGCCTCGTCCTGGTCGCCCGAGGGGAACGAACCGCCCGCTCCGCCGTGGGTGTGGATGTCGACGAACCCGGGCACGACGTATCGCCCGGCCAGGCTGTGCCCGTCGCGGGGGGCCTGGCCCTGGCCGATGTGGGTGAGACGGCCGTCCTCGATGGTGATCCAGCCCTCGTGCACACCGTCGGGGGTCACGACGCGGGCGTCGGCGAGTGTGATGCTCATGAGGACAGGATCACAGATCGGGTGAGGTGCAGCGGCTGGTCGGGGTCCAGTCCCTGGGCGTGCGCGCGGGCCACCGCGACCCGTTGCACCCGTACCAGCTCGGCCATCGGGTCGGTGTCCCGGGTGATGAACGTGCCACCCGCTCGCCGTACGTCGCCCGCGAGGCCCTCGGGGGCCGTGCCGAGCATCCAGGTGACGCGCCCCGGTCCGGCGATGCTGATGGGGCCGTGGCGGTACTCCATGGCCGGGTACGCCTCGGTCCACGAGCGCGCGGCCTCCCGCATCTTCAGCGCCGCCTCCTGCGCCAGCCCGTACGTCCAGCCCCGGCCGAGGAAGGAGAACTGCTCGGCGCCGACCAGATCGGCGGGGATCGGCTCGGAGACCGCCCGCTCGACGTCGGCGATGGCATCGGTGAGGTCCTCGCCGAGGTGGGCGCGGAGCAGCGCGAGCTGCGTGGTGGCGAACCGCGTCTGGACCACCGACTTCTCGTCCGCGAAGTCCAGCACGACGACCTCGTCCGCGATTGTCATGACGGGCGTGTCCGGGTCGGCGGTGATGGCCGTGGTCCTCGTACCGCCGAGGCGGCGCAGGAGCTCCAGCACTTCGGTGGTGGTGCCGGAGCGGGTCAGCGCCAGCACCCGGTCGTACGACCGGGAGGGCGGGATGTCCGAGTCGTACGACCGGCCGAGGGGGGCTTCCGAGGCGGCGAAGGCGTCGGTCTCGCCGTGTCCGGCCCGTTCCCGGAGGGCGGCGTAGGCCTGGGCGATGAACCACGAGGTGCCGCAGCCGACGACGGCCACGCGCTCGCCTGGCCGGGGGAGGGCCGAGGACCCGGCCAGCTCCACCGCGCGGCTCCAGCAGGCGGGCTGAGAGGCGATCTCGGTCTCGGTGTGGGTTGTCACGGGCCGGTACCTCCAATTTGATTTATTATGCACTTTTTATAGCAGAAATGAGCACGATTCTGCATCGGATGATGGGCGTCGTGGTGTGGGAAGTCAGGCCGTGTGTCACGCTTTGGGACCATGAGCCGGTATGAACGCTGGAACGCCTTACTGGAGCTTCTCGCTCAGCAGGGGCGCCTGACGGTCGAGGAGGCCGCCGGCACCCTCGAGGTGTCGACCGCGACGATCCGGCGTGACTTCGACGAGCTCTCCCAGCAGCAGATGCTCATGCGCACGCGCGGTGGCGCCGTCGCCCAGAGCGTGAGCTACGACCTCCCCCTCCGCTACAAGACGGCCAGGCACGCCGGAGAGAAGCAGCGCATCGCGGAGGCGGCGGCCGAACTGGTCCCCCCTGGGGCCGTCGTCGGCCTGAACGGCGGTACGACGACCTCCGAGGTGGCGAGGACGCTGGCCCTGCGCTCCGACCCGGGCGCCCAGCTCACCGTCGTGACGAACGCGCTCAACATCGCCGCGGAGCTGACCGTACGGCAGAACGTCAAGCTCGTCGTCACCGGCGGGGTCGCGCGGCCGCAGTCGTACGAGCTGATCGGCCCGCTCGCCTCCGGGGTTATCGAGCAGGTGACCCTGGACATCGCCTTCCTCGGGGTCGACGGCATCGACGCCCGGTTCGGCGCCTCCGCGCACCACGAGGGTGAGGCCAGCGTGAACAACCTGCTGATCGGCCGGGCCGCCCGCGTCGTGGCCGTCGCGGACGCGTCCAAGGTGGGCCGTCGCGCCTTCGCGAAGATCTGTGACATCGACCGGATCGACACGCTGATCACCGACGCGGGGCTCCCGGACGCCGCCGCGGCGTCGTTCACGGACGCGGGGGTCGACGTAATCAGAGTGTGATCCCGGTGCCTTGGCATGGGGGTCCGGCCCCACGGGGAAGATCTACCTGCCGGAAGATCTACCGAACGTGGCGCGTCACCGCAGTGACGTTTGATGCCTGTGGAGAGAGCAGGTCACGGATGATGCGCGGACTTTGGGTAGCGCCATCCCCGGTGGGGTCCGCTCACGGCATGCAGGTATTTACTCGCGGGTAGAAATAGGACACAACGCGACAAGCCGCACCCCAGGGGGATCGCAATGACAGCGCGCACAGCCAGCGGGGTCGGGCCGGACGGGAACGGCCGGCAGACCCGGCAGAGTGAGACGGAGGAAAACGGGCAGGGCGGTACGACGGGGCCTGCGGCCCGGGGAGATGATGACATCGGCGTCAGGGCCCAGGTGGGTGCGGCCGGCGTGAGGTCCGACGAGGGAAGCGACACCGAGGCACGGGATGGTGTGGACGTGGACGTCCAGCATGGCGATGGCCGGGTACGGGACGGCGCGGGCGTTCAGGGCGACGGTGGCCCGGTACGGCGGGACGGCGCGGCCGTGGACGTCAAGCGGAGCGACGGCGTCGTGCGGCGGGGCAGCGGGATGTTCTCGGCGCGGATCGGACCGGCCGAGAGATCCGCCGCGCTGGCCCGGATGGCCGACCCCGAGCAGGAGCTCGACGTGATCGTGGTCGGCGGCGGCGTGGTCGGGTCCGGCGTCGCGCTGGACGCCGTGACCCGCGGCCTGTCCGTCGGTCTGGTGGAGGCGCGAGACTTCGCCTCCGGCACCTCCTCCCGGTCGTCCAAGCTCATCCACGGCGGCCTGCGCTACCTGGAGCAGCTCAACTTCGACCTAGTGCGGGAGGCGTTGCAGGAACGGGCGCTGCTCCTCCAGCGGATCGCTCCCCACCTGGTGCGCCCGGTCCCGTTCCTGTTCCCCCTGACCCACCACGTCTGGGAGCGGCCGTACGTCGGCGCCGGCCTGACGCTGTACGACACGCTCGGCTTCTCCACCGGCCTGTCCCGAGGGGTGCCGGGCCATCGCCACCTTTCGCGGCGCCGCGCCCTCCGGCTCGCCCCCGCGCTGCGCAAGTCCTCGCTCACCGGCGCGGTCCAGTACTGGGACGCCCAGGTGGACGACGCGCGGCACGTCGCGACGATGCTGCGGACCGCCGCCGCGTACGGGGCCCAGGTCGCGTCGCGGACCAAGGTCGTCCGCTTCCTGCGTGAGGGGGAGCGCGTCACCGGGGTACGGGTGCGTGACCTGGAGACGGGCAACGAGTTCGACGTCCGCGCGCGGCAGGTCGTCAACGCGACCGGGGTGTGGACCGACGAGATCCAGGAGCTGGTCGGCGGGCGCGGCCAGATCCACGTGCGCGCGTCCAAGGGGGTCCACCTCGTCGTCCCGCGCGACCGGATCCACTCGCTCACCGGAATCATCCTTCGCACCGAAAAATCGGTGCTTTTCGTGATTCCGTGGGGACGGCATTGGATCATCGGCACCACCGACACGCAGTGGTCCCTCGACAAGGCTCACCCGGCCGCCTCCCGCCAGGACATCGACTACGTGCTCGACCACATCAACGCCGTGCTCTCGGTGCCCCTGACCCGTGACGACGTCGAGGGTGTGTACGCGGGCCTGCGTCCGCTCCTGGCGGGGGAGTCCGAGGAGACCTCCAAGCTGTCGCGGGAGCACGTCGTCACCCACCCCGTGCCCGGCCTGGTGATGATCGCGGGCGGGAAGTACACGACGTACCGCGTCATGGCCAAGGACGCGGTGGACGCGGTCGCGCACGGGCTGGACCAGCGCGTGCCCCCGTCCTGCACCGACACGATCCCGCTCGTGGGCGCCGAGGGCTACCAGGCGCTGTGGAACTCCCGCCACAGGCTCGCGCGCTCCTCGGGCCTGCACGTCGCCCGGATCGAGCACCTGCTGCAGAGGTACGGCTCGCTGATCGACGAGGTGCTGGCCCTGATCGAGCGCGACCCGTCGCTGGCCCGGCCGCTAACGGGTGCCGACGACTACCTGCGGGCCGAGATCGTCTACGCGGCCACGCACGAGGGCGCCCGCCACCTCAACGACGCTCTCACCCGGCGTACGCGCATCTCCATCGAGACCTTCCACCGGGGCACCGCCGTGGCGGAGGAGGCGGCCGAGCTGATGGCCGGGCCGCTCGGATGGGACGCCGAGCAGGTCAAGCGCGAGGTCGAGTACTACACCAAGCGCGTCGAGGCCGAGCGGGCGTCGCAGGAGCAGGACACCGACCAGGAGGCCGACGCCATCCGTCTCGGCGCCCCCGAGATCGTCCCGTCGGGCGAGCCGGAGAAGGACCACGAGCCGGCGAAGGAAAGCTGAGGCGGCCGGCGACGGTGTGCCGTCGGCCGCACGTTCCGGTCTCCTCGTATCGGAGGCAGGAACGTGCGGCCTGGCACTCCGGGCCGTATTGCGCGATACGGCCCGGAAGCCCTCTGGGGATCAGGTGAAGGAGATCCAGCCCTGGTCGGCCAGGGTCTTGGCGTCGCTCGCCTTGAGCCCCGTGTCCGAGATCGTCCACAGCGTGTCGCCGATGACCAGGCAGCGCCGGATCGTCGGGTCGGGCAGCGGCTCGGTGCCGGTCGTCACCTTGGGATGGGTGATCATCCCGGTCTGCGTGATAGCGCCGTCCCCGACCTTCAGCACCATCGCGGCCGTCTGGTTGTCCTGGGCCTTCGGGCCCCAGCTGTTGATCGGCAGTACGGCCAGACCGGACGCCGGCCAGTAGAGGAACGCGTGCGGGTCCCACTCGGCCTCCGAACCTGAGTCCGTCTGGTGGAAGCGCGACAGCCGGAGCGGCCTGGCCGGATCGCTGACGTCGAACAGCGAAACCTGGGTGCCGAGGGTCCTTCCCTGCTCGCTGGCCTCCTGGCCCACGCCGATCAGCCTCCCGTCGCCTGCGGGGTGGAGGTAGGAGGAGAACCCGGTGATCTTCAGCTCGCCGGTGAGCTTCGGCTGTGCCGGGTTCCGCAGGTCCAGCGTGTAGAGCGGGTCGACCTGCTTGAACGTCACGACGTACCCCACGGGGCCGATGAAGCGCACCGAGTAGATCCGCTCACCCTTGCCGAGGCCCGCGACCTCGCCCACCTTGGCCAGCGTGTCGGCGTTGAGCACGTACACCGCGCTCACGCTCTTGGTGGTGGCCACGCCCTGGTCGCCGGACGACGTGGTGGCCACCCGTAGGTTCCCCTGGTAGTCCGACAGGGAGTACTGGTTGAGCAGGCGACCGGGGACCGCCCCCGAGGCGACGTACCGGGGCGCTCCCGTCCCGGTGATGTCGAACCGGTGCAGCTCGGTCCGCTCAGGCGCCTGCTCGGCCTTGGGCGTGCTCTCGTCCGTCGGCACCGGTGTCGGGGTGGCCGTCGGCTCGGGGAGCAGCGTGGGCATCGAGGGATCGTTGCTCGGCTCGACCTTCTCTGCGGGCAGCGAGCTCGGCGGGTCCTTGGGCGCGACGGAGGAGGTGGGCGCGTCCGTGCGGCCAGGGGACACCTCCGTGGCCACCGTGTCGTCGACCATCCCGCGCGGGAACCACCAGTTGGGGTTGCTGGTGACGTACAGGCTCGTGGGAGTGGCGTACACGGTGTCACCGTCGGCCGCCACGGCGATCGGGTCGTCGCTTTCGAGCCCGCCTTCGAGGTCGATCGTGTGCACGGTCAGCATCGAGGTCCCGGTGTACTTGTCCGGGTGGCTGACCTGCTCGCACTTCACCTTCTCCTGGCGGGGAGCACCCGTGGGCCCGGCGACCTCGTAGGCCGGGAGCCAGGCGTCGATCGGCGCGGCGCGTACGACGCCCTGGTTGCGCTTGAGGAGGGTCGCCTCCGCGTCGTTCTGGCCGGCCTCCGGGAAGACGATGTCGGGCTGCGACCTGACCACGATCCGTACGGTCGAGCCTGTCATGCGGGCGTCCACGTGCGCCCCCGCCGGGGTGATCGATCCCAGGACCTTGAGATCCTTGAGGTCGACCAGCACGTACTTCGGGCCGGGGGACGCGCGCCGCTTGACGAGGGCCCCGAACGGGATGGCGCCGCCGCCGGACAAGACCACGAGCGCGCGGTCGCCGTGCGTCAGCAGGTTCCCGGGCGCCCAGCCTTGGTCTGGGGGTACGAGACGCAGCGTGCCGGTGACCTTCTTCGACGCCACGTCGACCACGCGGAGCAGCCCTCCGCTGTACGTGATGATCCGCTTCCCGTCGGTCTTCACCAGGTCGGGCTCGTCGACGCCCGCCTCGTTCACGTTGGTGGTGGAGTAGGCAGGTTCGGACGTGGCCGAGTCGGTCTTGGCCAGGGCGTCGGACTGCCTGCCGGTGGCGAGGAAGATGGTGTTCCCGTTGATGCCCCATGGGCCGACGTTCTCGGCCGTGGCCTTGCGCAGACCCGCCAGCATGTCGTCGCAGCCGGTGTACGAGACAAGCTTGATATCGCCAAGTGCCACCGGCTCCCCGGCCGGGGCCGCCGTGCCGTTCCCGGCGTTCGTGCACGCCGCCGCCACAAGCCCCACGGCGAGTGCGACGGCCGCGGCCGTACCGATCGAAGTCCTCATGTCCCTACGACGCATTTCGGGATGGCGCGGTTCAGGATCGCGAAGGCATGATCTTGGGGGGCGTCCCGGCAGCGGTGGCCGCCGATAGACTGTGGGAACCGCGGCGTCTTTTGGGGGGTCTTTTCGGTGTCTGAGTTCGACACGGTCCTAGTGGTGGACTTCGGCGCGCAATACGCGCAGTTGATCGCTCGCCGGGTCCGTGAGTGCCATGTGTACTCCGAGATCGTGCCCTCGACGATGCCGGTGCGCGAGATGCTCGCCAAGAATCCGAAGGCGATCATCCTGTCCGGCGGCCCCGCGTCCGTGTACGCCGAGGGCGCTCCCGCGGCTCCCGAGGGGCTCTTCGACACGGGGGTGCCGACGTTCGGCATCTGTTACGGCTTCCAGGAGATGGCACGGGTCCTCGGCGGCCAGGTGGCGCAGACGGGCATCGCCGAGTACGGCGGTACGCCCCTGACCGTGGGCAGCGAGGGCGTGCTCTTCGCCGGGCTCCCCTCGGCCCAATCCGTGTGGATGTCCCACGGTGACAGCGTCGCCTCGGCTCCCCAAGGTTTCCAGGTCACCGCGTGGACTCCTGACACGCCCGTGGCGGCCATGGAGAGCCGCGAGCGCGGGCTGTACGGCGTGCAGTTCCACCCCGAGGTCATGCACTCCGAGCACGGCCAGGCGGTGATGAAGCACTTCCTCGACGCCGCCGGGTGCCGCCCGTCCTGGACCATGCTCAACATCGTCGAGGACGCCGTCGAGGCCGTGCGCGAGCAGATCGGGCCCGAGGGGCGCGCGATCTGCGGGCTGTCAGGCGGTGTCGACTCCGCGGTGGCCGCCGCGATCGTCCAGCGCGCCATCGGTGACCGTCTGACCTGCGTGTTCGTCGACCACGGGCTGCTGCGCCAGGGCGAGGCCGAGCAGGTCGAGCGCGACTTCGTCGCGGCCACGGGCGTGAAGCTGCGCGTCGTGGACGCCGCCGAGCGGTTCCTGAAGGCCCTGTCCGGGGTGTCCGACCCGGAGGAGAAGCGCAAGATCATCGGTCGCGAGTTCATCCGCGTCTTCGAGGACGAGCAGCGGGCCATCCTGGCCGACGGTCCCGTCGACTTCCTCGTCCAGGGCACTCTCTACCCCGACGTGGTGGAGTCCGGCGGTGGCACGGGCACGGCCAACATCAAGTCCCACCACAATGTCGGCGGCCTGCCCGACGACCTGAAGTTCTCCCTGGTCGAGCCCTTGCGCACCCTGTTCAAGGACGAGGTGCGCCGGGCGGGCGAGGAGCTGGGCCTGCCGCCGGCGATGGTGTGGCGCCAGCCGTTCCCCGGCCCCGGGCTCGGCATCCGCATCGTGGGCGAGGTCACCCACGACCGGCTGGCCATCCTTCGCGAGGCCGACGCCATCGCCCGCGAGGAGCTGTCCCGGGCGGGTCTCGACCGCGGCATCTGGCAGTGCCCCGTGGTGCTGCTCGCCGGGGTCCGCTCGGTGGGCGTCCAGGGCGACGGCCGCACGTACGGGCACCCGGTCGTGCTCAGGCCGGTGACCAGCGAGGACGCCATGACGGCCGACTGGTCCCGCGTGCCGTACGACGTGCTGGCCCGCATCTCCACCCGCATCACGAACGAGGTCCGCGAGATCAACCGCGTCGTCCTCGACATCACCAGCAAGCCCCCTGGCACCATCGAGTGGGAGTGACGGTTCACCCATTAGACCGTCGTTCGTGTAGATCGGCTGAGGCGCGCCGATCAGCACAAAAGAGGACAAAACACTGATCCGGGGTTTGTCGGCCCGGGCTTCGGTAAGTTTTCTGCGATGCTGGCGGCCCCGGGACAACCCCTCCTGACGTCCACCACCCCTCCCCGGCCCAGGCTGGCGTGGTTGGACGCCATTCGCGGCGTGGGGTCGACGGCCGTGCTGCTGGAGCACATGTTCTACCGCTTCCTGCCGGGGCTGCGGCCCCACTGGTTCAACCTCGGCATGTACGGCGTGCTGGTGTTCTTCCTGGTCAGCGGCTACATCATCCCGGCATCGCTGGAGCGCAGGGGAGACGTGCGGTCGTTCTGGATCGGCAGGTTCTTCCGGCTCTACCCGCTGTACTTCCTGGTCATCGGCCTCGTGCTGGCGCTGCTGCCGGTCGTGCCGCTGCGCGAGGCGGTGGCGCCCGACCTCGCCACCGCGGCCGCGCACGCCACCATGCTCGTCGACGTCGTGGGAGCGGCCGGTGTGGCCGACACGATGTGGACGCTCTCGTACGAGATGGTCTTCTACCTCCTGGTCACGGCGCTTTTCGTCGCCGGGATCCACCGGCACAGCGGCGTCTGGGCCGTGGCGTTCGCGGTGGCCTCGCTGCTCTTCGGCCTGCTGCTCGCGGGTCCCGTCCTTCCGCGCGGCCCGGCGGCCTTCACCGGTCTCGCCGTCCTCGTCGTCGGCCTGGCGTGCGTGGTCGCCGGCTCAGGCCGGGTACGGACGGCCGGCACGCTGCTCCTCGGCGCGCTCGCCGTGACGCTCGTTCTCCTCGGCAGCCGTACGCCGTGGCTGGGCCCGGCGATCATCGCGGTGATGTTCACGGGCACCCTGCTCCATCGCTGGGAGCGGGGCCAGGTCTCCGCCCCGCGTACGGTCGCCGCCGTGGCGTTCCTGCTGGCGCTCGTGCCGTTCTTCGCCTTCCCTACGGGGTGGTGGGCGTACCCCCGGGTCTGGATCACAACATTGGCGCTGGCCGGGGCCACCTTCGCGATCGGCATGGCCCTGCGGCACCGGGCCGTGCCGCGCGTGCTGGTCAGGCTCGGGGTGATCAGCTACTCGGTCTACCTGCTGCACCATCCACTGCTGAAGCTCTTCGTGACCGTTGTCGGCGATCCCCGGCTCCAGCCGCCGTTCACCCAGGCTCTGCTGGCCGCCGCCTTCGTGAGCATGGTGCTGGCCGCGAGCTGGCTGACCTACCGCTTCGTGGAGCTTCCCATGCAGCACCTGGGCCGCCGCCTTTCCCGGTCCCTCAACGCCGCGGGTATTTGATGAGTACGGGTACTCATGTGCAATTCCCATTTGTCACGCCAGACTAGGGCGATCGGTCGCCTTGGGCCGGCAGACGAAGGGGAGGAGGCGCAGGATGGAATCGACCCATCGGATACCGGCTCGGCGTCTCGCGTGGCTGCGCGGCGAACTGGCCCAGTGGCAGGCGGAAGGGATCGTCGACGCGGGTACGGCTGAGCGCATCGCCAGCCGTTACGTCCTGGGCCGGCGACTGAGCCTGGAACGGCTTGTGCTGCTGCTCGGCGGCGGCTTTCTCGGCATCGGGCTCATCTGGCTGGTCTCGGCCAACCTCGACCAGGTGTCGCCGATGGCGCGCTTCGCCGGGATCACCCTGGTCTGGATCGCAGCGGCGGTCATCGGGGAGGTTCTCTCGCATCCGGGAGGCAAGCAGGCGGCCAGGCTCATCACGGTGCTGGCCTCCGGGGGCGTGATCTTTCAGGCGGCCCAGAGCCTGCAGGTCCCGGCGTACACATCGAGCCTCCTCGGCGTGTGGGCCGGTGGCGCGCTTGCCTACGCGTACGCGACCGGTGCGGCAGGTCCGCTGGTCGTAGCCCTGCTGCTCGGATCGGCCTGGTACGGCTGGCTCGTCGGCGAGCAGGCCGACGGTGCGGCGGCCGTCGCCGTGTCCCTGCTGGCCGCAGGCGCGGTGGCGCTGTCGGCTGCCGTGCTGCACGAACGAGGCGGGTTACCCGGGTTCGCGCCGCCGTGGCGGCTGACCGGGGTGGTGCTGGCCCTTTCAGGGCTGTTCGTCGCCGTCTTCCCCGGAGTGGGCCAGGACGACATGTTCGGCTCGGCGGCACTCTGGTCTGGTCTGGCCGCCGCCGCTGTCGCCGGGGGTGCCGCGCTGGTGTTCGGCGACGCGAACGGCCGCCGTGAGGTGCTCGCCGTAGCGATCATGATCGGGGTCGCGCTCCTGCTGGTGGTGTGGTCACCCGGCGGCCAGTACGGAAACTCCGGCGGGTTCAGCGCCGCGCAGACCACCCGGGCCGTGGCCGGCACGCTGGTCTATATCCTCGCGGCCAGCTGGTTCGCCAGCGTCGCCGCCCGTCGCGACCTCTCCTACCTCGTCTACCTCGCCACGGCCGCCCTGGTGGTCTTCGTCACGGCGCAGAGCTTCGCGGTGTTCCAGCCCTTGCTCGCCGGGGCGGCTCTGTTCCTCGTCCTCGGAGTGGTCTTCATCATCACCGGAATGCTGGTCGAATACGGGCGCCGCCGCCTGATGGAGGCAACCAGGTGAACCGCCGTCTTCTGCCGGCCCGCCCGGTGCTGGTGGCCGCCGCGCTCGTCCTGCAGGCCGTGTTGCTCGTGGGGGCGGTCGGCCCGCGGCTGTCGGCCAGGCTGGCCGGTACGGAGTACCGCCTTGCCGCCGGGCCCGTCGACCCCATCGACCCGTTCAGAGGTGCGTACGTGATGCTGACGTATCCGGCGCTCCCGGCGGCCGACGGCCAGAGACCTGGGCAGGTCTTCGTACCGCTCGTGCCCGACGGCGCCCTGTGGAAGGGCACCGGCATCGCGCGGCAGCGGCCGGCCGCCCCGCCCTACCTGACCTGCGAGACACGAGGGTACGGACCGCTGTCCTGCGGCATCGACAGCCTGTTCCTCCCGCAGGACAAGGCCCGGCGTGTCCAGGACGAACTCATCGGCAACCGGGCGGCAGCCGTACTCAAGATCGATGGCCACGGCAACGCCGCCGTGGTCGAAGTCGTGCCACGTTAGCGTCGATCAGTCGTCGAACTCGCCGTCCTGGACGCCTAGCACGAAGGCATGCCATTCGGCGGCCGTGTACCTCAGCACCGTGCCGTTGGGGTCGGCCGGGTTGCGCAGCGCGACGGCGCCGCCGGGCAGGTACGCGATCTCGATGCGGTCGTCCGAGCTGCTCCCCGGGGCGCTGAGCCAGGTCACATCCGAGATGTCCAGCGCGTACAACTCGGCCTTTTCGCGCACGTCGCTCATCTTCCTCACCTGCTGGGTCGGTTTGAGACTGTCTTTGGCGTAGAAAGCACCCTCGGAAAGGTATGAAACAACGTTAGCAGCCATCCCGCTAACGGTGACATGGAATCCGTCACGGAGGGGCTTGACCTGGGACGATAACCGGCCTGGCGGCATGGGCGGGCACGTGTGGCGTCCGGCTGGCAGGAAGCGGTCACCGGCATGCAACTTGCTGCCGCCGATTCGTCTGGTTCACGGGCCGTGAAAACCGCAGAGTTGTTCTTGCGAGAACAAATACCCGGCCCTCAGGAAAAGAGAAATAGAAATGACGAACCAGACTGTTTCCCCGGTGAATTTCAACTTCGTCGCGAAAATGTCCGCGGCCGTCGTCTCCGCCGCGGTCGCCTGTAGCATCGCGATCGGCGGTTACACCACCGTCACCACCGGCACCACCTGGGACTCGGCCTCCGGTGTCTCGGCCATGGGCACCACGTGGGACTCCGAGCCCGCCGGCACCACCGGCACGACCTGGGACTCCGCTCCGGCGACGACCGACGGGACGACCTGGGACTCCGCCCCCGCCACCACCGACGGCACCACTTGGGACTCGGCTCCGGCCACCACAGACGGCACCACCTGGGACTGAACGAGGACGCGTGACCATGCTGGTCGAGTTGACGATGCACACCACCCCGCCTCACCCGTCGGGTAATTCACCGATCGACGGCATCCGGATATTGGCCCTGCTACCCGAGCAATGGCGAAAAGACCTCAGACAGGCCAACGGAGAGATCGTCATCCGCGTCGACACCGACGACGCCACCACCAGCGCTGAAATCCAGGAAACGGTGATCGCGGCCCTCGCCGACACGGCCATCAACCACTGGCGACTACAAACCTGCAACCCCGTGACCACCCACTCGACCACGGATTCCACCCCGGCGCCGAACCGGGTGCGTGAAGCGCCGGAGTCAGGATCGCTTGGCCGCCCGCAGCTATAGACGGTATGGCGCGGGGTTCAGACGATCGACTGCCGCTCCGCGGGAAAGATGGTCGGCGTCGTACGAGGGTTCCGTACCCGGATCGCCAGCTCGTCGGCCGCGCCCCTGCGCAGCGTGATCTCGTCGTGCGCCGTGGT
>JAOPYI010000178.1 GCA_025964675.1 Sphaerisporangium sp. | reverse complement strand
CGTCGCGTATGCGTAGTAGTAGGCCGCCGGCCAGCAACGCCACGGCGGCCCACCCGGCGGTCACTCCGAGGCCGGCCCAGGGGCTGATGGGCAGGCTATGGAGATCGGTGGTGGCCTGGATGGCGAGCCCGGCGCTCATCGGCGCGATCTTCTCGAGCAGGCGCTGCCAGTGCGGATCGCTGATGGTCTGGGAGACGATGGGGACGATGTAGAGCAGGCCGAGGACGATCCCGATGCTGGTGGCGGAGTCCCGCACGGCGGTCGCGATACCGAGGCTCAGAAGGCCGATCAAAATCAGGTAGAGGACCGTCCCGACGGCCGCGCGCAGCGTCGGCCCGCCGGCCAGGGACAGGGCCTGGTCGCCGAGGTCGGGCAGGATGAGCCGCCCGGCGAGCACCGACCCGAGGACGGCGACCGTTCCGCCGACGGCCACGACGCCGGTGAGAGTGATGGCCTTGGCCGCGAAGACGGTAGCCCGCCGCGGCACCGCCGTCAGGGTGATGCGGATCATGCCCGAGCTGTACTCCCCGCTGATGACCAGCACTGCCAGGATGGCGACCAGCACCTGGCCGATGTAGACGCCCATCAGGCTGAGCTTGGTCGTGTCACCGCCGCAGCCACTGGCCGTGCAGTTCACCACCGAGGTCGCCCCGGCGCTCAGGGCCACCGTCGCCGCGATCATGCCGAGCAGCAGCCATAGAGGGCTGGCGACGGTCCGCAGCTTCGTCCATTCCGCGTGCAATGCCAGTCTCATGCGTCCCTCCTGTGGAGAAGGACGGCTGCTACGGCCAGGCTTACCACCGCGTAGCCGGCCAGCACCGCGAGCCCGGCCCATGGCGCCAGCGGGTAGTAGCCGTAGTACGGCGTGTAATTGCTTGCGACCTGGTCATATTGCACAAGCGTCTGCTGGACGGCGAAGGCCGCCCCCGGTGTCACCGTGGCCAGCCAGTTCGCCACGCTCGCGGGCATGAACGGGATGGCGGTCAGGATGTAGGGCAGCACGATGGCCACGATGACGGTGGTGACCGCGCCCGCACTGTGCCGGAAGATGGCGCCGACGGAGAGGGCCAGGACCGAGGCGGTCGCGAGCAGCGCCGCGGTCCCGAGCGCCACCCGCAGTTCGGTCGAGGACGACACCGGGAAGATGTACACGCCGTTGCCTCGGGCGAGCCGCTCACCGAGCGGAGCCGCGAGGATCGCCCCCACCAACCCGGCGACGAAGGTGACGGCCCACAACACGATCGCCTTGGCCACCAGCACCCGGCTCCGCCTCGGACTCGCGGCCAGGGTGAGGTGGATCATCTTGTTCCGGTACTCCGCGGTGATGAACAGCGCCCCCACGACGATCACCGCGATCAGCGCGGCGAACGTGCCGGCGAGGATGTCCCGGAGGTGGCCGCCGGTCGGCAGGCTGTCGCGGACAGCGGGCGCTATGTCGCCGGCACCGGTCACCGTGAACCGGCCGCCGGATTGGGTGAACGAACCCGACGCGCTCTCCGGGTAGCCGGCGAAGGTGGGTGAGTGGGCGCCTCCCAGCTGCTCGCCGGTCCACTCACCACCGGTCCAGCCCCCCTGGACACGAAGGTCCCCGAAGACGGCCGTCGACACGCTGCCGGCCGTCCCCCCGCCCCACGCGGCAGGCGGAGACGCGACGAACAGCCCGACCTGCGCGGTCGATCCGAGCCCGCTCACCTGCGCGTGGCCCACCTTGGTCCATTTCGTGCCGTCGGTGGAGGCATAGCCGGTGATCGCGTCGCCCGAGCGGTCCAGCCGCAGCCAGCGGGGGGACTCGGCGGAGACCGGACCGGGGGGGCCGGCCGTGTCGTTGATGTAGGTGTCCTGCATCCGCACGCCGTGGCTGCCGGTGGCCATGATCGCCGCGTAGGGTGATCCCTGGTGGGTGCTCTGCTTGATGATGAGCCCGGCCTTGGCCCACGGCACGGTGCCGGGCTGCAGGTCCCCGGGGCCCTTAGGGATGCTGCTCTTGAGCGCGGAGACGGAGACGGTGATGCTGCCGTTTCCGGCCAGTGGCTGGTGCAGGAAGTAGAAGCTGTCGGTGACCGGCTCACCGCCTGGTCCGATCGGAACGGCTGGTGCGCCCTTCTGATTGCTGCTGACCCCGGCGAGCAGGGCGAACAGGACCACCATCAGTGCCGCCACCACCGTGCCGACCGTCCAGCCCCGGACCGTCCGGAACTTGGTCCACTCCGCGTGCAGCAACTGGAGGAATCCGTCTCGCCCGACCCGTTGGCTGGGTCGGTACGGCGTAACGGTAGGGGTCACCGTGGTACCTCCGTGTGCGTCGCGGCGCGGAACTCGACCGCCTCGCGGGTGAGCTCCAGATAGACGTCCTCAAGGGTGGCGCGGTGTGCTGATACCTCGGAGAACGGCACCGCGCTCTGGTTGAGCAGCGTCACGATCCGATCCGCGGGCAGGCCGGAGACCGCAATGGTGTCGCGGCCAGTGGCCGCCACGGTCGCGCCGGCATGCGCGAGCACCCTCATCGCGTGCGTGCCGGCCGTGGTCCGCAGGGTCACCCGGCCCCTGGAGGCGGCCGCGATCAGGTCGGCCACGCCGGCGTCGGCGATGGCCTTGCCGCGCCCGGCCACGACGAGATGATCGGCGGTGTCCTGCACCTCGCTCATCAGGTGGCTGGAGACCAGGACGGCGCGGCCCTGAGCGGCCAGCGACCGCAGGAAGCCGCGCATCCAGATGATGCCGTCGGGGTCCATGCCGTTGAACGGCTCATCGAGCATGATGATCGGCGGGTCCCCGAGCAGGGCCGCGGCGATCCCGAGCCGCTGGCGCATGCCGAGCGAGTAGCCGCCGGCCTTGCGCCGGGCCGCCGAGGTCAGGCCGACCTGCTCGATCACCTGGTCCACTCGCCGCGCGGCCAGGCCCTGTGAATGCGCCAGCCAGAGCAGGTGGTTACGAGCACTCCGGCTGGGGTGCAGCGCCGCCGCGTCCAGCAGTGAACCGACGTGGTTCAGCGGGTGCCGAAGGCTGTGGTACGGCTTCCCCTCGATAAGCGCGGTGCCCTCATCGACCGCGTCCAGGCCCAGGATCACCCGCATCGTGGTGGACTTCCCGGCCCCGTTCGGTCCCATGAAGCCGGTCACCACACCCGGACGGACGGTAAAGGACATGCCGTCGAGGGCCAGGGTGGCCCCATACCGCTTGCGCAGTCCGGCGACGACGATCGCTGGGGCGCTCATCGCAGCGAGCTCATGGTTCGAAATGGACTCATGCCGTCGGTTGTACGCGGCACCCGGTTCCAGCCCGGTCGCAGCGGCTGCGACCCGGCTGGAACCTGGGATCTGGCATCGTTAAATGCATGGCACCTCGACCCGGCGGCCGGTTCGGCCGCCCCGCCCGCACGACGACCGGCGGTGAGTGGCGGTGAGGGTCCTCGTCGTCGAGGACTTCGAGGTCCTCGCCCGCTCCATCGGAACCGGGCTGCGCCGCGAGGGCATGGCCGTCGACGTCGTCCTGGACGGGACCGACGCCCTCGACCGCCTGGCCGTCACCCGCTACGAGGTGGTGATCCTTGACCGCGACCTGCCCGGCGTCCACGGGGACGAGATATGCCGAGGACTCGCCAACGACCGCTCCGACACCCGCGTGCTGATGCTGACCGCGGCCGACACGATCGAAGATCGCGTCGACGGGCTCAGTCTCGGCGCGGATGACTACCTGCCCAAGCCGTTCGCCTTCGCCGAACTGGTCGCCCGTGTCCGGGCCCTGGCCCGCCGGGCCACCCCGCCGCTTCCTCCCACCCTCTCCTGCGGGGACATCACCCTGGACCCGGCTCGCCGGGTGGCGTTCCGCGCCGGCCGGCGTCTCGAGCTCAGCCCGAAGGAGTTCGCGCTCCTTGAATGCCTGCTGGGCTCGCCTGGCGTGGTCCTGCCCGCCGAGGAACTACTCGAACGAGTCTGGGACGAAGCGGCCGACCCCTTCACCTCTGCGGTCAAGCACACCATGCACCGGCTGCGAGCCAAACTCGGCGACCCGCCAGTGATCCAGACCATCCGCGAAGGCGGCTACCGGATTGGGCCACCATGACCAACCCCCGGCCACTCCCCAGACGGTCCCTGCAGGCCCGGCTCGCGCCCTTCTACGCCGCAGGCATCTTCGTCGCCGGGATCGTGGTCCTCGCCGTCGTCACGGTGCCCCTCGTCGGCATCCAGTCAGCCCACCCCTACCGCAGCCCAGCACCAGGCACGATCACCGGCACCGGGCAGGGGATCGGCCCGTACCAGCTCCTTGTCGGCTCCGCCGTCGCGCTCGCCATCCTCATCCCCATCGCCCTCGCTGCCGGCTGGTTCGTCGCCGGCCGCTTCCTCAGGCCCCTGCGAGCCATCACCGCCACCGCCAAGGCCATCTCCGCCGGAAACCTCCACCAACGCCTGAACCTCGGCGAACCCGCCGACGAGCTGACCGAACTGGGCTACATCCTGGACGACCTGTACGCCCGCCTCGAAGCCTCCTTCGACGCCCACCGACACTTCGTCGCCAACGCCTCCCACGAGCTACGCACCCCCCTCGCCGGCCTGAGAACCCTCCTCGAAGTCGCCCTCGCCGACCCCGACGCCGACGCCGACGCTCTGCGCTCGGCCTGCCAGGAGGCCCTCGCTCTTGGCGGACACCAGGAACGGCTCGTCCAAGCACTGCTCGCCCTGGCCACCAGCGAGCGCGGCCTCACCCGCAGCGACACCCTCGACCTCGCCCAAGTCGCCACAGGAGTGCTCGCTTCCCGCCGCGACCAAGCAACACAGACAGGCATTGACCTCACTGAACACCTAGCGCCCGCAGTGACGGCCGGGGACCCGAGACTGGTCGAAAGCCTCATCGCCAACCTCATCGACAACGCCATCCGCCACAACCACCCAGACGGGCACGTAGAGATCACCACTCAGACCTCCGGCACGCAGGCGATTCTCACGGTCACCAACAGCGGGCCGGTCATCCCCGACAACCAGATCCAGCGCCTCTTCCACCCTTTCCAGAGACTGGCGCCCGACCGTCACAGCCGCCGCGACGGCTACGGTCTCGGCCTCGCCATCGTCAACGCCGTCGCCCAAGCCCACCACGCCACCCTCACCACCAGCGCACGCCCCGAAGGGGGTTTGGCCATCACCGTACGGTTCGCACACCCATCTCACCCAAACCCCCAACATCAGAGGGACAACTACGCAGAACTCGCGACCTGAACGCAAAGGCTGGGCACCTGACGACACGGGCACGCCGTTCATCCTCGACCTGCCCGAGCTCGAAGAAATAGACAACCTCAATGAGAAGACCCGACGACAAGTGAGCGAGACGAGACCCTAACGCCCTGCTCACAGCGTTACCGAGTGACACGAGCGGTGAGAACCTACAGAGCCCGCGACCGCTCGGGAGAAGGACACCGAGACCTCAAGTAATGTTGAGGTCAACGTGACCCGATCGGAGCGTGCCGAGCATGAGTGAAACCCCGCCGGAGCTCAGCGTCGGAGACCTCGCCGCGCGCAGCGGCGTGTCCGTCTCGGCCCTGCACTTCTACGAGAAGCAGGGTCTCATCAGCAGCCGTCGCACATCAGGCAACCAGCGGCGCTACCGGCGCGACATGCTGCGGCGGGTGGCGTTGATCCGTATGGCACAGGGAGTCGGCATCCCCCTGGCGAACGTCGCCGAGATCCTCAGCCTGTTCCCGCCGGACCACATCCCGACGCGCAAGGACTGGCAGCGCATGTCCGAGTGCTGGAAGGAGGAGCTGGACGAGCGCGTGCGCCGGCTCCTGCAGCTCCGCGACGACTTCACCGACTGCATCGGATGCGGATGCATGTCGATCGACCGGTGCCCGCTGATCAACCCCGGTGACGAGCTCGGCAGGCAGGGCCCCGGCCCCAGGCGTCTGATGGGCGGCGTCCGGGGACTCACGCGGGCACGGGCCGCCGACCAGCCGTCCTCGGGCACGATGTGCGGCTCCAACCCCGCGAGCGGCGCGGACCCCCTGTGCGGTTCGAAGCCGGGCGGTGGCTACGCCCTGGACTCCTGCGGGAGCACCGCCGTGGAGGCGGCGCCGGGCACGACGTAGACCGGGAGCCGCATCCCCTGAGATCACGCCGGGGTCACTCCCAGCGGAAGGCCCGCGCCGCGAACAGGCCCGCCCCGAGCGCCCAGGCGACCAGAACGGCGAGGTGAAGCATCTGCGGGGAACCGCCGGCCCACGTGTCCCGCAGGGCCTGGCCGAACGCGCCCGTCGGGGTGAAATCGCTGATCCGGCGCAGGACCTCGGGCATCAGCTCGCGCGGCAGCCACATCCCGGCGAGGAACAGCAAGGGGAACATCACGATCGCCCCGACACCGCCCGCCGCGCGGCTGTTGGGCACCACGGCGGCGACGGAGAGGCCGATCGCGAACAGGGCGCAGACCCCGACGACGTAGGCCATGACGAACCACGGGAGCTGCGCGGGCACCCGCGTGCCGAGGACCAGGTGCCCGAAGAAGATGGTCAGGAAGGCCCCGACGACTGTCGTCGCCAGGTTGAGCAGCAACTGGGCGGCCAGCAGCATGCCGGGAGAGGCCGGGGTGATGGAGAGCCTGCGCAGGACCCCGCGCTCCCGGTAGACCGCGAGCACCGTAGGGATCACGTTGAAGGCGGAGGTGATCACCGACAGAAGGATCATCATCGCGGGGAGCTGGGTGTCCACGACCCGCTCGCCGCCGAGCGAGGGGTCGGGGTCGCGAAAGCCGGGGATGGCGATGCCGAGGATCAGCAGCAGCCCGAGAGGAAGGATGAGTGTGAAGAACGCCGTGATGGGTTCCCGCAGGTAGAGCTTGGTCTCCGTGAGCACGAACTTGCGCAGGCCGGTGGCCCTGCGGGCCTTAACGGGGAGAGCGGTCATGGTCGGGTCTCCTAGGAGGTGGCGGCGTGGCCGGTGAGGGCGAGGAAGGCGTCGTCCAGCGTGGCGCGCTCCATCCGGAGCCCGGTGGGGACGATCTGGTTGGCCGCGAGGGCCGTGGTGACGGCGAGGAGCATGTCGTCCGATCCGGTCAACGTCAGGTGGTCGCCGTCCCGGGTGACGCCGGCCACCTCGGTGATCGACCTGAGGATCCGGTCGGCCTCGGGCGGGCCGCGGAAGCTCAGCCGCTGCGCGCCGTCCACCTGGGCGATCAGCCCCTCCGGCGTGTCTACGGCGGCGACGCGGCCTCCGTCGATCACGGCGATCCGGTCGCAGAGCCTCTCCGCCTCCTCCATGAAGTGGGTGACCAGGATGATCGTGACGCCGCGTGCCTTGACCAGCTCGATGAGGTCCCAGGTCTCCCGCCGGGCCTGCGGGTCGAGACCCGTGGTCAGCTCGTCGAGGATCGCCACGCGCGGCGCGCCGACCAGGGCCAGGGCGATCGACAGCCGTTGCCGCTGTCCACCGGACAGCTTCGCGAACGCCGTGTCACGCTTGGGGCCGAGGCCGACCTCGTCCAGCAGCGCCTTCCAGTCGGCCGGGCGTTCGTAGAAGGAGGCGTAGAGGTCGAGCGCCTCCCACACCTTGAGCTTGTCCGGGAGCGAGCAGTCCTGGAGCTGCACGCCCACCCGCTGCCGCAGCTCGGCGCGGTCGCGGCGCGGATCGAGACCCGTGACGGTGATCGTGCCGCCGTCAGGCGTGCGGAGCCCGGAGACGCACTCGACCGTCGTGGTCTTCCCAGCGCCGTTCCGGCCGACCACGCCGAAGATCTCGCCTTCCTCCACGGCGAACGACACGTCGTCGACCGCCACCTGCTTGCCGTACAGCTTGCGCAGCTTGGTGATCTCGATGATTTCCATGCCATCGACGCTAGGAATCGCGGCCTGCCGCCGGAATGCGCCTGCGGCCCGAACGGGGGTGTACTTAGGTACACCTGAATAGGATGTCCACGGCTACTTCGAACTACTGGCCCGGTGAACCAGACTGGGGCGCATGGTTTTCAGGACGGTGGTCGGCTTCGGTCGCGGTCTCGTGCTGTTCACGCTGGCCGTCACGAACATGGTCATGCTCGCGATCACCGCGGTGGTGTTCGTGCTGTGCTTCGGGCTCGGGATGGTCTTCCTGTTCCCGGTCACGGTGCGCATGGTCCGCGGCCGCGCGGGCCAGGCGCGCGCGGTCGCCCGCGCGTGGTCGGGAGTGGAGATCGCCGCCCCCTACCGCGCCGCGCCGCCCCCGCCCCAGCCCCAGCGGGACGGCTGGTACCGCGAGGGCCGGCAGCTCTACCGCACGTCCCTGGTCCCGTCCTTCAACAGGACCTGGAGCTGGATGATCAAGGACCCCGCCACCTGGCGCGACTTCGCCTGGCTGCTCGCCGAGCCGCTGGTCGGCGGCCTGCTGGCGATCTCGCCGCTGCTCATGGTGGGGTACGGCGTCGTCCTCGCGCGGGTGGGGCAGCCGGTGGAGGTGCTCGCCGGGGTCGTCCTCGTCGTCGCGGGGGTGCTCGTGGCCCCGAGGATCGCACGCGTCCACGGCCTGTGGACCCGGTTGCTGCTGGCCCCCACGCTGAAGGCCCGCCTGGCCAACGAGGTGCGGCACCTCACGCAGGTGCACACCGAAGTGGTCGACTCGCAGGCCGCCGAGCTCCGGCGCATAGAGCGCGACCTGCACGACGGCGCCCAGGCACGCCTGGTGGCCATCGGCATGACCCTCGGCGCGGCCGAGGAGCTCATGGACTCCGACCCGAAGGCGGCCAAGGCGCTCATCGCCAAGGTGAGGGAGGCCTCGGCGGCCTCGCTGATCGAGCTGCGCCAGCTCGTGCGGGGCATCCACCCGCCGGTCCTGGCCGAGCGCGGCCTCGGCGACGCCGTACGGGCTCTCGCCCTCGACAGCCCTCTCAAGGTCACGGTCAGCGTCGAGCTGCCCGTACGTCCCGAGGCGCCCGTCGAGTCGGCCGCCTACTTCGTCATCAGCGAGCTGCTCGCGAACGCCAGCAGGCACGGCGACGCCACGAACGTCGCGATCGACATCAGCCACCGCCGCTCCGCCCTGCGCGTCACCGTGACCGACGACGGCCACGGCGGGGCCGATCCCTCGCGGGGCAGCGGCCTGCGCGGCATCGAGCGCCGGCTGTCCGCGTTCGACGGCGTCCTCGCGCTGCACAGCCCCCCGGGCGGGCCGACCGTGGCCACCGTGGAGCTTCCGCGCGCGTTCTCCGCGGACGCCTGCGGGTCCACACTGCCCGCGTGGAAGCAGAAGCTGATGGGCGTCTGCTGGGGGCTGTTCTGGCTGCCGCTGTTCCCCCAGGGCCTGGTGGCGATGTTCATGAAGATCTTCGGGGCGGACGAGCGGAGCTGGTTCCTCGCGCTCTACATGCCCGAGCCGCTCCAGTGGCCGGTCATCATCGGCATGATCGCTCTTGGCGCAGGTATGGTCTGGTTCGCGGCCAAAGCCGCCCAGCAGGCGAAGGAACGAGACGACGCGTGAGAGTAGTCCTGGCCGAAGATCTCTACCTGCTGCGTGACGGCCTGGTCCATCTGCTCCAGGCCCACGGGTTCGAGATCGTCGCGGCGGTGGAGTCGGGGCCAGAGCTGCTCAGGGCGCTGCTCGACGAGCGTCCCGAGGTCGCGGTGGTCGACGTACGGCTGCCGCCCACCTTCACCGACGAGGGGCTCCAGGCGGCGCTCGCGGCCCGCCGGGCGATCCCCGGGCTGCCGGTGCTGGTCCTCTCCCAGCACGTCGAGCAGCTCTACGCCAGGGAGCTGCTCGCCGACGGCACCGGGGGCGTGGGCTACCTGCTCAAGGACCGGGTCTTCAACTCCGGGCAGTTCATCGACGCGGTGCGCCGGGTGGCGTCCGGGGGCACCGCCATGGACCCGGACGTCATCGCCAAGCTGCTCGCCAGCAACGCCCGTCACGAGCCGCTCGGAAGACTCACCCCGCGCGAGCGGGAGGTGCTCGAGCTCATGGCCGAGGGCCGCTCGAACGCCGCGATCGCGCAGCGCCTGTTCCTGAGCGAGAGCGCTGTGGGAAAGCACACCGCGAACATCTTCGCCAAGCTCGACCTGGCCGTCTCCGACGACGACAACCGCCGCGTGCTGGCCGTGCTCACCTATCTCAACGGCACACGGAGCTGAACGTCCGCTTCCTCCGCCACCAAATGTCCGACCCAGGCGCTACCTTTCTTGGGAGCAGACGTTTCGAAGGGGATGGATCAGGGTGAAGTTCCAGGTGAACCGCGATGTCCTGGCCGACGCGGTGGCGTGGACCGCCCGCACACTCCCGGGCCGTCCCGCCGTGCCGGTGCTCTCGGGCATCCTGCTTGAGGCGCTCGACGACAGCCTCACGCTCTCGGTCTTCGACTATGACGTGTCCGCGCGCGCCCTGATCGAGGCCGACGTCGCGGAGCCGGGCAAGGTGCTGATCCCGGGCCGGGTGCTGGCCGAGATCACCAAGAGCCTGCCCGCCGAGCCGGTCCAGATCGTCACCTCGGGGTCGGAGGCGGTGCTGACCTGCGGTGGCGCCGAGTTCGCGCTGCTCACGATGCCGGTGGAGGACTTCCCGACGCTCCCCGCCATGCCGGCGAAGGCGGGCGCGCTCGGCGGCGGCGTCTTCGCCTCCGCGGTGGCCCAGGTGGCCGTCGCAGCCAGCCGCGACGACACGCTGCCCATGCTCACGGGCATCCGGGTCGACATCGAGGGCGTCGACGTCTCCATGGCGGCCACCGACCGCTACCGCATCGCGGCGCGTGACTTCCTCTGGCACCCCGAGCGCCCTGAGCAGAAGGCCGGAGTGATGGTGCCCGCGAGGGTGATGGTCGAGGTCGGCCGTTCCCTGCGCGTGGGTGAGGTGTCGATCGGGTTCGGCGACGGCATCGCCGGCTTTGAGTGCGCCGGCCGCACCACGACGGTGCGCCTGCTGGACGACCAGTTCATCGACTACCGCTCGCGGCTCACCGACGACTGGTCGATTCGCGCCGACGTCAAGGTGGCTCCGTTCGTCGAGGCCCTCAAGCGAGTGGCGCTGGTCGCCGAGCGCAACACCGCGATCCGGCTGTCGTTCACGCAAGGCCAGGTGCTGGTCCAGGCAGGGGGCGGTGACATCGGCCGGGGAGCCGAAGCGGTCGCGGCCGAGCTGGAGGGCGACGACATCCAGATCGCCTTCCAGCCCCACTACCTGCTCGACGGCCTCGCCGGTGTGGAGACCGAGAACGCCCGGCTCAACATGTCGTCCCCGACCAGGCCCGTGCTGATCACCGACGACGCCGACGATCCCACGTTCCGCTATCTCGTGATGTCCCTGCGGCTGGCCTGAGGGCTCCTCGGGTTCGGTGCGTCAGTCGAGCAGTTCGGCGGTATCGGTGAGCGCGATGGCGATGTGCTCCATGCAGGCGTGGCCCGCGCGCTCGGCGGCGGACGCGTCACCGGAGGCGATGGCGCGCGCGATGGCGTCGTGGGGGATGTGGCCGTTCTCCAGCGGCGCGCCGGCGGCCGCGATGCTCGCGCGCAGCGCGGCGGAGAAGTCCTTGTAGAGCTCGATCAGCACACGGTTGTGCGTGGCCTCGACGACCGCCACGTGGAACGCCAGGTCGGCCTCCACGAAGGCGTCCACCTCGGCCTCCACCCAGGCCTGCTCCCGGCGGAGCAGGGCCGCCTCGATCAGCTCGATGTCGCCTTCGGTACGCCTGACGGCCGCCAGCTTGGCGGCTTCGACCTCCAGCGCCCGGCGTACCTCCAGGATCTCCAGATGCTCGGCCGTGCGCAGGCGCCGGGCCATGGCTCCGGAGAGCTCGCTCGTGGCCCGCACATAGGTGCCGTCGCCCTGGCGGCAGTCCAGCAGGCCCGCGTGGGTGAGCGCGCGCACCGCCTCCCGCACGGTGTTACGGCCGACGCCCAGCTGCTCCGCGAGCACCGTCTCCGTGGGGATCTTGGCATGCAGACGCCAAGATCCCGAGGTGATCTGCTCCTTGAGTTGCTCGATCACCTGGTCGACGAGGGAAGCCCGCTGCGCCGTACGCAGACTCACAGTCTGCCTCCTCCGGGAAACCAATCATCCTACAAGTCAATGATTGGTCGACCTTAATTATTCCGGTGTCTCCGCGCCAAATCCGGAGCTCCGGCGGGGAGGCCTACCGTGCGAAAACCGCGGACGTCACGGCACCGGCGACGGTCGACCTGACACCGACCGCCTCGAGTGCCCTACGATACGCGCTCGTCTGCCGCTCCCGGCTACCGGCCTTGCCCCACAGGTCACCCAGCTCGCGCCAGACCCCCGCGATCTCCCGGTCGCGAACCGTTCCCGCTGCCGGCGCGGCCGACAGAAGGACGGCGGCGCGCTCCAGGCTCGCCGCGGCAGAGCCGTCGGACCGTGCCAAACCCACCTCGGCCAGCACCAGGTGGGCTGACGCGGCGACGGTCGCGGGGTCTCCGGACAGCAGCTGGAGGGCCTTGGTGGCAAGGTCCTCCGCGCTGTGCGCGTCGCCCGACCTGAGCCGGACGTGGGCCAGCACGATCAGGCTCCGCGCGTGCTCCACGGCCTCGGCCGGGAAGACGGAGAAGACCTCGGTCGCGTGCAGGACCAGCTCGCCGACCCGGTCGGAGGCGCCGACGGGCCGGGTCGCGGAGATCTCGGCCCAGCGCATGGCGATCCGGGCCATCTGCACCGCGATCCTGGCGGGCCGCCCGGCGGACAGGGCGTCATCGGCGAACTGCACCGCGAGCGCCGAATCCTCACCCTCGGCCGCCGAGATGCTGGCCTGCCAGAGCGAGAGGATCTCCGTCGTGTGGTCGGCCGGAATGGGGACGCCCGTCGCGCCGAGCACCTGCTCGACATACGGCAGCCCGATCTGGGTGTCGGCCAGCGCCGCCGCGAGGTCCACGGCCACCTCGCCGTGGATCAGCGAGAGCTGCTTGGCCTGGTGGAGCGCCTTGGCGCCCAGGTCCCGGGCCCGCAGAACGTCGCCGGCACGCTGGTAGCACCGGCACAGCGCCACCGTGAGCGGGACGTCCGCCAGGCGCTCCGGGTGCGCGGCGGCCTCGCGACGCAGGCGCTCGTACGCCTCCACCGCTCGGCCGATCTTGCCCTGGGCCTCCAGGGCACGCGCGCGCCCAAGACGGGCATGCGCCGCGAGGAGCGCGTTGTCCTCGCCGGCTGCCTTGACGATGTCACCGAAACGGTCGGCGGCCAGAGCCGCGTCCCCGTGATACAGCTCCAGCTCGGCATGACGCAGCCCGAGCTCGGTGTCGATGCGCTGGCGCGGCTCGATCCCGTGGAGAAGAAATTCGGTGGTGCATCCAAGGCGTTCCGCGAGCAGGCGGGCGACCACCGGCGTCGGCGTGCGCTTGCCGGACTCGATGAGTGAGACATAACTGTCGGAGAGGTCCGGTCCAGCCAACTGGGCCTGAGACATTCGCCTGCTCAGACGCAGTCCGCGGACGCGGTCACCGATGGTTCCCTGACTCGGCATGTGATCTCTTAGGGCGGGGTTATGGTCAATGGTTCCGCCATGATGGCACGAAGCGGCCGAATCGGGTATACCCACGTCAAGAATCACAAGGGGAAGTGTGTCTCATCCCTCGGGATTCAGGACGAAAGTGCACTAATCATCGTCGTCGGTACTGGGAAACAGCATCTGGCAGACCTCGAGGTACAAGGTCTCCGGATACGGAATGAAGGGGATCGTCGACAGGGCCTGATCTTGACCCGCCGACTCCAGGACGAACTCGCCGTATCCCAGCATGCGGCCGAGCAGCGATCTCTGGAAGCTCATGTCGGTGACCTTGCCGAGTGGCATCATCGCCACCCGGCGCGTGATGAGACCGGTGGTCAGCAGCATCCGTTTGGACGTCACCACGAAGTAATCAACCGACCACTCCGCCACCTTCCACACGAAGCGGATCAGTAAGAGAAGCCAGGCCCACCAGACGATGACGAGCGCCTGTGATCCTTGGTTCTCGCCGAGCCACTTGCTCAGCAGTCCTGCCAGGACCAGGCCGCCGAAGACCTCGGCGACCGGTCGCAACAGCACGGCCGGGTGGCGCCGCACCATGATGACCTGGTGTTCTTGGGGGAGAAGGTAACGGTTGACCGACGACGGAGCAGAGTCCCCGTGGGTCACAAGTCTCATGTCAGCTTCGTGAAGAATAGAGCCAGCGAATCCGCGGCATTCACCACAGTGTCCATTGCTCCCTTGACCGCTGTTGCCGCGTCAGCCGGTCTGGTGAACAGGTAGAAAGCCACAAACGCGATGGCTGCGTACGTTAGAACCTTCTTGACCTGCACTGCCGCCTCCGTTAACCACTCACCCACTGCACCCACCGTATACATTACCCAGCCGAATGGCAGGGTAAAGCGCATCGAGACCCCACAGTCTTAAGGGGTCTCGATGTGACCTGCGTCACCCCTGCTCGCCGGCGACCACTGCCAGCACCTGGAGGTGCTTGCGGGCGATCCGTTCCACCAAGCTGGGGTACGCGTAACCAGTGACTTCCATCGCACCGTGGTGGGCCGCTTCGATACAGCGAGTCACCGTCGCGGCGGGATGGACCCCGGCGAACTCGACCTTAAGCACGGTCTCGACCTGTGTATAGGCGTCAATCTCCGGCAACTGGTCCATTGCTCTCCCAGGTGTGCGTCCACGGCCGCACGACCGGAACACAATGACATCGTCATCACTCTGTGTACCCATTGAAACACAGTATGTAAACGAGACGAATGTCAACCAGGGGAAGAAGAAGGAAAAGAAATCAGACGACGCCGTACAGGCGGTCTCCCGCGTCGCCGAGGCCGGGCACGATGTAGCCGTGCTCGTTGAGCCGCTCGTCGAGGGCCGCGGTCACCACCCGCAGGGGGTTGGAAGCGTCGGTGAACACCTTCTCCATGTGAGCGAGGCCTTCGGGGGCCGCGAGCAGGCAGATCGCCGTGACCTCCTCCGCGCCTCGATCGAACAGGAGCTGGATCGCCGCGGCGAGGGTGCCTCCGGTCGCGAGCATGGGGTCGAGGACATAGCACTGGCGGCCGGAAAGATCTTCCGGGAGCCGTGTCGCGTAGGTCTGGGCCTTGAGGGTGCCCTCGTCGCGGATCATGCCGAGGAAGCCGACCTCGGCGGTGGGCAGCAGGCGGGTCATGCCGTCGAGCATGCCGAGACCCGCCCGGAGGATCGGCACGACCAAGGGTGCCGGACGCGACAGCCGTACCCCGTGGGCGGGGCCGACGGGGGTGGAGACCGTGGCCTCGGTGACCCGCACGTCCCTCGTCGCCTCGTAGGCGAGCAGGGTGACGAGCTCGTCGGCGAGCCGGCGGAACGTCGGGGAGTCCGTGCGTACGTCCCGCAGCGCAGTCAGCTTGTGGGCGACAAGCGGATGGTCGACGACGAGGGTCTTCATGGCTGCCAACGGTATCTCCTGAGCCCGGGTAAATGGTACGAGCGGGTCGGTATCGGCCATCACACCCTAAGCTGGCCGCGCACACCCGTTTTTGATCACAATTTGCCCGAGGGGCGTACGGGGGCAGAGTGATTCTGGGAGCATTACCAACCGTAAGAACCGCGTCGGTGGGGTGAAGATGACAGACGTAGATGCTCTTGACTTCGCCATCGTGGTCTACCGCGAGGACGACCAGTGGGAAGCCGAGATTCTGCCCGTGGGTCTCACGGCGGATCTCCACGGGCTCGTCCACTCCCTTCGCCAGCAGCCGAGCATGGGCGCGACGATTGGCCTGGTCGCCGTGGGGGATGACTTCTTCGTGGCATTACGGGTGTTTGGCGAGCGTGTCGACGTTTTCCTCTCCGACGTCACGGCCTCGTGGGACTGGCCCCTGGCCCAGCAGGTCCTCGAGTTCCTCGATGTCCCGGTGCCCGAAGAGGAGGAGATCGACATGGTCCTCCCCGCGGGAGATCTCTCGATCTTCTCCGACCTCGGGCTCGACGAGATGGAACTCGGCGCTCTGTCGGGTGACCTCGAGCTGCTTCCTGATGAGGTGCTTTCCAGCATCGCCGCACGGCTGGGCTTCTCCCAGCCGTTTGAACGTGCCGTCGATTCAGCCATCGGCTGACCTCGGGAGCCCCGATCATGCCCTCGAGACCATCACACAGCGCTCTGTTCTCCGCGGCCTTCGTCCGCACGCCCGACGGGTGGAGCGGGGCCGAGGTCGACCTCTCGAGCGCCGAGATCGCCGACGATCTCGGTGACGCCGTGCAGGAGGTCCTCAACCTCCAAGGTGACGAGCTCGCGCTTCTCTGCGTCGAGGTGGAGGACGAATGGTTCGCCATCGTCCGCTATGGCGGCGACGTCGAGCCGCGGGCGTTCCTCTCCGACGCCCACGCCGCGGCGAGCGACCCCCTCGGGGAGCTCTTCGCCGAGCTCGCCGGGGTCGTGGTGCCCGACAAGGAGGCCGATCTCGGAGTCCGGCCGGCCGGTGACTTCGAGCTACTGAGCGATCTCGGGGTGACGTCCGAGGAGCTGCTGGAGCTCAGCATGGAAGAAGGCGTGCTGCCCGCCGACACGCTCTCGGTGATCGCCGAGAAGCTGTCCTTCGCCGACGAGCTCGACCGGCTCCACTAGCGGAGACCTGCGAGTGAGCGGCCCTTCCTTCGAGGAACCCATGCGGCTCGCCCTGGCGCGGGCCGTCAGGGCGGGTGAGCGCGGCGAGGTCCCGGTCGGAGCGGTCGTCCTCGGGCCCGGGGGCGAGGTGCTGGCGGCGGCCGGGAACGATCGGGAGGCGAGCGCCGATCCCACGGCCCACGCGGAAATCCTGGCGCTGCGTGAGGCGGCACGTGTGCGCGGTCAATGGCGTCTGGCCGGGTGCACGCTGGTGGTCACCCTGGAGCCCTGCACGATGTGTGCGGGAGCGGCCGTGCTCGCGCGGGTCGACCGCGTCGTCTACGGCGCCGTCGACGAGAAGGCGGGGGCGGCCGGGTCGCTCTGGGACGTCGTACGGGACCGGCGGCTGAACCACCGTCCCGAGGTGATCCTGGGCGTGCTCGCGGGCGAGTGCTCGGCCGTACTCAAGGACTTCTTCGCGGACCGACGCCCATGAACACCCCTTTTCTTCGCATATCGGACTTTGGGACGCGCGAACAGGGGCGTGGATCCGGTAGGCTGCTCGGCGGTGGAGTCGCCTAGTGGCCGAGGGCGCACGCCTCGAAAGCGTGTGATGGGGCAACCCATCCGTGGGTTCAAATCCCACCTCCACCGCCACCTCGAAGGGCCCCCAGCGCATGATCGGCTGGGGGCCCTTCGCGTACCGCCACCTGGCCCCTCCGGTCAGCGGGGGGTGTAGCGGGTTGAGGCTTCGGATCTTTGAGCCAATAATCCGAGCATTCTTCGCTACTTCGGACATAATCTCGTGAATCGGACTATATGCCGCTGGGCGGCCAGGCAGCTGTGTCCGGATTTATGGCTACAAGTCGTGGAAAGGCTTGGCGTACGTGAATTGGCCGCGCATAGCGGCGTTGTACGTGGTGAGAGTGCGTACCTGAAAGTTCGGCCTCCACTCCGGGACCGGTGGCGTGATTCCGTACTCCTCGGCCAGGCGAAAACCGAACAGGGGATAGTAGTCGCTGTGCCCGAGGAGCACGACGAGCGGTTCGCCGAGAGCGTCCGCCGCCCCGAGCACGGCGTGCATGAGCGCGTGCCCGACCCCCGTCCGCTGGAACGCCGGAAGCACGCCCAGCGGGCCGAGCCCGAGCGCGGGGCTGGAACCGACCGAGGCCCTGCTGCAGACGACATGGCCCACGACGGCGCCGTCCGTGGCGGTCGCCACCAGCGAGAGCTCGGGCATCCAGGCGTCGCAGGCTCGCAGCTCCTCGACGAGCCGGGCCTCCACAGACCTCTGACCGGCCGTCTCCGACCGGGCGAACGCGGCGGCGTGCACGCTGTGGACGCCGGGGACATCTGCTGGAAGCTCACGTCGTATCAACATTTGTCCAGGCTTTCCAGCCCAAGGCAAGCAGTCAACTGAATAAACCCCGTGCCTGGAGGGCCTCGCTGCCGAGCTCGAGCAATTTTTCCGGGAATGCCGTAAAAGAGCTGATTGGTCACAGATTTAGTCGCACGGATAGGAAAACGCCCGCTGGCGTAGTTGAAAGCCCGAAACCAAGGCTTTGCCTCTTACGGGCTGCTCGCTGGATTTCGTCCGGTTAAGGTGAGATTTGTAGTTTCTCGCGCCGTTTTGGCGTATCCCGAGTAAGCCAGGACGACGCTCCGTCTGCCCGGGTGCCGCCGGGTTGAGACCTATCGATAACGGAGTGATCTTTTATGCTCAGACAAGCGCTTGCCACCGGGTTCCTGGTGGCTTCCGTACTCGTCGTCCCGGGAGCCCTGGCGATGCAGTCCGCAAGTGCGTCGACCACGGCGTCCACCTCCGTGGTGGCGCCGGCTTCGAGCGCGGACCAGCAGAGCTCCTGCAAGGGCAAGCGGTGTTCTTCCAAGCGCGGCCATCACAAGAAGAAGAGGCATGCCGCCGGCCACCACAAGAAGAAGCACAGCATCAAGAAGCACGGGAAGCACGCCGCCGGCCACCACAAGAAGAAGCACAGGGGGGCGCATCGTTAGGAAGCTCGTCACTTCTCCGTCGCCCCGGGAGGACTTCCTCACGGGGCGACCATCGCGTCCCGCCCTGGCCTCACGGGTCGGGCGTGCTGTCCTCGGCGTTCTCCGCCCGCGCCGTTCGTTCGATCTCCTGATCAGCCTCGTCCGCGCCTTCCTGGGCCGGCCGCTCGCTCTCCCCGACCGGCTGGACGTACGGAACCCGCTCGGCCGAGGGGCCTCGCTGTGCCTGCCGGGGGATCGTGTACGTGACCTCGTCCGCTCGCAGGACCAACGCCATCAACTGCTCGACCAGCCAGTCGGTGGGCTGCTCGCGGAGACGATCGCGCAGGCGTTCGCGCAACTCTCCCGTGAGCTCCTCACGGACCTGTGCCACGAGGTGTGTGACATCTCGCATTGGGTTACCGTCCGACGTTGCGTTCCAGCGGCCTGAGCCGTGTCGCCCCTGCGACTGTCGCAGCTTAGGAACTCGAGCCCCGGCGGATGGCTCATAAGGGAACTGTTTTACCTATGAGACCGGGGGTGGATGTGCGAAATTCGGATCATTCGGATGTTGGGCCCGTGGGAATGTCTACCTCCAGGACCCGCGCGTGGAGCACCGAGCGCTGGTGGAGTGCCGCGCGCAACGCACGGTGCAGGCCGTCCTCGAGGTAGAACTCGCCACGCCACTGCACGACATGGGGAAAAAGATCACCATAGAAGGTCGAATCCTTGGCCAGGAGGGAATGCAGGTCAAGCACCGCCTTTGTGGTGATCAGAGAGTCTAGCCTGACCTGCCGGGGCGGTATCCGTGCCCATTCACGATGCGATAGGCCATGCTCGGGGTAAGGGCGGGCGTCACCGACTGACTTGAAGATCACCTAATCAGTTTAAGAGAGTTTTGGAGCTTTGCCTGCTTCAGCGGCTCGGTGCTGAGGCAACGAACAGCTCAGACGCCGCCCGAGAAGGTGTCGCACTTACCGGGGTCACCGGACTTGTAGCCCGTGCTGAACCACGTCGTCCGCTGCTGCGCCGTGCCATGGGTGAAGGACTCGGGATCGACCCGGCCCTGCGCCTTCTCCTGGATGCGGTCGTCGCCCACGGCGGACGCGGCGTCGAGCGCCTCCTGGATGTCGGCGTCGGTGAATGGCTTCTCGTAGAAACCGGTGTCCACGGCGTTCTTGGCCCAGACGCCGCCGTAGCAGTCGGCCTGGAGCTCTAGCCTCACCGAGTCGCTGCTGGCGCCCTGGCTGTTGCCGCTGACGCGGTCCATGGTGCCGAGGAGATCCTGCACGTGGTGGCCGTACTCGTGGGCGATGACATACGCCTGTGCGAACGGACCGCCCTTCGCCCCGAACTTGCTCTGCAGCTCGTCGAAGAAGCTGAGGTCCAGATACACGTGCTTGTCGCTCGGGCAGTAGAAGGGCCCGACCTGCGAGGTGGCCTGGCCGCAGCCGGTGTCCACCGCCTGGGAGAACAGCACGGTCTTCGCCGGGGTGTAATGCGTCTTGCCCGCCTGGTCGAAGGCGCCCTTCCAGTAGACCTGGATGCTGTTCACCACGCCGACGACGCGGCAGTTCTCCGACTGGTCGGCGTCGGAGCCCTTCTTGCACTGCTGCGAGAGGCCGGAGCTCGGCTGGGCGCTTGTTGTGGCACCGCCGCCGCTGCCGGTGATGTCGCCTGGGTTGATCCCGAAAATCAATGCGGCGATGAGGGCGATGATGCCCGCCGCGCCTCCGCCGATGGCGAGTCCGCCACCGCGGATTCCGCCACCGCCACCACGGTTTTCCACCTGTGAGGCGTCTAGGTCGACATCATCCCGGAAGTCCATCGGCCCGTTTCCTTGTCTTGAGTTTTCAGGGTGATATGACCCCGCTAGTTCCCCGCAGCAAAACGATCATGCGTGTTCGGTGTAGAGAGCCAGATCAGGCCGTCTCCGGGAGAGGCCGGACGCTCTTGTTTCAAGGCTGTCACCGCTGAGGGCCAACGGTATGCCGTGTTAGGGCCGACCCGGGCGAGCAATCCGAGTTCGTCGCCGCATGGCTGGTTACTGTGATGATCGAGCAGCCACTGAGAGTCAGATGGAGGTTACCTTGCGTACGGTCAACGAGGTGCCGCCCCCCGCCTACTTCGTGCGCAGCGTCCCGCTCATGCCGACGGGCAAGTGGATGCGAGCCAAGGTCGCGTCCCAGGGCCCGCTCGTCGCCGGCCTCGTACTCGCCCTCGCCGCCGGAACGGGCATGGGCCTCGGCCTGAGCCCCTCCTGCACCCTGACCGCCCCACTCTCGAACCACCCCGGCTCCGAGCCAGGGCCCCCCGACCACCCCGGCTCCGGCCTGACCTACGTCGTGCAATGGCAGCCCGTGGCACCCCGCCTGACCCGCGGCAACCCGTGACCGGGCCCGCAGACGGCTCGCCTCCGGTTGGGACTAACCGCCCGCCATGGCACCCACGACCACGAATGGCTCGGCCCCCGTTGCGACCGCCTCGGGCAACGGGGTGTCCGGCGGTTCGTGGGACAGATCTTGTTCGCAGGCGAAGAACCTCACGAACGCTCGGCGCTGTTTCGTGACGTGATCACGGATGGTCCCGCGCAACATCGGATAGCGGGTCTCGAGCGCGTCGAGGACCGAGCGCTGCGTGACCTGCCCCTCAATATGGAGCTTCACCTCGCTTTCGACACTCGCGAGGTTCCGTAGATGTGCCGGGAGTACGACACGGATCATGGCAGCATCTGGACCTCGACGGAGAGCACGGGCGGAAGATCTCGGGCGATGGGCGCCCAGTTGTCGCCGGCGTCGGCCGATGCGTACACCTGTCCGCCGGTCGTACCGAAGTACACGCCACACGAATCGAGCGAGTCGACGGCCATCGCGTCCCGCAGCACGTTGACGTAGCAGTGGCTTTGGGGCAACCCCTTTGTGAGCGGCTCCCATTCGTTTCCGCCCGTCCGGCTGCGGTACACCCGCAGCTTTCCCTCAGGCGGGTAGTGTTCTGAGTCGCTCTTGATCGGAACCACATAGACGGTGTCCGGTTCGTGAGCGTGGACGGCGATCGGGAATCCGAAGTCAGTCGGCAGGTCACCGCTGATCTCGTACCACGACTCGCCGGCGTCGTCGCTGCGCATGACGTCCCAGTGTTTCTGCATGAAGAGCACCTCTGGGCGCGATCGGTGCATCGCGATGCGGTGAACGCAGTGGCCGACCTCGGCATCAGGGTCGGGAATGCCTTCGGACCGCAGACCGCGGTTCGCCGGCTGCCAACTCTTGCCGCCGTCGTCGGTCCTGAACACTCCCGCGGCGGAGATGGCGACGAAGATCCGCTCTGGATTGTGTGGATCCAAAACGATCGTGTGCAGGCACATCCCACCGGCACCTGGTTGCCAGGAAGGCCCTGAGCGATGGGTGCGCAGCCCGGGCAGCTCCTGCCAGGTCTGCCCGCCGTTCACCGAGCGGAACAAGGCTGCGTCTTCGACCCCGGCATAAACCGTGTCCGGATCGGTCAGCGATGGCTCGAGATGCCAGACTCGCGCGAACTCCCAGGGGTGCGGTGTGCCGTCATACCACTGGTGAGTGCCAGGGACGCCATCGTATTGGAACTGGTTACCAACGGGTTCCCACGTCGCGCCACCGTCGTTGGAACGTTGCACCAACTGCCCGAACCAGCCGCTGGTCTGCGACGCATACAGCCGAGACGGATCAGCGGGAGACCCTGTGAGGTGGTAGATCTCCCAGCCCCCGAAGTGGGGCCCACTGATGTCCCACCGCTCACGCTTGCCGTCCGACGTCAGGATGAACGCGCCCTTGCGCGTGCCAACCAGTACCCGTACACCACTCATCGGCGTTCCCTTTCCGATCTTGGTGCCGATCTGCGCCGGCACTGTGGCCATGCTCCTGATCTTCCGAGCGGGCTGGGCTTGGACTCGGGTCACGACATGCCCGCCAGATGGTCGTGGCCACCAACGCTACGACAGCCCCCCGACAAAAATCCGCCACGCCCGCGAGGGAGCAGTCTCACGAAGGCAAAGGTCTTCGCATTCACTGGCCGAACCCATTTCCAGGTCATCTGACCGGCACCCATCCTGCGGATCTCATAGTTTCACTCACGTCCGAGGAGGGCTGATGGATCCGTTGATCACCATGGCGCAACTACCGATGCTGCTACGCGAACTCCAGTCCCCGTCGTTGGCGGAGCATTCCGAACGTCGTTCCCGCCGCCTGCGCCGAGTTGCCGCTGAGCGTCCGACGCAACCGGCGGTCGAACTGGAACCGGGGGCTGAAGATCCGGCGCGAGAGGCAAAATGGCAGGGTTGCCTGCCGGGCCTCCCGTACCAGGACCCCTGCCCTTGAGCCACGCCTCCGCGTGCACCCTGGGCGCCCGCGGGGCCTGCGATCAGGGCCGAACGGTGCCCACCAGCCAGACGGCGCCGCAGATGAAACGTGCCGCGTCCTCCGCGTCGCGGCCGATGATGGAGTGCGTCCCAGCTTGAAGCGCTCCCCGCGGCTAAAGCCGGGGGATTCCAGCCAGCCCGGACGCCGCTGTTGCGGTGGTCTGCGCTGCTGTTGCTTGGCGGTTGGCCTTCCGGCCCACGCGGTTGCGTGGTTTGCGCGCCTCAGCTCGCACTCCCGGTCTGGGCTGTGCGAACTCCGCCCTCCCGGCGGTGAGTACGTTCTTGGCGGCGTTCACGTCGGCGTGCTCGGTGTGTTTGCAAGAGGTGCACCGGAAGACCGCTTGGCTCTCGCGGGACTTCCGATCCACCACCTTGCACACGTTGCATGTCTGACTGGTGTACGCGGGGTTGACAGTGATCACGTGGGTGCCCGTATACCGGGCCCTACTACGGGTGGCCAGCTCGATCCGGTACCAGCCCTTGTCCAAGATGGACCGGTTCAGTCCGGCCTTGGCGGCGGCCCCGTTCGGCAAGAACACGCCCGGCTGCTCAGGGTCTGGCCTGGGTTCGACGCCAGCGGTCATGTTCTTGGTCTTGAGCGCCTCGAACACGACCATCTCAAAACCCGCGGCCAGGGTATGGGCGGTCTTGGCGGCGAAGTCCTCCCGGCGTCTGCGGACCTTCCGCACCATGTCGGCGACCCGCGCGGCAGCTTCCTTCCGCCGGGCCGATCCCTTCGTGGTCCGGGCGAAGTCCCGCTGAAGCTTCTTGGCGTGCTCCACTTCCCGATCACGGGCGAACACCTGATGGTGGAAACGGCCGTCCGAGCGGGTCACGACCTTGACCACGCCCCGGTCGATCCCCACGGCGCTACCGGGCCCGGCGTGCCGCTCAGGCGGGGTGACTCCGTCCTCGACAAGAAAACTGATGTACCACTGCTCCCCGTCCCGGCTGACGGTGGCATTCTTGGCCTTCCCTCCGAGCGGGCGGGTGATCCGGAAGCGGACCCAGCCGAGTTTCGGCAGCTTCGCCCGCGCCCAGCGCCGGTTGAGCCGCTCGACCGTGATTTTCCCGCCCTCGGGGAAGCGGAACCTCGGCGGGTCGCCGACCTTGGACTTCCAGCGGACTTTCCACGTGCCGTGCTCGGCACACGCCTGATCCAGGTCGATCAACGCCTGCTGGAGACAGTGACCGGGTACCTCAGCCAGCCAGGGGAAGTCATCTTTCGCCTCGGCTACCTGGCGGGCCTGGTCGTGGTAGCCGATCCACCCACCGCGCTCCCGGTAGATCCGGCGCTGTTCCAGCGCGGTGTTCCACACCGACCGGCACGCCCCGCCGATGCGTTCCGCGAAGTCACCCTGTTCGGGGGGTGAAGTCCAAGCGGTACTTGCGTCCGGTCAGCATCCGGGATCACCGGTTCTTCTGGTTCTCGACGTAGCGCTCGACCACGCCCAGGGGCGCACCACCCACGGTCGCCACGAAGTAGGAGTTCGTCCACAAGGTCGGCAGCTTCGACTTCAGCGCCGGGAATTCCTCGCGGAGCAGGCGAGAAGTACGGCCTTTGATGGCCTTGACCAGCTTGTGGATCCCGAACTGGGGGTCCACCTCGACCAGCAGGTGAACGTGGTCGGGCATGACTTCGAGCTCCACCAGCCACGCCCCCTTCTCCTCGATAACCTCACGGATCAACTGTTTGAGTCGTTCTTCGATCCGACCGCCCAGAACCCGCCGCCGGTACTTGGGGCACCACACCACGTGGAACGCGCACTGGAAGGCGATGTTGCTGTTCGTCCGGAGCGTCACGGTCACACTGATCAGTATGCAGAAGGAAGCTATCTACCGCTCAAAGATTCGATTACCCGTCAAGGAGAATTCACATGCAGGTCAGAGCACGCTCGGGCCTGGCGGCCCTCCCGCGCCGGGCTTACCCCCATGGCTGAAGCCAGGGGTCCGCGCCCGGCATCTCCGATCGGCGCCGAGATGTCGATGCCCACGGCGTGCCCCCGGACCGCCCGGCTCCCGACACTCGCTAGAGGTGAACTCTAGAAACGATATCTAGAGATAAGCTATAGCCATGAGTCAGGTCAAGAGCGGGGCCAAGCGCACCCAGAGGGCGAAGGAGACGCGAGGTCGCATGATCGACGCGGCCCGCGAGCTGTTCGTCCAGAGCGGGTACGGCGCGACGTCGCTGCAGGACATCGCCGACCGGGCCGGCGTGGCGGTGCAGACGATCTACTTCACGTTCGGCAACAAACGCGCGCTGCTCAAGGAACTGGTCGACGTATCCATCGCGGGCGACGACGAGCCCATCGCGACGATGGAGAGGCCCTGGTTCCGCGAAGCCCTCGCCGCCGAGACCGCCGGCGCACAGCTGCGGCTCCATCTCGCCGGCACGCGCAAGACGCTCGAGCGCGTGGCCCCGATCATCGAGATGCTGCGCGCCGCCGCAGCGGCCGACTCCGAGATCACCGAGCTGTGGGAGCAGGGCACCGACCCCCGGTTCACCATCCACTCGACCGCCGCCAAGGCCCTGGTGACCAAGCCGGGCGCCCGCGAGGCGCTGACGGTGGAGCACGCCGCAGACCTGCTGTTCGGCGTGCTCAGCCCCGAGCTCTACCTGGTGTTCGTACGCGACCGTGGCTGGCCGCCCCACCAATGGGAGGCCTGGGCCCACGAGACCTTGAGCTCACAACTGTGCGCCCGCCGACACGAACGCATGTGAGGCATCGGCTTCCAAGCTGAGACCCGAACGCCAGAGGGGGCGGGACGCCGATGCGTCCCGCCCCCTCCGGGCTGGCGGAGGATAGGAGATTCGAACTCCTGAGGGGTTGCCCCCAACACGCTTTCCAAGCGTGCGCCCTAGGCCAACTAGGCGAATCCTCCGCCGAGAAGCCTACCGGACTTCGGGCCCTGTGGAGACCACGGAGATGACCACGAATCGGTCTCGGTCGTTCGGGCCGGGGCCGCACTGAGCACTGCCGCGCACGGCTAGACTGTCACCGGACCCCTCGCACGGCGTCATCCTGTGAACCTCCCCAGGGCCGGAAGGCAGCAAGGATAAGCGGGCTCTGGCGGGTGTGCGAGGGGTCTCTTCGCTGGAGTCCCGGGACGGTGACGTCACATGAGCGAGCTGCTCGACCCTCGTGACACCTGTGGCGCTCCGGCGACTTCGCACTCCGACCCCCTAGGCGAGGAGATGGCATGAGTCTCGCCCTCTACCGCAAATACCGGCCTGGGACCTTCGCCGAAGTCAAGGGTCAGGATCACGTCACCGAGCCGCTGCGCCAGGCGCTGACCACCGGCCGGATCAACCACGCCTACCTCTTCAGCGGCCCGCGCGGGTGCGGCAAGACCTCCAGCGCGCGCATCCTCGCCCGCTCGCTGAACTGCGAGAAGGGCCCGACGCCCGACCCCTGCGGCGAGTGCGGGTCCTGCGTGGCCCTGTCGTCCACCGGGCCAGGCCACCTCGACGTCATCGAGATCGACGCCGCGTCCCACGGAGGTGTGGACGACGCCCGCGACCTGCGCGAGCGCGCCTTCTTCGCCCCGGTCTCCGCGCGTTTCAAGATTTACATCATCGACGAGGCACACATGGTGACTCGCGAGGGTTTCAACGCGCTGCTGAAGCTTGTCGAGGAGCCTCCGCCGCACCTGAAGTTCGTCTTCGCGACCACCGAGCCGGAGAAGGTCATCGGGACGATCAAGTCCCGCACCCACCACTACCCCTTCCGTCTGATGCCGCCCGCGACGCTGCGCCAGCTTCTGGTGGAGATCCTCGACGCCGAGTCGGTGCAGTACGAGCCCGCGGCGCTGCCCCTGGTCGTACGCGCGGGGGCGGGCTCTGCCCGCGACTCCCTTTCGATCCTCGACCAGCTGCTCTCGGGCGCCGACGACGCCGGCATCACCTATGCCCGCGCGGTCTCGCTCCTGGGCTACACCGACGGAGACCTGCTCGACGAGATCGTGTCGGCGTTCGCCAGGCGTGACGGCGCGCACGTGTTCCAGGCGGTCAACCGTGTGGTCGAGGGTGGTCACGACCCCCGCCGGTTCGCGATGGATCTGCTGGAGCGCTTCCGCGACCTCGTGGTGCTCGCCAACGTGCCGGAGGCGGCGGCCAACGGCCTGCTCGACCGCCCGGCCGACGAGCTGGAGCGGCTGAGCGAGCAGGCCGCGTCGATGGGCCCGGCCGAGCTGACCCGTGCGGCCGAGCTTTTCAACGCCGGTCTGACGGAGATGCGCGGCGCCACCTCTCCCCGGCTGCTGCTGGAGCTGATGTGCGCGCGGGTTCTCCTCCCGGCCGCCGAGCAGGGCGAGGCGGCGCTGCTCGCCCGCCTGGAGCGCCTGGAGCGGGGCGGGGTGGTGGCCGCGGCCGTACCACTGGCCGGTTCCTCCGCCCCTCCGGTGGCTCGTACGGCTGCCGCCGCTGAGGCCCAGCCCGTACAACAGCCTCAGCCTGAGGTGCGGACGCCCGCCGCCCGGCCTCCGGCGGACGACTGGCCCGCTCCGACCCGGCCGGGCGCGTCGCAGGCGCCCTCCCGCCAGCCGGACGGCGCCCTCGCAGCCCCGCCGGTCCTGGTGTCTCCCGCGGGCGGCGCCTTCCACCAGACGTGGCCGCAGGTTCTCGATGTGCTCAAGCGGCGATCCCCGGCCGTCTGGGCGAACGTCAACACCAACTCGCAGCTCATCGGCGTCGAGGGCAATATCGTCACGCTGGGCTTCAGCCAGGTCGGCGCCATGCGCAACTTCGTGAACGGCGCCAAGGACACCGTGGTGGCGGCGGCGATCACCGAGGTGCTGGGCGGCACCTGGCGCGTCGAGGCCGTCGTCGGCAACTCCCCTGGTGGGGCCCCGTCCTCGGCTCCCCCCGCCCCGGCGCAAGCCGTACGGCAGGCTCCCGCAGCGCGGCCCGAGCCCCCGCGCCCGGACAGCCCGCCCGCGGCGGAGCCCGCCCCGCAGAGAGGTCCGTCCGGTTCTCAGGGCGCGCCGTCTTCTAAAGGGGCGCCGTCGCCTGGCCGGCGGCAGGCCACTGCGGAGAAGCCGCAGGCGGCGCCCCCGGCCTCTGACGAGCCCTGGCCGGACGCGCCGCCTCTGGACGACGAGGGGCAGGCGCCGAGTTCCGGCTCCGGTCTCGCCGCGGCCCGTTCCGCGGCGCACGCGGCGGCACAGGCCGGGCCCCGGCAGGCGGTCTCCGCCGCCTGGCCGGACGCCGTGCCACGCCGTTCCGGTTCGTCGGCCACCGAAGCCGACGAGGTCGATCCCGACAATGACGCGGACGCGGACGCCGACTCGCTGACGGGGATGGCGCTCGTCCAGCGGGAGCTCGGCGGCCAGATCGTCGGCGAGATCGATCACACCTAGTCCGGGCCGTGCCACGCCGGGTCGCTTAGTCCACGCCAACACCGAGGTGCGCCAGTGCAACATGCGTGGCAAACCCCGTAGGCTCGTGCCACACGCGAAGCCATGAGGAGCGCACGATCGTGAATCCAGGGGATGTCAACTTGCAGCAGTTGCTGGAGCAGGCTCAGCTCATGCAGCAGCAGCTCGCGACGGCCCAGCAGGAGCTCAGCGACGCGGAGGTCCAGGGCACCGCCGGCGGCGGCCTCGTCGTCGCGACCGTCAACGGGAGTGGTGAGCTGCTCGAGCTGAAGATCAGCCCCAAGGCCATCGACACCGGTGACCCGCAGGACACGGCCGACACGATCGCCGATCTGGTGATCGCGGCCGTGCGGGACGCCGTTCGCGCGGCCGCCGATCTCCAGCAGGAGAAGCTCGGCCCGCTCGCGCAGGGCCTTGGCGGGGGCGGATTCCAGCTGCCGGGGTTTTAGCCGCCATGTATGAAGGGGTCGTCCAGAATCTGATCGACGAGTTGGGCCTGCTGCCCGGCGTCGGTCCGAAGAGCGCGCAGCGCATCGCCTTCCACCTGCTCTCCGCTGACCCGGCCGATGTCAAACGGCTGGCCCACGCGCTGCTGGAGGTCAAGGAGAAGGTCCGGTTCTGCCGCGTCTGCGGGAACGTCGCAGCCGAGGAGGAGTGCCGGATCTGCCGGGACGCCCGGCGCGACCCGCATGTCATCTGCGTGGTGGAGGAGTCGAAGGACGTCGTCGCCATCGAGAAGACTCGTGAGTTCCGCGGCCGCTATCACGTGCTCGGCGGGGCGATCAGCCCCATCGAGGGCGTCGGCCCGGACGACCTCCGCATCCGCGAGCTGATGGTGCGGCTGGCGGACGGAGAGATCACCGAGTTGATCCTGGCGACCGACCCGAACCTCGAGGGGGAGGCCACGGCGACCTATCTCGCCAGGTTGGTGAAACCCATGGGATTGAAAGTGACACGATTGGCCAGCGGTCTGCCAGTGGGCGGAGACCTCGAGTACGCCGACGAGGTCACCTTGGGCCGCGCTTTCGAAGGACGGAGGCTGCTGGATGTTTGATGAGTGGAGCGCTCTAGCCGATCGCATCGCGGCACACGCGCAGAACTACCTGGACGGCCTGACCAGGCTCGCGGGCGGCGAGGGTGGGGACGCCATGCTGCCCATGCTGCTTGTCGAGGTCTCGCAGGTGAGCCTGGCGGGCTCGCAGCTCGGCGCGGCCCAGGACGTGATCCTGCAGGGCAACTTCGAGCCCGCGACCGGCCCTGACCCCGACCTCGACGCGGTGCGTACGGCTCTCGCCACTCGTCTCGGCCCCGTGGACGACTACGCCGAGGTGTTCGACCCCTACAAGGACACGGTAGTGACCGCTTACCGGCTGTCGGACGATCTGGCGGCCGTCGCCGCCGATCTCATCCATGGGCTGGTTCACTACCGCGCCGGGCGCCCGCTGGAGGCGCTCTGGTGGTGGCAGTACTCCTACTTCAACACCTGGGGCAACCACGCGGGCGCGGCGATGAGGGCGCTGCAGGCGCTCGTCGCTCACACGCGCCTCGACGTGGTGGAGGAGACCACCACCGCCTGACCGTCCCCAAGTAACGGCACAGGTCACAGCCACCGGTTCTTCCACAGATCGTGTCCGGCTTTCCCCGGCTTGCGGCTGGATTGTCCTGGGGTATGGCCGCTGATTGTCCACATGCTGGCTAAATCAGTTGGGGCTTCAGGAGGCGCCAGTAGACTGTGGGCTCCGCAGACTTAACCTTTGGGAGACATCCCGTGGCCCTCGTTGTCCAAAAATACGGTGGTTCCTCCGTCGCAGACGCGGCCCGCATCAAGCGGGTCGCCCAGCGGATCGTCGCGACGAAAAAAGCCGGCAACGACGTCGTGGTGATCGTCTCGGCGATGGGTGACACGACAGACGAGCTGCTCGACCTGGCCCAGCAGGTGACGCCGCTGCCCCCGGGGCGCGAGCTCGACATGCTGCTGACCTCCGGCGAGCGCATCTCGATGGCGTTACTGGCCATGGCCATCGCCAACCTGGGCCACGAGGCCCGGTCGTTCACCGGCTCACAAGCCGGAGTGATCACCGACCGCACCCACGGCAAGGCGCGCATCATCGACGTGACGCCGGGCCGCATCCAGGAGGCCGTGCGGAGCGGCCAGATCGCGATCGTGGCCGGCTTCCAGGGTGTCTCACAGGACACGAAGGACATCACGACCCTCGGCCGGGGTGGCTCCGACACCACGGCGGTCGCGCTCGCGGCGGCCCTCGACGCCGACGTCTGCGAGATCTACACCGATGTGGACGGCATCTTCACCGCCGATCCGCGCATCGTCGCCGCCGCTCGCCAGATCCCGCGCATCTCCTACGAGGAGGCGATGGAGATGGCCGCCTGCGGCGCCAAGATTCTGCACCTGCGCTGCGTGGAGTACGCCCGGCGGTTCGGTCTTCCGATCCACGTCAGGAGCTCGTTCAGCAGCAGGGAAGGCACATGGGTCGTCTCCGATCCCAACACTGAAGGAAACGAGATGGAGCAGCCGATCATCTCCGGTGTCGCACACGACCGGAGCGAGGCAAAGATCACTGTCGTCGGGGTGCCCGACAAGGTCGGAGAGGCGGCGGCCATCTTCAAGACACTGGCCGACGTCGAGATCAACATCGACATGATCGTGCAGAACATCTCGGCCGCCGCCACGGGCCGCACGGACATCTCCTTCACGCTGCCCTCCGCCGACGGCACGGTCGCCGTCACGGCCCTGAAGCGCATCCAGGAGCAGATCGGGTTCGAGAAGATCCTCTTCGACGACCAGATCGGCAAGGTCTCGCTGGTCGGCGCGGGCATGCGTTCGCACCCCGGCGTCACCGCCAAGTTCTTCGGCGCCCTGGCCGACGCCGGCGTCAACATCGAGATGATCTCGACCTCCGAGATCCGCATCTCCGTCATCGTCGGGCAGAACGACGTGGACGCCGCGGTCACCGCCGCCCACCGGGCCTTCGACCTCGACGTCGACCAGGTCGAGGCCGTCGTCTACGGAGGCACCGGACGATGAGTGACCGGCCACAGCGCGCCAGCGAGGAGAGTGACCCCCGAGTGAACACCACGAAGCCCACCCTGGCCGTCGTCGGCGCGACGGGTGCCGTCGGCACCGTGATGCTGGAGATCCTGTCCAACCGCCCTGACGTCTGGGGTGAGATCCGCCTCATCGCGTCGCCGCGCTCGGCCGGCAAGAGGCTCGTGGTCCGAGGGCAGGAGGTCGAGGTCGTCGCGCTCTCGCCGGAAGCCTTCGACGGGGTCGACGTCGCGATGTTCGACGTCCCCGACGAGGTGTCGGTCGAGTGGGCCCCCATCGCGGTCTCGCGCGGCGCGGTCGCGGTCGACAACTCCGGCGCCTTCCGTATGGACCCCGAGGTGCCTCTGGTGGTGCCCGAGTGCAACCCCGAGCAGGTGCGCCGGCGTCCCAAGGGCATCATCTCCAACCCCAACTGCACGACGCTCTCGATGATGGCCGCCCTCGGGGCCCTGCACCGGGAGTACGGCCTGCGGGAGCTGGTCGTGGCCTCCTACCAGGCGGTCTCGGGCATGGGGGTCTCCGGGCCCGCGCGGCTCTACGACGAGATCGCCGCCGTGGCGGGCAACCGCTCGATCGGCACCGTCGCCGGTGACGTCCGCAAGGCCGTTCCGGACCTGGTCGACTCGCCGTTCCCCGCGCCGCTGGCCTTCAACGTGGTGCCGGCGGCGGGCTCCCTCAAGGAGGACGGCTGGTTCTCCGAGGAGCTCAAGGTCCGCAACGAGTCCCGCAAGATCCTCGGCATCCCTGATCTGAAGGTCTCCGCGACCTGCGTCCGGGTTCCTGTCATCACCACCCACTCGCTGGCGGTGCACGCCACCTTCGCACAGCCGGTGACAGCGCAGGCCGCCAGGGCGGTGCTGGAAGCGGCACCGACGGTGGTGGTCCTCGACGACCCGGCGAACAACGTGTTCCCGACGCCGGCCGATGTCGTCGGCACCGACCCCACCTACGTCGGCCGCATCCGTCAGGCGCTCGACTTCCCGAACACCCTCGACATGTTCGTCTGCGGCGACAACCTGCGTAAGGGCGCCGCACTCAACACCGCGGAGATCGCCGAGCTGCTCGCTGTGGAGTTCTCGGCATAACCGGCGAGCACCCGCTCACAGTGCGGGGTCTCGTCCATCCGTCGCAGGGCAGTGATTCGTCCGGGGAGTCTCGGCGGGACTCCCATCGGCCGAGGTGCGGGCCGCCAGCTGTGCGGTCCGTTACCGGTACAGCGGGCTGTTCATGAGCAACGGTGGGCCGTTACGGTCGACGGCCGGTCGTTGTGTGCGGGTGTCACAGCCACATGATGTCCCAGTGGCTGGGCTCGTTGGCGTAGACGGTGTAGCCCTGGGGGCGGCGTTCGTAGAAGAGCCGGGCGCCGTCGCCACGGACACGGCCGAGGTGCTTGTTCCGGATATAGCGGTCGATGCACTTGTTGTGCTCGATGTCGAGCTTGTAGCCCTTGCCGTGGCTGTGGGCGCCTCCCGCGTGGCCGATCTCGGTTCCTCCGGTCACGACGATGCCGCAGCCGCTGCGACGCTTGAGGTTGACGACGCCCCACAGCGTTCCGAGCCGTACGGAGCCCAGCGACGTGCAGGAGTGCCGGTGCCGGTTGGCGCAGTGGCCTGAAGATCTCCATCTGAGACCCGCGTGGTGGAGACGGCGCGCGGCCTGCGGGTGCTGGAGGCGCACGGCGCGATAAAGGCGGTGCTGCCTCCACAGCACCGGACTGACCATCCCAGCTGCCCTGCCCATCCGCGCTGTCCGCGCGGCCGCCGCGCCGATTCGGGCACTTCGGCTGGCCGCTGTGCCGGTCCGGGCTGTCCGCTTGGCGGCTCTGCCGGTGGGTGCTGTCTGGACGGCGGCCGTTCCGGTCCGCGGTGTCTGACCAGTCGTTGTGCCGATCCGGGCTGTTTGGGTGGTGGTGGTTTGTTGTGATCTCCTGGTGTCCGTCGCCGCCGAAGCCGGTCCCGCGGAGCCCAGTGCCGTCACCGTGATCTGCACGGCGAGCAATGCGCAGGCACCAAGCCACGCGGGCCCCCGAGTGCATGGATGCAAACCCATATTGATCCTCTGTCGCAGGGCGCCCCTCCGCCAAGAGGATCTATCCCACCCCCGGAAAGTGCTGACTCCACTACTCTGCGTGTTTTTGCGGGAAAATGGCGGCCATGCTGTGCGTCTGTGACCATGAAGGGTTTCGGGCCGTACAGTGGCCACGTGGTCGAATCGACGCCGAGAGCGCGTGGGGGAGAAAGGACCCGGGAGGTCATCGTGGAAACGGCCCTGCGCCTCTTCAGGGAGCGGGGGTACGAGGCGACGACCATGCGGGCCATCGCGGCCGAGGCGGGCGTCTCCGTAGGAAACGCTTACTACTACTTTGCGTCAAAAGAGCAGCTGGTCCAGGCTTACTACGATCGGGCGCAGAACGAGCACGAGGCCGCCTGCCGTGAGCTCCTCGCCTCCGAACGGAGGTTCGCCGCACGGCTCAGCGGCGTGCTTCGTGCGTGGGTCGAGGTGTCGGAGCCGTATCACGCGTTCGCCGTCAAGTTCTACAAGCACGCGTCCGAGCCCAGCAACCCGCTCAGCCCTTTCAGCGGGGAGTCGACGCCCGCCCGGGAGGCGGCGATCGGGATCTACCGCCAAGTGGTGGAGGGCTCCGCCGACCGCATCGACGCCGAGCTGCGGGAGGAGCTGCCCGAGCTGCTGTGGCTGTCGTCCCTCGGGATGGTGCTGTTCTGGGTGCACGACACCTCGCCCGGCTGCGCGCGCACGTACCGGCTCATCGAGGTGATGGTGCCGTTGATCGACCGGTTGGTGGGCCTGTCGCACCTGCCTGGCCTGCGCGGTGTCACCAGAGACTTCATCACCGCGATGCGGGAGCTGAGGGAGTGACACTCCCTAGGCCAGGAATTCGCGGCGTGCGGGACATACCGTCCGGTTGGTATGGTCGGCGCAGGAGGTGGACAGTGAAGCGTTGGGGTATCACGATCCCGTTCTTCGATCGCACCATGGCCGAGTCCAAGGACCTGGTGGCGGAGCTGCCCGGCCTCGGATACACCGACGCCTGGTCCTCCGAGGTCAGCGGCACCGACGGCTTCGTCCCGCTCGCCCTGGCCGCCGACTGGGCTCCCGGCCTGCGCCTCGGCAGCGCGATCATCCCGGTGTCGACCCGAGGTCCCGGCCTGCTGGCGATGTCGGCCGCGACGCTCGCCGACCTCGCGCCCGAGCGGTTCGTGCTCGGCATCGGCGCGTCGTCCCCGGTCATCGTCGAACGCTGGAACGCGGGCGAGTTCGTCAAGCCGTACGGCAGGACCCGTGACACGCTCCGCTTCCTGAAGAAGGCGCTCGCGGGCGAGAAGGTCACAGAGAAGTACGAGACCTTCGAGGTCAAGGGCTTCAGGCTGGAGCGCGCGCCCAAGGTGCCTCCCAAGATCGTGCTGGCCGCCCTCCGCCCCCGCATGCTGCACCTCGCCGCCGAGGAGGCCGACGGCGCCATCAGCAACTGGCTCTCGCCGGAGGACGTACGCACGGTGCGTGCCGAGTTGGGGCCGGAGACCGAGTTGATCGCCCGCCTGTTCGTGTGCGTGAGCGAGGACGCCGGCAAGGTGCGGGAGCTGGGCAGGCGGATGCTGGCGGCCTACCTCACCGTGCCGGTGTACGCCGCGTTCCACGACTGGCTCGGCCGAGGCGAGATCCTGCGCCCCATGCACGAGGCGTGGGCCGCCGGCGACCGCCAGGCGGCGGTCAGGGCCATCCCCGACGAGGTCGTGGACGCCCTGATCGTGCACGGTGACGCGGCTACCTGCCGGGCGCGGGTTCAGCAGTACGTCGACAACGGCCTGACGACCCCCGTGCTGGCTCCGATCCCGGGTGGGGAGATCTCCATCCCCCAGGCCGTACGCGACCTCGCTCCCTGAAGCACGAGCCCCACCAGGCAAGGAACTCCACGCGCCGAGCCGCACGTTATCGAGGTGCCCGGAAGGGTAGTGGCGCGGTCAAAGGGTCCGACCGTGCGCGCGTGAGCGTGGGCACAGACGGAGGTGGCCATCATGAGCAAGGCTGGACGCGCGGCTGCGGCCTATCGCGCCTACCAGGACGTGAGCCGGCCCGGCTCTCCGGGTCTGATGACCCGGGTGAAAGCACTGCCGAGGATGATCGCCGGCGCCCTCCGCGGCGAGTATCACGACCTGGGCAAGACCAAGCTGGCCCTGATGGGGCTCGGCATCCTCTACATCGTCTCGCCGATCGACGCGATCCCCGACTTCCTCCCGCTGATCGGCGTGACCGACGACTTGGGCGTGTTCGTGTGGCTGATGACCTCTCTCCTCGGCGAGAGCGGCCGCTACGTCGACTGGGAGCACAGGAAGGCGCACGGCGAAGTCCTCTGACCCCCGATGGCCCCGACGCGGCTGGGACCGTTCCCAGGCGTGGCTGGGGCCCTCGTACGGCCGGGCCTAGAACTCTTCCCTGAGGAGCCAGGCGCGTGACGGGAGAGGATGCCCGAAGAGCCGTGCGGCGTTGCCGTAGGCGACCCTGGCGATGTCCGCGGGCGGCAGGCTGCCGAGGTTGCGCGCCAGCGCCTGCTGGACGTCGGGCCACGTGGACTCCGAGCGGGGATAGCCGCTCTCGAGCAGGACGTGCTCCAGCCCCACCGCCAGGCGCACGCCGGACAGCGCGTAGTCGTCGAGCGTGCCGAAGTAGAAGTTGCGGCGGAGCACCTCGCTTGGCTTGAGGCCGCCCTCCCATGTCGCCTCGCCGGACACGGGGTGGTCGAGGGCGTAGTCGGCGCGGGAGGCCAGCATGGGCAGCCATCCCACGCCGCCTTCGACGATGAGGATGCGCAGCTTGGGGAAGCGAAGCGGAACGCCCGACCAGAGCCAGTCGGCGCAGGCGAACATCGCGCTCGCGGGGATCATCGTGGTGATGGCCTCGATCGGGGTGTCGGGCGAGGGCACCGGCGACCACGACGAGGCTCCGGTGTGCAGGCAGATGACCGTGCCGGTTTCCTCGCACGCGGCGAAGAACGGATCCCAGTGGCCCGTGTGGATGGACGGCAGCCGCAGCCGGGTCGGGAACTCGGGGAAGACCACGGCCTTGAAGCCGCGTGCCGCGTTGGCACGGACCTCTTTGGCGGCGATCTCGGGATCGGGCAGCCAGGGAAGCTGTAGGGCGATGATGCGCTCCGGGTAGGTGCCGGCCCAGACGTCGCAGTGCCAGTCGTTCCACGCGCGGGTGAGGGCCAGGCCGAGATCCTGGTCGCGGGTCTTGGCGAAGGCCATGCCGGACTGCACCGCCAGCATGCCGGGGAAGCTGAGCGCGGCCCAGACCCCGGCGATGTCCATGTCCTGGATGCGGGCCTCGATGTCGTGGCAGCCGGCTCGCATCTGCTCGAACCGCACGGGGTCGAGGGTCCACTGGTCGCGCGGCAGGCCGGCGCCGGCGTCCAGGCCGGCGCACGCGTAGGTGCCCCCGCCGTACCGCCACACCTGATGGCCGGCCTCGGTCTCCACGACCTTCGGGGCGGCGTCGGCGTACTTGTCGGGGAGCCGGTCGTCGAAGAGGTCCGGCGGCTCGATCAGGTGATCGTCGACGCTGATGATCACATAATCTCGCCGCCTTGGCTCCGGCTCAGGGGGCAGCGATGTGTTCACAGGGAAAACCGTATGCTGCAGGAATAACACGAGACAAGCTGGGAGGTCTCCGGTTGGTATCCGTTCGCGCGCGGAGCGGCGTCCGGCGTCGTGAACGGGCTTACTGAATACCGTGACGATCCCGACAAGAAAGCAGTCATGGGACGTTGACCTGGTCCGCTCGATGCCATCGGCGCCTCCGATTCGTCCAATAAGGCCCTCTGCCGGACACGTTACGTGCGCAGCGGACCGCGCGCCGCCGTTGCAGGACCTCTGCCCCCGGTGACGGCTAGTGGGCCGGGATCGCGCCGGTGCCCGCCGTGGACTCGTGCTCGGCCTCGAGGTCGCGTGCCTCGCGCCGGATCAACGTGAACCATCCTCCGACGGCGATGCCGATGAACAGCCACCACTGCACGCTATACGCGAGGTTCAGGCCGCCGCCCCCGCCGAGGTCGGGGTCTGGGACCGGCTCAGGCGCCGCCGCGGCGCTCGGCCGCTGCTCGGTCAGCTCGACGTACCCGCCGAACAGTTTGTACGGCATGCCCTTGGCGATGTCAGTGGTGTTGATCAGCAGCACCTGGCGGGTGGGCAGGCCGCTGCGGTTGGTGATGCCGGTGCTGTCCTCGGTCTCGGCGGGACGTAGCCGACCAGTGACAGTCACATCACCGGCAGTCGGGGGAGGCACCTCCGGCGGAGCGTCCGCGGTCGGCCCCATCTTGACCCAGCCCCTGTTGACGATCACGGCGGTGCCGTCGGCTGTGATCAGAGGCGTGAGCACGTAGAAGCCTGGCCGGCTGTTCTGGGTGCGGCGCCGGACGAGTAGCTCGTGGGCCGCGTCGTAGCGGCCGGCGGCCGTGACGCCGCGGAACCTGACCGAGCCGGGCACGGCCGAGCCAGGCTTGTCGAGGCTGGTCAGCGGCACGGGCGCCGCGGCGAGGTTACCGGTGGCCAGGGCGCTCGCCGAGGACCTCTGCTCGTAGCGCCCGAACTGCCAGCGTCCCAGGAAGAGGAACGCGGGGATGAGCAGCAGGACCAGCACGTGGAGCGCCAGCCAGCGAGGGCTCAGGAGGAACCGGTACACGCTGTCAGCCTAGGCAAGCCGGTGGGTGGTCCGTGAATCGGCCGTGGCCTTGGACCTGCGAGTTGTCCCGCGAAGACATGCGGGTAATGAGAGCCCCTGCCCCCGTGCCGTGTCCGGGCGTGGACGGAGGGGTGGTCTCCACGTGAGTCCTTGGGCGCGGTGAAGGCCTCGCCAGCCGGCGATCATGATCTCGTGGAACCACTCGCGGACGGCTGAGGCATGCCGTACGGTCATTTGGGTTCACCCACGGCATCCCGCTCTGGCTTCAGGAGCCCTCTCGAACATGACCGCGCCCACTCTCGCGTTGCCTTCCGCCGCGCAGCATCCGGCGTTGCCCAGGATTCCCGTCCTGATCCGGCATGCCGTGCCTCGCGTGCTGGAGGGCATGATCCTCCCGGTCGCGGTGTTCTACGCCGGGCTGATCGTGGCCGGGATCCACGGCGGGCTGGTCATGGCGGTGGCCTGGGTGTACGGCGGGGTGGCCCTGCGGCTGGTCAGGCGGCGGTCGGTGCCCGGCACCGTCCTGCTCGCGATGCTCGCCATCACGGTACGGGCGGTGCTCGCCTTGGTCACAGGGGACGTGGTGATCTACTTCCTGCAGCCGACGCTCGGGGTGTTCTGCGCGAGCCTGGCGTTCCTGACCACGGCCGCCGCGCCGCGCCCGCTGATCCAGCGGGTCACGACCGACCTCGTGCCGCTGCCCGACCACCTGATCCATCACCCACGCATGCGACGGTTCTTCATGCACCTGTCGCTGCTGTGGGGGACCGTTCAGTTCGTCAACGGGACGCTCAGCCTGTGGCTGCTGTTCAGCGAGTCCATCGAGACCTATCTGATCGTCAGGACGGCGGCGGTGGCCGTGCTCATGGTGCTCGCGGCGGCGGCCTCGCTGCTCGCCTTCAAGCGGGTGCTCCGGGCCGTACAGAAGCACTGACCTCGCGCGCGCTCTGGCCGGCGAGCCTGGCGCCGGGGCCCAGCCGCGGGGTGACCTCGCGCGGCGACGGCACCTCGTGAGCGTCGTCACAGCGCAGGTGCACGTCGATGGGCGAGCCGCAGTCGCGGTGGGTGAGCACCACGGGAGGGCCGGCGGGGTCGGCCATGTAGCGGTCGCCCCAGTGCATGAGGCTCACCATGATCGGATAGAGGTCGAGGCCCTTCTGCGTGAGGCGGTACTCGTCCCGCTGACGGCGCCCGGGCTCGCGGTAAGGCACCTTGCGCAGCAGGCCCTCGTCCACGAGTCTCGCCAGCCGGGCGCTGAGCACCTGCCGGGGAGCCCTGGTGCCGGCCTGTATGTCGGCGAACCTGCGCACCCCGTTGAAGGCTTCCCTGAGCACCAGCCAAGTCCACTTCTCGCCGAGGACCGCGAGGGTGCGTTCGATGGAGCAGTTCTCCACCCGGTAGGGGTTTGGGTCGCTCATTCTGGCATCGTAGGCGCTCATTTTTCGTCCCTCCAACGCGCCTAAGTCTAGTTGACAGACTCAGGTGGCCTGAGGAAGGCTGAGTCCATGACGCGAACTCAGGTGGCGATCCCCAAGATCTCCGCCCCGGCGGCGGTGCCGGCGGTCCAGATCAGGCCCGCGCGGATGGACGACGAGCAGAGGGTGAGGGCGCTGGTCGAGGGCCTCTCCCTGAGTAGCCAGACCCTGCGCTTCTTCACGGGCCTGACGCGGCCGGACAAGCGGCTGGTCGGCGCCCTGATCGCCAGGGACGATCGCCGTGACGTCCTGCTCGCCGTGGACGGCGACGAGCGTGTCCTTGGCCACGCGATGAGCTTCCGGCGGCCCGACGCCACCGAGATCGCGGTGATGGTCGCGGACGAGTGGCAGGGGCTCGGGCTCGGCTCGCGTCTCGTACGGGCGCTGCTGCGGCGGGCCGTCGCGCGGGGCGCGGTCTCCGTCGGCATGGACGTCATGGGGGAGAACCGCAAGGTCCTGTCCATCGTCAAGCGCTGGTGGCCGGACGCCGAGGTGCGCGTCGAGTCCGGCACGGTCGAGATTCTCGCCAGGATCGGCACGTTCCAGGCGGATCGGGTGTTGAAAACCTGACCAAGGTCGTTAAGATGAGGTACCCCAAGAGTTTGCAGAATAAGGTTCTGTTGGGCCACCATTGACTCTGTGAAGAGCGCGAAGAACGGACGAGACGGCCGCACCCGGATCATCGAGGGCGCGCTGCGCCGCTTCAGCCAGGACGGGGTCTCCGCCACCACGCTCGCCAGCCTCCGCGAGGAGAGCGGGGTCAGCGTGGGGAGCTTCTATCACCACTTCGCCAGCAAGGAACACGTCTTCGGGGTGCTCTACTCCGAGATCCAGAACATGTACCAGCAGGCCTTCCTCGACGAGCTGTGCCGGCACGAGAGCGCCCAGGGCGGCATCGAGGCGATCGTGGCCATGCACATGGCGTGGTGCGGCGAGCATCCGGAACGGGCGCGCATCCTGATCAGCGAGCGGCCGCCCCGCCGCGGGGAGCCCGGCGGCCCCGAGGTCGGGGACTCCCGCCGCGCGTTCTTCCGTCAGGTGTCCGACTGGTGGCGGCCTCACATGAAGGACGGCGTGCTCCGTCCCGTGCATCCCACGATGTGTTACGTCCTGTGGCTCGGGCCCGCGACCGAGATGTGCCGTCTGTGGTTCTCCGGCGTACACCAGCCCACCGAAGAGGAGATCAAGGCACTCTGCGAGGCCGCCTGGCACAGCCTGCGCCTCGAGTGAGGACTACCCGCCGGGCATGACGAGACCTCGCCGCAGGTCCAGCGCTTTGTGCCCGCGGAAGGCGTCAGAGAGATCTGAGCTCCAGGATCGACAGCTCTCCCGCTGGGTGCACCGCCGCAACCCGGAGGCCGGAGTCGGTGGCGAGCGTGGTGAGCTCGGAGACGCCGCGTTCCTTGCCGCCGAAATAGGCGAGCATCCGCAGGTCCATTCCGGTACGGAGCGACTGGCCGTCGGCACCGATCTTCTCCACGACGAACACCGCGCCACCCTCGCTCGCGGCCTCCGCGCAGCGTCGCAGGATCGCCTTCGACGCGTCGTCGTCCCAGTCGTGGATGATCGCCGAGAGGATGTAGCCTCCGGCGCCCGGCGGCAGGGGTTCGAAGAAGCTGCCGCCCGCGACGTCGCTCCGGCCGGAGAGACCGGCCGCCTCCAGCGTCTTCCGGGCCGTTTCCGCCGTGGCCGGCTGGTCGAAGACCGTGCCGCGCAAGGCAGGGTAAGCGCCGAGGATGGCGGACAGCAGCGCGCCGTTCCCGCCGCCGACGTCCATCAGGTGGCCAAGCGATCCCCAGTCGTACGCCGCGACGATGGAGGGGGCGTCGGCTGAGACGTCGCTGCCCATCTGCCTGTCGTACGAGGCGGTGCGCGTGGGGTCGGTCGCCAGGTCGTCCCAGAAGGAGCGTCCGTAGTGCACGTGGAAGGCGGGCTCGCCCGTGCGCACGGTTTGCAGGAGGTGGACGAGGGACAGGTCGGCGCGTCCGATGTCACCCTCGATGTCCAGCATGGCACGCAGGCCCGACGGGTGATCGTCGCGTAGCCCCTCGCCCCGCTCGGTCAGGGCGTACCGCCCGGACTCGTCGCGGTTCAGCACTTCTTGGGCCGCGAGATGACGGAGCACGCGATCAAGCGCGTCGGCGCCGACGCCCGCCTTGTCGGCCAGCTCCGGTGCGGTCCGTATGCCTTGAGAGATGTGGTCGGCGATCCGCAGGGTCGCCGCCACCCGTATCGCCATCGGCGTGATCAGATCCGCCATGGTCCCGAGCCCGGCTACGTTTGCCATTGGCTGCTCCCTTCCCGTCAGCGCACAGACGCGCAAGCCTCACTGTCGTTCACCGCGGGACGCAACCGATTAATTGAAGAGTGGTGGAATGCCTTTTGGCGAGCCTGCGCGGCGGGTGGCCGGCGTCCCGCATAGATTGGGAAACCCCGTTGATGTCCGGTAGCAGGACGGGGATGACCATCGTGAACGTAGGACTCGGTCTGCCCATCAGCGATCCAGATTCCCTGCTCGACTGGGCTCGTCGCGCCGAAGCCGGTCCTTTCACCACCCTCGGCCTGCTCGACCGCATCGTGTACGACAACCCAGAGCCGCTGGTGACCTTGGCGGCCATCGCCGGGGCCACCTCACGGATCCGGGTGATGACCGAGGTGCTGGTCGCGCCGCTGCGCCAGACCGCCCTGCTCGCCAAGGAGACCGCGACGCTCGACCGCCTCTCCGGTGGCCGGTTCACTCTCGGCGTGGGCGTGGGCGTGCGGGAGGACGACTTCCGGGTGGCGCATGTGGATTACCGGAGTCGCGGACGCGTGCTCGACGAGCGGATGGCGACCTTGCGCCGCGTCTGGTCGGGAGAGCCGTACGGCGAGGATGCCGGGCCGATCGGACCCGCACCGGCTCGCCGAGGTGGTCCTGAGGTGTTGTTCGGTGGCTTCGTCCCCGCCACCGCCGAGCGTGTCGCCCGCTGGGGTGACGGGTTCCTTGGGGCGATGTTCTCACCGGACGAGATGGGCCGGTTCTTCCGTACGGTGGAGACGTCGTGGCAGTCCGCAGGGCGTCCCGGCCGTCCTCGCCTGGTGGCCCAGGCCAACGCCGCCCTCGGCCCGGAGCCCGTCGTACAGGAGGCCCGCCAGGCCATCAGCGCTTACTACGACTTCATCGACTTCACCGACAAGGTAGTGAACGGCATGCTGACAACACCGGAGGCGATCCGGCAGGCAGTGACGGCTTTCACCGACGTCGGCGCCGACGAGGTGATGCTCTACTGCTGGTCCTCCGACATAGAGCAGATCGACCGCTTCGCAGACGTGGTGGCGTGACAGGTCGCCTGACCTCCCTGGACAAGCGGGCGGCACACCCGAAAGGGGAGTCGGATCTGCGCTGTCTGAGCACGTAGAAGGAGCTGGACGGCCACGATTGGGGATCATGGTCGTCCAGCTCCGGTTTCTACTGGGTGGTAGGCCGGCTAGTCGATGCTTGCCAGGACGGGGTGCTTGGAAGGCTTGGCGGTGTCCGCGTCGGCCGGCGTGCCGTTGTCCTCGGCAGTGTCGGAGGCCGGGTTCACCGGGGCCTCCGCGCCATCCGCGGTCTGGGGGGTCGGTGTGGGTTGGCCGCTGTTGCGCAGGATGGTGGCGGACAGGATGGCCAGGGCGATGAAGATGGTGGCGCTGACGGCGGCGACGGTGTTCAGGCCGCTGGTGAATGCCGTGCGTGCCGCGTGAATGAGGTCGGTGGCCAGGTGTCCGGTGAGCTGGTTCGCGGTCTCGAGGGCGGCGGTGATGCTCTGGTGGGCGCTGGTGGCGGCGCTTCTCGGGAGGCCGGTGGGGAGGTCGGCGGGGAGTTGGGTGCGGTAGACGTAGGTGGCGAGGCTGCCGAGGGAGGCGACGCCCATGGCGACGCCGAACTCGCCGCTGGTCTCGCCGACGGAGGCGGCGGAGCCGGCTTTTTGCGGGGAGATCGAGCCCATGACGAGGTTCATGGTCAGGGCCATGGGGAAGGCGATGCCGAAGGAGGCCAGGACCAGGCCGGTGATCAGCCATGGCAGGCCGCCGGTGGCGGGGACCTGGGTGTGGAGGATGAGGCCGGTCGCCGCGATGAGCAGGCCGGTGGCGATGACGTAGGCGGGGCGGATCCTGCGGGCCAGGGCGGGGGCGGTCATGGAGCCGACGATCATTGCGATGTTCTGGGGCAGGAGCCACAGTCCGGCGTTCATCGGGCCCAGGCCCTGGACGGTCTGCAGGTAGAGGGAGGACAGCAGGGTGGTGCCTGCCATCACGATGCCGCCCAGGAGCATGACGCCCATGGAGGTGGAGAAGTCGCGGTTGGCGAACAGTCGCAGGTCCAGCAGGGGGCTTCGCAGTGTGCGCTGGCGCAGGACGAACACCACCCCCACCGCGACCCCTACCACCAGGGCGATGACGGGTGCGGGGTGCGCACCGGTGCGGGCGAGTTCCTTCAGGCCGTAGATGGCCGGCAGGATCGCGGCCAGTGACAGCGCGACGCTGGCGAGGTCCAGGCGGCCGGCGGCCGGGTCGCGGTACTCCGGCAGCAGGCGGGGGCCGACGATGAGCAGCAGCACCATGACCGGGACCCCGAGCAGGAAGGCCGAGCCCCACCAGAAGTGCTCCAGCAGGATGCCGCCGACCAGGGGGCCTGCGGTCATGCCGCCCATGAAGCAGGCGAACCACACCCCGATGGCGGTGCCCATCTGCTTGGGGTCTTTGAACATGTTGCGGATCAGGGCCATGGTCGAGGGCATCAGCGTGGCGCCGGCGATGCCCAGCAGCGCCCGGGAGGCGATCAGCATCTGCGGGCTGACCGAGTACGCCGCCAGGATCGAGGCGACCCCGAACGCGGCCGCCCCGGTCAGCAGCAACCGGCGGCGCCCGATCCGATCGCCCAGGGTGCCCATCGTGACGAGGAACCCCGCCAGCATGAACGAGTAGATATCCAAGATCCACAACTGCTGGGTGGCGTCCGCGCCCAAACCCGCGCTGAGATGCGGCAACGCGAGATACAACACACTGATGTCCAGCGACATCAGCAACGTCGGCAGGGCCAGCACCGCCAGCCCGATCCACTCCCGCCGCCCGGCCCGCGGACCCGGACCGGCTTCGAGGCTCACACTCATCGCACTTTCCTTCGTGATCGGTGGTCTACGGCGCAGGCGGACTGCGCCCTGACTTGTTGGTATCGGGCCGGTGCGGTCGGGGTGCGGCTCGGTGCCGCGGCCGTCGCGCTCAGTCATCGTGCTCGTCGTTCATCGAGCCGGGCCGGCCAGGACTGCCAGAGCCCGCTTGGTGTCCTTGGTGTTCTCGGTGGAGCGAGGTCGTGGCCGGGACCGGCTCTGGATCTGCGCTACTTCGAACATGTGGCAACCATCTCACCGACAAACTTTATTGTCAAGACGATTAATGCTTTCGGGGTCGGGCGTGGTGTATCCCTCTTGGCAAGCACTGATCCACTGGCGGCGGACGGGCTTGGGCCCTGAGGGCTGCTCGACATCCGTGAGGGCAGGCAGGTGGCCCGCCGACGTCGACAAGACTTCCTGGACGTCGGCATGCGGCGGTTCTGCGGCGTTTCCTTGCGTGCGAAGGCGCTACGACAGATTGATCCGCTGGTCGCGTGCGGTGCGCGCTGTCCATGTCGCAAGAAATGGCCATGTCATGACCGGCGCGGCGGTCATGACGGCGAGGTCATGGTCGATATGGCTCGGCCCAGGATGTGGGCCGGCGGGTTCATCGGTGCGCGTCTTCGGCCGCCGCTGTGGCTCAGTCGCCGGCCAGTCGACTGCCCCGAGTCCCGGGCTCCTCGGGCCGGCGGTGGCACCTGACCCGGCGAAGGGAAGCGGTCACCTCATTAGGCGAACTGGCGGAGTCTGGTGGTGACACGCCAGACCTCTTTGTCCAGGGAGATGTCCAGGCGGAGCTCTTGGCGCTGGCGGCGCAGGCCGGGAATCTGGAAGCGGTCCTGGACGTCGAAGCGCCCGTGGCGGGGGTAGCCGAAGCCGATGGCGCCGGGCAGGACTCTCAGGTCGTCTCGGTTGCCGCAGCTCGGGCAGGTCCACGCGACGAGATCCATGCCGCGGTGGTAGTCGTGGCACGCGGGAAAATATTCATCCGGTTGGAACCGGGACTCACACGCGAAGCATGGGATCAACATCGAGATCCGCTCCTTGGAACATCTGGTGCGGGTAGCGTACGCCCCAGTCGTATCTGTACCCGCTTAAGCGCGGCTTGCGAACGACTTGAGTTCCCGGTGCCCCAGGTCATTGCACTCATGCGCCGGCACCCTTCGCGGTGGCTGTCCTGGCCAAGCCTGGTTCAGCAGGCTCCGGCCGCCTGGGCGGCGTTGTCAATCTCGTGGTGTTGATCCGGCGTTGATTCGATGTTGAACCATGGGCGGGAGCCTTTGGGGGTGGGCACGGAGCTTGGGGGGTTCGAGATCCGTGTCGACGTCCGGCCGGTCGTCGTAGCTAGGCGGCCGGTCGCCGCGAGGCGCCTCCTGGTAGACACCGGGCCCCCTGGCGCCGAGCGGTGGCGGACGACCGGCCGGGCATCGCTAAGCACCGAGAGCGTTGAAAAAAAGTACTTACAAGGATCTAAAGCGCCTATATGCATTAGAAGTACGCAAACCGCTTGGAAGTGTCTAGAAATACCCCATGCACCTGGTACCACCCCCAGAAAAGAGCCCGAACGTGGGATGCGGTGAGCCTTGAGGTGATCAATCACGTGTGGATGACGCGATTAGACGACGACCCCTTCTGCGGTGTGCGTGAGTTAATCGCTGACCTGGTCGAGCTTCAGGAGAGCGCGGAGGTCGTCGGCCTCGGGGGAGCCCAGACGGGTGAAGATGTCGAAGGCCCGCTTGAGGCAGTCGCCGCTCCGCCGGACGCTACCGAGCCCGGCGAGGGCCCTCCCGAGCACGGTGAGTGACAACGCCTCGCCGTACGGGTGGCCGATCTCCTTGCTGAGCGTGAGAGCCTGCTCGGCGTGGCCGGCCGCGTCCTTGTAGCGCCCGGCGGCGATGAAGGTCTCGGCGAGCCTGCAGCACACCCGCTGCTCCCACACCTTCTGGTTGCCGGCGCGGAAGAAGTCGAGGCACTCGGCGTGGTGGACGACCGCCTCGGTGAGCCGGCCCACCCGGGACAGCACGATGCCCAGGTGGTAGCGCGCCCGGGCCGTACCCGCTCCGCTGCCCAGCTCGGAGAAGATCGCGAGGCCGCGTTCGGCGGCGGCGATGGCCTCCTCGGGGTGGCCGAGCCCGAGATGGTCACGGGCGGAGTAGCTGGCCACGAGCGCCTCACCGGCAGCCGCGCCGATCTCCCTGTATGCCTTGAGCGCGGAGTCGAACCAGGTCAGCGCCTCCTCGTGGCGGCGCTGGCGCCCGGCCACGACGGCGAGCGCGTTGAAGATCTCGCCGGTGACGATCCGGTCGCCGATGGTCCCAGCGAGGTCCAGGGCGGTACGGAACTGCTCCTCGGCGTCGCTGAGCCGGTTTGCCCCGAAGAGGACCCTGCCGAGGACGTACCGGCAGCGCAGCTCGCTTGACTGGTCGCCGATGGCCTGCGCGGTGGCGAGCACCGCCCCCGCACGCCCGCCGAACTCGCGGACGTACGCGCCCGACTCCAGCAGCGGCTCCATGGCGAGCAGAAGGTCCGCGGCGGGCAGAAGGGTGTCGGGCGCCGGGTGGGAATCGGCCGTCTGCCCGATCGTGGCGAACAGAGCCTCGGCCTCGACGGTGAGCCAGGTGACGGCCTCGTCGGCGCCCGCGAAGCGGCGGCCGGTGATCCCCGTGGACACCAGGTGGTCGGAGATCACGCTCCCTTCGTACGCGAGCCGGTGGGCCCCCTGGGCCGACGCGAGGTAGAACCCGAGCAGGCGCCGCAACGCGAGCGCGCCCGCGGTCGGGTGCTCGGTGGCCTCGGCCTGCTTGCGCGCGAAGAGCCGCAGCAGGTCGTGGAAGCGGTAGCGGCCGGGGGCGGGAGCCTCCAGCAGGCTCACGTCGACCAGCGACTCCAGTATGTCCTCGGCCTCGATGGTGCTCAGCGAGAGCACGGCCGCGGCCGCCAGGACGGAGATGTCGGGGCCGTTCGGGAGTGAGAGCAGCCGGAACGCACGTGCCTGTCCCGGTTCGAGGTGCCCGTACCCGAGGGAGAACGTGGCGTCCACGCCGATGTGGCCGATCCGCATCTCGTCGAGGCGGCGCCGCTCGTCGGCGAGCCGAGGCGAGAGCGAGGCGACCGTCCACGCAGGCCTGGCCGCGAGCCTGGCCGCCACGATCCGGACCGCCAGCGGCAGGAAGCCGCAGATGGCCACGACGTCCATGGCCGCGGCGCGCTCGACGGCCACACGCTCGGGTCCCGCGACGGCCGAGAACAGGCTCAGCGCCTCCTCGGGTTCCATGACCTCGAGGTCGAGCAGCCGTGCCGAGGGCAGGTCCGCCAGCTTGACCCGGCTGGTGATGATGGCCGCGCATCCCGCCGTGCCCGGCAGCAGGTGCTCCACCTGCTCGGCGTCGCGTGCGTTGTCGAGCAGCACGATCATGCGCCGGTCGGCGAGCAGCGACCGGAAGAGCGCGCCACGTTCCGAGAGGCCGTCGGGGATGATGTCGACGGGGATGCTGAGGGCACGCAGGAAAGCGGCCAGCACCGACTCGGGCGCCGTCGGCTCCTCGCCGTATCCTCGCAGGTCGGCGTAGAGCTGACCGTCGGGGAACACCTCGTGGAGCGAGTGGGCCACGTGCACGGCAAGGGTCGTCTTGCCGACGCCGCCGATGCCGGAGACGGCGGCGACGGGCACGCCTTCGCCGCTGCCGGTGCTTGTCAGCAGCGTGCGCAGCCGGTTGACGACCTGCCTGCGTCCCGTGAAGTCGTTCACGGCGGCGGGGAGCTGCGCGGGGCGGGGCATCTCGTGCGAGGTCTCGTGCGGGGAGTCCTGGGTGTCCGTGGCCGGTCCGTCGCCCTGCTTGCCCGCGCTCCCGGCACGCGGCTCGTCACCGGAGACGGGCCGTACGGGCTCGGTGGCGGTCCACCCGAGCCGGGGGTCGGCGGCGAGGACGCGCTGCTGGAGGGAGGCCAGCTCGGGACCCGGGTCGATGCCGAGCTCCTCGACCAGCGCGTGCCGGGTGTCGCTGAACACCGCGAGCGCCTCCGCCTGCCGGCCGCATCGGTAGTACGCGAGCATGAGCTGGCCGCGCAGGCGCTCCCTGAGCGGATGCTCGGCCGTCAGCGAGATGAGCTCGGGGATGACGTTGGCGTGCCGGCCCAGCTCCAGGTCCAGCTCCATAAGGGTTTCGAGGACTCCGATGCGGCGCTCGACGAGCCTGCCCCGCTGGCTCTCGACGTACGGGCCGACGGCGCCGGCGAGCGGCTCGCCGGACCACAGCGCGAGGGCCTCTCGTACGGTCTCCGCGGCGCCCGTGAGGTGGCCCGCCCGGCGCTGGGCCTCGGCGCCGGTGACGCGGCGCTCGAACACGGCCAGGTCGAGGGCGCCCGGAGGGAGCCGGAGGGCGTAGCCCCGCCCGACCGAGGTGAGCAGCTCGGGACGCACCCGTGGCGAGCGGCCGGGCTCGAGCACGGCCCGCAGCCGGGAGACGTACGTGCGCAGCGCGCCCAGCGCCCGGGGCGGCGCGTCCTCGCCCCAAATCGCGTCGATCATCTCCGTCGGGGTCACCGCGCGGCCCTCGCGGAGCAGGAGCATGGCCAGGATGGAGCGTTGCAATGGAGTGCCGAGCTCCAGCTCACGGCCGTCCAGCCAGGCCTGGACCGGTCCGAGTACAGCGAATCGAAGGCCAGCCTCAGTGCCTTGACCAGGCATTTTCCGTGTTCCCCACCCTTTTACAAAAGTTTTATATGCAAATGATAGTTCCCCAGATGCTTTCTGCCCTATGCGAACACCTTGACGTTAATCCAGGCGTTGATTCCTCGTTGATCTGGCGTTGAACGCCCGAGCCCATGCTGTTGGCAGTTGAGCGTGGCCCCTACGCGGGGGCGGCCACGTCAGACAACCGGCCACATCGCCGGATCCGGTACTCGTGACCGGGTCCGGCAAGGGCCACCTCAAGCGCCTTGCAGGCGAAGGTAAGGCCGTTGTAAGCGACCTGCAGGCGATGGGTTCTATCACTTGGACATAAGCCCCGGGCACCAAGAAATCCGGGGAGCCCCTCATTTCAGGAGAACCACATGCGCCGCTCCATCCGCAACATGCTCGGCCTCGCCGCCGCCTCCGCCGTCATCGCGGTGGGTGTCCCCGCTGTCGCCACCTCGGCCAGCGCCGCGACCGTCACGAAGACCACCTCCGCCTCCGCCACCTCCAGCTTCGACTTCGAGGACTACTGGGGCTACGACTACTCCAAGTGGTTCAACGGCTCGCGTGCCAAGGCCAAGGGCCACGTGTGGGAGGACGACAACAGTCGCTTCCACGTCGAGGGCAAGGTGTACGACAAGGGCTCGCCGGGCTGGCTATGCGGCTACGTCCAGGTGAAGTTCGAGAACTCCGACGGCGACGAGTCGACGTACTGGGCCAAGAAGTGCGGCTCCGGCGGCTACCGCTACTTCCACTTCTACGAGGACGACGTCGACAACATCCAGGTCCGCGTCTGCTACTACGACAGCAACCACGGCAAGAAGAGCTACTGCGGTCGCTGGGACTACATCTACGAGAGCGACAACCAGTAATCGTCGCGGGGGAGACGTACGGTCTCCCCCCGCACGGCGCCACGGATCGCTGGGGAACCGCGGCAGCACCACACGGGGAAATCGCGGGGGAACCACGCGGGGGAAACGCGGGGGAAAACACACAGCCCGCCCGGAAGCCACGAAGGCTTCCGGGCGGGCCGTCTGTTCCATGGGTTCATCGAAGGAACGGGGACCTCACGCGGCTTCCACGAGGCCGAGCCTCGCGTGCATCCGTTCTCGCACCCCGGGCCATTCGCAACTCAGGATTGAGTAGTACGCGGTATCTCGGACCGTGTCGTCGGCGCCTCGACTCTCCGCCCGCCGCACCCCGTCGAGGTGTGCGCCGAGGGCCTCGATGGCGACACGGGAGCGTACGTTGCGCACGTCCGCCTTCAGGGTGATGCGGTGGACCTGCCAGGTCTCGAAGGCGTGCGAGAGCAGAAGGTACTTGCTCTCACGGTTCACGCTGGTGCCCTGGGCCGATGCGGCCAGCCAGGTGTAACCGATGTCCGCCACGGACGGGACCTCGCCCACCACGCCCCGCGCGCCGGGAGGCCAGGGCAGGGGACCCTGCCAGTACTCCAGGTGCATGAGACGGGTGGCACCGACGATTCTGTCGGTGTGCAGCCACCGGATGGCGAAGGGCATGGTGCAGCCCTCCGCCTGCTCAGCCAGAGCTGCCTCGACGTACGAGGTCATCTCTTCCCGGCCTGCGGGAACACGAGTGAAGTTATAAGTGGAGCGGTCTTCACTCGCCGCGGTGACCAGGTCGTCGACCACCGCCAGGCTGAGAGGTTCCAGGCGCACGGAGCGCCCGGACAGGGTGACAAAAGCGGGCATGAGCACATGATGAGGGCTCCCTACCAGATGCTGCGCCAAATCGTATGGAACATCTTGGTGAGCGTCCGGGAAAGCGCTGATCAGTACGATAAATCCGCAGGTCAGAGGCCTGATATCGTCGATCGCCGGCTCAGGGGGAAGGTAAAGGTTCGGTAACGATCGTCACTGGGTGACCGGGGTCAGGGGAGAGGGGATCCAGGCGGCGAATCGCCTCTTCTCGGTGAACATCGCGAGCGCCTCCTCGAGGTGCCCGAGAGACGCGGCCACCCATGGCAGATCGAGTGGTTCGTCGCTCGTGAGAGTGGCCGTCCGCTGCTCCTCCCCCTCGCCGTACAGCAGGCTGGTGGCGACCCGCACGCGGAGGTTTCCCGGCGTGTCGCCGAAGACGCTTCCCGGCAGCACGCCGACTCCGTGGCCGTCGAGGAGGGCCGAGGTGAGTTCGCCCGAGGTGGCGAACCGACGCAGCGGCGCCAGGTCGGGGTAGAGGTAGAACCCTCCATGCGGGTACGAAACCGCGGCGCCCGCTCTGGCGAATCGGTCGGCCACCGCCCGGGCCACGATGCCGTGGAGCCGCCTGCTGGCGTCGACGCGTTCCACGATCTCGGGCGGCTCGGTGTACGCGTACGCCGCCGCGTGCTGCACCGGGGCGGCAGCGCTGGACCAGATCTCGGACGCGATGGCGAGGAGCCTGTCGCGAAGCGGGACCGAGGTGAGCCGCGCCACTCCGATACGCCACCCGCCGAGCGCGAGGCTCTTGCTCAGACCGCTGGTGACGATGGTGCGTTCCGGTGCGATGTCCGCCGGGCTGAGGAAGGCGGCTTCCGGGTCGTGGACGAGGTCACGGTAGATCTCGTCCGAGATGATCACCAGGTCGAGGTCGCGGGCGACCTGTACCAGCCGCCTGACGGTGTCCGGCGTCGCCAGCCTGCCCGTCGGGTTGTCGGGCAGGGTGACGAGCAACGAGCTCACCGTACGTCCCTGAGCGCGGGCGTGCAGGACGGCGCCCACGACGCGATCCGGGTCCGGCGTCCCCCCCTCGCCGGGGGGCGTGGGAACCATGATCGGGCGGACGCCGACGAGGTCGGCCTGGGCCGCGTAGCTCACCCAGCTCGGCATCGGCAGGACGATGTCGCCGCCGATCGCGAGCAGCAGCGCGTACAGGAGCGGCTTGCTCCCTGGGCCGCAGACGACCAGCTCGGGATCGGTGGGCAGATCACGCCGGTCCCAGTAGCCGGCCGCCGCCTCGCGGAGGCCTGCGGCGCCCGCGACGGGACCGTATCCGTTCTCCCGCGAGGCGTCGGCGAGGCGCTCGCGTAGAGCCGGGTGCACGGGTAGACCGGCCTCGCCGAAGGCCAGGTTCAAGACCCGCTGCCCGGCGCGACGTCTTCGGGCAATTTCCTCATTCGCTGCCAGAGTGGCTGAAAGCGTGATGTTCAAGGTCATAACCTCCTACTACTCGGGAACGTTCCCAAGCTTGAGCGGGTAGACCCATCAGTACAAGCGAGGCTTTTCGTGGGTGACCATAAGGAGAAGTGATGCTCGACCTCCGGCGTCTGGCACTCCTCTGCGAGTTCGCGCGCAGAGGCAGTATCGCGGCCACCGCCACCGCGCTCGGGTACAGCGCCTCGGCGGTCTCCCAGCAGCTCGCGGCCCTGGAACGCGAGACGAGCTCGGTTCTACTGGACCGTACGTCCCGGAGTGCCGAGCTGACGGACGCGGGCCACCGCCTCGTCGAGCACGCCGAGCGGATCCTCGCCATGGTCGAGACCGCCGAGTCCGACCTTTCCGCCCACGCGGCCACTCCTTCCGGCCGCGTGGTGGTGACGGCCTTCCCCACCGCGGCGGTCGCCTTCGCGCCCGTGCTGGCGAGGTCGCTGCGCCGCCACAGGGCGCTGTCCCTGCGGCTACGGCAGAGTCGCTCCGGGCGCGGCATGCGGGAGGTGCAGGCGGGCGAGGTCGACATCGCGCTCGTGGACGACTGGTACGGGCGCGTCCGTGCCCGCAACACCGAGGCATTGCGCGTCCTGCCGCTGCTCCGGGATCCCATCGTGCTGGTCGTGCCGCGACGGCACCGGATGGCGGACCCGTCGGTCCCTGTGGATCTGTGGGCCCTGCGCGACGAGCCGTGGATGGCGACCCCCGACGGCGAGCCGTCCCGTATGGCCGTGGACAGGCTGCTCGCGGACGTGGGAGGCGCGCAGCCCGTGCCGTGGGAGTTCGAAGGCCTCGGAACCATCCTCAGCCTCGTGTCCAAGGGCATCGGCATCGCCGCCGTGCCCGCGCTGGCCCTGGCCGCGGGTGTACGAGGCGTCGCGGTGCGGGAGTTTCCAGGAAACCCGGTCACCCGCGAGGTGCAGGCCGTCGTCAGGGGGTCGAGCGTGAACCGGCCCTCGGTGGCCGCGACGCTACGGGCTTTGCACGTGGCGGCGCGCTACCTGGCCGCCGATCTGGCACCGGTGCGTTTCTCCGCGGAGTAGGAACGCCACGGCTCCCGCCGTTTGGGGCGGGAGCCGTGGGGAGACGCGCCTGTCAGCAGTCGACCAGGTCGGGCTGCTGGTTGAGGATCTGCGAGCGAGCGGTGACGAACTCCGCGTGCGCCTTCTCGGCCGTGGGGTCGAACACCGCGACGCGGTGGCAGTTCTGGAAGGCGAGCCGCACGCCGAAGTGGCGCTCCAGAGCACCGCGCATCGCGTCGCTGGCCAGGCAGCGCAGCAACTGGCCGCGAGCGGCCTCGTCCGGCGGTGGCGTGTGGTTGTCGGTGAACTCGGCGCCGCTCTCCTGGCGTTGCCGGACCAGCCCGGTGATCAGGGACCAGGCGTAGGGGAGGGAGTCGCGGACGCAGGCAAGGAACGCCTCGTCGTCGACGTCACCCGCACGGGCCTGGTCGAGGAGCTCGTTCGGAACGGTCAGCGACATGCTTGGTTCTCCTCTCGGGAGGGACGAATCCGACGTTAGGCGTCGCGTCGGCATGACTCCAGGTGTCGTCGGGGGGACAGTCGCGTAAGGGCTGGCCAGCGGGCTCATCCGGCACTGACGGTGGGCCGCTCGCCGAAGACGAAGTCGTGGTCGATCTGCTGGAGGAGGTCTTCGCCGGTGGCGCGGTTGGCCCACGCCCGCGCGTTGCGCGTGTGGAACTCGATCGCCTCGCGGCCGAACTTCTCCCAGTCCTTCTCCTGGGCGCGCAGGTGGCCCATGAGCACGGCCAGGGCCTCCTGGTTGGCCGGCTCGAGGTCGTCGAGGGCGAACCCCCGGCCCTGCTCCATGGCCCGGACGGCCGGTGAGTGCTCCAGGCAGACCAGCAGGTCGTCGCCCACCTGCTCGCGCAGGAAGGCGACGTCGGCCTCGGAGTGCACCTTGTTGCCGACCACCGCGATCGGCACGTCGAAGTCGCGGGCGTGGTCGCGATACTGCCGGTAGACGCTCACGCCCTGCCGCGTCGGCTCGGCGACCAGGAACGTCATGTCGAACCGGGTGAACAGCCCGGAGGCGAACGAGTCGCCGCCCGCGGTCATGTCGACGATGACGTACTCGTCGGGGCCGTCGACCAGGTGGTTGAGGAAGAGCTCCACCGCGCCGACCTTGGAGTGGTAGCACGCGACGCCCAAGTCATCCTCGCTGAAGGGGCCGGTGACCATGAGGTCGAAGCCCTGGACGGTCGTGGCGAACCGCTCCATGAAGAAGGGGTCGTTGACGCTCACCAGCCGGGATCCTCGGCCGGGCGGGGTGGTCTTCACCATGGACGCGGCCGAGGTCACCCGGGGGTTTTCTCCCCGCAGGTACTCCTTGATGTCGCCGATGTGGGTGCCGAGCGGCTCCGGCAGCGCCGACGGGTCGAGGCCGAGGACGAGGCCAAGATGCTGGTTGATGTCGGCGTCGACCGCGACGACAGGCCCTCCCTGCCGCGCGGCGTACCTGGCGAACAGGGACGACAGCGTGGTCTTGCCGCTGCCGCCCTTGCCGACGAAGGCAACTCTCATATGTCGAATCCAATCTGATTATGAAAACCATTGCAAGTACCGAGAGTCACATCATGCCATGGGCCCCGCGCCTGCCCGGCCGTTCTTCAACAGGTCATGACCGGGGCTCAGCAGGTCCTTGTCAGAGTTGTCCACAGGAAGGCGGGGTTGGTCACCGTCACCCGCGCCTGTTGAGTAGGGTTCCTGTCGTCCGGCGGCACTTACAAAGGGGTGACAGTGGCGGCCACATCTACTCCGCCGGCGTCAACAGAGCGCGCCGACGACAAGCTACGAGCATGGTTGCTGCACGGCCTGCTCCAGTCCGACCGCAAGTCCGTCGGCCACCACGCCGAGCCGGCGCCCCACGAGCAGCACCACTGGTGGCAGGTCATGTGCCTCACCGGTGTCGACTACTTCTCGACGCTCGGCTACCAGCCGGGCATCGCCGCGCTCGCCGCCGGGTCGCTGTCGCCCATCGCCACGCTGCTGCTCGTCGCGCTCACCCTGTTCGGCGCCCTGCCGACCTACCGCGCGGTGGCCGCCGAGAGCCCGAACGGCCTGGGCTCGCTCTCCATGCTCGAAAGTCTCCTGCCCGGGTGGCGGGGCAAGCTGCTCGTGCTGTTCCTGCTCGGCTTCGTCGCCACGGCCTTCGTCGTGACAATCACTCTGTCCGCGGCCGACGCCACGGCTCACGTCCTGCAGAACCCCTTCGTCCCCGACTTCCTCGACGGATGGAAGGTCCCGATCACCCTTGTGCTGATCGCGCTGCTGGGCGTGGTGTTCCTCGGGGGCTTCAGCGAGGCCATCGGCCTGGCGGTCGTCCTGGTGGCGGTCTATCTCCTGTTCAACGTGGTCGTCCTGGTCACGGCCGTCGTGCAGGTCATCGGGCATCCTGGCATGGTGGGCGACTGGCAGCACGCCCTCACCACCGAGCACGCGGGGCCGCTCGCGATGATCGGCGTCTCGCTGTTCGTGATGCCGAAGCTCGCGCTCGGCCTTTCCGGGTTCGAGACCGGCGTCGCGGTGATGCCCCTGGTGAAGGGCAACCTGGCGGAGCGCGTCAAGGGCGCCAGACTGCTGCTGACCACCGCCGCGTTGATCATGAGCGTCTTCCTGATCGCCAGTAGCTTCGCGACCAGCGTGCTGGTCCCGGCCCAGGAGTTCAAGGAGGGCGGCAAGGCCAGCGGGCGCGCCCTCGCCTACCTGGCCCACGAATACCTCGGCGACGTCTTCGGCACGGCGTACGACCTCAGCACGATCGCCATCCTCTGGTTCGCCGGCGCGTCGGCCATGGCGGGGCTGCTCAACATCGTGCCGCGCTACCTTCCCAGGTACGGCATGGCCCCCGACTGGACTCGGGCGGTGCGTCCGCTGGTGCTGGTGTTCATCGGCATCGCCTTCGCCATCACGATCTTCTTCCACGCGGGCGTCGAGGAGCAGGGCGGCGCGTACGCCACTGGGGTGCTGGCGCTGATCCTCTCGGCCGCTGTCGCGGTCACACTGTCGTCATGGCAGAAGCGCAGGCGCGGCAGGGCAGCCGGCTTCGGCGTGGTGGCGCTGATCCTCGCCTACACGGCCATCGCGAACATCATCGAGCGCCCGGACGGCCTGAAGATCGCGTTCTTCTTCGTCCTCGCCATCGTGGTCACCTCGTTCATCTCCCGGGCCACGCGCTCCACCGAGCTGCGCGTCAGCGCCATCGAGCTGGACGACGAGGCGAAGAGCCTCCTCGACGTCCCGGGCAAGATCCGCATCATCGCCAACGAGCCCGACGCACGCGACGAGCGTGAGTACGCCGAGAAGGACTACGAGACGCGGCGCAACCACCACCTGCCCGACGACGAGCCCCTGCTCTTCCTGGAGGTCACGGTCGAGGATGCCTCGGAGTTCCATTCCGAGCTGTGCGTGCGGGGTGAGGAGCGCCACGGCTACAAGATCCTGCGGGTCGAGGGCGCCACGGTCCCCAACGCGATAGCGGCCGTCCTGCTCCACATCCGCGACGAGACGGGCAAGCTCCCGCACGTCTACTTCCACTGGTCGGAGGGCAACCCGGTCACCGCCCTGCTGCGCTACCTCGTCTTCGGCGGGGGCGACGTCGCGCCCCTCACCCGCGAGGTCCTCCGCCAGGCCGAGCCTGACGACACCCACCGCCCACCGGTCCACGTCGGCTGACCCGAGGGGCCCCGTCCTGCGGGTCTGGGCCCCGGGGGAGCCGTATGGATCCTCCCGCGTCCAGGCCGGGCATCAACAGGACGGCGGCGGCGTCACGTGGAGTCGCCAGGGAGCAGATCTTCCGGTGTGGAGATCTGAAAGCCCCACAGGTCGGTCACCAGCCCGTTGAAGGCGTCCGCGACGGCTATAGCCGCCACCCCGATGTCGAGCAGGGCCTCGTCCCCGGTCAGGAGGATCGTGCCGTCGGAGTCCTCGAAGGGACGCACGTCGACCAGGGCCACCTCTGTCGCGTAGGGCATGACGGCACGCACGGCCATGGGGATCTCGGTCGTATGGGTGACGGACACCATGATGTCGGCCCCCCCGTACATCCGGAGGCCTTCCTTGTACCGGTGGACGATTCCGTCGAGGAGTTCGGAGGAACCCGTCTGCTGCCAGGCTTCCTTCAACGATTCGGCAGGGCGCAGATGGCCTCGCAGCAGCGAGATCATCTCTTCATGCGGCGGCATCTCCCCGAGATATGCGAGTGGACCCACGAGGTCGTCCTCGGAGGGGTCGTTCATCTGGCCCCTCGTCATCGCCCGGCCGCCGAGGCGATAGGCGATGCCCTCCGCCAGCCCCTTGTCGAAACCGTTCACGGGCAGCGGGCCGTCGGCGACGATGCGATGAGCCCAGAGTTGGTCCTCTTCTGTGATCAGAAGCTTGCGGAGCTCCGGCTCCGCCAGTTCGAGACCACCCTTCACCCGGATCCCCGTGAGCACGATGTCGTCGCCGTCGACGTGCGCGGCGGGATCGGCCAGGCGCAGGGTCTCCAGGAGCACCTCCGGGCTCGACTTGGCGGGCAGCAGAACCGTGGGTCCTGTGCGCAGCTGCCCGAGAAGGCGGCGCTCCGAGAGCCAGCTCATGCGCTTCTCCTTGTGATCTAGATACGACCGACCATAGTTGGAGAATGTAATGGCCCGCGATGCCTCATCGCCATCCCACGATCCCGATTCCTCATCGCATCACCGACGAGCATTGGCCGGCCACCGCGCCGTTCCTCCTCGTACACGTCGCGGAGGTCATCTCGGGGTGGTGGATGCCGGGGGGCGGTAGTACTTCGAGATGGCGTCCAGGGTGGGCTTGAAGCGGTTCCACTGGGTCGTGGTGGTCACCCAGTCGATGACGCTGATCCGGTTTCCCGTGACGATCATCCTCTGGAGCTCGTGGTACGGCACCCCCTCCACCGCCCAGGAGTGGTAGCCGGGGCCGGTCCAGGTGCTCTCCCACTCGGCCACGACGTCGCGCTTCGCGGGCACCTTCTCAAGGCGGATCTTCCGGTACTTCCTGACCGACGTCGACAGGGATGTCTCGACCTCCCGCAGCACGTCCACCGGGTCCCTTCCCCCGGAGTCGACGACCTTCAGCCCGAGGTAGGCGATGCCCGTACGGTCCGCCCAGGTGAAGTGGTTCTGCCTTATCGTCAGCTGCCAGCCTCGCGGGACTCCCGCCTTCCAGCCCTGGCCCGCGTCGTACCATTTCAGCCTCAACCGCCTCGGGGCGGCCGAGGGGCTCGCGACCGGTGTGGCGGCGAGCGGGGACCCGCTGGTCGATGGCGAAACGCCGATGGGACCGGCGCTCGCGGTGACGGTGGGCCGGAGGACGGCCCACCCGCCTATCGCGCCCGCGACAACCGCTGCCGCCGCCACCCCCGCCAGGAGTCTCGTACGGCTGGCGCCTCCGGTGGGAGCCGGGGGCGCGCCGGTGCCGGCGGATACCAGGGGAGTGAGCAGGCGTTCAGCCTCGGAGGCGCTCATCCGCTTGGCGGGATCCTTGGCGAGCAGGCCGGTCAGCACCGGGCGCAGCGCGGCGGGTGCCTTGGCGAGCTCGGTGTCCTGCGTGAGGAGCGAGGCCAGCGGCCCCATGGTGTTCTCGAAGGGGGGCCTGCCGACGACCGTGGCGAACAACGTCGCGCCGAGCGACCACAGGTCGGCGGCCGGCGCCGCGGGGGCCCCGGCGGCGCGTTCGGGCGCTAGGAAGCCGGGTGACCCGACGGTGCCGCTCCGCTGGGTGGAGATTTCGCCGAGGGAGGTGGCGATGCCGAAGTCGCTGAGCACGACGCGCCCGTCGTACCCGATCAGGATGTTGGCCGGTTTGACGTCGCGGTGCACAACTCCGGCGGTGTGCGCGACGGACAGGGCGGCGAGGATCTCACGGGCGATCGTCGCGGCACGGGCCACCGAGAGCGGGCCCTCGCTGCCGATCACCCGGTCGAGCGAGCGCGACGGCACGAGTTCCATGATGATCCAGGGTCGCCCGTCCTCCTCGGCCACGTCGAAGACGGAGACGATGTTCCGGTGCGTCAGCCGCGCGGCCGTCCTGGCCTCTCGGGAGGTCCGCTGGAGCATCTGGAGCTGCTGACGGGAGTCGAGCCTGTGCGGGACCAGCACTTCCTTGACCGCGACCGGCCGGTCGAGGAGCGTGTCGTGCCCCTCCCAGACCATGCCCATGCCGCCCTGACCAAGCGCTCGCACCAGCCGGTATCGCTTCACGACCAGTTGCCCAGGAGTTCCCATCTGAAATGCCCCTTCGCGGGCGATAAAGCGAGAAGTCAGCAAATCGGCAGTCTTCCACAATTGCCGACTTTGGTGCGCTCCAAACGATCGGGTCGCGCAAGACGTACGGGCCTCCTGACGCGACGGGCGGGTGGGCAGCTCGCCGGGTGACCGCCCGCCGGGCCGTGACACCACACGTCCGGGCATCACGCCTCAGGGGGTCAGGACAGGGGTGGGAGGGAGCCGCTGGCGATGTGAGCGAGGGTGATCTCGGTCAGGGTCGTGTCCTCGAACGTCCTCAGGGCGCTCCACACCTCGGCGAGCGGTCCGGCGACCCCCGGGAACCGCTCGCTGTGGGAGGGCACGCCCTCGATCACCAGGATGATGTCCGCGAGAGTGATCTCGGTGGCCGGCCTCGCGAGCCAGTAGCCCCCCTCCGGGCCCCGCTGGCTCTCGATGAGCCCCGCACGGCGCAGCTGGAGCAGGATGTTGTCCAGAAACCTGCGAGGGATGTCCTGAGAGCTCGCGATCCGCTCGGCGGGCACGGGTCCGGGAGGAGCGGCGGCGAGCTCTGCCGCGGCGCGCAGGGCGTACTGCGTCCTGGCGGAGATCCGCATCAGCCGACGCGCTGGTCGAGCCCCCAGCGACGCCGGAGAGCGTTGTCGGCCGCGCCGAAACACATGTCGACGACGATGCCGATGACGAGGATCACAATCATCGTGGCCAGCAGGCCAGGTGCGTCCGACAGTTCCCTGGCGTTGTCGAGCTGCTCGCCGATCGACGTCTGGTTGGCGATGATCACAAGAAGCTCGCCCGCCATCAGCGACCGCCACGCGAACGCCCAGCCCTGCTTGAGCCCGGACAGGAACGACGGCAGGGAGGCGGGCAGGATGACGTGCCGGTAGAGCGCCAGGCGCCGCAGGCCGAGGATGTGCCCGGCGCGGAGCAGGATCGGCGGGGTGTAGTCCACGCCCGCGATCAGCCCGTTCGCGATGGACGGCGCCGCGCCCAGCACGACCACGAAGAGGATCGCGCTCTCGCTGAGCTTGAACAGCAGAATCGCCAGCGGGAACCACGCGATCGAGGGCATGGTCTGCAGCCCCGTGATCAGGGAGCCGAAGGCCGCCCGCAGGGGACGTACCCGTGACACGGCCGCGCCGACCACGAGCCCGACCAGCACCGCGACCGCGAAGCCGGTGATCGCCCGGCGCATCGTCACGGCCACGGCGGCGTAGAACTCGGGATTCCCCAGGCGGTTCCCGAGGTCTCCGAGGACGGTGATCGGGCCGGGGAAGACGTACTCCGGCCGCCACCCGCTGAGCACCACCAGCTCCCAGATCACAAGGACCATCAGGATGGCGGAGACCATCGGCCAGGTCCGCGACCAGATTCTCGCGGCCAGGCCGCGCCGCTCCCGGTTGGACAGCTCAAGCGCGTCCAGACCGGCGATTTGCTGGGAAATATCAACAGTCATGATTACCCGTCACTTCTCGATGCCGGTGCCGGCGGACTGCTGGGCCGGCTTGGCGTGGCGCAGCACCTCCTCACGAAGCCTGCCGGTGATGGTGGAGGCCAGCTCCGCCACGTCGCCGGAGTCCGTACGGCGGGGGCGCGGCAGCGTGATCGGGAAGTCCTCGATCACCGTGCCGGGCCTGCTGCTCAGCAGGACCACGCGGTCGCCCAGGCGTACGGCCTCGCGCACGTTGTGGGTCACGAACAGCACCGACAGCTCGCGCTCCCGCCAGATCCGCTCCAGCTCGTCGTGGAGCAGGTCACGGGTCATGGCGTCCAGGGCGCCGAAGGGCTCGTCCATGAGGAGCACGTCGGCGTCCTGGGCGAGGGCCCTGGCGAGCGCGACCCGCTGGCGCATGCCGCCGGACAGCTCGTGCGGGCGCTTGGCGCCGAAGCCGGCCAGATGGACGATGTCCAGCAGCTCCGCCGCCCGCTCGCGGCGCTCCTTCTTGGTCGTGCTCTTGGCCGAGCTGGTCACCCGGAGCGCCAGCTCGATGTTGGCCGAGACCGTGAGCCACGGGAAGAGGGCGGGCTCCTGGAACATCATCGCGATGCGGCCGCCGCGGGTGTCGATCTCTCCGGCCGTGGGGCGGTCGAGCCCGGCGACGAGGTTGAGGAGCGTGCTCTTGCCGCAACCCGACGCGCCGAGCAGGCAGACGAACTCGCCCCTGTCCACCGACAACGTCACCCGGTCGAGGGCCAGGAGCTCCCTGCCGTACACCTTGGAAACCGCGTCAAGCCGGACCGCGGGCTCACGCCCGTCGGCCCGGCTGGAGCGCAGCTCCTGAACTGGAGCTGTCACTTCGACTCCTCACCCAGCGGCTCACCGGCTCGTGACCGCCGCGTCGACTCTTCTTTCGTGCAGTGCTCGCTGAGACCGGTGCGATCGCTCACTTGTCGGTCACCGCCTGCTGGCCCTTGGCGGTCAGCACCTCGTTGAGGATCTTGAGGTCGTAGATGCCGTTCAGGTCCACCGGGTCGAGCAGTCCGACCTTCTCGGCGTGGTCGGCGCTGCTCACCAGGGACGACGCGATCGGGTCGTTGGTGAAGGTGATGTTCTTGAACGCGCTGTCGAGGACTTGGGGCTTGAGGGGCTTGCCGGTCAGGTCCTGCAGCTCGGCGTTGATCGCCTCTTTGGCGCCAGCCGGGTCGGAGTTGATGTACGCGTTGGACTCGACGTGCGCCTCGATCAGCTTCTTCACCAGGTCGGGGTGCTCCTTGAGGAACTGCTGCCTGACGATGAGGTGCGTGATCACGAACTGCTTGTTCGGCCAGAGGTCGGCCTCGGTGACGAGGATCTTGCCCTTGCTCTCCGTGATCAACCGGCTCGCGAAGGGCTCGGGAACCCAGGCGCCGTCGATGTCGCCGGTGGCGAAGGTCTGCAGGGTCTGGGCGTTGTCCTGGGGAAGGATCGAGACGTCTCCGCCGCCCTTGGTGTCGGTCTGGAGGCCCTTCTCCTTGAGCCAGAAGCGGAGCGCCACATCCTGGGTGTTGCCGAGCTGCGGCGTGGCGATCTTCTTGCCCTTGAGGTCGGCCACACTGTTGATCTCGGGCTTGACCACGAGGTACACGCCGCCGGACGCCGACCCGGCCACGATCTTGATGGCCTGGCCCTTGGACTTCGACCAGGCGTTGATCGCCGGGTTCGGCCCTATGTAGGTGGCGTCGATGGCGTCGGAGAAGATCGCCTCGGTCGCCGCGGGGCCGGCGTTGAAGGTGGCGGTCTTCAGCGTCACGTTTCCGCCGAGCGCCTTGGCGAAGAAGCCCTTCTTGACGCCGACCAGGGCCGTGGAGTGCGTGATGTTCGGGAAGAAGCCGAGGCGGACCTCGGTCTTGGCCGCGCCGCCGCCGGAGGAGCTTGCGCCCCCTCCGCCGCAGGCCGCCGCGAGGGCGGTCACGGCGACCGCGGCCAGTGCTGCCGCCATCCCCCGGAGCCTGCGAACCCTCATGGTCTACTCCTTAATTCCTACTTAATAAGTCGGTTAGGTGTATAAGACGATATACGAGGGTTCATGTCAAGCCGAGGTGACGAGGCGGGCACGCGTTGTTACCGGTTCGTGTCCCGTGATGCGCGGCGGTGGCCCATTCCTAAGTGAGATATATGGCGTTATGTCTGGTTTTTTAGCCGACAGTGATCCGGTAGGAGTGACCGGTGCTGGCCTGGAGTACCGCGGTGTCACCTTCGACGGCACACGCCACGTGGCTGTGGCATCCGCTGAGGAAGGCCGGGTTGCGCAGCCGTACCTCGCCGCCGTGGCCGGAGACGAGCCGCACCTCGACCAGCTGGCCCTCCTGCCAGGTCGCCCCAACCGTGTGGCCGCCCCGGGCGCGCAGCCCGTCGAAGGAGCCGTACGGCCATGCGGACGGCAGCGCGGGCAGCACGTCGATCACTCCCGCGTGGCTCTGCAGAAGCATCTCGGCGATCCCCGCCGTGGTCCCGAGGTTGCCGTCGATCTGGAACGGCGGGTGCGTGCTCCACAGGTTGGGCAGGGTGCTGTGCCTGAGCTGCTCGCGGAGCAGGTGGTGCGCCCGGTCGCCGTCGAGCAGGCGAGCCCACAGGTTGATCTTCCAGGCCCTGCTCCAGCCGGTGCCGCCGTCCCCCCGATGTTCGAGCGTCACCCTCGCGGCCTCGCCGTACTCCGTGCAGGGACGGATGCGGCGGCCCGGATGCAGCGCGAACAGGTGGGAGAGGTGCCGGTGCGTGTCGTTCGGGTCGTCCCAGTCCTCCCGCCACTCCTGGAGCTGCCCGAAGGATCCGACGCGCAGGCCCTCGTCCAGCTCGCCAAGGGCCTTGAGCAGGCGATAGCCGGGATCGATCCCGAGGTAGTCCGCGGCCTCGACGGTGTTGGCCAGCAGGTCCCACACGATCTGCTGGGACATCGCGGCGCCGGCGGAGAAGGGCCCGTGCTCGGGCGAGTGGCTGGGGGAGACCACGAGGCCGCGGTCCTCGGTCAGCTGGTCGAGCCAGAACGCCGCCGTCTCCCTGAGCAGGGGGAACGCGTGGTCGCGCAGGTAGCGGACGTCGCCGCTGAACAGGTAGTGCTCGTACACGTGCTGCGCGAGCCAGGCGTTCGCCTCCGGGAACCAGAAGGCCGTCGGCCAGTCGTGGACCCCGGTGAACCCGAATGGGTTGGTGTTCTGGTGGACCACCCAGCCGGAGGAGCCGAACATGGTCGTGGCGGTGATCCTGCCCGGTGGCCGCAGCGCGTCGACGAAGCGCAGCAACGGCTGCGCGCACTCGCCCAGCGCGGTCACCTCGGTCGGCCAGTAGTTCATCTGGACGTTCACGTTGGTGTGCCAGTCGCCGTCCCACGGCGGGGTGGGGCTGTCGTTCCACAGGCCCTGGAGGTTGGCCGGCAGCGGCGAGTCCGACCGTGACGACGCGATCAGCAGGTAGCGGCCGTAGGCGAACAGCAGCGTCTCAAGCGCGCGGTCCCGCGGGCCGCCCGTCCCGTACGCCGCCAGCGCCTGGTCCGTCGGCAAGGGCTCAGATTTGGGGAAATATCCGCCTATGTTGAGCTGGACGCGGTCGAAGAGCTCCCGATGGTCGGCGACGTGCTCGGCACGCAGCGCCGCGTAGCCCCTCGCGGACGCCCGGTCGACCAGCGAGGTGACCGCTTGGTGCGGGCCGGCCCCCCGGTAGCCCGGATACGTGCCGGCGTAGTCGGTGCCCGCCGAGAAGACCAGGGTCACCGCGTCGGCGCCGCGCACGGCCACGGCCCCGTCCTGGTCCGTACGGCTGCCGCCTTCGGCCAGCACCTGGACCTGGCCCTCGAAACGGAGCCCGTTGTCGTCCAGAGCTCCCTGGAGTGTCAGGCGGCCTCCCTCGGCGGCGTTCCTCGCCAGCCGTACCGGAGGAGAGCCGAGGGCTCCGGCGGCCGTCGGGGAGCCGGGGGCTCCGGCGGCCAGCCGTACCGTGAGGGAGACCTGCCCGGGACGGTCGGCGGCGAGCCGTACGACGACGGCCTGGGCTGGGTGGCTGGCGAAGTACTCACGGGTGAAGCGGACACCGCCCGCCGTGTAGCGCACCGAGGCCACGGCTG
>JAOPYI010000005.1 GCA_025964675.1 Sphaerisporangium sp. | reverse complement strand
CCCGCCGCCTCGCGAAGCTCGCGTAGCTGCTTGCCGAGCCACTGGGACCTCAGAGTCACTCCACGCTTGGCACTCATCGTCACCGCCTCATCACCATGTGCGTCCGCCGCAGAGGCTACACCGGGACGGTGAAGCTCAATGAGAAATCGGATTTCTCATGCAAGCTTGCTTTCCCGATGCCATGCTGCGAGTAATCGGCAAGTCACGCTGTGCAGTTACATGTGGTCTAGGAGGCGAAACAGGATGGATGCGCGTAGCAACGGCCGCACCTTGAGCGGCGAAGGCATCCAGCGGTGAGCGGCCTATGGTGGCGGCGGGAGTTCCCGGGAGAAGCCGTCCAAGTCCGTGAGGTACGGCGCTTCATCAGCGGCCTGCTGATGGATTACCCGGTCCACGACGACGCCATCTCCTGCGCCGTCGAACTATCCGCAAACGCCGTACGCCACACCAAATCAGGGCAGGGAGGCACTTTCACCGTCGAACTGTGGCTCTCACCTCACTCTGTACGCATGGCGGTCACGGATGCAGGTAGCTCGACAGCACCGTGGATGTCCCATCTTCGAGACGAAGATCTCATGGAAGGAGGTCGAGGTCTCGCCATGGTCGCGGCCTTGAGCACCCGCATGGGGGTGGATGGTGACGACCAGGGACGCACCGTGTGGGCGGAACTCAGCTGGGCCACCGATCAGGACGGCGAGACAGCGACGACCAGGCCGATCACGCCGTCTATCCGGTTCCCGGCTGGCTGGCGGGCATGGTTCGGGCAGGCGACACGTAGCTGGTGGGCAGTCCCTTGCGGACCGCTGCCCCTACTCATCGAGGCCTCCTCGGCCGAGGATCTCGCACAGGGAATCGACCTCATCGAAGGAAACGGTTCCGGGTCAGCCACATGGCCAGGCGACCCGTCGGGGGTCCCGTAGGCTGCCGACCCCACCCTTCCAACGCACCTCTCTACAACGTCGGTCAAGTAACCCGGAAAAACCTCAAACGGCGCTCTGCCCCGAATACCCGGCACACCACCGCGCCGTCTCCTTCATGGTCGACAAGGGCCACGAGCCCTCACCGGACAAGCGACAGTGCTAACTTCGGCTGAACGCGGGCGTGCCGACTCCCGACGTGGCAAGCGGGCTCGGCACAGCGTTGACGTCCTGCTCCGCGTGTACGCCAAGTGCGTCGACGGACAGCAGGAGATCCGCAACCGGAGGATTGATGACGCCCTGGCGGCATGAACCTCGCACTCCCATACCTGTCCCAGTTGGGCATCGGAGAGATACCATCCCGCCCGTGTCAGACACAAAGGTTAGTGAGTACGCGTACACGTACGCATCACGTCCGGCCGCCGGCGGCGAGTGCAGGCCGCTGCCCGGTCACCACTCTGCCATCCGTCGCCACCACCACGCGTTGGACCACCGCAATCCCGCACCGTCCGCGCTCGGATCGGGCAGCGTCCGGTCATGAAACCGCCTGTCCAAGCGTTCTACGACTGGCCGTAGTTCGGACCGAGCCGCCCGGGGCAAGGCCCGAAGGGCCTCTTCCAAGACGTCACGGGCCTCCAACGGGTCACAGCACGGGCACCCGTCTGGGCGGAGGTAGAGATACCGGCCCCGGTGGCGAAGGAAGCCCGCGTACTCGTCCAACGCATCGGCTACAGCATTCGGCCACAGACGTTGATATTCCAGCAGCCGGATCGCGGTGTGCGCCCTGCGGGAGACGCCATGGATATGCCTGACCGGCGTGGGCTCGGGTGGCCGCCACCATTTCGGGCGTATGGAACCGGGCGGCCTACGCGGCATCGTCCTTTCGGATCAGCATGCGCCACATCCTGCCACATCGTCGCGCTCGGCCACGCCGCCAGACCCCTCGCCCCGCTGCTCCCCTCACTCCGCACCAATGCCGCCGCGGGCCTCGTCCTCTGGCTCGCTGGCGTGTTCGTCCGGTGGGGAGGCGTAAAAGGCGGACCCGGATATCCGACCTGCCTGGATCACCAGGCCGGACTGCACTTTTCCGCTGATGCTGTTGTACACAGGGCCCACCGGCCGCGCCGGAAGGCTCCGCAGTTCCTCGCTGAGGCTGGGATCCGATCGCAGCAGGCGGAGCAACCGGGTCCGCCACTCGATCTCGATTCCGGCCGCTTTCACATCGTCGCCGTGTGCGAGGGCGGCCATGAGCGCGGCCCGGGAGGTCTGCAGGTCCCGCAGCATGTCCTCCGAGTCCCCGGCACGACCGAACGAGCGCGCGAGCCTCTCCTTCACCTGCGTCCAGGAATCCGAGATCATCAGCGCGATCAGCGTCGTCGCGCCCGAACTCGCTAGCGCGGCCAGTTCAGCTTCCACGTCCACCCTCCGAGCGTTCTCAACTCTTACCGGTCTGTTCGGGGTCGTCATCCGCCCCATCAGCCGGCGGGTCTGCCGGGGGATCGAAGGGAGGGAAAGGCGGCGGGGCCGGTGCGTCGAACCGGCGCAGCATCTCCTCGGCCACCTCCGTCCGGCCGTGCTTGCCTACCAGCGCGGCCATCTGGCGGGTGAGCAGGGCACTCTGCGAATCCCCCTCCGCGAAATCCATCGTCCGCAGGAAGGCGGCGAAGCAGTCGACCGCGGAGGCTCCGTTCCGGGACGGGGATGCGGGGAAGTCCTCGAAGGGAAGATACGGCGCCTCGGATGCGTACCCGGACTCCGTGCCTGGCGCGAAGCGCTGGAAGCTCTCGGGCAGTTCCTTGTTGTTGGCCGCGGAGGAGAGCCTGGCGAGAAGGCCGATGTCGTTCACCGTCTTCTCCACGTGGTCGTCGTTCCTGGTGAGCCACCAGACCACGGCGCTCCCGGTGTCCTTGAGCACGTCCTCGCCGAGGTACTCGCGCTTGCTCTGCTCGTATTTCCGCTCGTGTTCCCAGATGGCCTTGTTCTTGCGCACCGCAGCGAGCTTGTCCAGCCGTTCTTGGTCGTCGCCGGAGAGAGTAACCTCGACCAACTCAGCCATCGCCTGGAGGCATCCGGTGTCGTCGGCTCGCATCGTGCCCAGGACCCCGCCCAGTTCGTGCTGGACGAGCGACGCCCGGCCTGGTCCCCGGTGTTCGGTGATCTCCCGGGCGCGTTTGAGGACAGCGTCGACCGCCAGCGCGGCCGGGTTGACCACGGCCTCGTCCACCGTGAACCTGACCGGCGACCAGAGCACCGTCGCGGAGAACAGGAAGTCGTAGTCCTCCTCCTCGCTCGGCAGCGGAACCTGCACCACGCGCTGTTCCCGGCGCTCCACCGGCGGTGGCGGCGGGGGCACATAGCGGGTCGACGGCTCCGGCGACGGGCGACTCGACCGGCGGCGACCGGCGGCCCTGACTAGCAGGACAGCCGCGGTCACGAGCGCCACGGCGAGGACCAGCGACGTCCATAACGGCCAGGGGGCGAACAGGACAAGGCCGAATAGCAGGACCCCGCCCATGGCGACGAAGTAGACCGTGACCGTATTGCGGCCCGAACTCATGGTGCCCTCCCCTGTTGCGTGCTGATCACAGTGGTTGATCACACGATCTCGACGCCCTGAGCGGCGCAGATCTTCCGTAGGACGAGGTCGAGGAAAACGGCATGGCGCTCCTGCTCGTCCGTCGTGGGTCGGGGCAGGTCGCGGGCGGTGGTGTACACATCGCCTAGAATTTTGCCCCGCTCCCCGCTGCCTTCAACGAGCGTGTCGACAAGCACCTCACGGTGGCGCTCGTCGCCGAAAGCCAGGAAGAGCCACTGCCGCAGCCGCACCCTCCATGCCACGTCGGTGAGCTGTGTAAAAGCGCGTCGCCAGCCGTCGGCCAGCATGTTCCGCACGTCGGATTCGGCGACGAGCGCGTGATTGCGGCTCCCGGGTTCGGTGAGCGCCACCGGATCGGCGAAATACAGGAAGAGGTCGGCATCGACCTCCCACTCCCTTCCGCCGGCGGGCACGCGAGTGAGCCGGGCGAGCATCTGCCGGCGGAGCCGTAGGTCGCCGTCGACCAGCCGGACCAGCGCCTCGCGGGCGCTCGTGGTCCGGCGTTCCCGCCTGGCCCGGTGATGGAGGCGCACCATCGCCTCGTCAGGATGGTGGACGGCGATGACCTCGGAGCACATCACGATGATCACCTGGGCGAGCCCGTCAGGCAGGTCCCTGTCTCGTGACCAGTTGTAGATCTGCTTGCGGAAGAACTGGCCGTGCTCCTCGGCCGTAAGCCCGTGCCGCAGGGCGCGATCGGCCGCCAGCAAGCGGCGGTTGGTCGTGGGTCCCTTGGCCCAGCGGAAGACCGAAGACACCAGCGCCTGCCGGTACCTGGCGTGCAGGCATTGCTCGGCGAATCGGACGACCAGGTCGTCGCGGTCCTCCTGCCGAAGGTCCGCGGAGTCGACTGCCCCTTCCACCCACGCCTGAATGTCGTCCCGGAGCTCTGGCATGTGGTTCCAGAAGTGGGCACGGACCGCCGAGTCGTATTCGAGTTCCGTAAACAACACGTGGCCGTCGGCGCCGAGTTCCGCCTCGATGCCCCCGAACCTCTCGACAAGGTCGGCGCGTTCCAGCGACGGGCACTCGTCATCGGGGTACCGCACCGTGCTCAGCAACGCCGCGGCGGCGCGATGCACGTGGTCGGCGTGGGCGCCGTGCAGCATGGCCGTGGCCAGCAACAGGGCACGTTGGGGGCCCTGCTCTCGCAGTTTGGCGACGCGCTCGGCGACCTGACGGCCCCGGTCGGTCAGCGCCTCGTGCGCGGTCTTGTACCAGGCAGGAAAGTCGCCCTTGCCCGCGGCGCTCGCCCGCGCCTTGGCGACAAGCCCCGCGAATTCGGCGATCTCCCCGATCGGCCGGTTCGCATCCAGGTAGCCGGCCAGAAGTGGGGTCATCGGACTGGCCACGGCACCGGGAACGTCCGCCAACCGCAGGTAGCGGCGTAACACCTCCGCGCCCGGCGGGCGGGCGATCTCGGCGCGGTACTGACTGAAGTCCGCGCGAAGGTTCTGGTCGCCCGGCAGGACGACCACAAGATAGGCGGCGTGCTCGATTACGGCCTTGCGCACGGAGGACAGCTCATTCTGGACGTCGTGCCAGACCCGCTCTTCGACGCGGGACAAGTCCAGCCACACGCGATCATCGTCGCCGATGTGGCCGGGGTCCAGCCGGGGTTTCCGCTCGTCCTCCTCCCACAGCAGTTCGTGGAACCGCTCCGTGCCGGAGGACAGCTCGTACAGGAGCACCTTCGCCGCGGCGATCCTGCCGCTGCCCGGCGCTCCGTCCAGGAGAACGGTCCTGTGGGTCGCCAGGACCTTGCGCGCCTGGCCGAATCCCGGCGGGTGGACAAAGTGCCGCCCGAGCCGCGCCAGGTCATCGACCGCGTACGCCCGCGGGCTCCTCGCCGCCACGCCGGCCAGCATCGTGTAGTGGTAGTGGGTGGCGTTGTTGAGGTCTCCACTGCCCGAATGCATCGGTCCGTGAACATCGGATATTTCAGAAAATATCGCGTCGGTCAACGGTCGTCCTCCTTGTCCCTGCGAGAACCACCGAAGTCATGACGGATTCCGCCCTGGTTGTCGCCCGCGATATACGTCCCCCCGGCTCCCGAGAAGTGCTGGGAGTCCTGATAGAGGTTGCCGCTCCCGGTGTGAACCGGCCCACGGTTGCCCTTGACGACGCTGCCCACATCGCCGGTGAAATCGCGGCTCTGCACGACCGTGCCGTGCGCTTCGTTCACCGAATTGCTCACGCTGCCGGTATCCAGAGAATCGAGGGCGTTTCGATCCACCGCCTTGAGTGACGGCAGCTTCTCGGCGAGCAGATCGCCGATGCGCGTGAGGCCCGCCCGTGCTTCGTTAAGGTCCAGCCGGAGGGATTGGACGTCGGCGAGCCGGGCCAGGTTCGCGGGCAGGTCGGCGGCGTTCAGTCGCTCGGTCCTCCGGCCCTCGAGGACCGGAATCACCTCTATGCCGCAGGTGAAGGCCTCGAGGATCTCCCTGCGCACCCAGTCGTCCTCATTGTGCAGTTCAGCACGCCCGGACCAGTTCTCCCCTATGACGGTCAGCACGACGGCGCTGCGGCGTACGGCGCCGAGAAGCTTGTCCGGATAGCTCTCCCCAGGGGCGATGGACTTGGAGGCACGGAAGATCCGCTCGTCTCCGAAGCGCTGCGAAAGATTCTGCTCGATCAGGGCCGCGGTCTTCTCGCCGTCCCCTGTGCGGTAGTTGATGAACACCTCGTACGTCACGGGATTGCCCCTCCTGCGGGTTCTACGGGATGACGGTCTGCAATGCCGTGCCGAGCTCGGGAGCCAGCTCACGCACCGCCGCGTTCGTCGGATGGCGGGCCAGCGTCCGGGCGAGGTCACGCATATCCGCGGCGATGGTGGCCGAGCTCACCGCGATGGCACTGTCGAGCAACTGGCTGGTCAAGTGACAGGCGTGGTCGATTTCGCCCGCCATGGCGTGCGCCAGCGCGCGGCGCACGCCATACCGAACCCGTGTACGCACTGCCCGCGGCGGCACCTGCGCCATCTGCCTGTCGATGAGCTCCGCGGCCTCCCTCGGCCGGCCCAGGTCGTGCAGGCACCAGCCGGTGATCATCTCCACCGAGTCGGACAAGTTGATGGTGCCGATGACGGGGGCGTCCGAGTCGGGGGCATGGCGCGCGAGCAACGCGCGGGCCCGGTCGAGGCTTAGCATGCAGGCGTCGTAGTCACCCGCGAGCGCGTGTCCCTGAGCCTCCCGCTGCGCGGCCAGGCCGCGGATCCGCGCCGGGACGTTGTCGCTCTGTGCTCGCCGGGCCAGTTCGATCGTCTGCTTGGCGTCGTCTTGGTACAGCGTGACCAGTGCGCGGCGGACCAGCCCGTACGCGGCGAGGTGATGATCGCCGCCTGCGGCCGCGAGGTCGACCGCCCGTTGAGTCCACCACAGGGCCGCCTGATCGTTCCCCATCTCCTGCACCAGCCAGCCGACGTACTCGGCGTACCGCGAGGCGAGCCGGAGCAGCCCCTGCCCGGTGCGGGGCCCCGTACGTGAGGACAGCTCCCGCAGCGTGTGAGTCTGTGCGATGAGCGCGGGAAGCAGCAGGCCAGAGCCCGCCACCTGGCCGAGCTGGCGATACTGGTCGAACAGTGACCGGGACACGCCAAGCAGCGTCGTGTCCTCGGCCTGGGAGCCGATCGCCGGCCTGCCGATGCTCATGCCCGCCATCGACGCGGCGCCCGCCGCCACCACCTGCCGTCGGCTCACGGGGTGGAACCAACTCTGCCCGTCCCAGGACAATCGCATCAGCCATACCTCCTCATCAGCGCCGCTCGCCTCGGCGACCCACGTCCCGGCAGCCCGCGGACGCACCAGGGCGGCGAGCACGCCCCCGGCGTCGAGCGCGGCGTCGCAGAGGCGCGCCAGCTCACGGCTGGGCACTTTCAAACCTCTTTCAACCTTGCTCAACTGGCCTTTGCTGTAATGCACCAGCCTGGACAGATCGGTGAGCGTGAAGCCGGCGGTGAGACGCCGCCTTCGCAGTTCTCCGCCAAAGGGGATCGGCTGCTCGATCACATGAACCTCCCTCGCTGTCCGTCCGAACAGCCAGAGTCACCGCTCGTAAGAGTGCGGCAACCGGTGTCGGACGGACAAGGCCAGTTCCGGTGTTTCCCGTTTCCACTTCGCAGGCAATAGGAAACCGGCGTCCCTGTCGAGACGGAACAATGCGCCTAATGACCGATAAAGGTGAAATAGCGGCGTATCAGATGTTTCTAGCGGGCTTACCCCTCCGTCACCCGCACGCTGCCGCTCACGTAACCGACCTCGAAAGCGTGGCGGCCACGGTCCCCTGATTAGTAATCGGTACGGTACCGTTTATTAAATGACGGACACGGTACTCATCGCGGGCGCTGGCCCCACCGGGCTGGCCCTGGCCACCCACCTGGCGCTGCACAACATCCCCGTCCGGGTCATCGACGCCGCCACCGGCCCCGCCACCACCTCGCGAGCTCTCGGCCTGCAGCCACGTGGCGTCGAGGTGCTGGAACGGATCGGCGCACTCGGCGACCTGCCGGAACGGTCGCAGTCCTCACTCAACATGTCCTACAACGAGGGATCCCGCACCGTGCTGCGATTCCACGTCGGCCAGGCCGTGGCGGACCAGCCGAGACAGGCGCTGCTGATCTCGCAGGCCGAGGTCGAAGGCACTCTGCGGCAACGGTTCCGCGAGCTTGGCGGGGACGTCGAGTGGCATACCCGGCTGGTCGGGGCCCAGCAGGACGACAAGGGCGTCAGCGTCACCGTCCACACCGGTGACGGCACCGAACAGCACATCGAGGCCAACTGGCTGATCGGCTGTGACGGCGCGCACAGCATGGTGCGCAAGCTCGCCGGGATCGGTTTTCCCGGCCGCGAACTCATCGAACGCCTGCTGATGGTCGATGTGCGGGCCCAGTGGCCGTACGACAAGAACGGCAGCACGACCTGGATGGACGCAGGCCACATGCTGTCGGT
>JAOPYI010000109.1 GCA_025964675.1 Sphaerisporangium sp. | reverse complement strand
TGGTTTTGTACGCGAGTAGCGACAGCGTTTGTCCGTCCGAGCCGACAGCGCTCCGCGTGGGCTGGGGACCGTGTTGGTCAGAAGTGACAGCACCCTGCGACGCGGACCGGGATCCGGACTCATGTGGGCCCCCTCGCTGGGTGGGTCGGCCTCAGCTTTCGCGGTGCGGCCAGATCGGCCGCTTCCCGCAGTCGTGACCGGGCGCAAGTTGCCTTGACGCTAATGACAAGGTTCTAGCGTGGCTGCGACAGGCGGGTGGGGGAGGTCGTCGACGCATGGCGGGGCCACGATGCCTCCGCAGTACCGGCCACGCCGACCGGCGACTGCCCATCCATCGCATCGGCTGACTAACCGGAGGAATGACGATGAAGTTCGCAGTCAGCTATAGCACGCCCTACTACGGCGTCGACCCTGACAAGATCATGGCCTACGCTCAGCATGCCGAGGATTGCGGCTTCGAGTCGCTGTATCTGCCCGAGCACATCGCGCTGTATCCCGGTGCGATGGTCGGGCGCTTTGAGCTCCCGCCGTCGCTACCGTACTTCGATCCGCTCGATTGCCTGAGCTTCGTCGCCGCGGCTACGCGACGGATCCTGCTCGGGACAGGTGTGCTGCTGCTGCCGTACCACCATCCGGTGGTCCTCGCCAAGCGCCTGGCGACCATTGATGTGCTGTCCAAGGGGCGGATGCGGCTGCTGACCGTGGGGCTCGGCGCCCTGCCCGGTGAGGCCCGGGCGGTGGGGGTTGACTTCGGCACCCGTGGGCGTCGTGCCGACGAGGCAATCGACGTGATGCGGCTGCTCTGGGCTGGCGGCGAAGACGGTGTCAGCTTCGACGGGGAGTTCTTCACCTTCGATGAGCTGTGTCAATTCCCGAAGCCCTATGGGGTCACCCACCTGCCGATCCACGTTGGCGGATCGAGCCGGGCGGCCGCACGCCGCGCCGGGCGACGCGGCGACGGCTACTTCCCGGGTGGTGCGCTCGATTTGAACGAGCGCGCCATCCAGATGGATCTCGCCCGGTCGAGTGCCATCGAAGCCGGCCGTAGCCCGGAAACGCTGGAGTACACGCGATCGGGGTCGATCGACATGACCGTCGACCAGGTCGAGGCATTCGCCGCGCAAGGCGTGACCCGCATCGTCGTAGGTGCCACCGCCACCGAACCAGACCAGCAACGCGAGGAGATGTCCGCGTTCGCCCAGCGGTTCGCCCTCCTCGAACACCTCCCCAGCTAATCCGACCTAACGTCACCAGCACGGCACGGGCCGGACTCGCCGGAAGCCACTCGGCCGCGGGGAAGGCCCGGGCGCTGTCACTTCTCGCCAATATTTCACACGCCGGAAGATCGTGAAGCGCTGCCAGAACTCGGCAACATCCGCTCTCGCTTCCTACCGACATAGCCAGCCACGAGTATGAGGGCTGCGTGGATGGCCCTCCACTCGGGTCGGCGTCACCAGCCCCAAAGTAGCGAGAAAGACCAGATCAAAGCCGTCCCGGCAGGATCCTTGATCAGGATGCGAGCCATAGCGCTCCGCGGTCGTCTGGGATACCGATCTTCTCGCGAGGCGGATGAACAGCCACGATGCGGTCCGGGCTCTCTGTCGGATGATGAGAGCCGATCACTCGCAGCTACTTTGCCCCTGGTGACGCCGACCCGAGTGGAGGGCCTACGACGGCTGCCGACCGTGGTGAACCGGTCTGGCAGGCGGCAATCACCCGATCTCGGCGAGCACGAGCTGAGCAACAGCGAGCACACGCTCAACAGCCCTGACGACAGCGCGGGCTACAGCGGCCACCCGACGGTCACCGCCAGGGGATGCGGCAGCACGCCGAGCCGGCCGCCGTTCGGGTCTGGACTACCTGCGCCCGGGAGATCTCTTCGTCATCACCCGGCTCTCTCGCACGGCCCGCTCCCTGCGCCATCTGCTCGACCTGGCTGCCCAACTGGGCGAGCGCCAGGTCGCTCTGCTGGTGCTCAAGCAAGGCATCGACACCTCCACCCCATCCGGGCGACTGCAGTTCCACATGTTCGGCGCCAAGCTCCTTGTCTTTCCCAGGCCCCTCCGTCCCTCCGAACCAGAGGCACGGGGCATATCGCAGGCAGTGAGCGTGCAGGGTGAGGAGGATCCGGCGCCCTCAACTCAAGAACTGTTGCTTACCCATGTTCTCCCGCTCGGTCTCGGCCATCGCGGCGAAGAACCCGAATAGGAGGCGTCCAGGGCCGCTGGGGTCGTACATCCCCTGAAGGGGCCCGGCGAGCATCTCCGTGGGCGGTGAGGTGATCGGCCAGGGCTGTCAGCTCTGCGGCATCGCGTCCCAGCCGCTTCATCTCGTACACCGTGAAGATCACCCGGCAGTGCGGGGCGTGGGCCTTGATCTCCCTCGTGGCGGTGAGCGCGGCCTCGAACTCGGGGCGGACCCGGACCCGAGTGCTGATCTTCTCGGAGAAGATCTTGTCCCGGGGGATGTGCGCACTCGGGGTATCCGGGTCGACGGGCGCGGGTGCCGGGGTGCCGGGCCGCCATGGCTGGCCGGGTCCGCGGTCGGCGGGGGTTGGCACGCGCAGGAGTTTCGCGAGCCGGGGCACCTTCGTGAACCGGCCGGTGTGATAAGTCCCGGCGACCGCGCCGGAGCGCGTGTCCGTTTAAGCGCGTGTTATGAGAATGACCGGGTGCGCTCTGTGATCACCACGCCGGTGTTCACAGACTCTGTCGGTCGGCGGTGCCGGGGCTGCTGGCGGATGCGGTGTTCTCGGTGGCGGCCCAGCTTGCGAGGAGTTGCAGGGCGTCGTGGTCGGGGGTGCCGGGCGCGGCGCTGTAGGCGGTGAGGGTGAGGCCGGGCTGTGCGGGCAGTTCCATGGCATCGAAGTCGAGGGTGATCTCGCCGATGGCCGGGTGGTGGAACGGCTTGCGGCCCGTGTGGTGCAGGCGGACATTGTGCTTGGCCCAGGCGGTGCGGAAGTCCTCGCTGCGGGTGACGAGTTCACCGATGAGACCGGTCAGGTCGGTGTCGTGGGGTGCGCGTCCGGCTTCGGTGCGCAGCAGGGAGACAGTGGTGTTCAGGGACTCTTCCCAGTTGGGGAAGAAGTCTCGGCCGCCGGGGTGTAGGAACTGGTAGCGGGCGATGTTGACGGGGCGTGGGGCGTCGTCGGTGTACAGGGGTGCGTAGAGGGCGCGGCCGAGGGGGTTGGCGGCGAGGATGTCGAGTCGGCCGTTGCGGATGAAGGCCGGTGAGTCGGTCCTGGAGTCCAGGACGCGCAGGACGCTGTCCGGGAGTGGTCCGCGGGCGCGTTTAGTGCGGCGGGGGCGTTTGGCCGCGGCGCGGGCCAGGTCGTAGAGGTGGGCGCGTTCGGCGTCGTCGAGTTGGAGGGCGCCTCCGACGGCGTCGAGGACTTCTTCCGAGGCGCCGGCGATGTGGCCGCGCTCCAGGCGGACGTAGTAGTCGATGCTGACGCCGGCCAGCAGGGCGACTTCTTCGCGGCGCAGGCCCGGCACGCGCCGGTTGCCGCCGTAGGCGGGCAGCCCGGCCTGCTGTGGGGTGATCTTGGCGCGGCGGGAGGCCAGGAATTCTCGGATGTCGCTCTCGGTACTCACACATTCCAGGCTAAGACGGTCTGTGCGCTGGTGGGGGGCCCTGTCAGTGCCTGTAAGGCCAGGCCCTCCCCAGCTCCTTTGATCTGCGGTTTCCTCGATATCGGAAGCGGTTACGGCCTGCGGCACCGGCCCGGTGCGCGGCGCGGAAGCCGCCCGGAGAGGCCGTCTCTACCCGAGACTGCCTATGCCGATTTATCCCGTTTTGAGCTAGGAAGCTAGGAGTAGTCCCCATGCCGAAGCAGTCCGCTCCCCAGGAGCTCGCCGCCATCGCGCCCAAGCTCGTCGAGGTCACCAACGAAGTCCTCTTCGCTGACATCTGGGAGCGCCCCGGGCTGTCGCCGCGTGACCGCAGCCTGGTCACCGTGAGCGTGCTGGCCGCCCTGTACCGCTCCGAGCAGCTCGGCTACCACCTGGGCGTCGCCCTGGACAACGGCCTGAGCATGGAGGAGCTGTCCGAGGCGATCACCCACCTTGCCTTCTACGCGGGCTGGCCCAACGCCATGACCGCGATCACCCAGCTCAAGAAGATCGCCGACGACCGCAACGCCGGCTGAACCCGCTTCCCCCTCATCCCCCGAACGGAGCATCCCCTCATGAGCAAAGTCTTCCTGATCACCGGCGCAGGACGCGGTCTTGGCGCAGACCTCGCCCGTCAGGCACTGGCTGCGGGCCACCAGGTCGTGGCCACCGGCCGCCGCCCCGAGCGCGTCCTCGAAGCCCTCGGCGGAGAGCAGGACAACCTGCTGGCCACCGCCCTGGACATCACCGACCCGGCCACCGCGCAGAGCGCCGTCCAGGCCGCCACCAAGCGTTTCGGCCGGATCGACGTACTGATCAACAACGCCGCCAACTTCTACCCCGGGTACTTCGAGGAGATCTCCGAGGCGCAGATGCGTGCGCAGGTGGAGACGAACCTGTTCGGTCCGATGAACGTCACGCGCGCCGTGCTGCCCGTGATGCGGGCCCAGCGCGACGGTCACGTCATTACCCTGTCCTCCCTGGCCGGCGCGGTCGGCCTGGAGTTCTGCGTCGCCTACTCGGCCGCGAAGTTCGGCGTCGAGGGCTTCATGGAGTCCCTGCGCTACGACGTCGAGCCGTTCGGCATCCGCACGACCATCGTCGAGCCGGGCTTCTTCCGCACCGAGCTGCTGGTGGACGCCTCCACTACGTGGGCGGAGCTGTCCATCGACGACTACGCCGAGCGCACCGCCGCCACCAAGAAGCAGTGGCAGGCCATGAACGGACAACAGCCCGGCGACCGCGCCAAGCTGGCCGCCGCCCTGCTGACCCTCGCCGGACAGCAGCAGCCCCCGGCCCGCTTCGTCGCCGGAGCCGACGCCATCGACGCGGTCGCGGCCAAGGCCAAGGAACTGCTCGCACAGGCCGAAGCCTCACGCGCACTGGGCGCCGACCTCGCCCACGACGAGGCCGCCTGACCGCCCGGTCGTCCCAGCACCCCACCCCACACGATCAAGGAATAGAGCCATGGAACACATCACCTCCACCCCCACCATGAAGGCCCCCGCCGAGCGCTTCACCGGCGACGTCTACCTCAACATGATCCAGGCGCCCACCGAGCCCGCCCGCCTCGCGGCCGGCCTGGTGCGCTTCACCCCCGGCGCCCGCACCAACTGGCACTCCCACGCCCTTGGCCAGGTCCTCTACGTCACCGACGGCGTCGGCCTGGTTGGCACCCGCGACGGCAGCGTCGCGCGTATCAGTGCCGGCGAGACCCTCAAGTGCCCGGTTGGCGAGGAACACTGGCACGGCGCCACCGACACCACCCTCATGGCACACATCGCCCTCGTGGTCGGCGACGGCAACGGCGACGGCACCACCTGGCTGGAGCCCGTCACCGACGAGCAGTACAACGCCGCCCTCGCCAACAGCTGACCAGCCCCGCCCTCCCGCCTCTCTCCCCCGCCGCCGCGCGGGGGACATGGCGGGCCGAGCCCGCAGGTATCACGCTGGGGCTGGGGCTGCCTCCTCCTGCGGGGTACGCGGGCCGGGCACCGTCGCCCGGATGGACAGGTCCAACTCGAACCGGCCGTACGGATTCACATGAGTCCAGAACAGCGGTGACAGCGCCCTGCGGTCCGCGTCGGTGAGCTTGTCCGCCCACTTCGGATCGGCCGGGACCTCCTGCATCAGCAGCGTGTTGACGTGCACCAGAGCGGACTGGAGCAGGTGCAGCGCGAGCATGCTGACCTCCTGGGACTCCTTGTCCTGCCCGGCCAGGTCGCCGTCCTTGCCGTAGAAGAGGTCCTTGTTCGCGCTGTTCCAGTTCTCCACGACCTGCAATCCCTCGTGGATCTCCTGGCGCATCTCGACGTCGGCGAGGTAGTCGCAGACGAACGAGGTACGTACCGCCCGCCCGAGTTCCTCGATCGCCCGGTACGTCGGGTGCTTCGGCCCTCCGCGGGTGAACCGGCGCAGGACCTGCTCCGGCCTCGGCAGTGCCCAGGCGCAGGGCGGTGGTGTAGGCCCTCCACTCGGGAGTCCTTGGACCTGCCGTGTGCGCGGAACCCGGCGCTCTTCCCGTCACCGTCACCGTCACCGTCGCTGGCGGGGCCCGAGTCGCCGGTGCGTTCGCCGCGCCAGTCCCGGCAGTCCAGGATGGGGTCAGAGCTGACCGTGGCAACGCGGGCTTACCGCCGGGGTAGCCGGAGATCCGCTCGGAGGTGGCTCCAAGCGGGGGTTAATGTAGCCCGACTTCCACCCAGGCGCCTGTGGCAGGTGGCCCCTCCCACGCGGCAGCGGCCCGGGAGCTTGCTGGCTGACAACCTCCCTTAGGAGGACTCTCTGTCATCCGCCGATCTTCCAGTCTTTTCCGTTGCAGACAGGCGGTCCCCAAGTGAACCTCCTGTCGCTCGTTGTGGTCGCTACTAGCACGTTCTTCTTGACCGTGGAATCGCATAGTACATCGGGAACGTAGCCCATATTTTTTCCGTATTTGGGAGGAATGACCACCCATGGAGAAGATGCGTGGAACCAGGACACGCTTACGGTCTCATTCGTAGCGTTCCAAATATGAAACTCTTGATCACTTCCTGGCTGGCATCCGGCTGTTGCCCAGACGACGAAGCACAGTGAGACCGCTGTTAATAATTTTGAGTATAACCAAAAACATCGAAACTCCGATCTGTCAGTTTCACACGTTCCAAGCCGGGCTCATAGAGGTCTGTACGAACTCGTGGATCTTCATCCGTTTTGATGGGACCTCGGCGGCTTAGTCGCGGGTGCGAGTGCGGCGGCGGTCGGTTTCGGGGGTGAGGCCAACGCCTCGACCTTGGCGGCTGTTGAGTACAACCTCGATCACGTCGCCGATGCGATAGCGGCGGCGCTGGCCGAGCTGTTCCCACTCGGCCCGCTGGTCGATGAGTTCCCGGTACTGGGTGACAGTGCGGCCGTCGACTCCGAGGCGGCGGGCGATGACGCCGAGCGTCAGGTACTCGCCCGGGTCCTGCGGGTGGGCAAGGGCTCGCGTAGCGACCGCGAAGCGGCTTGGCCCTTGCGTACCGGGTGGTGGTGTGGCATCCCTCGGGGTGCCCGATGAGGAGGGGCCCGGCCCGCGCATCGCTCGCTCACCCGCTAGTGTCTGCGCCTGAAGTTCACCTTTGTGCACCCTGGGTGGGCTGCCCGGAGATGTCGGCCTCCTGGCGCCCCGAGCGGGCAGCCGACACCTGCGGCGCGTGCGCGACGCCGGTCGAGAAGATTCGTGACGACATGCTCCACTCAGCGTCTATCTGGCGCCCGCTTCACACGTGATCGGAACCGGTACCGCGCCCTGACCTGCTCGAACAGCCCGTACCGCTAATGGCTGTCCCCTTGTTCCTCGACCCCGGCACCCTCCAGGGTGAGGAGCGGGCAGACCTCAAGATCGCGATTATGG
>JAOPYI010000095.1 GCA_025964675.1 Sphaerisporangium sp. | reverse complement strand
AGGCGAGTTGCTTATACCACCTATTTAACATTGGTGAGAATGGGTTGCGGGGGACCTGTGAATGTGAAAACATTCGTACAGGCTTTCGAATGCGCCGGGAGGATCGGCATGAGCGACTTTTCCAGGCGGTGCATGCGCCGATACCCCTTCCCCCCCGACATCGGAACCGCACACCAGACCTGTTGGACCGGCTGGCTCGGTTGAGCCCGTTGATCGGGTTGAGCCGGTTGGACCTGTTGGACCTGTTGGATCCGGTGGCCTTGCTGGGTCCGATGGCCTTGGGGTTGATCCTGGCTTTGCCGCACTGGGTGTCTTGATGGTTCTGTTGGCCCTGATGGGGTTAGCAGATCTGCCGGACCCTCTAGTCCTGCTGACGCTGATGAGTCTCCTGGACCTGCTGGATCGGTCGCTGGCATGTGCGGCACCGCCCGGCAAGCCGCCTGATCAAGCCCCGAAGAACTTTCAGACTCGACCGCTAAGGGCCGCACGACTCCCCGGGGCAAGTCGGCCGGGGCAGGAGCGGGCGTGGTTGGTCTCGGAGCCCGCCTGTCCCGGTTACCACGTCTGCTCGCTGGCCCGCACGAGGACCTCGTTGACGGACACGCGACGGTCCCGGGTGACGATGTAGGACACCGCGTCAGCGATGTCCTCAGGACGCAGCTTCTCCATGCCCTCGGTCTGGCGAGCGATCGCCTCCCTCAGACCATCGCGCACATGAGAGCCCAGCTCTGTGTCGACGGTTCCTGGCTCGATCACGCTCACCCGCACATGCTTCTGCATGACCTCCTGACGCAGGGCCTCGGAGAACGCGTTGACGCCGAACTTCGTCAGGCTGTAGACGGCGGTCCCAGGCCGTGCGACACGACCCGCGGTCGAACTGATGTTGACCAGGTCGGCTACCCGGCGAGGAGAGTCCTCCGCGGCGCGAAGCAGATGCGGCAGCGCGGCTCGCGTGACGTACAACAGACCCTGCACGTTGATCGCGAGCATGCGTTCCCACTCCTCGGTCGGCGCGTCGGCGACCGGCCCGACCAGCATGACCCCGGCGTTGTTGACGACAGTGTCCAGGCGGCCAAGCTCGGCCACCACGCGCTCGACAGCGGCACTCGCCTGTTGCTGCTCGGTGATGTCGGCCTCCACCACGAGGACCGTCCCGCCCTCAGCCCGGATCTTGCCCGCCAACTCCTCGAGCCTGTCGCGTCGCCGTGCCAGCACTGCGATCGCCGCACCTTCGCCGGCGAGGCTGCGCGCGGTCGCCTCACCTATACCGCTGCTGGCGCCGGTCACCAGCGCCACCGTGCCGTGCAGTCGTCCAGTCATGTCTTCCCCCATGTGTTGCGGCCGGCCGTGGACAGGCCGCCCGCTGTGATGTGCCCGCGGTCCTTTCACTTCCTCGTGGGTGCGTATCGGAAGTGAGCCCTACACTCGTAAGTGGAGCCGCGTCCACTTCCTCAGTGTAAGCGGACCCGGCTCCGCATAACAACGGGAAGTGCCGCACTGAGCCGACGACCCCTCCATAACCAGGAGAGAACGTGTCATCCGAGAGAGTGCGACCACTGCGTGCCGACGCGCAGCTCAATCAGGACCGGCTGCTCGAAGCGGCCGCGCGGGCGTTCGCCCGTGACGGGTCCGAGGCATCGCTCAAGGCGATCGCCAAGGACGCCGGCGTCGGTATCGGAACGCTCTACCGCCGCTTCCCGACCCGCGAGAGGCTCATCGAGGCGACGTATCGAAACGAGACCGCCAGACTTTGCGCGGCAGCACCCGAGCTCCTCCAGACCTCGCCCGCCGTAGAAGCACTTCGCGCCTGGATGGACCTCTTCGTCGACTACATGGCGACCAAGCACGGAATGGCGGATGCGCTCCACGCGGTCCTCGTCCTGGAAGGCGACCTGCGCATGCAGACCCGCGATCTGCTCACCGAGGCTCTGGCGACGCTCATGGCGGCGGGTGTCGCGGACCGCACGATTCGCCCGGACATCGACCCCAACGACGTGCTCATGGGCCTGGGCGGCGTGACGCTCATCGCTGGGGAGCCCCGCCAACGCGACCTCGCTCGCCGCCTCCTCGACCTCCTCATCGACGGCATCAAACGCCGTAACGACCCCGTGTCGTAACGGCTGACGTGGTGGTGGGCCGACCGCACCAGGTTTGGGACGGTGCCACCCCGGCTCCCGGTGACAGCGTCTGCGAGCTATCGCCTGCCACGCTCTGATGAGAGAAGGTAGCCCGGCCAGCTGCCGTACGTGCTGATGTCGGGCGCTTCCTCGGTGGCGTATGACTCGCAGAGGAAGCCGTGCACCTCGCGCCCGTCCGCGAGGCTGACCCAGCCGAGGCTGAGAGGCGGCGCGATCTGCGTGAGCAGGGTGCCGAGCCCCGACGGGCTCAGGGCGTACAGCTCCACCTCGACCGATACCCCACCGCCTGCCGAGCGCACCAGGCCCGGACGCGGTGGCTCGCCGCCGTTCAGGGCGTAGAGGCGGTAGAGCGGGGCGGTCAGGGCCGCGCCGAGGGCGGTGGCTCCCAGCGAGGTGAGCTGCCCGTGCAAGGGCTGCCCGGACCGGTGGGCGCCCACAACGGCGAGTACGGGCGAATCCGGGGGGCCGCCGGGACGGGCCGCGAGCAGCGGATCCGAGGTGTTGCCCGGACGTACCGCCGATGCCGTATCGGAGGTGCGCTCGAGTGCTGGAGCGGTGGAGACGGCGGGTCCGCCGGTCCGGGCGTGGAAGGGGGCGGCGAGGCCGGCGAGGAGTTCGTCGGAGCCTGCCGGGCCCAGCAGAGTGATGCCGTGCGGGCGGCCCGTGGCCGTGGTGCCGGCGGGTACGGCGACGCCCGCCAGGTCGAGCAGGTTGGTGAAGGTCGTGTAGTGGCCGAGGACGGTGTTGCGGTCGATGGGGCTGTCGAGCATCTCCGCGACCGTGTACGTCGTCGGCACGGTGGGAACGGCCAGCGCGTCCATCGAGGCCCAGGCCTGTCTGGTCTCCGCCCGCAGCGCCCGCAGCCGGTACAGCCCCTCGAAGGCGTCGACAGCGCTGAGGCCGGTGCCGTTGCTCAGCACCTTGCGGGTGACCGGATGCACTTGGTCCGGGTTGCGCGCGGCGAAGTCGCCGATCGCGGCGAGCCGCTCGGCGATCCACGGCCCGTCGTACAGCAACCGCCCCGCCGCGAGGAACGGATCGAGATCGACCGGGACCAGCCGGTGCCCGAGACCCGCGAGCCGTTCGGTGGCCTCCGCGAAGGCCGACGCGGCGGCGGCGTCCCCGAAGAACTCCAGGTGGCGCGGCACGCCGATCCGGAGGTGCCCCACGGCCGGTGGCAGCGGTGAGGGCACGGGAAGCGCGCGTGACCAGGGGTCCGTCGGCTCCGGCCCTGCCACGATGGACAGCACGGCGAGCCCGTCGGCGACCGACAGGGCGAAGACGCTCGGGCAGTCCAGCGACGCGCACGCGGGCACGACGCCGAGCGTGCTGACCAGCCCCCGGCTCGGCTTGATCCCGACGGTGCCGGTGAGCGCGGCAGGCACCCGGCCGGAGCCCGCGGTGTCCGTGCCGATCGCGAAGGCGACCAGCCCGGCCGCCACCGCCACCGCCGACCCCGAGCTGGACCCTCCCGAGATCAGCCCGGGCACCAGCGGCGACTCGCACGCGCCGTACGGGCTGCGCGTGCCGGACAGCCCCGTGGCGAACTGGTCGAGGTTGGTCTTGCCGACGAGCAGGGCGCCCGCCGCGAGCAGCCGGTCCACCAGCGGCGCGCTCCGCTCCGGGACGTACGCGTACGCGGGGCAGGCCGCCGTGGTGGGCAGCCCGGCCACGTCCACGTTGTCCTTGACCGCGAAGGGGACGCCGTACAGCGGCGGGCGCGAGCCCGGGTCCGGCCAGCGGCGGACCAGCTCGGCGGCGTCGCCGAGCAGGCCCGCCGCCGGGCGCAGGGTGATCCACACGTGGTCGTCCCCGCGCGCGGCGATCCGCCCGAGCACGTCCTCCGCGACGTCGGACGGGCAGGCCGACCCGTCGCGGTAGCGGCGGGCCAGGCTGTCCAGGTCAAGAGGAGTGTCCATCTGCCTTCCCCGCACGGGTCACGGGCCCGTGGCTGACTTCTGTGGTTCTCTGTCCGTGTCTGTCACGCGCCCGTGGCTCCCGGTCATGTCACCGCGGGCACCTCCGCCGCGGCGGGCTCGGCGCTGGTCCCCAAGTTCTCCGCCGCCTTCGCCGTGCCGGGCCGCAGGAAGGAGAAGGCGAGCAGGACCAGCCCCGCGAAGAAGTAGCCCAGCGTGACCTGGCTGTTGGCGTTCCACTCGACCTTCGCGCCGTGGATCAGGCCGATGAACGCCAGCGCGGCTCCGCCGAACGCGTATCCGGCTGCCCACACGAAGGACCTGTCGATGATGAAGGCGGTGATCGAGCCGAGTATCAGCCCGGCGAGCACCGCCCCGCCGCCGAGCAGGGCCGTCCCCTCGTAGACCGTGCCGCTCTGGGCGATGGTGTCGTACCCGACCTTCTGGGCGGTGGTGCCCGCCGCGGCCAGCGCGTTGTCCATGTACCCCTGCGCCCAGGCGGCGATGTTGGGGATGATGGCGATCACCACGGCCACCGCGTGCGCCTTCGGCACCGACTGGAAGGCCTGCGCGCCGATGAGCAGCCCGATGTAGAGCAGGATCGGCACGATCGCCGGTGTCGGCAGCACCGCGCCGAGCAGCGAGAACATCCCGAGGAAGCAGAAGATCGCGATGACGACGCCGCTGGCCATCGAGTAGCTGCTGCGGCCGCCCGCCGACTTCCACCCCGGGTGGCCGATGTAGACGGCAGGCGGGAACGGCGAGCCCAGCATCGAGCCGACCACCGCGCCCGCGCCGTCCGCCAGCAGCACCGACCGCAGGTTGTACGAGTCGCCGGCGGCGGCGGCGCTCTCGACGTTGCTCATGCCCTCGGTGAAGTTGTAGATGCCGAGCGGGATGGCGGTGGCCAGCAGCGGCGAGACCTCTCTGAGCCCGTCGATCAGCCGGTCGATGTTGAGCGTGGGGATGCTCACCGCGATGTTCTGGGCGGCGGCGCCGACGTCGGCGGGGTTCATGTAGCCGCCGATCCAGGCGATGGCCGTGCCTGCCAGGAGTGCGGCCAGCCCCACCGGGATGTTGCCGGGCAGCTTCAGGTCGGTGAAGAAGCCGACCAGGATGATCACCAGTACCGGCAGCGCGATCCAGGCCGCCTCCCACATCTGCGCGGCGGGCCGCATCGAGATGAAGGCGATCGAGATGCCCGCCAGGGTGCCCAGCATGGCCGCCCTCGGCGTGTAGCGCCGGATGTACGGCCCGACGAAGGCCCCGATGAGCACGATGACGCCGATGATGAAGCACCAGGCCAGCCCCGCCGCCCAGGCCTGAAGGGGGTTCTTGGTGGCCAGGTAGGTGGGCAGCATGATCACGAAGACGACGATGAACATGTGCGGCACGCTCGGCCCGTACGGCATCGCGCACACGTCGGTGCGGCCCTCGCGGCGGGCCAGCCGCCGGGCGAGATAGGTGTAGTAGACGTTGCCGATGAGCAGCTGGATGCCCATCGCGGGGAGGATGACGCCGAAGACGTCCGCGCCGGGCAGGTGGACGACCCCGAGGCAGAGGCCGCTCAGCACCAGCACGTTGACCATCACGTTGAAGCCGAGTCCGAAGAAGGCGTTGGTGTCCCCGCTGACCCACCAGGGGAGTTTGAGCGTGGCGGGGTCGGTTGTCGTGGTCATTGGTCAGCTCCGCGCTTCGAGTGCCTTGAGATAATTGCTGGAGGGGGCGACCCAGCCGAAGATGCCGCCCTGGGCGGCGATCATCTGGAGCCCGTACCGCTGGAACTCGGCGAAGTACGAGCCCACGCAGTCGGACAGCACCAGGCAGTCGTAGCCCCGGTCGTTCGCCTCGCGCACGGTGGTGTGCACGCACACCTCGGTCGTGACGCCGGTGACGATGAGGCTGCGAATGTCCTTGGCCTGGAGCACGTGGCCCAGGTCGGTCGCGTAGAAGGCGCCCTTGCCAGGCTTGTCGATGACGAGCTCGCCCTGGACGGGGGCCAGCTCGTCGATGATGTCGTGGCCGTACTCGCCGCGGATCAGGATGCGGCCCTTCGGGCCGGGATCCCCGATGCGCATCGAGGGCGCGCCTCGGTTGAGCTTGGCGGGCGGGCAGTCGGACAGGTCGGGCAGGTGCCCCTCGCGGGTGTGGATCACCGTCATCCCGGCTTTCCGGGTGGCGGCCAGCACCTCGCGCAGTGGCGGGACCACCTGCTGGAGCATGGACACGTCGTTGCCCAGGGTCTCCCCGAAACCCCCGGGCTCGACGAAGTCGCGTTGCATGTCGATGAGCAGTAGTGCGCTGTGTCTCAGGTCGAACCCGTAGACATACGGCTCAGCCTCGACGAGAAGCGGATCGGACACGTGGACTCCGTTCCTCAGATCCTCCTTTTGTCGATTGTCGACAGAATTGTGTCGATGGCCGTTCCGCCCGGTTACGCTTTTGTTAGCACGATGATCAGCCGATGTACGTGCGGGCCCCGTGCCTGTTCAGAGCCTCGATCGCCGTGACCGGGTCGCCGGAGGCGATGGCCTCGAAGAGCCGCCGGTGGCGCTCCACCCCTTCGGCCGGGGCGCGCTGCTCGGCCTCCCTGCGGAGGTTCGCGGCCATGTAGAGCTGAAGCTTGAGGATGACGGGCTCGTACACCAGCAGCAGCTGGCGATGGCCCGCCAGCGCGACCAGCGCGACGTGGAAGCGCCGATGCGCCTCGTTCTCGCTCAGCGCGTCGTCCGTCTGCACCGCCGCGGCCATGCCGTCCAGGGCCTTGGCCAGACCGGTGAGGTCAGGAGGACCCGACACGGGAAGCGCCATCTTGACCGCGTAGTGCTCCAGCACGTCGCGCAGGCCGAACAGCTCGTCGACGTCCTCCCGTGACAGCTCGGCGACGCGGACCCCGCGCCTCGGCAGGTGTTCCACCAGGCCCTGCTGCCCGAGCGAGCGCAGCGCCTCGCGCAGCGGCGCCCTGCTCGTGCCGAACCGCTGGGTGAGCTGCTCCTCGATCAGCCGCTCCCCGGGTGCGAGCGCGCCGCTGAGAATTTCGTGGCGGATCCGCCGCATCGAGAGCTCGACAAGGCTGGGGGGTTCCAGCACCCCGTCCGGTTCCACCCGTCCACCTCCTCTCGCCGTTGCGACAAACTCTCTCAGAGGCCGTGAGGGTTCCCGCGTACGGGATGACCGCTCCGGCGCGGAGACGGGTCAAAGCTGGGAGGTGACCGTCCCGGCGAGCAGCCTGCGGGCGGTGCGGTAGCGGGCGGCGTCGCTGGTGTCGCCGAGGAGCACGCCAATCATGGTGTGCCCGTCCCTGACCGCGGCGAACATGAGACAGTACCCGGCAGGCTTCGTGTACCCGGTCTTCAGCCCCTGTGCCTCGTCGGGCAGCAGCCTGTTGCTGTTGTGCCAGACGTGGCCTCGGTGCGCGGCGGTCTTGCGCACCGAGTGCTCCGCGGTACGCACGACGGTGGCGATGATCGGGTCCTTCAGCACGGCTTCGGCCAGGATGACCTGGTCCTTGGCCGTGGAGTGGTCCTCGCCGGTCTGCGGGAGCCCGTCGGGATTGGTGTACACCGTGTCGGCGAGGCCGAGTGTGCGGGCCGCGTGGTTCATCTTGGCCACGAACCGCTTCACTCCGGGCCCGTAGCGCCGTGCGAGGGAGTTCGTCGCGTCGGCCCCTGAGGGCAGCAGGACGGCGTAGAGCATGTCCCGCACGGTGAGCCGCTCCCCGGCCCGCAGGCCCGCGTGGGTCGCGCCTGTCTCCGCCGCGTGCCGTACGTCGGCCTTGGAGACCGTGACGACGTCGTCCAGGGATGCGGTGTGCCGCACGACGTACGCCGTCATGATCTTGGTGAGGCTGGCCACGGGCACGCGCCGTGTCTCGCGTATGGCGAGCTGGATCGTTCCGGCCGTGACGTCGAGCAGGTAGACCTCCTTCGCGGTGACCTGCGGAGCGGACCGGGCGAGGGCCGGGTCGACCAGGCCGACGGCGGCCAGGACCGCCACCAGGAGAGAGACAGTCACCATACGCATCCGGTTATGATCGCATGTCCGCCATTGTGGGCATGAGGATTGACGCGACATCTGCGCCTGTATTCAGGCTGAAACTGGCAGGTCGGCCCCCCGCGTATCGCCCCTTGAGAACTGCAAGCAGACGGCAAGCAGGGAGCAACCGCCCCGGCGTACACCTAAGGGTGAACGAAAGGGGAAGGTCATGGGAGCGCGGAACAGCCTGAAGCCGGTAGGCAGCCTGGTACCGATCATGGCAAGTGGTACGGCCACCGTCTTCAAGCTGCTGGTCGCCACGCTGGCCTTCACAGGCGCGTACTTCGGAGTGGCCGCCACGCAGGGCGCCACCCCGCCTGAGCGGGACGCGGCGAGCGCGGCAGGCGTCAGGACCGTGATCCTCTCCGCGCAGTCGATGCCGGTCGAGGCCAAGCACATCCCCCAGGCGGGCATGGTGACGGTGGGCGCCTCCGACGCCGGCGCCGCCTGCGAGCGGACCTACCACGCCCAGAGCGTGATCGACCCCGGCCCCTCCGGCGACCCGGTGATCTACGACTGGCGCCTGTTCCGCTGGAGCCCCGCGGCGCACAAGTGGAGGACGTACCTCTTCTCCGGGAGGGCCGGCTTCGTGGGCGGGCAGCGCACCGTCGAGTGGCACCCCCGCGTCACCGACAACCCGGGCTGGTACCGCGTAGAGCTCACCGTGTCCGGCAAGGGCGCCGTCGTCAGCGAGAAGTTCCAGGTGAGCTGCTGACGGACTCCGATGGACGCCTCCATGCCGGAGGCGTCCATCTCACGTGCCGCCGAGTGCCTGCCGTGCCGCCGTGACCCACCGGGGGATGCCCACCCGCTCGGCGACGGCCAGAGCCTTCTCGTAGTGCCTGCGGGCCTCCTCTGGTTGCCCGCCTAGGCGCATGGCGAGGTCGCCGAGCGTCTGCGCGACCGGCCACAGGGCCACCACGCCGGTGCCCGCGCCCGCGATGCGATCGGAGAAGGGGCCGAGCGTGGAGTAGGCGTCCTGCATGCGGTCGCGGTCGCCGAGGAGCATCCCCGCGAGCGCCCGCCAGGTCATGGCCAGCTCATACAGGAAGTCGGGACGCACGGGCGTCGTGGTGGCCGCGATGGCACGGGCGTCCTTGATGTGGCCGGCGGAGGCGAGGGCGACGGCGTAGGCGTCGAGGGTCCACTTGGCCCCGCGCCGGTGGGCCTCCTCCAGCGACTCGACCATGTCGGCGGCCTTGCCGTCGACCAGGTGCAGGCAGAAGGTGGTGATCAGCGGGAGGTCCTGCCGGCCTTCCAGCATGCCCGCCCGCGCGGTGAGCCTGGCGGCGTTCCTGTACGCGCGCTCCGCCCCGTGGTAGTCACCGGTGATCATCTTGCGCATGCCCGCGTACCAGGCCCCCACCGCCGACGGCGCCGGCAGGTCGTACTGTTTGGCGAGCCGCTCGGCCGCGCTGATCTGCGCGTCCGCCTCGGCGAAGTCGCCGCGCGCCGCCGCGCACTCCATCAGCACCAGGTGGGCCAGCGCTTGCACCGCGATCTGCCCGGAAGCGGCCCCGACCTCCAGCAGCTCGCGGCCGATGGCCTCGCGCTCGTCCACGACGGTGATGACGTACGACTGGCGCAGCCGCCCGCTCAGCGCGACGGCGAGCAGGGCCGGGTCGCCGCTCTGCCGCGCCAGCTCCTCGGCCTCGAGCGACGCCTCGTGCCCTCGGCCGGTCGCCGAGCCCTCCAGCTCCAGGGCCAGGGTCGCGAGCAGGCTCGCGCGCAGGGACTGCTCGCCCGGCGGCAGCTCGATGAGCGCCCGCTCGGTGACGTCGACGATCTCCCACGCCGTGCGGGTGAGGTCGCGCGCGATGCCCTTGTAGGGCACGGCCACCGACGCCGCGATGCGCGCGGTCATCTCCAGGTCGCCCAGCGGCAGCGCGGCGTCCATCGCCTCGCGGCGCCGGGCCCGCGCGGCCGCCATGTCACCGCAGAGCGCGAGCGCCTTGATCAGACGTAGCTGCAGCAGCAGCCGCTCCTTGGGGGGACCTCCGAGGGGGTGGGCGCGGTCGAAGGCGGTGATGGCCCGCTCCCACAGCGTCGCCGCCTCCCGGTGAGCGAAGCGCCGCTCCGCCTGCTCGGCGGCAAGGCCCGCGTAGTGGACGGCCTTCGCGGCGGTCTCCACCGTGCCGGCCGAGTCGTAGTGATGGGCGAGCGCCGCGACGTCGGACGGCGACCGGCTCTCGATGACCGACGCGACGGCGGCGTGCAGGCGCGACCTGCGCAGTCGCGAGGCGTCGGAGTACAGCGTGTCGCGGACCAGGTCGTGGTCGAAGCGCAGCATCCCCGGTCCCGGCTCGGTGACGAGCCCGGCCAGCAGACCAGCCTCCACCGCGTCGACGACGGCTTCCTCGTCACCCGAGACGTCCACCAGCGTGTCGATGTCGACGTCGCGGCCGATCACCGCCGCCTGGAGCAGGATCTGCTGGGCCGTCACGGGCAGCCGGGTGATCCGGCGGCGCAGCACGTCGCGCACGCCCGAGGGCACCTCGGAGATGACCTCGGCGGCCGTGGCCCGGCCGGCGGTGGCCTCGGAGTCGAGCAGCCGGACCGTCTCGCGGACGAAGAAGGGGTTGCCGCCGGTGCGCTCGATGATCGTGCTGACGGCGTCCTCGTCGACCTCGCGGACGCAGGTCGCCCGTACGAGCTCGGCCACCGCTTCCTCGTCGAGCCCCTCGAGGCCCACCCGTACGGGGCCCAGCCGGGCGAGCGCCGCGAGGACGTCGGACTGCTGGTCATTGAGCTCGCCGTCGCGGCAGGTCACCACGAGGAGCACCCGGCTCGTCGCCAGCAGGCTCGGCAGGGCGCGGAGCAGGGCGAGGGTCTGGTCGTCGGCCCAGTGAAGGTCTTCCAGGGTGAGCAGCACCGGAGCCTCACGGGCGATGCCGGCGATGTAGCCGCCGACCGCCCGGTGCAGCCGGAAGCCGCCCGAGGCCTGGTCGTCCTCGTCGGTGGGAGCGGCGTCGTCCAGCAGCGGAGCCAGCAGCGAGCCGTACTCTCCGGTGCCCCGTACGGCGACGAGCGCGCGCAGGACCTCCACCCAGGCCCAGCCGGGCGGGGTCGCACTGCTGTCGGGGCACCCGCCGGAAGCGGTCATCCAGCCCTGCCGGGCGAGCTCCGAGCCGAGCTGCCGCACCAGCGTGGTCTTGCCCGCGCCGGGATCGCCGTCGACCACGGCGGCGGTGAAGCGCCCGGCGAGGGCGTGCGGCGCGGCGCCCGTCAGCCGGGCCAGCTCGGCGTCGCGCCCGACGAACGGTTCGGGCGACAGTGGAGGGAGGTCGGACGCCTGGCTCTCGGGACGCGGCGGCCAGCTGCCCGCGGTGTCGGTGAAGCGGGGGCGCTGGGAGACGACGAGCTCCAGGGCCGGGTCCTGCGAGAGGATGTCCGACTCCATCTTCCGCAGCGCGGGCCCCGGGTCGATGCCGAGCTCGTCGGCCAGGATCGCGCGGGCCCGGCGCAGGGAACCAAGGGCGTCACCCTGCCTGCCGCAGCGGTACAGGCCGAGGGCCAGCAGCCGCCAGCCTTCCTCCCTGAGAGGGTGCTCGCCGGTCAGGGCCTCCAGGTCGGGGACGGTCTCGGCGTGCAGGCCGAGGCGCAGGCCGGCGTCGGCATGCCGCTCCCTCGCGACCAGGCGCAGCTCGGCGAGCCGGCTGACCTCGGCCTCGGCCCACTGCTGCTCGGCGAAGTCGGAGTAGGGGGTGCCGCGCCAGAGACCGAGCGAGGTCTCAAGGCCCCCGCGCGCCGGCGCCGGGTCGTCGTTCTCGAGGTATTTGCCGGCCGACCTGACCATGGCCTCGAAGCGCAGCGCGTCGACCTGGTCGGGTGCGGTCCGCAGGGCGTACCCGGAGGCGACGGTCACGAGCAGCCGGTTGGGGCCTCCGCGCGGCCGGCCCGGCTCGAGGACTCGGCGCAGCCGGGAGATGTAGACCTGGAGCCCGGACTGGGCGCCCTTGGCGCCTTCGTCGGTCCACAGGTCGAAGAGCAGCGTGTCCACCGGCACGACCTGGCCGCGCGCGACGAGTAATCGCGCGAGCACAGCCCGTTGCCGTAGCCCGCCGAGATCGACCTCGCCGTCGTCGTCGTAGGCCTCGACCGGTCCTAGAACGTGGAACGTCACCATGTCAGCCGCCACGCTATGCGGGCCCGTCGAGCAAGCACAAGGTATTCGCCAAGGCCCACCTTCCTACACATGCCCACCCGCAACGGGGGCCTCGACACGACCACGGGTGTCAAGAGGCTACAGCCACCGGCGTCCCCGCGATGACGATGGAAACCAAGCCACTCGCGGAGGCTCAGGCGCGCGAGGCCGGCTCCGGGGACCGGCGATCGTTCGCGGCGTCGCGCCGCCGCAGCAGGGACCACGCGCCGAGGGCGAGACCGCCCCACGGGATCTCGATGGTGTAGGTCCAGAAGCCGAACAGGATCGCGGCGGCGGTCGCGGCACCCGCGGGCTGGCCGAAGGCGATCAGCAGCGCGGCCGTGCCGCCCTCCATGATCCCCGCGCCGCTAGGAGTGATCAGCGCGCTGGTGAGCACCCGGCTGACCGCGAAGACGGCCACGGTCTCGGCGGGGCCGGGATACGAGCCGGTCGCGACGAGGCAGCACGCCATGATCAGGCACTGGAGGGCGAGGAAGGCGACCATGCCGAGGGACAGGCCGGCCCAGCGCGTGCGCACGATCTCGGCGGTGTCGGCGCGCAGCCGGTGGATCGCATCGGACGCGTAGTGCTCGGGCGGGCGGAACCTGCGAGGCAGGACACCCAGCAGCCTGTCGAGGACGCGGCCGAGCAGGTCGGCGGCCCGTTCCCAGTACAGCGCGGCGGTCACCACGGCGACCAGGACGAGGATCGAGCCCGCGCCGCCCCAGGCGGCGTTGGTCACCCTCGAGTCGGGGATGCGCCCGGCGAGGAGCAGCGCGATGATGCCGACCGCCGGCAGGATGAACCGGAACAACGTGTTCCAGATGCCCGTGACCAGGGTGTACACCACGACGGAACGGGTGGCGAACCCCCAGCCCTTGGTCATCGCGAAGGTCAGCGCCACCCCCGCCGCGCCGCCGAACGGCAGCAGGTTGCTCACCGCGCTGCCGGCGGCGTTCAGCGTCAGCGCCTGGAGATGGGTGAGGCCGGGCAGCGCCGATGTCATGACGAAGGTGTAGGCCCACAGGCTCGCGAGCCACAGCACCGCCATCAGCAGGATCATCTGCCAGCTCAGCGAGCCGAACTGCGCGGCGATCTCGCTCCAGCTGACGCTCGCCCCGGTGAGCGCGTGAACGATCTGCGGCAGGAACACCACGAGCAGGACCGCCAAGGCCAGGGAGGCCACGGACAGGCCCCCCTGCACCCATTTGTTCCTCATCGGGGTGCCCCCATCTATCTGTGTCCTTCTCCCCGGTGGTCCGGTCCCAGTCTGCCGGGAGGCCACCGGCCCGATCTCATCCTTCAGAAGGAGATCAGCCCCTACGGGGTCTCCTCCGGAAGGCCGTCGAAGGGATGCCTCATGCGGGTGCCAGGAGGCAGGTCACGGCGGACGTACCACTCGGTGCCGAAGACCAGACGATACAGCGGCCCGGGGATCTTCAGCATGACCCCGAGCGTGCGATCGCCGTCCCCGCCGGACGCCTGGCTGGCATGGGCGGTCATGCTCGCACGCTTCACCTTCACGAACCTGCGGACGTTCACCCGATGGGTGATCACCTCGCCGGGGGAGTAGGCCCGCTCGAAGGAACGCACGTCGAACTCCGGGGGAAAGGTGTAGAAGCGCTGGGCCAGCCGCAGCCCCCTGAGCAGAGGATCACGGTTGACCGTGGCCTCCAGCAGGACGGGCGTGCCCGCGATGCCGGCCGCGCGCTGCCCGACCCTGTAGACCTGCACGTGATCCGGATGGCCGTACCCTCCGGCGGGGTCGTAGATCGTCAGCAGGTCGGAGCTCTCCTCCTTGAGCACCGCCGCCAGCCGCTGGGCGGCCTCCTCGATGTCGGCGTCGATGAAGGCGTTGGCCGGGCGGTCGTCGCCGACACCGTCTCCGACACCGCCGCCTTCGCCTAGCCCGGAGTCGCCGTAGCCGAGCAGCACCACCCGGGCCACGCCGAGCACGGCGGCCGACTCGTACAGCTCGGCCGTGCGCGCCTCGCCCAGCTCGTCGCCGTGAGGCAGCTCGGCCAGGCCTCGCTCGCCGGCGGTCGCCACGACGAGGACGACCCGATGACCCTCGGCCGCCAGCATCGCCATGGTCCCGGCCGTCAGCAAAGCCTCGTCATCGGGATGGGCATGGAAGAAGACCGCGGTACGTGCCACGCCGCCATGATTCCACGGAGCCGTTCCCCGAGTCCCAGGCGCCTCCCCGAGACGGGTTCCAGAACCCACCCTGAACCCTTCAAGAACCCTTCCGGAACTCCTCGGGTCCCTTACCGCCCGCCGGTTCGGTCAGGTCCCGTTTGAAGCGGGTGGCGGGCTCTGCCAGGGTGGCGGGGTGCGGATCCTTCACGTGAGTGACTGTTACCTGCCCCGGCTCGGCGGCATCGAGATACAGGTGGCCGATCTCGTGCGGTCGCAGTCCGAGGCCGGTCACGATGTCGAGGTGGCCACCGCGACCCCGGGCGAGAGCGTCCCGGGGGTCCACCGGATCGTCGCCCGCATGCCCTTCGACCTCCCCGTCCACCCACGGGGAAGCAGGCACCTGCTCCGGCTCATGGCCGCGCGGCGGCCCGATGTCGTGCACGTCCACACCGGCGCGGTCTCGCCATTCGCCTGGATGGGGGTGCGCGCCGCCGTCCGCGCGGGGCTGCCGGTCGTGGTGACGGTGCACAGCATGTGGGATCCGTTGACGCGCGCGCTCTACCGCGGGCTGGACACGCTGTTCGGGTGGAGCCGGTGGGGGATCGTGGCCACCGCTGTCAGCCACGCCGCCGCCCGGCCGATCCGCGCCGTCGCGGGCCGGGGCGTTCCCGTCGACGTGGTGTCCAACGGCCTCGACGTCTCCGCCTGGCGTCCGAAGGGCGACGTACGGCCGGACCGCGGCGACGTGCACATCGTGGCGGTGGGCCGCCTGGCTCCGCGCAAGCAACCCGTACGCCTGCTGAAGATCCTGCTCGAGGCCAGGCGCCGGGTGCCCAGGAGCATCGCGATGCGGGCCACCCTCGTGGGGGACGGTCCCGCGCGGGGCTCGATGGAGCGGTTCATTCGCGCCCACGGCATGGAGGGCTGGGTGTCGCTGCCCGGGCGCTACTCCCGTGACCAGATCCGCGAGCTGCTGGCATCGGCCGACGTGTTCGTGGCACCCGCGCCCCGGGAGTCGTTCGGCATCGCGGCTCTGGAGGCACGGGCCGCGGGGGTGCCCGTGGTCGCCCGCGCCCAGAGCGGGGTCGCCGACTTCGTACGGCCGGGCAAGGAGGGGCTGCTCGGCCGCACCTTCGACGAGCTGGTCCGCTCGGTCGCCCGGCTGGCCCGCGAGCGTGAGCTGCGAGAGCTCATCGCCCAGCACAACAGGGAGACCGAGCTGACCCGCTGCGCCTGGCCGGCCGTCCTTGAGGGCTTCGAACGCAACTACGAGCTCGCGGCGGCCAGGGTCTGATGTTCCTGGAGTGGCCGGCGCTGGGAGTGCCGGCCGGCACGGCGGATGATCAGGAACAGTTCAGGGCGAGCTTCTGGGTGCCCTCGGTGGCCTTGGTGGCGAACTTCGGTAGCTCGGTCGCCGCGGCGCTCGGATCGGCAGTGTTGATCTTGAAGCCGCCCCACGACGTGGACAGGTCGGTCAGCGTGGTCTTCAGATCGCCGTCGGCCTTGCCGGACAGGTCCTTCAGCTTGGCGGCCAGGTCGGCGGTCGCCTTGTTCCAGCTGTCCAGGTTGCCCGCGCCCGCGGCCGCCTGGGTGCCGTAGTCCTGGAACGCCTTGATGGCGCTGTCGCAGACGGCCTTCGTGTCACCGCCGCCGCACGCGGAGGTGAGCGAGACAAGGACGGACGCCGCGGAGACGGCGAGAACGCGGCGGGTAAGGGGGATGTTCATTGTGTGCCTTCCTAGTGATGTGTCGCGACGGACACTAGGGACGGCACCTTGCGGATCACTTTCACCGTGCCTGCACGGCGTGAGGTTTCACCCTGCTGCGCGAAAGGAGTAGCCGGGGAGAGCCGGTGTAGGAGAGGAGAGAGCTAGAAGGGGAGTACTCGGCCTGACGGGCTGCGAAGATCCAGCGGGCTGGGGTGTCGTGGGGGCTTGGGCCGTGGCGTGATGAGAATCCGCTTCATGTCCTTCTCCTTCGGTACGGGCTCACACTTCCCTCGTCACTCGCCGGCGGACAGGTCCTTTTCCTCGCTCGGTGAATTCCCGGTCGGGTGAGGTGCGCGGACCCGACCTCACCTCCTATTTACCCTCTGTTGGGCTGCCGCAGACGCTTCCGATCTCAGTTTCTCTGATCTTGATTCGCCACGTAACCCCTAGCCCGCCCCAGGTGGGACGGGCGCGCACATGCCTGTGACCTCGCGTCGGCGGGCATGCGATGGCGTGGACATACCTGAAGGCTAAAAACGCCATGTTTCCGTTAAAGACACGATTTGTTGCAACCTCACACCTGCGCAATTGAGGAAGATAACCCGCCCGTGAAGGGCGCGAAGCCGGAGGCGGGCATGTCAGCAGACGCGCTCGGCTGGGGCGCTGCCTTCAGCCAGGGCAGCAGGCCGTGATCAAGGTCGCTCCTACCGGCATGACCACGAGGGGCGTGTCACGGAATCGGCTCCGCCTTAGTAAGATTGAGTCTTACTAAGATGCGATCTTACCTGGGAGTTGACTGTGGACTTCGCTGGTAGAGCGGGCTTGGCGAGTTTCCTTCGGCGACCCACACGCGCGCTGTCCTTGAGGCGATCGGCTCAGGAGAACGAACGTTCAGCGCGATCGCGAACAGGGTCGGTGGCTTGAATCCATTGCCGGCTGGGACGCTCTCACCGATCCTTGCCAACCTGATCGCCAAGCGGGTCGTGAGTGCGGATCTGCCCCTCTCGACGGAGGCGGACACCAGGAACAAGCGCTATCGAGTCGCGGATCACTATTCGCGGTTCTGGCTCGCCTTTCTCCAGCGAGCTCTCTCCGAGAGTGAACGCGGTCGGCCTGATGTGGCGCTCCGGCGTATCGAGCGATCTTGGAGCACGTGGCGCGGCCGAGCCGTGGAGCCGCTCGTTCGCGAGTGTTTGACCAGGCTTCTTCCCAACGACGCCTGGCCGGACGCGGAAGTGATCGGAGGCTGGTGGAACCGCCAGAACAATCCTGAGATCGATGTCGTGGCCGCTGACCGCGAGCCGGTGGCCGGCGACATACAGTTCGTCGGATCTATCAAATGGCTCGACTCGCGGCCCTTCGATCGTCACGACTATGACGAATTGGTGAGGGGGGCGGCTTTCGTGCCCGGGACCACTCCGGCTACGCCCAAGATCGCGATCTCGAGAGCAGGCTTTGAGGCTGGGCTTGGTCTCGATGAGGCATGGAGTGCTGAGGACCTGCTCGGCGGTTGAGGTCCGGAGGGCCGCTACTTCGCGGCGGCTTTGTAGATCTGGTGGGTCGCGTCGTCGAGATGAGGGGAGGAGCAGTGTTCGATCAGACGTGAGCGCGCGTGAGCCGGGTGTCGTTAGAGTTTCAGGCAAATCCCCCACCCCCCGGAGAGCCCATGCCGGATGTGCAGCCCCTGGAGCCAGGCGACCCCGTACGACTCGGTCCCTGCCGCATCGTCGGCAGGCTCGGGGAGGGGGGACAGGGTGTCGTATATCTGGCTGAGGCGGACTCCGGCGGTCTCGTGGCCGTCAAGCTCTTCCACGCTCGGCTCGGCCATGATCCCGTGTTCCGCGACAGCTTCATGCGTGAACTCGAGCTTGCCAAGCGGGTGGCCCGTTTCTGCACGGCTCAGGTTCTCGATTCCGGTATGTCGGGCAGCCGTCCGTACATCGTGAGCGAGTACGTCCCAGGGCCCGCGCTCCACCAGGTGGTAGCCGAGGAAGGGCCGCGTTCGGGCAGCGCTCTCGATCGTCTCGCCATCGGTACGGCCACAGCCCTGGTCGCCCTGCACGACGCCGGGATCGTCCACCGCGATCTCAAACCCCACAACGTGCTGGTGGGCCCGGACGGTCCACGGGTCATCGACTTCGGCATCGCCCGCGCCCTCGCCGGGACCAGCACGGTGACCAGCCAGGTCGTGGGCACGCCCGCGTACATGGCGCCCGAGCAACTGACCGCCGGGGAGGTCGGCCGGGCTCTGGACGTGTTCGCGTGGGCGTCCACGATCGCGTTCGCGGCCACCGGACGCCCGCCGTTCGGCAATGACTCCATCCCCGCGATCATCAACAGGATCCTGAACGAGGATCCCGACCTCGGCCGGACCGAGGAACCGTTGCGAGGACTGCTCACCGAATGCCTCTCCAAGGATCCGTCCCCGCGGCCGACGGCACAGCAGATCCTTGATCGCCTGGTACGCGCAACGCCTGCCGGTGTCCCACGCGGCGGACCCGTTCATCGCGGGGGCGGCCACGTGCCCGTGCAGGGTCCGCCGGTCCGCGCTGATGCCGCCGGAGCAAGCGGCGGGCCATCGGGCAGGTCGACCGCTCCGAGCGCGGCCGGTGCTCGGGGGGCGCCGGGGAGGCGCTGGGGGAAGCGGGCAGCGGCAATCTCCGTACTCGCCGCCGTGGTCACCACCGGGGTCATCGTCGTCATCTTCGCGCTGCCGCCCTCGAAGGGCGCGTCCGCGTTGAGGTCCGGTGGTCTTCGCAGCTCGCAGGCCTCGGCCGTCACGGCGACGCTGCCCGAAGAGCCCGCAGACCACGGCTCGGCCGCTCCCACCGGGAAGGAGCCCACCACGACCGCCTCTCCTCTGGAGCCGGCGACGTCTCCTAAGGTGCGGAAGTCGGCCAGGCCTACCCGAGAGCCGAGCAGTTCGGCGAAGCCCGAGCCGACCACGATCGACCCCTCGGTCAGCGAGCCCCCGCCGTCCAGGCCGTCCTCGCCCAAGCCGTCACCGGTCAAGACGCTTGCCGGGCTGGGCGCCGGGCATTTCACGGCTTACTGCCAGAAGCTCGGATGGGAGTGGGATGAATACCGCGAGACTCCCAAGCCAGGCTCCTACTGCATCAAGCGGAAAGGCGCCGAGACGATGTATCTGACCAAGAGTCAGCTCGACGCGGGCTGCCAGTGGCGATTCAACCAACCACGTGCCTTCCACCGCTTCAACGGCAAATCCAACTGGTGCTACATCTACCGGTGACGAACCCCAGCTTGGCGCCGGGCGTCGCAGACCTCGGTGGGCGCTCTGTCATTGCGCCACGCCGCAACCGCGCTTCATCTAGACCGCGATCAGCTGACCGGTAGGGGAACAAGCGCCGGGAGTGCGACGGTGATGGTGAGTCCTCCTTCTGGGTTGGCCTGCGCGGTGACCGTGGCGTCGTGGGCATGGGCGATGGCGGCGACGATGGAGAGGCCGAGTCCTGCGCCGCTGGCCGATCCGGTACGGTCCGGGTGCAGGCGACGGAACGGTTCGAAGAGTTCGGAGACCTGGTCGGGCGGGACCGAGGAGCCGGTGTTGCGGATCACCAGCCCGGTGTCCGGCGACAGCCGGACTGTGACGTGCCCGCCGGGATGGTTGTGCCGTACCGCGTTCTGCACGAGGTTGGCCACGAGCCTGGTGAGCAGGACCTCGTCGCCTGCGACGGTGACCGGGTGCAGGTCGAGGCGGAGGGTGACGCCTTCGGTCTGGTGCTGCCCGGCGACCTGTTCCACCACCGCGTCAAGGGCGACCGGTAAGCGGGCGTCGAGCCCGCGCTCGCCTTGGGCCAGGGTGAGCAGGCCTTCGATGAGCCGCTCGGAGCGTTCGTTGGCCTGCAGGAGCTCGGTGCGCATCCGAGCGACCTTCGCGGGCTCCGGGTCGGCCAATCCGATCTCGATCGCGGCCCGCTGGATGGCCAGCGGGGTGCGGAGCTCGTGGGAGGCGTTCGCGACGAACCTGCGCTGGCTCTCCACGGCGCGTTGCAGCCTGTCCAGCATGTCGTCGAAGGTGTCGGCGAGGTCCTTGAGCTCGTCTCGTGGCCCCGTCAGGGCGATGCGCTCGTCCAGGTTGGACAGCGTCAGCCGCCGGGCGGTGCCGGTGATCCGATGCAGTGGCCGCAGCACCCGCCCGGCCAGCCACCAGCTCGCCGCGAACGCGAGCACCCCGAGTACCGCGATGGTGGCCCAGGTGAAGATCTGCTGGGAGCTCAGGACGCCGGCTCCTATGTGGACCTGGATCCGCATGCCGCCCTGCCCTGCGGCCGCCGGGTCCAGTTCCGAGCTCTTGGCGCGCTCGACGAACTTTTCCGCGCTGGCGTCGAGGGATCGCTCCAGCAGTAATCCGGCGGGGATCAGTACCGCCATGGTGGTGAGCAGGAACAACCCGCCATAGAGGAGGGTCAGGCGCATCCGCACGGTGCCGCGCCTCACAGCTGGTACCCGCTGCCCGGCAGGGTCACGATGACGGGCGGGTCGCCGAGCTTGGCCCGCAACTTGCTCATGGTCACCTTGACGACGGTGGTGAACGGGTCGGTGTGCTCATCCCAGGCCCGTTCCAGGAGTTCCTCGCTGCTCACGGCCGCTCCCCGCGCCCGCATCAGCACCGCCAGCACGGCGTACTCCTTGCGGGACAACGGCAGGAAGGCGCCGTCCCGGAACGCCTGGCGGCGCGCTGTGTCCATGGTGATGCCGAGCCGTTCCAGCACCGGCGGCAGCGGCGAACTGCTGCGCCTGCCCAGTGCGAGCACTCTGGCGACCAGCTCGGCATAGGCGAACGGCTTGGTCAGATAGTCGTCGGCGCCCAGGCCGAGCCCGGCGACCCGCTCGCGCACCGCGCCCGCCGCGGTCAGCATGAGAATGCGGACGCGCGCCCCCCGCTGGGCGAGCTCGCGGCAGACCTCGTCGCCGTGCACCTTGGGCAGGTCCCGGTCCAGGACCAGCACGTCGTAGTCGTTCGTCGCCAGGCGGTCCAGCGCGGCGGCCCCGTCATAGGCCACGTCGACCGCCATCGCCTGCTTCCGCAACCCTTCGGCCACCAGGTCGGCGAGCACTCGCTCGTCCTCAGCCACCAGTATCCGCATGACTCATTGTCATCCATCGCACCATAAGTCAGCGGTTAACGCTTGTGGTCACCGCCGGGAAACCACCTGTCAGCCAGCCTGAGCGGCATGAGAACACTTTCGCTCATCGCGGCGGCCTCGCTCAGCGCCGCCGCCCTCGCCCTGGCCGGCTGCGGAGCCGGCAGTACGCCTGCCGCGACACAGAACTCGGATGACCAGATGGTGAAGTACGCCCAGTGCATGCGCCAGCACGGCATCGACGTCCCCGACCCGAAGAACGGGCACCTCGAGGTCAGAGGCAGTGGGGGCCCCGGCACCGAGGCCAAACTCAATGCCGCCACCCAGGCGTGCGAGAAGTATGCGCCGAGCGAGATGTCGGGCGGTGCGAGCGCCAAGGACCGAGACCATGCCCTGAAGATGGCCGAGTGCTTGCGCAAGCACGGGGTCAACGCCGCCGATCCGCCGCCCGGCCAGGCCGGCGTGGAGATCAAGGGCAGTCCCGGCGATCGCGCCAAGACGGAGCAGGCGAACCAGGCGTGTCAGAAGGAAGTCGGCTGACCGGTGCTGACCTCTGAGACCGAGACGGTTGCACATGACGCGCCACCACGGCGACGGCGACGGCGGACGCGGGTGCTCATCGCCGGGACCGCCGTGGTCGCGGTCGTCGCCGCCGGTGCCGCGATCGCGCTGCAGGGCGGCGGCTCAGGCACCCAGCATCCAACCGGCTCCGCCCTGCCGACCGCTGATGTGGTGCGTACGGATCTGGCCGATCGCACCGAGGTGGACGGCACCCTTGGGTACGTCCACACCTACACCGTCCTGGCGGGCGGACCCGGACGCCTCACGTGGCTGCCCACGGTCGGTACGGTGATCCGGCGTGGTCAGCGGGTGTACGGCGTGGACGGTCACCGTGTCCCGCTGGTATACGGAGCCATCCCGCTCTGGCGGGCGCTGCGGAGCGGCATATCGAACGGGCGCGACGTGCTGGAGCTGGAGCGCAACCTGGTCGCGCTCGGATACGGCTCCGGCCTGACGGTCGACCACCAATTCACGTACGCGACCAAGCAGGCCGTCAAGGACTGGCAGGACGACCTGGGCGTCACCCAGACCGGTTCCATACAACTAGGGGACGTAGTCATCCAGCCCGGTGCGATCCGGGTGACGAGCCTTAACGCGGTCCTCGGCGGTCAGGCCGCGGGCAGCGTGCTGACCGCTACCGGCACCAAGCGGCGGGTCACGGTGAACGTTCCGGCCGGCGAACAGGAGATCGCCAAGCAGGGCGCCAAGGTGCGGATCAGCCTGCCTGGCGGTAAGACCACGACCGGCCACATCTCCTCGGTCGGTACCGTTGCCACCGCCGGTGCCACCGACAGCCGGTCGCAGACCGGGGAGGGCACCGAGACCGCCACCATCCCCGTCTCCATCACGCTCGACAAGCCGAGCGCGGCAGGACGGTTCGACGGCGCTCCCGTCACCGTGGGATTCACCAGCACCCTGCACAAGAACGTCCTCGCCGTGCCGGTCAACGCGCTGCTGGCTTCCCCCGGCGGCGGCTACGCGGTGGACGTCGTCGAGTCCACCGGACGGGTCCGGTCGGTTCCCGTCCGGCTCGGCATCTTCGCCGACGACAACGTCGAGGTCAGCGGAGACCTGACGGCCGGTATGAAGGTGCAGGTGCCGCGCTCATGACTCCGGTCGTCGCAGTGGAGAACGTCTCAAAGGACTACCCAGGTGGCGTGCGGGCGCTGCGCCAGGCGTCGCTCACCATCGAAGCCGGCGAGCTCGTGGCGATTGTAGGACCGTCCGGATCGGGCAAGTCGACCCTGCTGCACCTTATGGGCACGCTGGACCGGCCAAGCTCGGGCCGGGTCCGTATTCAAGGCCACGACGTCGCCGAGCTTCCGGACCGGCTGCTGGCGGCGGTCCGAGCCCGCTGGATCGGTTTCGTGTTCCAGCAGTTCTTCCTCACCGCGCACCTGTCCGCGCTGGACAACGTGGCGACCGGGCTGCTGTACCACGGCTCACCCCCCCGGGAACGCCGCCGGCTGGCCCGCGCCGCGCTGGACCGGGTGGGCCTTGGCCACCGGCTCGGCCACCTGCCGCACCAGCTGTCGGGTGGGGAGAGGCAGCGGGTGGCGATCGCGCGGGCGGTCGTCGGCAGCCCGGTGCTGCTGCTCGCCGACGAGCCGACGGGAAACCTCGACTCGGCCTCGGGCGCCGGGATACTCAAGGTCCTCGCGGATCTGCACCGGGACGGCACGGCCATTGTGGTGATCACTCACGACCTCGAGGTGGCAGCCGCGCTGCCTCGCCGCCTGGAGATCCTGGACGGCCAGATCCGCGTCGACACGGGGGTGCCCGTATGATCCCGCTGCCCGAACCAGTTCGGCTGCGTCCCGCAGACCTTGTCAAGGTCGGTCTCGGTGGCCTCCGGGGCCGGCCGACGCGGGCCGTGCTCTCCGCACTCGGCATCGCCATCGGGATCGCGGCCATGGTCGCGGTGCTGGGCATCAGCACGGTGAGCCGGGCCGGTCTGCTGGCCCAGATCCAGCAGCTCGGCACCAACCTGCTGACCGTCACTCCGGGGCAGTCGCTGATCGGGCAGAAGGCCGAGCTGCCGGGCGATGCGGTCGGCATGGTCGGGCGGATTCCCGGTGTCACGACGGTGTCGGCGGTCGGCCTGGTGTCAGGCGCCGGCGCCCGGCGCACCGATAAGGTCGACCCTGCCGTGACGAGCGGTATCGCCGTCGTGGCCGCTCGAACGGACCTGCTCGCCACCCTCGGTGGCACCGTACGGTCCGGCGCGTTTGTGAACGCCGCGACCGGCCGGTACCCGGTGGTGGTCCTCGGTGCGGTCGCCGCCGACCGGTTCGGCATCACCCACGCCGGCGGGCACATCTATATCGCCGGCCGCTGGTTCACCGTCACCGGCATCCTGAACACCCTCACCCTCGCCCCCGAAATCGACCGCTCCGCCCTGATCGGCTGGTCCTACGCCACACACCTCGGCTTTGACGGACACCCCACCACCGTGTACGAGCGTTCGACCGACAACACCGTGATGTCCGTCGCGAGTGTGCTGGCCGCGACCGCCTACCCGCAACACCCCGACCAGGTCCAGGTGAGCCGCCCATCTGACGCGCTCACCGCACAGCTGGCCGCCGATTCCGCGTTCAACACGCTGTTCCTCGGCCTCGGGGCGGTGGCGCTGCTGGTCGGCGGGGTGGGCATCGCCAACATCATGGTCATCTCAGTACTGGAACGCCGCCAGGAGATCGGCCTGCGCCGCTCCCTGGGGGCTACCCGAGGACAGATCCGCCTGCAATTCGTCACCGAATCGGTCACCCTGTCGGCACTCGGCGGAGTCGCAGGAGTTCTCATCGGGCTGGCCATCAGCCTCGGATACGCAGACTATCGAGGCTGGCCAATCGAACTACCCGGGCAAGCCATCGCCGGGGGAGCCCTGGCCGCCATCGCCATCGGCGCGATCGCGGGTCTCTACCCGGCCCTGCGTGCCGCCCGGCTCACTCCCACCGAAGCACTCGCGACTGCCTGAACCACCTGGACGCATGTCGCAGGTCAGACTGCGAAGACCTGTGAGTCGTCGGCGAACGCCTTGAACTCCAGAGCGTTGCCCGCCGGGTCGAGCAGGAACATCGTCCACTGCTCGCCCGGCTGCCCTTCGAAACGCAGGTAGGGCTCGATGACGAACATGGTGCCCGCTGCCCGGAGCCGACCAGCCAGTTCGTGGAACTGCGGGATCGTGAGGATCAGGCCGAAGTGCGGGACCGGCACGTCGTGGCCGTCGACCGCGTTGTGGACCCCCTGCGTGCGGCTGGGTGCCAGGTGGGTGACGAACTGGTGGCCGCGCAGGTTCCAGTCGGTCCAGGTGTCCGCGCTGCGTCCTTGCTCGCAGCCCAGGACCTCGCCGTAGAATCGGCCGGCCGCCTCCAGGTCGTCGACGGGCACGGCCAGGTGGAACCGCGGGATCGGGGAGTCGAGCGTGGTCATGTGGCGCTTCCGTCCTTTCGAGAAAAGCGTCAGGCAGTACGCCGGCGCTAGGCGAATGTTTTCACGCGCGGAGTCAGCTCACATACCCGAGTGAGCGTTTGAGGAAGTCCACCTGGAGGTGGAGCAGGTTCTCGGCGACGGCTTCCTGCGGGGTCATGTGGCTCACACCCGGCAGGGGCAGGACGGTGTGTGGCCGACCGGCGGCGGTGAGCGCGGCGGAGAACCTCAGGGTGTGGGCCGCGATCACGTTGTCGTCGGCCAGGCCCTGGATCAGCATGAGCGGGCGCCGCAGGTCGGCCGCCTCGTGGATGATCGAGCTGCGCGTGTAGTTCTCCGGTTCCTCGTCCGGGTGGCCGAGGAAGCGCTCCTTCCAGTAGGTGTCGTACAGCCGCTGGTCGGTGGGGGCCGCTCCGGCGACGGCGGCGTGGAACACGTCGGGACGCCGCAGCACGGCCAGCGCGGCGAGAAAGCCGCCGAACGACCAGCCGCGGATACCCACGCGCGAGAGGTCGAGATCGGGATGGCGCTCCGCCGCGGCGTGCAGCGCCGAAATCTGGTCCTCGAGTACGGGCGCCGCGACGTCGCCATGGATCGCCTTCTCCCAGGCCGGTCCGCGACCGGGAGTGCCACGGCCGTCGGCGACGACCACCGCGAAGCCCTGCTCCGCGAACCACTGGGAGACCAGGAACGTCCAGGTGCGGGCCGCCCGTACGATCTGGACGGCGGGACCGCCGTAGGGGTCCATGAGCACGGGCAGCTTCCCTGAGCCCGGCTCGTGCCACGACGGCAGCAGCACGGCGGTACGCAGTTCTCGCCGCCCCGCGCGCATCAGCTCGACGCGCGGCGTCAGCACGGGCTTCTCGGCGCGAGAGGTGATCTCGGCGACCTGCTTCCCGTGGCGGTGAACGCTCACCAGCGTCCCGTCGTGGTCGAGTGACTGCGCGGTCACCACCGTGGTGCCGCCGGCCCGCCGCCCGCCGTACACGCCGGGGGACTCGCTGAGCTGCCGCAGCCCGTCACCTGGCGAGTACGTCCACAGGTGGCTCTCGGTCGACTCCCGGGTGGCGGTGAACAGGACCGTCTCGCCGTCGACGTCCAGCACCGCCTGCACCTGAAGGCCGGGCGGGGTCACCGGCTCGTCGGCGACGAGCAGGCGCCGCGTGTCGTTCTGGTCCGTCGTCCAGACGAGCGCGCCGGACGCGGTGAGCGCCGGAACGCCGGGCGCGATCTCCACCCAGGCCGGGTCGTGGTCCTCTCGGCGTACCGTGGTCGCTCCGGTCTCCGGGTCGATCTCGAGTATCCGCATGATCCGCTGGTCGCGGCTCTCGACCACGATGAGCAGAGCCGCTCCCCAGTAGGCCGCGACGACGTACTCGAACCCGGCCCGGTCCCAGCCGACGGCCACCCGGGAGCCGTCGAGCCCGATGAGCCACAGGGAGACGTCCGCGTTGTTCGTACCGGCGGCGGGATAGGCGATCTGGCGGGGCGGTGCCGCCGGGTTCGCCGGGTCCGCGATCCACCAGCGCTGCACCCGCGAGGTGTCGACCCGCGCCACGAGCAGCCGGGAGCCGTCGGGCGCCCACCAGTATCCGTGATCCCGCCCCATCTCCTCCGCCGCCACGTGCTCCGCCAGCCCGTACACCACGTCGGGGCCGTCGGGCTCGGCCAGCGCCCGGTCGCCGGTGCCGTCGGCGTCCACGACCCGCAGCTCGCCCCGGGAGACGTACGCGATCCGCCCGCCCGACGGGTCCGGACGCGGATCGATGACCGCCCCGGACACACCCAACTCCGTGGCCGTGCCTGCGGAGCCGCCGGGGTCGGCTTCCTCGGGTTCGTCGAGACGAGTGGTGAACAACCGGCCCGACAGCGCGAACGCGGCGAGGCGCGCGCCCGCGTCCGTGGCGTAGTCGACGACTCCGGCGGACTGCTCGCGCGACCGCTCCCGGCGAGCCTTCTCCTCCTCGGGGACGTCTTCCGCTCCCTCGTGCAGCACGCGTGGATCCACGATGACCCGCTCCTGGCCGGTCGTGACATCGAGCGTCCATAGGCTCGTCACGGGGTCGTCCCCGCCGCCTGACCGCAGGTACGCCACCCGCCCGCCGTCGGGCGAGATGGTGAACCGGCGGGGGACGCCCAGGGTGAATCGTCGGGTACGGGCGAACTGGCGGGGAAAGCTCCGTTCGGTCATGCCTGGCATGTTCCCAGAGGCCGCCGCGTCCCCGCCTTCGATTAACGCGTGGTCGATCACCGTTGACGAGCGTCACCGAAACAGGGACGGTCAGTCGTGGCGGAGGATGAAGTCGTCCTCGGCGTCGCCCCATCCCACCGAGCCGACGGCCCACAGCCGGGAGGTTCCGGGCACGCGGGTGATGCCGGTCCTGCCGACGTCGTCGGACTGGGGATACTGCTGGCCCGCCCGCTCCCGCCGCAACAGGGGGCCGTACGACGGCGTCCACGTCCGCCCGTCGAAGTGCAGGAACAGGGCCTGCCCCGAGTGGGCGGCGTCGATGCCACTGATCCAGACATCGTCCGATCCGAAGGCCGTGACCCCCTCAAGCTTTCCCCGGGCGACGGGGACCTCGACCTCCCCCCAGGAGGCGCCGTCCCAGTGCAGGACGAGCGGGGTCTCCACCGTGTCGCCGGCAGAAGACACGCTGCCCACCGCCCACACGTCGGACGGTGTGATCATCCAGACCCTTCGCAGCACCCCGCCGGGGATCTCAGGAGTCTGACCGCGCTCCCATGACTGGATCTCCGATCCGGACACGGCGCTGCCGTGCCAGACCATCGGGGTGCCGGACCCGGAGGGCGCGTCGGTGCCGACCGCCCACACGTGGCCGGGCCTGGCGGTCACCGCCGTGAAGTATCCATCGGCGCTCAAAGCCTTGCGGAACCCCTGTCCCCTCCATTCGGTGATCACCCCTTGCGTGGGGTTGCGGCTGACCAGCCAGGCGTGGCCCCCGCTGGTCGCGACGTCGGACAGGAAGTAGTCCTCGGCCACGCCGAACGGATGCCATCCGCTCCATCGGCGCCCGTCCCAGTGCCCGGCGTAGGCGTTCTGGCCGTTGCCGACGATCCACACGTCATCGGGGCCGCCCGCGCTGACCCCGACCAGATGCCAGGCGTCCGAGGCGCTCACGGGCGTCTCGGTCCAGCGGGTCCCGTCCCAGTGCTGGAGGGCCGGGGTGCCCTCTCTGTCCTCGGCGCTCTCCTTGTACCCGACCGCCCATGCGTCGCGCGGGCCGGTGGCCGCGACGTCGAGCAGCGCCGCCTCCCCTTCGAGGTTCGCGCCGCGTACGGGCTTCCAGGCGGGCGAGGCGGCGATCTGACCCGTGGCCGCCACCGCCGGCGTACCGCTCAGAGACGGCCCGCCCGTGGAGGGGGCCGCCGCGGGCGGCGAGGTGGGGGCCCTCGTACGGCCGTCGCCGCACGCCGCCACCAGAGCCAGGCAGGTGATCACGATCGGCCACCGGCGCTTTTTCCCCATAGCACGGCATGCTGCCAGGAAGCGTCGCGACCACGCCACCGACCCGCCTCGGACGCGTCCCCGGGCTAGCCGATCCGGTGCGCGACGTCCTCGTACACCTTCAGGACCAGGTCCCAGAAGCGGGGGACGTCGAGGGAGGTGCCGACCAGGGCGTTCGGGGGACGGTCGGCGAGGTTGAAGTCGGTGACGGTCATTCCGGAGGTGTAACGGCCGGCCGTCTCCACCCGGACCACCGCGGGCTTCACTGCGACCAGAGTGGGGTCGATCAGGTAGGCGATGGCGCAGGCGTCGTGGACGGCCGGTCCCTCGTCGGCCGTGACCATGCCGTAGAACTCCACGCACGGCAAGAGCAGTTCGGTGCCGAGCCGGCCCATCTCCCGCATGCGGTCCACCACACTCCCGACGGCCAATGCCTGGCGGCTCACGTCCAGCCCGATCATCGTCACCGTCCAGCCCGCGCCGAACACGATGGCGGCGGCCTCGGGGTCGGCCGCGATGTTGAACTCGGCGGCGGGCGAGAAGTTGCCCCGCGTGTACGAGCCGCCGAGGATCGCGAACTCGCGCGCCCAGTCGACGATCCTCGGCTCCTTGAGCAGGGCGAGCGCGACGTTGGTCAGCGGGCCGATCGCCACCAGGGTGACCTCGCCCGGAGCGGCCCTGAGCGTCTCGATGATGAAGTCGGCGGCATGCCCCTCGCGCGGCGGGAGCGTCGCCTCGGGTAGCCGTGCCCCGCCGAGGCCCAGCTCGCCGTGGACCTCGGCCGCGTCCACCGGGGTGCGCATAAGGGCGCCCGCGCTGCCGGCCGTCACGGGGACTCCGGGAAAGCCGAGGAACTCCCGCAGCCGCAGCGCGTTGCCTGTCGTGTAGGCCAGGTTGACGTTCCCGCCGACCGTGGTGATCCCGAGGATCTCCAGGGCGGGGCTCCCGTGCGCCAGCGTGATGGCGAGCGCGTCGTCGATGCCCGGGTCGCAGTCGATGATGATTTTCTTGGGAGCCACCCTTGTAGCTTGGATGACCGGCTGATGTACCGGCAAATCCGGAATAGCGGTCGCTGATGGGCGGTTGCCCTGACAATGGAGCCGACCAAGCGAGGCCGGGTAAGGGTCGAGCCGACTGCCAAGCGCGTACGCGCGTACATCGGAGGGCGGCCGGTGGCCGACACCTCAGACGCGCTGCTGGTGTGGGAGATCCCCTACTACCCGACGTATTACTTCCCGACCGACGACGTCGACATGGGCCGCCTCACGGCGACAGAGCGAATCGACCACTCGCCTAGCCGGGGCGACGGCGACGTCTACGACATCGAGGGCCGACCCGGCGCCGCCACCGTCTACGGCGACTCGCCCATCGAGGAGCTCAAGGGCAGGGTGCGGTTCGAATGGGGCGCCATGGACGCCTGGTTCGAGGAGGACGAGGAGGTCTACGTCCACGCCCGCGACCCGCACACCCGGGTCGACATCCTGGCCAGCTCGCGCCACGTGCGCGTCGAGGTGGACGGCGTCACCGTCGCAGACTCGCGCAGCCCGCGCATCCTGTTCGAGACCGGCCTGCCGCCGAGGTACTACCTGCCCAAGACGGACGTACGGTTCGACCTGCTCAAGCCCACCGACACGGCGACGCACTGCCCGTACAAGGGCCAGGCGGAATACTGGTCGGTCGGTGACAACAAGGACATCGTGTGGTCCTACCGCATGCCCCTGGCGGAGTCGCAGAAAGTCGCGGGCCTGGTCTCCTTCTACAACGAGAAGGTCGACATCTACCTCGACGACGTCCTCCTGGACCGCCCCCAGACGCACTTCTAGCTCTGCGAACAACTGTGCGAACGCATACGGCCCGTGTGGGCACCGGCCGGGTGCCGATGCCCGGTCGGCCGAGGGTGCCGCATAACCATGTCAGCGCCTGATGACGTGGAGGACGCTGGCGATCCGTTCCGCCGCCGTGACGATGTCGGAGGCGTGGCCGATGCGGCCGGCCCACGACAGCCAGAACCACCATTCGCCGTCGGCGGCGTTGGCGGCGAGGACGTCTTCGGTGACGGCGGGGGCCATCGGGTTG
>JAOPYI010000031.1 GCA_025964675.1 Sphaerisporangium sp. | reverse complement strand
TCACCAAGCACGGACTCGCTGCCGTGCTGCGGTCCGACAACGCCGGCTTCGACACGCTGCACGCCTACTTCCTCGACCGGCTCGTGCCCGTGTGCACCCAGCTGCTCGAAGCCGCAGCCGTCGCCGGCGAAATCCGCTCCGACATGGATGCCTATGAACTCATGCGCGGCGTCGGGAACCTCTGCATCGGCGCCGACCACGACCCCCGCTACGACGCACGCCGCATGGTCGAGCTGCTTATCGCGGGACTACTTCAATCGCGCTCCACCTGATATTGATGTCCACATAAGGAGCATCTGCAGGGCGGCCATCGCGCCACGTAGCGCTGTCAAAACCGCGCCACTTATCGCTGACAGTCACACAGGTACCTTGGGAAACCCGATGTGTCTGCATGGGTCTTCAAACGATCGTTTATGGAGCCCATGGACGCCAAGTGAATTCGTCCAGGTAGCCGGCCTCGGCGATGATCACGTACATCAGGTTGCGCTTCAGCTCCGGCGGCCGGTTCACCTTCCCGCCTGCGTGCACCAGGTGGTCGGTGAAACCGGTCCGGGCATCCACCTCCACCAAGACCGAGGCCAGGGGTACGCGGGGCAGCATCGTCGCCAGCTCCAGCCTCGGCCGGGACGTCCTCCGCGGTCAGCGGCGGGATGATCAGCTCGCCGTCGTCGGTGAGGCGGACCGAACCATCAGAGGAGGAACGCCAGAGCCTGCTCGCCCACAATCGAGGCTGCTTTCCGTTCCGTTGGCCCGAAATGGTTGAGGCCGTCCAAGGTTTCGAGGGTGGCGTTGGGAAGGGTGTCGCGGAGGGTGTCGAACTCGGCTCTGCTGGCGCGCGCGGTGCGGCTCCCGCAAAGGAGCAGCACCGAAGCGGTGACGGCCGCGAACTCGGCGAGCCTGCCCTGCTGGGCTGCGAGCTGCTCGTGCTCGGCCAGATTGGCCTCCAGAAGGGGCCGCATCCGCTGCCAGCTCGGCCCGCGGAAGCCGACACGCATCGCCATGCGCAGATACCAGTACGGCATCTTGGTCACAAAGGCCGGCGCGCCGCCCGAGCCTCGGATGAAGTGAACGAACGCCCCATAAGGATCGTCCGCGGCCAGCCGTTTCCGGTAAGGGGACATCCAGCCGGTGGGGACGGGAGCGACGGGCACTCCGGGCTCGTAGACCGCGATGCGGTCGAACACCTCGAACGACCGTGCGGTCTCGAGGATGACGAGTCCGCCGTAGCTGTGACCGAACGCCAGCCGCGCCCCGGTCTCCGCCTGGACGGCGAGAAGGTCTTCTACTTCCTTCCCGAGGGCGTACTCGGGTCCCTGAGGGCCGCTGGCGCCGCGCCCTCGCCGCTCGACCACGTGCACCGTGAAGGAGCGGGCCAACGCGGAGGCCAACGGCAGGTAGTCCTCCGAGGTGCGCAACGCGCCGCCGAGCACGATGAGGCCCGGCCCGGCGCCCATCGTCTGATAGCAGATCGGCGTGCCGTCGGCTGAGGAGACGGTGCGCCGGTGTGCCGGCGGGGTCTGGATGCTCCGATTCACTTGGTTCTCTCCCGTTCCAGGCGGTCGAATGTGGCCAGCAGCTGCGCGGTGTGCTCGGCGTACTCGGCGTACGGAACGCCGCTGTGTGCGACGAGTGCGGCCAACCGTTCTTCGAGGCCCTGCTGGACCGAGGCCACCAGCTGCTTTCCCTTGTTCGTGAGGCTCAGCTGTCGGCGGTGCCCCCCGGCCGGGTCGGGCTGGACGTCGAGAAGTCCCTCGGCGGCAAGGACGGCGGTCATCCGGCTTACCGACGGCTCGGTCACACCGAGGGAGTTGGCAAGGGCCCGTTGTGTCGAGGCGCCCAGCTCCCCTACCAGGGTCAGCGCCAGGAAGCGGCTGTAGGACACGTTGTGCTCCGCCCGCAGGATCCGGTCGGCCGCCCGGTCCAGGCGAGCGGTGAGCACATGCAGGTTGAAACTCAGATTGCGTTCCACCCCGCTAACTTAACATTCTAACTTAGAATTGCAAGTTACAGATTCGACCGTTTCACCCGCACGTGCGAACCGTGGCCCATGACGTCGTAAGCTGCCGCGATCGACCGTGCCGACCGGACCATGCCGAAGATGCAGCCCAGCCGTCTGACCTGGATCGCTCCTTACCGGCACCCCGTATACCGCGGACGCCAGAACGCTCAGCGAGGTCCTGTCTGGGGGGCGGCGTTGAGTTCCGCGGTGACCGCCCGCTCGCGTAGCTGGGCTGATTCGGCGCGAAGCGTCTCGGCCTGCGCCCGCAGGTCCTCCACCCGGGCCCGTTCCACCTCAAGGAGGGCCCCCAGCCGATCCCGTTCGGCGGTCGCGGCGCGCTCGCGCTCGCGCGCTTCCGCCGTCACGGAGGAAGCCGCCTCCTCGGCCGCCTGGATACGCGCCGTGGCCTGGCGTTCGGCTTGGACCGCCCGTGCCAGGGCCTGGGCGGCGTCGGCGGACGACCGGGCGGCCTCCCCCACCGCCTCCGTACGGGCCTGCTCGGCCGCCTCGGCGCGGGCCTGCGCCCGGCCCCGCTCGGCCTCGGCCGCCTGCGCCCGTGCGATCGAGCCCGCCGCGGCCTGCTCGGCCTCCACACGTGCCCGCCGGGCGAGCTCGGCCTCGGTGCGCGCCGTGTCCCGCGCGGCCCTCGCCTGTTCAGTGAGCTTCCCAGACTGCTTGGCCTCGGCACGCGCGTCCCTCGCCTCGGCGGTCGCGGCCTCCACTTGCTCGTTCATGTCCCGTACGGCCCGGTCGCGGGCGGCTTCGGCTGCCGCGGCGCGCCGGTTGGCCTCCTCGGCCTCCTGCTTGGCGTGCCGCTCGGTGGTGGCGGCCTCCCGCAGGGCCGCCAGTGCCTGCTCGCGCGCGTTCTCGGCGTCGGACAGGGCGGTGTCGCGTTCGGCCAGGGCCTCGCGGACCCGGTGGCGCATGTCGTCGCGCTCCCTGCGTGCGTGCTCGCTTGCCTCACGCGACAGCCGTACCTGCTCGAAGGCCTGTTCGCGCTCGGTACGGGCTATCGCCACCCGCGTGTGCGCCTCGGCCTGAACGGCGCTCAACCTGGCCTCGACGCCCGCCGGGCTGAGCTCATCGGCCAGCACCTGCGCCAGCGGAGCCACGGCCGCCGCCAGGCCTTTCTCCATCCGGTCGTACAAATCCTCCGCGCGCGCCAGCGCGCCTTCGAGACCGGGGGTGGCGCGACGCAGCTCCCGCTCCCTCTTGGCCGCCGCCTGGCAGTCGTTCTGCGGGCAGTACTCCTTCGGCCGCCCCCGGCCGGCCCGCCGCTCGATCGCCGCCCCGCAATGCTTGCACGGCGTCACCGCTCCGGCCTCCTGCGGGACACGTTCCGGTCTCCCGTCACCCGGCCTGTTTCCATCACTCACCGCTCTTACCGCCACAGCCGGATCCTAGCAGTTCTTAATTTCTAGAAATCGAAAATCAGAAATAGAGATCTGTTGCGCGTTGAGTAGTCGGCATAACTCACGAGAAGGAGACTTCCCGCAAGTTATCTCGAT
>JAOPYI010000301.1 GCA_025964675.1 Sphaerisporangium sp. | reverse complement strand
CATGGACGACCGCCAGCGCTATGACCGGGTCACCGCGGATCTCGATCCCCCCTTCGCCATCCTCGACCTGGACGCCCTCCGGTCCAACGGCGCCGGCATGGCCCGCCGGGCCCGCGGCAAGCCGATCCGGGTGGCCAGCAAGTCGATCCGCTGCCGAGACGTCCTGCGGCGGGTGCTGGAGATGGACGGCTTCGCCGGGGTCATGGGATTCACCCTCCCCGAGGCCTTGTGGCTGACCGCCGAGGGGTTCTCCGACATCCTGGTCGCCTATCCGACCACGGACAGGAAGGCGCTGGCCGAGCTCGCCGGTGACGGGCGGGCGGCCCGCGAGATCACGCTGATGGTCGACTGCTCCGAGCACCTGGACGCCATCGACGAGGCGGTCGACCGCGTGTCCTCACGCCACGAAATCCGGATATGTCTTGATATCGATGCGGCGTTCACCGCGTTCGGGGGCAAGCTACGCGCCGGAGTCCTGCGTTCCTCGGTCAGGGAGCCGGAGCAGGCGGTTGAGCTGGCCTCCGAGATCGCGAAACGCCCCGGGTTCCGGCTGGTCGGGCTGATGGCCTACGAGGCACAGATCGCGGGCGTGGGTGATCGGGTGCCCGGTCTGTACGGCCAGACGATCCGGTGGATGCAGGCCCGGTCGCAGCGGGAGCTCATCGTCCGTAGAGGGCGGATCGTCGAGGCCGTACGGCAGGTGACCGACCTGGAGTTCGTCAACGGCGGCGGCACGGGCTCAGTGGAGAAGACCACCCGAGAGAGGGCCATCACCGAGGTCGCCGCCGGGTCCGGCTTCTTCCACCCGCGCCTGTTCGACTTCTACCGCGGCTTCACCGGCCGTCCCGCAGCGCTGTTCGCACTGCCCGTGGTGCGCACGCCGACCCCTGGCGTGGTCACCGTCCTCGGCGGCGGATACCACGCCTCGGGCTCCCCAGGGCCGTCCCGCCTGCCGCAGCCGTACCTCCCGACGGGGCTGCGCTACGACACGAGGGAGGGCGCCGGCGAGGTGCAGACCCCTCTGCTCGGCCAGGCGGCCCACGACCTCAGGGTCGGCGACCGTGTGTGGTTCCGCCATGCCAAGGCAGGAGAGCTGTGCGAGCGCTTCGACGCGCTGCACCTCGTCGAGGGCGACCGTGTGGTCGAGACCGTGCCGACCTACCGCGGCGAGGGAAGGACCTTCCTCTGAGCGGTGGAGGTCGGCCGGCAGGGCTCGACCGGCAGCGGTGCGGTCAGCGGCGGCGGCGGCGCCAGAGGGCTATCGCGGCGCTCAGGACCACGACGGCGCCGACGCCGATGAGGATCGGAGGGAGGTTTCTGGTGGGGAAGTCGTCCTGCCAGCCTTCGTCTTCGCCGTAGGACGGCTCGGCGTACTTCGCCGGGGAGGTTACGCCGCCGACCATGTCGCGGGCCGCCGCGACCAGTTGCCCAGCGTTGGCCCTGACCCTGGCGACGCCGCGCTCCGCGACCCGTTTGGGGCTGACGCGGTCCACGATGGCGTCCACAGTGACAGCCAGGTCCGCCCGGGTGCGCTCGATTTCCCTTTCGAGCGCCTCGGGATCGGTGTCCGCCATGACGATCCCCTTCTCTTGCTCCCGGGCGAGCCGCCCTCGTCCGGCTCGCCGCAACGTTTTCAGCGATCAGTCTGTCAGGTCTGGCAGGCACCCGACACGGTGGGCGTGCCGGTAGCCGGTAGGTTGTTCCCGTGACGCAGACAACACTTGAGCCCGGCGACGCCGCACCCGACTTCACCCTCCCAGACGCCGAAGGCGAGGGCGTCAGCCTGGAGGCGTTCCGCGGCAAGCGGGTCATCCTCTACTTCTACCCCGCCGCGATGACGCCCGGGTGCACCACTGAGGCGTGCGACTTCCGCGACAGCCTCGACAGCCTGGCCGCCGCCGGCATCACCGTGCTAGGCGTGTCGAAGGACTCCCCGCAGAAGCTCGCGGAGTTCATCAAGCGTGACTCACTGACGTTTCCGCTGCTGTCCGACCCCGACCTCGCGGTCCACCAGGCGTACGGCGCCTACGGCGAGAAGACCATGTACGGCAAAACCAAGGTCGGCGTGCTGCGGTCGACGTTCGTCATCGACGCCGACGGCAAGATCGAGAAGGCTCTCTATAACGTGAAGGCCACGGATCATGTCGCGCGCCTGCGCAAAGATCTCGGCCTCGCATAATCGGTACGGCGGCGGCCCCGTGCTCAACTAGGATGGCGCAAGCCGTACAGGCACGGGGTCGTAGCCCAATGGCAGGAGGCACAGGTTTTAGGTACCTGACAGTGTGGGTTCGAATCCCACCGACCCCACCGAGACCGTGAACGAATGCGTCGACGGTCGGCCTGAGCATTACGAGAGCCGCCTCCACTGAGTGGAGGCGGCTCGACCGCGATCGGCCCGCTGGGCATGGGGCGTCAGGCGTGGGAAGGGGAGATCGTCAGGGGCCTCCGGGTCGCGTGGCGTTTCCCCCTGCCACACGACCCGTCGTCTTTGTAACCCTGCATCACTATCTCCCTTTACTCACCCGCAGGTGCTCCCAAAAAGAACTATCCCTTACGGGCCGTAAGAGCGGTGTAAGACATTTGTCCCGTACGACCTGGGTCGTACGTACAGATCCCTCTCGAGGCGGAAGGGCCGTGAACTGCGCGAACATAGGCTTGGTTGTGTGTTCGGCAGAGTGCGCGCATGGGGATCCCGCCACGGGAGGCTGGTCGACGCCCTGGTCATGGCACCGCTGGTCGTCCTGTGCCTGCTGTCGGCCCGGAACTACGACCGTCCGGCCCACCTGCCGGGCGCCATCGGCCTCAGCGTCCCGGGATATGTGGCGTTGTCCGCCGCGCTCCTCGTCCCGCTGGCCTGGCGGCGGAGCCGTCCCGTTCACGTGTTCGCCGCCATCGCGCTCATCTGCTTCGCGCAGTGGCTGGCCTGGCTCGAGCCCGTGCCCGGCGACGTCGCGGTCCTCGTCGCTATGTACGGCGTGGCGTCGTACCGCCCCCTGCGCTGGGCCGTCGCCGCCGGTGCGATCGCCGAGCTGGGCGTGTGCCTGGCGATGGTGCGCTGGGGTCAGCCGAGCCTCCTTGCCGTCGCCTCCGGCTCGCTGTTCGTGATCACTCCCTGGATCGGCGGCATCTACGCCAACACCCGGCGGCGCTACCTCGAGAGCCTGGAGGAACGGGCGGAACGGGCCGAGCACGAGCGCGACCAGCAGGCCCGTATCGCCACCGCCGCTGAGCGGGCAAGGATCGCGCGGGAGCTCCACGACGTGGTGGCCCACAACGTGAGCGTGATGATCGTCCAGGCCGACGGGGCGGGATACACCATCGACAGCGACCCCGAGCAGGCGCGCCGGGCTGTGCAGACCATCTCCTCGACCGGGCGACAGGCCCTCGCCGAGATGCGCCGCCTGGTCGGGGTGCTGAGGCAGGACGACGGAGGCGAGGAGGACTACGCGCCGCAGCCGGGCCTGGCCGAGCTCGACGAGCTGGTGACGCAGATCCGCCAGGCGGGCCTGCCGGTGGAGTTCACGGTCGGCGGCGCCTACCGCGGCCTGCCGGAGGGGGAACAGCTGGTGATCTACCGCATCGTCCAGGAGGCCCTCACCAACACGCTGAAGCACGGCGGGCCGGGCGCCAGGGCCCGGGTCGAGATGGAGTACGGTCCACGGGAGGTCCTGTTGCGGGTGACCGACGACGGGCGGGGCGCGGCGGCGCCCCGCGGCATTGAAGGGCACGGGCTGATCGGCATGCGCGAGCGCGTCGCGATGTACGACGGCAGCGTGCACGCCTCTCCGCGCACAGGAGGAGGGTTCCAGGTGGCCGTACGCCTTCCGGTGAGCCGGGCCGCGTGAACATCAGGGTGGTGCTGGTCGACGACCAGGAGCTCGTGCGCGCCGGCTTCCGCATGGTCCTCGGCGCACAGCCGGACATCGACGTCGTCGGGGAGGCCGCCGACGGGGCCGCCGTGGTGGAGCTGCTCGGCTCGGTGACCGCCGACGTCGTCCTGATGGACGTGCGCATGCCGCGCGTGGACGGCGTGGAGGCTACCCGGCTGATCCGGGCCCTGCCCGACCCGCCGAAGGTGCTCATCCTGACGACCTTCGACCTCGACGAGTACGCCTTCACGGCGCTGAAGGCCGGGGCCTCGGGGTTCCTGCTGAAGGACGTGCCGCCCTCGGACCTCCTCAGCGCGATCCATTCCGTGCACGCGGGGGACTCCGTGGTGGCGCCCAGCACGACCAGGAGGCTGTTGCAGCGGTTCACCGCCCACCTGCCCGGCAGGGCGGCGTCCGAGCCGGAGAGCCTGCGCCAGCTCACCGTCCGGGAGCGTGAGGTCCTGGTGCTGGTCGCGCGGGGCCTGTCCAACTCCGAGATCGCGGAGCGGCTCACACTGGCGGAGGCCACGGTCAAGACGCATCTCGGCCGGGTGCTCGCCAAGCTGGGTGTGCGAGACCGCGCCCAGGCGGTCGTCCACGCCTACGAGACAGGCCTGATCACCCCATTCGGCAAGGGCCCCGAGCAGTAGCCACGGCTGCCGGGTCGGCCGAAAGGCTGAGTCACGGCTACCTCACCGGTCGCATACGTTCTCCGGCGCCCTTCCCTGGGTGTATCCCAAGTCCGTTCCTAGGGCTCATGGTTGGCGGCTCACGCGGCAATAGCGTTGATCTTACGAAATTTCCGTATTTCAGCCGCTTATTGCTTTGAGGAGCCACACGTGACCGTCACCGGAGAGGAAGCCGTCCGCCGGACCGCAGCCGCCGTCGTCGCCAGAGGAGTGACGAAGGTCTATGGCGACGGCGACGCCGCCGTACACGCCTTACGGGGGATCGACGTCGGGTTCGACACAGGCGCCTTCACCGCGATCATGGGTCCGTCGGGCTCCGGCAAGTCCACGCTGATGCACTGCCTGGCGGGGCTGGACACCGTCACCGAGGGCGAGGTGCGCATCGGCGACATCGAGATCACCCGGTTGGGCGACAAGCAGCTCACGCTGCTGCGGCGAGAGCGGGTCGGATTCATCTTCCAGGCGTTCAACCTGCTGCCGACGCTGACCGCCGAGCAGAACATCCGCCTGCCCCTGGACATCTCCGGCCGCCAGGCCGACCGGGAGCTGTTCGACCTGGTGATCCGTACCGTCGGGCTCGGCGACCGGCTCAGGCACAAGCCGAGCGAGCTGTCCGGCGGCCAGCAGCAGCGCGTCGCGGTGGCACGGGCGCTGATCAGCAAGCCCCAGGTCATCTTCGCGGACGAGCCGACCGGCAACCTGGACTCGCGCAGCGGCGCGGAGGTGCTGTCCTTCCTGCGTACCTCGGTGCGCGAACTCGGGCAGACCATCGTCATGGTCACCCACGACCCCGTCGCCGCGTCGTACGCCGACCGCGTGGTGTTCCTGCGCGACGGCGCGCTGGTGACCGAGCTGGCGGAGCCCACGCCTCAGACCGTGCTGGACACGCTGATGAAGCTGGAGGCGTGAGGTGTTCCGCACCACTCTGGCGGGGCTGCGGGCCCACAAGCTCCGGCTCCTGCTGACGTCTCTGGCCATCACGCTGGGCGTGGGGTTCATCGCGGGCACGTTCGTGCTCACCGACACGATGCAGGCCGGGTTCACCCAGCAGATCGCCGCCTCCGCCGACAAGGTGGACGTGGCGGTGCTTCCTTCCCGCCCGGACGGCGGCAAGCCCGCCCGGCTCCTCACGGGCGATCTGGCCAGGGTCCGTGCCCTCACCGGGGTCGCCGAAGCGCAAGGGCTGGTCCAGGGCGAGGCCAGGCTGATCGGCAAGGACGGCAAGGCCGTCGGCGATGTCCCGACCACCGGCGTGTCCGTCACCACCGGCAGGCTGAACCGCACGACCATCACCTCCGGTGCCGCCCCTGCCACCGGCGGCCAGGTCGTCATCGACAAGAACACGGCGAAGACCAGGGGCTTCACGCCGGGTGACATCGTGACGGTGCTGGACCGCGGCGGCAAGCCGCACACCTTCCAGCTCGTCGGGCTCTTCGACGTGGGCGTCGACCAGCAGCTGGCGTACACGGGCGCGGTGGGGTTCACCGCCGCGACGGCGCAGGCGATGACGGGTGAGAAGGGCTTCACGGAGATCGACGTCGCGGCGGCGGACGGCGTCACCCCGGAGACGCTGAGAGGCGCGGTCTCCTCGGCCCTCGGTGCGGGGTTCAGGGTCTGGACCGGCCGGCAGCTCGCCCAGGAGCTGGCCAAGGCCAACGGCGCCGACACGGAGTTCCTCACGCTGGGGCTGCTGATGTTCGGCCTGGTCGCGATGCTGGTCGCGGCCCTGGTCATCTACAACACCTTCAACATCCTGGTCGCTCAGCGCACCAGAGAGATGGCGCTGCTGCGCTGCATCGGGGCGACCCGCAGGCAGGTCTTCGGTTCCATCCTCCTGGAGTCGGTGGTGGTCGGCCTCATCTCGTCGGTTCTCGGCCTGCTGACCGGGCTCGGTCTCGGAGCCGGGGCGCTCGTCGCGCTCAGCGCGCTCGGGCAGGACATCCCCTCGGCCGGCGTCTCGCTGGCGCCGCGTACCGTCGCCCTCGCCCTCGCCATCGGGCTGGTCGTCACCGTCGGGGCCGCGCTGCTGCCCGCCCGCACGGCGACCAGGGTCGCACCCATCGCGGCGCTGCGCACCCAGACCGACGAGCACACGTTCAGGACCGGTGTCCTGCGCATCGTCTTCGCCCTGCTGTTCCTGATGGGCGGTGCGGGGGCCACGGTCGCCGGAGTCACGATGGACACGGGGCCGCAGGCGCTCTACGTGGTCATGGCCGGTGGGGTTCTCACCTTCTGCGCGGTGCTGATCCTCGGGCCGGTCATCGTCAGGCCGCTGAGCGCGTTCGCCGGCTGGGCGCCGGCCAAGCTGTTCGGCGTCCCCGGCAGGCTCGCCATGGACAACTCCCGGCGCAACCCCAGGCGTTCGGCCACCACGACGGTCGCGCTGACGATCGGCGTGACGCTGATGACGCTGATCTCGGTCATCACCGCCACCACGCGGGCGACGTACACGGCCCGGCTCGACAAGCAGTTCCCCGTCGACTACATGGTCTCCACGCAGGCCGACCGGTCCTCCGGACCCGACGGCGCCGCTCTCCCCCGGGCTCTCGCCGCCGATCTTCGTACGAAGCGCGAGCTGACCTCGGTCGTGCAGATCCGCGAGACGGCGGCCAAGGTCGGCGGGGGTCACGGCAGCCTTTCCGTCGGCACGTTCAGCGGGCCGTACGACCCGGCGGTGCAGAAGGGCTCCACGCGGGGCTTCACGGCCGCGTCCGCCTTGGTCGCGACCTACGTCGCCAAGGATCTCGGGGTCAAGCCGGGTGACACGATCGCGGTGACCACGCCGAAGTCGGGCATCGTGAACGTCAAGGTCCTCGGCGTCTTCGACGGGGACACGGTGCCGCTGCCGGGGGTCACCGTTCCGGAGGACGCCTTCGAGAAGTACTTCGGCCGCCTGGACGACCACCGGCTTCTCGTCAACGCCAAGGACGGGGTCAGCGCCGACGTCTCGAGGAGGGTGGTCGAGGCCGCCACCCGCCCGTACCCGACCGCCAAGGTGCTCAGCTCGACCGAGGTCAGGAGCCAGTTCGACGAGGCGCTCAACATGACGCTCATGATCATCGCAGGTCTGCTGGGTCTCGCGATCCTCATCTCGCTGCTGGGCATCGCCAACACGCTGAGCCTTTCGGTGCACGAGCGGACCCGGGAGTCGGCACTGCTCAGAGCCCTGGGCCTGACCCGGCCGCAGCTTCGCCGGATGCTGTCGGTGGAGGCGCTGATCCTCGGCCTCATGGGGGCGATCGTCGGTGTGGCGCTGGGCGTGACCTTCGGCTGGGCCGCGACGCGAACCCTTGTGGACGACATCCTGTTCCGGGTGCCCGTCGCCCAGGTGCTGCTGTTCGTGGCCCTGTCCGGCCTGGCCGGCGTGCTCGCGGCGGTCCTTCCGGCACGCAAGGCGGCCAGGGCGTCCATCGTCGGCTCCCTCGCGAGCGACTGAGACAGCCGGATGGTCGGACCGTTGGCCGGGACGCCTCCTATCGGGGGCGGCGTCCCGCCCATTGCTCGGCGACGGCCTCGGGGTTCAGCAGGGGGCGGATCGAGAGCTCGCCGGTGGCCCTGTCGATGACGACGCAGCCGCCGCCGACGGTGGCGGGCAGGGTGCTCGGATCCTCGGGCTCGGGAGCGGTCGCCCAGGCGACGTACCCCTCCTCGAAGGCGTACAGGCCGACTTCAGTGGCCTCCTCGGCGGGGAGCGGGCCGTTGAAGTACTCCTCGGCAAGCACCCTCGCCTGCTCCGCGGAGACGCCTTGCCTGCTCACAGGCGCCGCCCTCGCCGGTCGACCACGACGCAGAAGACGCCCGTGACAGGACCGGGAGGTGCTTCCACAGAGGTGTGCCCGCGCTGGGCGTCGATCCACACCACCTCGCCCGCAGTGTTGACGGCGTTCCACGCGTGGTTGCCCCCGGACGGCCAGCGGGTGATCAGCACTGCCGCCGAGCCGTGGCCGCCGGCGTCCAGCCGGTGCGCGATCGTGGTGTACGCCCGGCGCCCCTGCCCGACGTACTCGAAACGGTGCCCAAGCCAGCGCTCCGCCCGGGCCACGCCACCGGGCTCCCCGCTTAGGGACGGCCTGCCCACCCGGTTGTACTCGGGCTGCCGGGGCGCGGCCACCACCGGCTCCCCATGCCAGGTCGACAGCACCGCCAGCGCGCAGTCGAGGGAGTTGGTCGCCCGGAAAGGGTCCTCCGACGGGCCTTCTCCGTTGACCAGGCGGATCCACGTGCCGCGCGGGTCGGGGAAGCGAACCCCTTCTGGCACGGCCTGGCACAGGTCCTGCTGGACCTGCGGGTCCGGCCAGGCGAGGCCGCCCGGCATGCCGTACGGCCGGCAGGTGTCGAGGCGTGCCGGCCGTCCGGGATCGTCGAACCAGTCGCCGACCGGGCCGGGCCACTGCGGCAGAAGCCCTTCGTGCCGGTCGGCGGGGTTGTCGTGCCACGAAGGCGTGGGGCCGTCGTGGACGGCGAGCGGCTTCAGTGGCGACAGCGCCGGGCGCCACTCGTCGGCGGGGATCTCCGCCGCGAGCTCGTAGTCACGCCATCGGACACCGTCGGTGGTGACGACGGGGTTGTAGCCCGCCCCCGCCAACCCCCGCCGCGACACCCCCGGCGAGGGCGTGCCAGACGACGTGTCACCGGAACTTGCTCCGGACATTGTGCTCCCCCAACTTCCGCACCGACCCGGTCAGAGGCCGATCGTAGGGGTGCGCCGAACGGGCCCGCGTCCGATTGGGGGATTCACCTGGGACCCCACGGCGGCTACTTCACGACGACGAGGATGGAGTGCCAGCCGCTGGCGCCGTCCGGCGCGGGCGGCGCGTAGTCGGCGGTCTGGGTCTGTCCCGTGGCATCCGTGGCCCGGACCTCGATTGTGTGCTTTCCGGCGGTGGCCTGCCAGTTGTCGACCACCCACTGGCGCCAGGTGTCGGGACCCGGCACCTCGGCCAGCCGCGCCTGCTGCCAGGGCCCCTTGTCGACGCGCACCTCCACCACGTCGATGCCCCGGTGCTGCGCCCATGCCACGCCCGCGATGGCCGTGCGGCCCGCGGCGATCGTGGAGCCGCCTCGGGGCAGGTCGATCCGGGACCCGGTCTTGATGGGGCCCTTGGGTGCCCAGCCGCGCGGCGTCCAGTAGGCCTCGTCCTGGTCGTAGCGGGTCACCTTGATGTCGGTGACCCACTTGGTGGCGGACACGTAGCCGTACAGCCCGGGGATGACCTGGCGCACCGGGAAGCCGTGGGAGACGGGGAGGACCTCGCCGTTCATCGCGATGGCGAGCAGCGAGTCCCTGCCGTCCATCACGATGTCCACAGGGGTGCCACAGGTCCAGCCGTCGGAGGAGGTGGACAGCAGCATGTCGGCCCCGGACCGGATCCCGGCCTCGCGCAGGACGTCGGCCAGGCGGGTGCCGAGCCACCGGGCGTTGCCGACGTACGGCCCGCCGACGTCGTTGGACACGCAGGTCAGCGTGACGTCGGCCTCCATGAGCGGCCGCTTGAGCAGGTCGGCGAAGGTCAGCTCGACGGGCTTGTCGACCATGCCGTGGATCTTCAGGGTCCAGGTCTTCGGGTCCACCTGCGGCACGATCAGCGCCGTGTCGACGCGGTAGAAGTCACGGTTCGGAGTGCTGAAGGAGGATAGGCCGTCGAGGCGGAGATCGACCCCGGCCGGGAGGGCCTTGGCCGGGGTCGTGGGTCTGGGCAACGCGATCTGGGCGCGCTGGGTGTCGACGTTCAGCCGCCCGGCGAGCCCCCTGCCGACCAACTCGCCTGCCCCGGCGACGACGACGCCGGCCGCGATCCCGGTCAGCAGGCCACGCCGGTCGAACTCGTGAAGCCGCGCGCCCGCCCGCATGACGACCGGCCCGCCCACCTTCTCGCCGGCGCCGGACGACACTGGGCTCTCGGACGGTCCGGCGCTACCGACTTCGGCAGCGGTCTCGTCGTCGCTGTACGCGCGCAGGTCCTCGTACCCGGGCTCCACGACGGGCCATGTGCGGCGCACGAGGATGCTCAGCGCCCAGGCCCCGGCTCCCGCACCGGCCAAGGACGGCAGAGCGTCGAGGGCGCCGGAGTCCGGACGGGTCATCGCGGCGGCCACGCCGATGAGGCCGAAGACCGCCAGGCCCGACGTGCCGAACCCGACCCGCCTGCGGGCCAGCAGCCCGAGACCGGCGGCGATGAGGGCGAGCACGACGACGATGCCGGTGATCAGCACCACCTTGTCGCTGGAGCCGAAGGCGCGGATGGCCCATTCCTTCAGCGCGGCGGGCGTGCGGTCCACCGCCGCGTCGCCGACCGCGATCACCGGGGATGCCTTCGGGTTGAGCAGGCCGGCCACGAGCTGGCCGATCCCGAGGGCGACCGCACCCGCCACCACGCCGATGAGCGCCGCCGCCCATGCGTGCCCGCGGGGGTGCGTCTGTTTCTTGTTCACAGACGGAACGCTACGCCCAGATGCCGAGCCCGGATCTTACGCCTGGGTTACGGAGGATTCCCGGCGCGACGAGCTCTTCGACCAGGCTGATCCTTCAGGCTCCCAGCAGCTGCCGCATGACGGGGACGAGGGCGCGGAAGGCGCGGCCTCGGTGGCTGATGGCGTCCTTGTGGCCGGGGGACATCTCCGCCGTCGTGCGGCTCTCGCCCTCCGGCACGAAGACCGGGTCGTACCCGAACCCGTTGGACCCGCGAGGATCGCGGATGATCGACCCGGCGAGCGTGCCCTCCACGACGCGCTCCTCGCCCGAGGGCAGGGCGATGGCCGCCGCGCAGGCGAAGTGGGCACCCCTGCGGCCCTCGTGGACGTCGGCGACCTGGGCGAGCAGGAGCCGCAGGTTGGCCGCGTCGTCGCCGTGGGACCCCGACCAGCGGGCCGAGAAGACGCCGGGCATGCCGTTCAGCGCGTCCACACAGAGGCCGGAGTCGTCGGCGATGGCGGGCAGCCCGCTCGCCGAGGCGACCGCGTGGGCCTTGAGCAGGGCGTTCTCCGCGAAGGTCAGGCCGGTCTCCGCGACCTCGCCGATCTCGGGGAACTCCTCAAGCCCGACGAGCTCGGTCTTCTGGTCGGCGTCGGCCAGGATGCGCCGGAGCTCGACGATCTTGCCTTCGTTACGCGTGGCCAGCACCACGCGCGACACCGCGCTCACGAGAGGACTTCGCGCTGGCGCAGGGTCAGGTCGGCGCACCCCGCGCCGGCGAGGTCGAGCAGCGCGTCGAGGGTCGAGCGGTCGAACGGGACGCCCTCGGCGGTGCCCTGGACCTCGACGAACTCGCCGGATCCGGTCATGACGACGTTCATGTCGGTCTCGGCGGCGACATCCTCGCTGTAGCAGAGGTCGAGCAAGGGGGTGGAGCCCACGATGCCCACCGAGACGGCGGCGACGGAGTTGACCAGCGGGTCACCCGGGCACATCTTGCGCTTGCGCATCCACGCGACGGCGTCGGCCAAGGCGACGTACGCCCCGGTGATGGCGGCCGTGCGGGTGCCGCCGTCGGCCTGGAGCACGTCGCAGTCGAGCATGATGGAGTGCTCGCCGAGGGCCTTGTAGTCGACGCAGGCCCGCAAGGAACGCCCGATCAGGCGGGAGATCTCGTGGGTGCGCCCGCCGATCTTGCCCCGCACGGACTCGCGGTCGCTGCGGGTGTTGGTGGAGCGGGGCAGCATGGCGTACTCGGCGGTGATCCAGCCGAGCCCGCTCCCCCTGCGCCACCTTGGCACGCCATCCTGCACCGAGGCGGCGCACAGCACCTTGGTGCCCCCGAACTCCACAAGGACCGAGCCCTCGGCGTGGGCGAGCCAGCCACGTGTGATGGTGACCGGACGAAGCTGATCGGGACTGCGCCCGTCTTGACGTGCCATGAGCCTCACCTTAGGTCATACACGGCCCCGCTCCGCGCGAGTTCCACAGGGCCGTCGAAGCCTCCACGGCAGGCGTCCGCGAGTATTTCGGACGGGTCGTACCACGGCACGAGGTGGGTGAGCACGAGCATGCCGACGCCCGCGCCGGCCGCGTGCTCGGCGGCCTGCCTGCCGGTCAGGTGGAGGCCCGAGGGAATGCCCGGCCGGTCGAGGAAGGACGCCTCGCACAGCAGAATGTCGGCGCCCGCCGCGAGCTTCACCAGCTCCGGGCACTCGCCGGTGTCCGCGGAGTACGCCACGGAGTGCCCGCCGTGCGAGAGGCGGAAGCCGTACGTCTCCACGGGGTGGTTCATCGTCGCGGCCGTCACCTCGAACGGTCCCACCGAAAAGGTGCCCGGCGCGAGCGGTATGAAATCGAACGCCGTCTCAAGGCCCGGCTCCTTGTCCATGCCGTAGGCGGCGGCGAGGCGGCGCGGGGCGTCCCCGGGGGCGTACACCGGCACGCGGGGCAGCGGGCCGTGCGGCGAGTACGTGCGCGCGACGTGGTAGGCGCACATGTCGAGACAGTGATCGGCGTGCAGGTGGGACAGGCAGATGGCGTCCACGTCGTACAGGCCGATGTGCCGCTGCAGGGCTCCGAGCGAGCCGTTGCCGAAGTCCAGGAGCAGCCGGAAGCCGTCCGCCTCGAGCAGGTAACAGGACGAGGGACTCTCCGGGCCGGGAAAGCTCCCAGAACACCCGACGATCGTCAATTTCACGACGGCCTCCCCTAACTCGGCGCGATCAACGCCTCTTCACCCGGAATTTCCCCGACCAGCGCCCGCCCGACGGTGCCGATCTCCGGCCCGAGGAACCGCCGCCCCAGATCCGCGAACAGGGTGCCGTCGCCGGTCGCGCGGAACCTGTGGCGGGGCGTCGCGCTCTGGCTGGACAGCCCCCGGTCGTGCAGGACCCGGAAGACGTCCTTGGCCGTCTCGTCCGCGCTGGAGACCAGCGTGACTTCGTTCCCCATGACGTAGGAGATGGCGCCGGCGAGCAGCGGGTAGTGGGTGCAGCCGAGGATCAGCGTGTCGCAGCCGTCGTCGATGACCGGCTGGAGATATCTCCTGGCGACCTCGATGACCTCATCGCTCATCGTCTCGCCCCGCTCGACGAACTCCACAAGCCGGGGGGCGGCCACGCTGGTGAGGCGGACGTCGGGCGCCGCCGCGAAGGCGTCGGGATAGGCCATGGACTCGATGGTGGCGCGCGTCGCGATCACGCCCACCCGGCCGTTCCTGGTGGCCCGTACGGCCCTGCGGGTGGCCGGTTGGATGACCTCGACCACGGGGACGACGTAGCGCTCCCTGGCGTCCCTCAGGACGGCGGCGCTGGCGCTGTTGCAGGCGATCACGAGCATCTTCACGTCGTGCTCGACGAGGTGGTCCATCACCTCGAGCGCGTAGGCGCGCACCTGGGCGATGCGCTTCGGCCCGTACGGCTGCCGCGCGGTGTCGGCGACGTACAGGATGGACTCGGCGGGGAGCTGGTCGATGATCGCACGGGCGACCGTGAGGCCTCCCACGCCGCTGTCGAAGATCCCTATGGGGGGATCGTCCTGGCCGTTCTGGTCGTCTGAGGGTTCGATGATGCTGACCCACGGCGCGTGGGCGACGCTCCCAATGTCCGACATGATTCCCTAGGTTAGGGGACCACGGACAATCGCTCCCGGTAAGATTTCTCACATCGGAGTAATCCTCTTGAGCTGTGGGCGGTCTAGCCCCGGCCGAGCCGGGCGAGCTGGCGTGACTGGGCGACGAGATTGCCGTCGGAGTCCCACACCTCGACGTCCTCGTCGAACCAGCCGTCCCTGATCAGGCGCCCCTGGCCGATGAGTGTGAGCCAGCCGGGGGTGGGCAGCGCCCGCAGGTGCCAGGTGAGCTCGACGGTCGGGGCCCAGCCGCGGCGGCCGGCGGAGAAGACGACCGGCGGCAGCGCGTCCACGGCCAGTGCGAGCACGAAGGGGTCGGGGTCCTGGGGTTCCGACATGCGGAAGTACGCCCGGGACTCCGGCCGCCCGGCCGGCTCTCCGGTGAACCAGCCGATGCTCGGCGGGTCGAACCGCAGCTCCACCTGGGCGTTGAAGGTCATGTTGGACTCGGGCTTCGGGTCGGGCAGGGTGACGCAGTCCTCGATGGGAGGCATGGGCATCAGCGGCTCCCCGGCCCATTCGCTCCCGCCGGCGCCGAGCGTGGCCGTGGTGACGAGCGCCTCGATGTAGGCGGTGTCGTCCTGGATCAGGGTCGCCCGGGTCATCGCGGCGGTCCTGCCGGCCTTGAGCTGCTCCAGCCGTACGCGGGCGGGGCCAGGGTTCGGCACCCTGAGGAACTGGACGGCGGTGGACACCGGATGCTCGTGCGGCGAGGCGTCGACGACCGCGCGCAGGACCGCGGCCATGAGGTAACCGCCGTTGAGTGGACCTCCGATGGAGTAGCCGGGGTCGAGGCACACGTCGTACGTGTTCTCGTCTACCCTGATCGCCTGCGTGGCCTCGTCGAACTTCGTCATGTGTGCTCTTTGCCTCGCTCCGCCGACCGGACCCGAATGTTGTTCTAGCCCCCTTACCTTACCGATGCCGTACGGCCCGCGCCGAGGCGGAGCGGCGCCGGTGGAAAGCGCCCTGCAAGTGTTTCGCTACCACCGCGATCTAGTTTCACGGCGAATCCCCCCCAACTGCCCCAAGAGTGGAACATGTCAGGCGAACCTCCTCCCCCGTACCCCTTCAACCAGGATCCCGACCGGACCGTGTCCTTCCGGCACCCCGCTCCCGGCCAGGCCCCCGGGCCGTACACGCAGCCCTACGCGAACGTCCCCCAGCACGCCACCGGCCCGTCTCCCTGGCAGCAAGGGGAGCTCGGCCCGCCCGTGCCACCCGTCAGGAAGAGGGGACGGGGATGGCTCCTCGCGATCATCGGGGCCGTCCTCGTGGTCCTGGTCGGCGGGGGCGGCGTATACGCGGTGAGCCTGCTCAGCGGGGGCGGCACACAGCCGGAGGACGTCCTCCCGGCGGACACCCTGGCCTACGTGAGGGTCGACCTCGACCCCTCGGCGGGCCAGAAGGTGGCGCTGTTCACGCTCGCGAGGAAGTTCTCCGCGACCCGCGGCAGCTTCACCGGCGACGATCCGCGCCAGGCGCTGTTCGCGCTGCTGCGCAAGGAAGGCGGCGGCCTCGACCAGGTCGACTACGCCCGCGACGTCGCGCCCTGGATCGGCGACCGTATCGGCTTCGGGCTCCTCGCCCCGTCTCCGGGAGCGAGCACGCCGGACGTCGTCGTGGCCGTCCAGGTCACCGACGAGGCGAAGGCCCGTACCGGGCTGCCGAAGCTCGACTCGGGAAGCGGCATGAAGGGCCTGGCCTTCCGGGAGGGCTACGCGATCCTCGCCGGGACCCAGCAGGCGGCCGACAAGTACGCCAAGGCGGCGCCCCTTGCGGGGAACGCCGACTTCGCAGACGACCTGAAGGCCGTCGGCGAGCCGGGTGTGCTGTCGTTCTGGGGCGACGCGGGCAAGATCGCCAAGGCCGTCCAGGAGTCCGGGGCTTCCGTGCCCGACTCGGGCGCGCTCGACATGATCAAAGACGCGCGCTTCGCCGGGGCCCTGCGGTTCGACAGCGGATACGCCGAGCTGACCGGGTTCACCCGTGGCGCCTCCTTCAAGGGCGCGACCGACCCCGAAGGCGTGCGGATCGCCGGCCTGCCCGCCTCTACCGCGGCGGCGCTCTCGGTCTCCGGCCTCGGCGAGGCGTTCACCAGGCAGTGGCCGCAGATCAAGAAGGCCGCCGAGGCCTCAGGGAGCGGCGACTTCGTCTCCCTGGCACGGCAGTCGTACGGCATCTCTCTTCCCGACGACCTCGTGACCCTTCTCGGGAAGAACATCACGGTGGCCCTGGACGAGCAGGGGCTCGACGGTGACATGCCGAACGTCGGCGCCGTGCTGACCACCGACGCGGGCAAGTCGCAGGAGATCGTGTCGAAGATCGAGCGGTTCGCCGCCGCCTCGGGCGTCGTGGCTCCGCGGACGGCCAAGCTGGCGGCGGACGGGCGACTGGTCGTCGCCAGCTCGCAGGAGTACGCGGGCCGGCTGGCCGAGGCCGGGACCCTGGGCGAGAGTGAGACCTTCAAGATCGCGATTCCGGAGGCGAAATCGGCGACCGCCGCGATCTTCGTCGACCTCGACAAGATCGAGAAGTACTACCTCAAGGACTTCCAGGGCCAGGAGCGTGCCGACCTCCAGGCGTTCCGGGCCGTGGGGCTGAGCGGCAGGCAGTCGGGCGACACCACGTCATTCAGCCTGCGCGTGCTGTTCAACTGACCACCTGCCGACGCTCCACCGCCAATGGGCCGCCTCCCTCAGGAGGCGGCCCATTGGCGGGCTTCGTGGGTCAGGCCCAAAGCTGGCCTTCGAGACGACCCTCCGCCTCGTCGATCGTGCCGTCGTAGGCGCCGGTGGAGAGGTACTTCCAGCCGCCGTCGGCCACGATGAACGCGATGTCGGCCCGCTCCCCCTCGTTGACGGCCTTGGCCGCCATGCCGAGGGCCGCGTGCAGGGCGCAGCCGGTCGAGATGCCGGCGAAGATGCCCTCGGCGCCGAGCAGCTCTCGCGTGCGCCGCAGAGCGTCGGCCGAGGTCACAGAGAAACGCGTGGTGAGCACGTCCGCGTCGTAGATCTCGGGGATGAAGCCCTCGTCGACGTTGCGCAGGCCGTACACCAGCTCGCCGTACCGAGGCTCGGCGGCGACGATCCGCACCCCCGGCACCCGCTCCCGGAGGTAGCGCCCGACGCCCATGAGCGTGCCCGTGGTGCCGAGCCCGGCGACGAAGTGGGTGATCGACGGCAGATCCTCGAGGATCTCCGGACCCGTCGACTCGTAGTGGGAGCGCCAGTTGGCGGGGTTGCCGTACTGGTAGAGCATCACCCACGAGGGGTTCTCTGCGGCGAGCTTCTTCGCGACCCGCACGGCCTCGTTGGAGCCGCCCGCCGCCGGAGAGGAGATGATCTCCGCACCCCACATGCGCAGCAGCTGGCGGCGCTCCTCCGAGGTGTTCTCGGGCATGACGCAGATGAGCTTGTAGCCCTTGAGCCGCGCCGACATGGCCAGCGAGATGCCGGTGTTGCCGGAGGTGGGCTCAAGGATCGTGCAGCCGGGGGTGAGCAGACCCTCCTTCTCGGCCTGCTCGACCATCCACAGCGCCGGGCGGTCCTTGACGGAGCCGGTCGGATTGCGGTCCTCCAGCTTGGCCCAGATACGCACGTCGGGGGACGGGGACAGGCGCGGCAGCCCGACCAGCGGGGTGCGCCCGACCGAGTCGATCAGCGAGTCGAAGCGCATGGCTAGCGCTTGCCTCCGGCCACGGCGGGCAGAACGGTCACCGTGTCGCCGTCCGCCACCGGGGTGTCGAGGCCGCCGAGGAAGCGGACGTCCTCGTCGTTGAGGTAGACGTTGACGAACCGGCGCAGGCCGGACTCGTCGACGATGCGCGCCCTGAGACCCGGGTGACGGGACTCCAGATCGCCGATCAGGTCGGACAGCGTCGCACCGGCTGCGTCGACGGACTTGGCGCCGTCGGTATAAGTGCGGAGGATGGTCGGAATACGAACCTCGATGGCCATCGCGGGTCAATCTCCTTGGTCAGTTGTCGTCACGGGGGCACCCAACGAGTGCGAACACAGCCGGGTAGGCGGGGATTCCTGCGATCAGGAACAGTCGTAGACGACGGCAAAGGGAGTGTGCGCGAAGAGGTGGCGCCGCACGGGCGACGAATGCCCAGGGCGCACCCCGGCGCCCCCCATCACAGGGTCAATCGTCAGCATGCCCTCAACTCTACAGCTTCCGAGGGGTCGCCCCATGGCCGCGTCAGGCCTCGATGATCTCGACATCCTCCTCGGTCACGACGCCGTCCAGCACGCGGAAGGAGCGGAATTGCACGTTGTCGGCGTCGGCCGTGGACACCAGCACATAATGGGCGTTCGGCTCCGAGGCGTAGCTCACGTCAGTGCGCGACGGGTAGGCCTCGGTCGAGGTGTGGGAGTGGTAGACGACCGTCGGCTCCTCGTCCCGGTCGTCCATCTCGCGCCACACGCGGAACTGCTCCATGGAGTCGAAGCGGTAGAACGTCGGGGAGCGCTCGGCGTTCTCCATGGGGATGAAGCGCTCGGGGCGGTCGGCGCCGGCGGGTCCGGCGATGACCCCGCAGGCCTCATCCGGGTGATCGGCCCAGGCGTGGGCAATGATCTTGTCGACCAGTTCCCGTGAGATCGTCAGCATGCCTGGAAGTTACCAAAGGGCTCGGACCAGCGTGTCCTGGAGGTAGGTCAGCCAGTCATAGGTCACGAACGCCGGATAGCGCGGGTCGTCCTCGGCCATGTCGGCCAGCTCCTCGTGGATCTCCTCGGTCACCTCCAGGCGCACGCCCAGCGCGAGACGCACGTCGTTGAGCGCCCGCAGCCAGGACTGCGCCTGATCCGCGGTGAGGTCCACCTTCCCCTGCTCGGCGGTCTTGAGCAGGATCTCGGCGTCCGCGCGCTTGCCCTCGCGCAGCGTGGCCTCGGTATAGCGCCGGAACTCCGCCGAAGCCTCGTCGTCGTCGGCGTACGCGGAGGGGAACAGCCGGGCCAGCACGGGATCGGACGACTGCTCGGCCGATCCGATGCCGAGCGCCCGCTCGAGCGGGTCGTCCCCGGTGGTGCCGGGCTCGACCAGGCCGAGGACCTGTGCGACGAGCGAGCGCAGGATCGAGGCCTCCCCGGCGTCCAGCAGGATGCTGACGCCGCCGCCGCGCGCCGAGCTGAAGCCGGTGCTCACGCGGAGTCCCTCTGGACCGTGGCCCAGAGCCCGTAGGAGTGAAGGATCTGCACGTCGCGTTCCATCTCCTCACGGGCGCCGCTGGCCACGACGGCCTTGCCCTTGTGGTGCACGTCGAGCATGAGCTTCTCGGCCTTGGCCTTGGGATAGCCGAAGACCGTTTGCAGCACGTAGGTCACGTAGGACATGAGGTTGACCGGGTCGTTCCAGACGATTGTCAGCCACGGAAGATCGGGGCGGACGTCCGTCGACGGACGTTCGACCTCGGCTGGAGCGGTGCTACCCACATTCCCATCCTGCCCTACCCCGGTCGTAGTCTTCGACTTGTGAAGATGGCCATGAGCAGCGCGTTGCTTACCGATCACTATGAGCTGACGATGCTGCAGGCCGCGCTGGCAAGCGGCGCGTCGCGGCGGCGAGCGGTGTTCGAGGTTTTCGCCCGCCACCTGCCCCACGAGCGCCGCTACGGCGTGGTCGCCGGCACCGGGCGGGTGCTGGACGCGCTCGCCGAATTCCGCTTCGGCGACGCCGAGCTGTCGTTCCTGCGCGAGAACCAAGTCGTGAACGACGAGACCCTGGACTTCCTGGCGTCCTACCGTTTCTCCGGCGACGTGCACGGCTACCGCGAGGGCGAGTGTTACTTCCCCGGCTCGCCGATCATGGTGGTGGACGGCACGTTCGCCGAGGCCGTGCTGCTGGAGACCGTGATCCTTTCCATACTCAACCATGATTCGGCCATCGCCTCCGCGGCGTCCCGCATGGTCCACGCGGCCGGCTCCCGGCCGATCATCGAGATGGGCTCGCGGCGCACCCACGAGCTGGCGGCCGTCGCGGCGGCTCGGGCGGCCTACCTCGCGGGCTTCTCCTCCACCTCCAACCTCATGGCCGGGAGCGTGTACGGCGTGCCGACTGCGGGCACGAGCGCGCACGCCTTCACCCTGCTGCACAGCTCGGAGTACGACGCCTTCCAGGCCCAGATCGATTCCTTCGGCCCCGACACCACCCTGCTCGTCGACACCTACGACGTGGCCAAGGCCGTACGGACGGCGGTGGAGCTGGCCGGGCCCGATCTCGGGGCGGTGCGGATCGACTCCGGCGACCTCGCCGCCGCCGCCCACGAGGTGCGGCAGATGCTCGACACGCTCGGTGCCACCAGCACCCGCATCGTGGTCACCAGCGACCTCGACGAGTACGCCATCGCGGCCCTCGACGCCGCTCCCGTCGACGGGTACGGCGTCGGCACCTCGGTAGTCACCGGCTCAGGCGCGCCCACGGCCGCCATGGTCTACAAGCTCGTCGCCCGCGAGGACGCCGACGGGGTGCTCCAGCCTGTGGCGAAGAAATCGGTCGGCAAGCCCAGCAGGGGCGGCAGGAAGAACGCCTTCCGAGCGCTGGACGGGGGCGCCGCGGTCGCCGAGCTCGTCTCCACCTCGCCCGATGAGCCGGCCCCGGAGGGCGCACGGCCGCTACTCCACGAGCTGGTACGCGGGGGCGAGATCGTCGGCCGCGAGCCGCTGGCCGCCGCAAGGGAACGCCACCGCGCCTCCGTAGCAGAGCTCCCACCCCTCGCCCACCAGCTGTCCCAGGGCGACCCGGCGATCCCGACCGTCTTCTCCTGACCCGACTCGACGGCCTGGGGTGGTATGCCGGATATCATCTGCCGCGGTGGAGCTTCCCTCGTCTCCGCGCTTCAGGAGCATTGTTGACCTCCTCCCCACGGCTGAAGCCCCGGGGTCTCCACGCTGAAGGAGAAATATGACCACAGCGCTCGTCATCGTGGACGTGCAGAGCGACTTCTGCGAGGGCGGCAGCCTCGCGGTGGTCGGCGGCGCGGAGGTGGCCGCGGCCATCGGCCCGTACGCCTCCACGGGAGGTTACGACCACGTGGTCGCCACCCGTGACTACCACGTGGACCCGGGAGCGCACTTCGCGGACCGGCCCGACTATGTGCGCACCTGGCCGGCGCACTGCGTCGTCGGGACGGCCGGAGCCGAATTCCACCCGGCGCTCGACACCTCGGCCGTCGAGGAGGTCTTCAGCAAGGGCAGGCACAGCGCGGCCTACAGCGGTTTCGAGGGCGAGAGCGGCGACGGCACCGGCCTGGCCGAGTGGCTGGCGTCGCGCGGGGTCGAGCGCGTGGACGTGGTGGGCATCGCCACCGACCACTGTGTACGGGCCACCGCGCTCGACGCCGCCAAGAACGGCTTCAAAGCACGCGTCCTGCTGGACCTGACAGCCGGCGTGGCGCCGGCCACCACCGAGACGGCCCTCACCGCCCTGGCCTCCGCCGGCGTGGAACTCACCGGCACCCCCATCGTCAGGTCGGCCTGACCCGGTCAGAACGTTAGCGGGAGCGTTGGGTGGCCCACTTGCGGATCGTCTCGATGCGCTGGCGGATCTGGTCGGCGGAGGCCTGGGCGATGGCGGGGCCACCGCAGGCTCTGCGGAGCTCGGCGTGGATGACGCCGTGTGGCTGGCCGGTGCGGTGGTTCCAGGCGCCGACGAGGCCGTTCAGCTCCTTGCGGAGGGCGGCGATCTCCTCGTGCGGGGCCAGAACGGGCTGCGGGCGCGGATCGTCGACGGCCTTGCGCCGCTTGGCGGCCTGCTGGTCGGCCTGGTGCTTGCGGAGCAGCACCGCCACCTGGTCGGGCTCGAGCAGCCCGGGCAGGCCGAGGAAGTCCTCCTCCTCGGGGGAGCCGGTCTCGGCGGCCGTGCCGAACTCGCCGCCGTCGAACAGCACCCGGTCGAAGGTCGCGGACGCCTCGACGGTCTCGAACGGCAGCTCGTCACCGAGGACGTCGGGACTGTCTTTCTTCTGGCGGGCCTCGTCGACCAGGAAGTCGTCGAGACCCTCCTCGGGGAGCTTGCGGTCGAGCACGTGGTCGCGCTCGGCCTCCATCTCACCCGCCAGGCCCATGAGGGTCGGCACCGAGGGCAGGAACACCGAGGCCATCTCGCCCCGCTTGCGGGCGCGGACGAAACGCCCCACCGCCTGGGCGAAGAACAGCGGCGTCGAGACGCTGGTGGCGTAGACCCCGACGGCGAGACGCGGGATGTCCACGCCTTCGGAGACCATGCGGACCGCGACCAGCCAGCGCTCCTCTGAGCCACTGAACTGCTTGATCTTGTCGGACGCGCCCGGGTCGTCGGACAACACGATCGTGGCGCCGTGACCGGTGATGTCCCGCAGGTGTTTGGCATAGGCGCGGGCCGTCTCGTGATCGGTCGCGATGACCATGGCGCCCGCGTCGGGAACGCCCCGGCGGACCTCGGTGAGGCGCTTGTCGGCCGCCTGGAGAACCTGGCGGATCCAGTCGCCCTTGGGGTCGAGGGCGGCGCGCCACGCCTGGCCGAGCTGGTCCTTGGTGAGCGGCGTGCCCAGCGTCGCGGTGATCTCGTCACCGGCCCGGGTGCGCCAGCGCATCTCCCCGGCATAGGCCAGGAAGATGACGGGACGGACCACACCGTCGGCGAGCGCCGGGCCGTAGCCGTAGGAGTAGTCGGACAGGCTGCGCCGGACGCCCTCGCCGTCCTCCGCGTAAGTGACGAACGGGATCGGGTTGGTGTCGGACCGGAAAGGGGTGCCGGTGAGGGCCAGCCGCCGGGCCGCGGGCTCGAAGGCCTCGCGGACGCCGTCGCCCCAGGACTTGGCGTCGCCCGCGTGGTGGATCTCGTCGAAGATCACCAGCGTCTTGCGGCCCTCGGTGCGCGCGCGGTGCAGCGCCGGATGCATCGCAACCTGGGCGTAGGTCACGGCGACGCCGGCGTAGTCGCGGGAGGTGGCGCCCTGGCTGTTCTTGAACTCGGGGTCGATGGCGATGCCGACCTTGCCCGCGGCGTCGGCCCACTGGCGCTTGAGGTGCTCGGTGGGCGTGACGACCGTCACGGCGCGCACGACGCCCCGGCTCAGCAGCTCGCTCGCGATGCGCAGCGCGTAGGTCGTCTTGCCCGCGCCCGGGGTCGCCACCGTGAGGAAGTCACGCGGCTCGCGCCGGAAGTAGAGATCGAGGGCCTCCTGCTGCCACGCGCGGAGCTTCTGCGCGGTGCCCCACGCGGCGCGGTCGGGATAGGACGGTGACAGATGGGACGCGGCAAACGAGCTCACGCCGACCTCCTTGCCAGATGGCCTCTCCGGACCGCCGGGCCTTCGCCCTCACTGATGATCTTGTCGATGCGCTCGTTTCGCTCCCTCACAGTGAAGCCACCATAGTGGGGACCACCGACAGGACGTGCCGACCCTCGGGGATTCTCGCCACGCCGCCCTCCGCGTGCTAGAGGAGGTCCGCCACCCCCTGTCCGGCTACCTCACGCTTCTCACGACGGCATCGATCTCGGCCCGCCGCCTCGGATCGTCGGGCTGCGCCAGGCCAAGGATCACCACCGTCCTGGCGCCCTTGGTGAGAAGTGTCACCCGGAGGTACGAAGGCTGGTTCACCACGTCGGTGTAGCTCGCGCGAAGGGCGCGTGAATGCCCGGTGTAGCCGGCGACGCTGAGCGAACGGTCGTCCACCACGTCGACGGTGTCGCCGTGCAGCAGCAGACGGGCGTACAGGCCGGCGAGGTCCAGCGTGGCGGCCCTCGGCCCCGAGACGGCGACGGACTCCCCCGGCCGGGTCATGACCAGCGCGGAGCCGTCCACGGTGGCGACGGAGGTGAACCCTGTGACCGGGGGGATGGTTCCACGCCGCCACCCCTGGGGCAGCGGATAGGTGACGCCGGCCGCGGAGTCCACCACGCTCACGGTGGCACCCGGACCCTGGAGGAGGCTCGCGATGAAGGCCACGGCCCCCGCGACCAGCGCGGTGGCCGCCGCCAGCGCCCCGGCGTAGACCGCCGCCCGCGTGACCCAGGAGGGCACCCTGGCGCGCGACGGCGGAGCCGGCGCGCCGTACATCCGCGCCGACGGCGGGAGGCCCTCCGCGTCCGGCGGAGGCCACACGCGGTCGCCGTACGGCCGTCGTTCGATGCTGTGCTCTTCCACGGCACCTCCTCCCGTGCACGAGTATCGGCACCGAAGGCGCCCATCCGTCAACGAGCAGCCGGATTATCGGGCAGGAAAACCATGAGTCAGACGGCCGGGGCGCGGTAGGCGGTCCACATGTCACGCATGCGGGCGGCCTGGCCGGCGGTGAACCCCGTCATGCAGCGATCGTGGCCGTAGTCCATGAAGTTGTGGATCGGGTCGTCGCCGAGGTCCGGGCAGGTGTCCTTGCGCGCGGGGCAGCCTTGTGTGGGCAGCGCCTCGGGCGGGGTGTCGTCGACGGAGTCGCCCGGCGGGGCGCAGCCGTTCTCGAAGGTGTGCAGCAGCCCGAGCCAGTGGCCGATCTCGTGGACCCCGGTGTACCCCTTGGAGAAGTCGCGCAGGGCCCCGCCCGGCAGGCTGCGCCAGTCGATCACGACGCCGTCCATGGCCGGGCGGTGCTGATACCAGTGGGGGTAGGTGGCGTAGCCCAGCACCAGCTCGCCGAGCTGGGCGATGTAGAGGTTGAGGGTCTCGGCGCCGCCCTTGCGCAACCGCTGCTTCATCACCGCCTCGTTGGCGAGCGGCTCGCGGAACCACGTCGGGTTGTCGGTGTGGGTCAGGCCTCGCAGGACGAACCGCACGCCCGTGTCGACGCCCCCGAGCCGCCCTCCGTACGCGGCGTTGAGCGTCTCGACCTGGGAGGCGACCGCGGTGTCCGGAGCGCCCGTGCGCCCGTCGGTGATCACGTGGACCCAGAGGGGCACCGTCACCACGGTGACCCGACGTCCGGCGTGGAGCGAGGCGCGCAGCCGCCGGCGCATGTCGGAGAGCATGCGGGCGACCTCGCCTGCCTCAGGGGTGTGCGGCTCCGCTCCGCGCGTCTCCAGCCTCGGCGGCCTGGCGTGCCCGCACGGGCGCGTGGCCGCCGCGCGGGCGGGGCCGGGCACGCCCGCGAGCGCGAACAGGCACACCAAAGACACGGCCACCGTGCGCCGCACCATGCACTCCCCCGTCGGTCCAGGTCGGAGTGCTGACGCTAGCTCCAGTGACGCCGATCAGCGGGGAGCAACACTCACTTGCCGTCGCCGGGTTTGCCGCCCTTCGGCAGCCCTTCGTAGATCTCTTTGCAGTCCGGGCACACTGGGTATTTCTTGGGATCACGGCTGGGAACCCAGACCTTGCCGCAGAGAGCCCGGATCGGAGTGCCGGTCACCATGCTCTCAGTGATCTTGTTCTTGTCGGCGTAGTGCGAGAACCGCTCATGGTCGCCGTCGTCACCGTGCGAGAGGTTCGGCCGTACTTCGCTCTCAGGAAGGATCTTCGTGCTCACGACATCCGAGTCTACGTGCGCGCGGGCGCGGTCACGCGGACGAACCCCTCTCTCATCTCATGACAACACGGTTGAAGTGCGGTCGCGCGGGTCAGCCCACGTGGATGGCGGCGTCCTCGGTCTTGCGCCCCGCCTTGACGAACAGCGCCAGGATGGCCGCCAGCACCGCGACCGCGACCGCCACGCCGAAGCCGAAGTGCATGCCGTCCAGGAAGGAGAGATGCGCGGCCTGTGTCATCGCTTCCACGACCGGCTTCGCGGCTCCAGGTGGCACGGGAGCGGCTCCGAGCGCGACGACGTTCTTCATCGCGTCGACCTGGCCCGCGGTGGCCGGCATGTTCACGGCGGCGAGGTGCCCGGGCAGGACGTCCGCCACCTTGGCCGTGATCAGCGCGCCGAGCACGGCGGTGCCAAGCGAGCCGCCCACCTGCATGGCGGACTGCTGCATGCCTCCCGCGACGCCGCTGAGCTCCACGGGTGCGTTGCCGACGATGACCTCGGTGGCCCCGACCATGACGGGAGACAGGCCGAAGGCGAGCAGCGCGAACGGGATGGCGGTGTCGAGGTATCCGGCCTCGAGCCCGAGGCGGGAGAGCAGGAACATCGAGGAGGCCGTGATGAGCATGCCGAGGGCGAGCGGCACCCTTGGGCCGAACTTGCTCAGCGCGAAGCCGGCCAGTGGCGACGCGACGATCATGCCGGCGCTCATCGGGAGCATACGCATGCCCGATTCCAGCGGGGACAGGCCGTGGACGCCCTGGAAGTAGAACGTCAGGAAGAACATCGCGCCGAACATCGAGAAGGCCATCAGCACCATCAGCGCGGTGCCGATGGAGACCGACGCGTTGCGGAACAGCGTGAGAGGCAGCAAGGGCTCGAGCGCCCGGCCCTGCCAGAAGACGAAGGCCGCGCCCAGCACGACGGCACCCGCGAAGAACGCGATCGTCCTGGCGTCACCCCAGCCGTAGCTCGGAGCCTTGATGATCGACCAGACGAGGCAGAACATGGCGCCTGACAGCAGCAGCACGCCGGGAACGTCGATCTTCGACAGGGACTCGGCCTTGCTCTCCTTGACGACCCACAGCCCGACGATCAGCGCCACGATGCCGACGGGCACGTTGATGAAGAAGACCGACTGCCAGCTCACGTTCTCCACCAGGAGGCCGCCGACGATGGGCCCCGCGGCGCTGGAGACGCCGATCGCCGCGCCCCAGATTCCGATCGCCATGTTGAGCCGCTCGGCGGGGAACGCCGCGCGCAGGAGCGCCAGGGCGGCCGGCTGCAGCAGCGCGCCGAACAGGCCCTGGAGCACCCGGAAGGTGATGAGCATGCTGATGGACGAGGTGAGGCCGATGGCCAGCGAGGTGAGGGCGAAACCCGCGATGCCGACCAGGAAGACCCTCTTGTGCCCGAACAGGTCGCCTAGCTTGCCGGCCGTGATGAGGAAAACGGCCAGAGCCAGCAGATAGCCACTGGTGATCCACTGAAGGTCCGAAAGGGACGCCCCCAGGTCCTTGCCGATCACCGGATTGGCGATGGAGACGACCGTGCCGTCGAGCATTACCATGATCACGCCGAGCGCGACGGCGAGCAGGGTGAGCCACGGATGGCCGTGGCCTCGACGAACCGGCGCGTCGGAGCGCGCCGCCAGCGCTTGGGTCATGAGAAGGTCCCCCTGTATCGATAAGAGTCAGCACTCGGTAATTTATGTCAGTCCGTGACAGATGACAAACTCTTTTATACGACACATGGTGACTTGTGGCAGAATGTGAAGTTGAGGTTAATTCTTCGAGGAGGTGTCAGGCATGGGGCTTCGCGAGCGCAAGAAGCATCAGACCCGGCTGGCTCTGATCGACTCAGCCTTCGAGCTCTTCCTCTGCCAGGGCTACGAGGCCACCACCGTCGACCAGATCGCAGCCGCGGTGGACGTCTCACCTCGCACGTTCTTCCGCTACTTCGGCAGCAAGGAAGACCTCGCCCTCGACTTCACGGTCGAGTACGAAGAGCTCATCACGACCGCCCTCGCGGCACGCCCGCAGGACGAGCCGCCGTTCACGGCCCTCGCCCACGCATTCCGCGAGTTCATCCACGCGATGGAGACGAACGCCGCCGAGGACACCGAGCGGTTCCTCAGGCACCGGCGGGTGATCGACGCGAACCCCACGCTGCTGACGACGAGCTTCGCCCGGATGGCGGAGATCGAGAAGAAGCTCGTGGTCGAGGTGGCCAGACGCCAGGGTACGGATCCGGCCACCGACCCGCGGCCGCGCCTGCTGGTGGCGTTCATCACATCGGCGATCCGCGTCGGCTTCGAATGCTCCGTGGACGGGGCGGCCTACCTCGGCAGCCTGATCTGGAACGTGGAGAGCACCCTGACCCTCGCCGAGGAGGCCCTGCGCCCCGGCTGGGATCAGTTGAGCTTGGGGTCGTCCGGGCAGGTGGCCACGAAGGCCAGCTCGCCGCGCTGACGGCGCAGCACCGACCGCCACAGGTTCGACGGGTGCGAGTCGAAGGTGTCGCCCGGCTCGGCCTCCACGACGTACCACGAGCCCTCGCGGATCTCGGCCTCCAGCTGGCCCGTCGTCCAGCCGGCATACCCCGCGAAGATGCGCATCTGGGTGACCTCACCCGCGAGGATCTCGGGGGGCGCGTCCAGGTCCACCGTGCCCAGCTTGGAGACCGCCGCGGTGCCGGCGTGGAGTCTTCGCCACCCTAGGGGCTCCTCGCCGCTCGGCACAGAGGCGAGGGCCAGCGCGCTGTCGGTCTGCACAGGGCCTCCCTCGAAGAGCACCGGAGGCCCGCTCACCAGAGAATCCCAGGAAGGGAGCACCTGGGTCACGGTCACCTCGCTCGGCCGGTTGAGCATGACGCCGAGGGTCCCTCCGTCTTCGTCGTGTTCGAGGATCAACACGACGCCTCGCCGGAAATTCGGGTCGTCCAGCAGTGGCGTCGCCACCAGCAGCCCGCCGACGTAGATCGCCTCCGCCATGCATCCATCATGACGCGTGATGCCCCATACGCGAGCCTGACCCCCAGCAGAGACTGCTTTCACCTCGCGTTATGTTACTGGGAGCACTCAAATGGGCACTCTCCGTTGCAGAGATCCCCCAACGGAAGATCAGTTCGCGGATATCGCGCCGTGCAGGGACCCGTGAAGAGAAGGGAGGGCCCCCGTGAACCGCCTCATTCTGGTCGCGCTCATGGCGGTGGGCGTCGCCGTCGGCGTCCCCACGGCCCGCACCTCACACGCCGACGGCAACGGCGGGGACGGGCGCGATGTTCGTGACGGGCGCGTCGACGTCGCCGTCTCCAGGGTCGAGTGTCCCGCGAGCCGGGCGAACGTCGTCATGACCGCGCCCCGCGACCGAGGCACCGTGGAGTACTCCGTCTACCGGGGCAACACCCTCGTGAGGAACGGCCTGCTCTGGCCGGGCGTCCAGCGCACCATCCCCGTCTACGTCGAGCCCCGCTCGACCGAGCGCATCGGGGTCACCCTCCACGGGCAGGGCACCACGAGATACCAGGTCTGGTCGCGGTGCGAGACCGGCGAGCAGTCGTACGGCGAGTACCGCCAATCGGTTTACAGCGAGAGCAGCGAAAGCGGCGACGAGCAGCGGAGCGAGGGCACGCGGACCCATAGGTACAACCCGCTGCTCCACAGGCAGCCGGTGCACCACCTCCCCTACACCGGCCCGACCGCCGACCTGTACGGCAAGATCGCCACCGCCGTCGGGCTGGTCGTCTTCGGCGGCATGCTTTGGTGGATGGGCATGGTCTGGCCGCGCCGCACCCCCGCGGAGTCCCTCATGCGCCCGCGTGCGGCGTACGGCCCGCCGCGCCGCTAGCGCCGCGCCCTACGCCTCCGTCATGCCCCGCACCTTGCCCCCGGCGGACTCCCGCACGGCCGCCGCCACCGCGCCGGCGACGTCGGGGTGGAAGACGCTGGGGACGATGTAGTTCGGCCCGAGCTCCTCCTCGGACACGACGTTCGCCAGGGCGTTCGCCGCGGCGAGGAGCATGGCCTCGGTGACCGTGCGCGACTGCGCGTCGAGCAGGCCGCGGAAGACTCCCGGGAACGCAAGCACATTGTTGATCTGGTTGGGGTAGTCGGACCGGCCGGTCGCGACCACCGCCGCGTGCTCCCTGGCGTCGTCGGGTGACACCTCGGGGTCGGGGTTGGCCAGCGCGAAGACGACTGCCGAGTCTGCCATCGTGGCGATGTCGTCGCCGGTGAGGATGCCCGGGGCCGAGACCCCGATGAAGACGTCCGCACCCTTCACCGCGCCCCGCAGGTCGCCGCCGTACCCCTCGGCGTTGGTGTTCTCGGCGATCCATCGCAGCGAGTCGTCGAGGTCGTCACGGCCATTGTGCACCGCGCCGAGGTAGTCGCAGACGACGAGGTTGCGCGCCCCCGCCGCGAGCAGCAGGCGCAGCACCGCGGTCCCGGCGGCGCCGGCCCCCGCCATGGCGATCTTCACGTCGGGCAGCGCCTTGCCGACCACACGCAGCGCGTTGGTCAGGGCGGCCAGCACGCAGATGGCCGTACCATGCTGATCGTCGTGGAAGACCGGGATGTCCAGCAGATCGCGGAGCCGGCGCTCGATCTCGAAGCAGCGCGGCGCCGAGATGTCCTCCAGGTTGATGCCGCCGAACCCTGGCGCGATGCAGCGGACGACCTCCACGATCGTGTCGACGTCCTGCGTGTCAAGGCACAGCGGCCAGGCGTCGATGCCCGCGAATCGCTTGAACAGGGCCGCCTTGCCCTCCATCACCGGCAGCGCCGCCGCGGGCCCGATGTTGCCGAGGCCGAGCACGGCGGACCCGTCGGTGACCACCGCGACGGTGTTGCGCTTGATGGTCAGGCGGCGGGCGTCCTCGGGGTTGCGGGCGATGGCGAGCGACACCCGGGCCACGCCCGGGGTGTACGCCATCGACAGCTCGTCACGGTTGCGCAGCGGCACCTTCGACTGCATCTCGATCTTGCCGCCGAGGTGCATGAGGAACGTGCGGTCGCTGACCTTGTGCAGGACGACGCCCTCGACCGCGTCGAGGCTGTCGACGATGGCCTGGGCGTGGTCGGTGTCCTTGGCGGCGCAGGTGACGTCGATGCGCAGCTTCTCGTGACCGGCGTTGGTCACGTCGAGGGCGGTCACCACACCGCCGGCGTTCTCTACCGCGTGGGTGAGCTGGCTGACGGCCTTGCCGCCCGCAGGGACCTCAAGACGGACGGTGATCGAGTACGACACGCTGGGGACGGTGGCCACGTCGATCCGCTCCTTTGCGGTGGTCGCGCTCGGGTGCTCGATGTCGCGCATCCGGCTCGCCTGCTCCATTCGGGGATATCCATCGTGCCAGACCGGGCAGACAGCTTCCGCCGTCCTGCGCCAAATGATCACACTTCAGACCCTGGAGAACGTCCGGTGCTCCCGTTCGGGCACGGAAGCACCGTGAGCCTAGAGGGTCCCGCGGGTCAGAAGAGGGCGCTGGCGAGCCCTCGGCGGGCCTTGGCGACGGAGGGGTCGGCGGGGGGGAGGGCGTCGAAGAGGTTGAGCAGGTGGCGGCGCACCAGGTCGCGGTCGTCGCCGGAGGTGCGGCGGACGAGCTGGACCAGCCGCTCGAACGCGTCGTCCACCCTGCCGCTCAGCATCTCGATGTCGGCCGCCTGGGTCTGCGCCTCGACGTCGCCGGGACTGCCGGCGGCGCGGCGGAGCACCGCGTCGGCGTCGAGGTCCTGGGTGCGACGGACGAGCCCCACGCCTGCCAGGCCGATCTTGGCGTCGGGGTCCGCCGGGGAACGCGCGAGCAGCCGCTCGTAGGCGGCCGCGGCGGCGTCCAGGTCGCCCTCGTCGATGGCCTTCTCGGCCGCGAGCAGGTCGGGGTCGGCCTGGGGCTGGGGCTGCTGCGCCTCCTCACCCTCGGGCGCCTCGCCCTCTGGCGGCAGGTACTGCGTGAGCGCCTGCAGGAGTTGGTCGAGCCACTGCCGCACCTGCGCCTCGGGGAGCGCGCCCTGGAAGCCCGTCACCGCCTGGCCCTGGAAGACGGCCAGCACGGTGGGGATGCTCTGCACCTGCAGCGCGCCGCTGATCTGCGGGCTCGCGTCCACGTCCACCTTGGCGAGCACCCACCGCCCGGCCGCCTCGCCCGCGAGCTTCTCGAGGATCGGGCTGAGCTGTTTGCAGGGCTCGCACCACGTGGCCCACAGGTCGAGGATCACTGGCACGCGCATGGAGCGCTCGATCACCTCGGTGGAGAAGGTCTCGTCGGTGACGTCGATGACCACGGCGCCCGCGGGCGCCGCCGGGGCCTCTCCTGAGGCCGCCTGGGCCGCCGCCGCCTCACGACGGGCCTGGGCTTCCAGTGCCTGCTTGCGGGCACCGAGGTCCACGGCCCCCTGCAGCGACGCCGGTCGAGTGAAGTCCGCTGGGCTCATAGTCCAATCCTGCCGCATCCGGCGCGTGCTCATGGTCGTGACCGCCCCTCAAGGGGGTCCGCATCGATATGTCACGCCTTTATCCCAAATTCTCCCGGATCTGTTATGAGACACCGTTATCCCGAACTATGGGCTCGGCATGAATTAGCTCACATGGAGGTGGGTGTGAAACGCGTCATCGTCGTCTCCGCCGTTGCCGCAGTGGTCGCCACAACGCTGGCGTTCCCGGCACAGGCCGTCCGAACGACGGCCGAACCCGCGGCAACCACCCAGTACGTCGTCCTCTACAAGGCGGGCGCCGCAGCGGCGGACGCCCAGAAGGCGATCGAGGCAGCGGGTGGCAGCGTCGTCAAGGTGAACACGGACGTCGGGCTGGCCACGGTCACCAGCACGAACGCCGGTTTCGTCTCAGCGATCAAGGACAACGCGACCATCGAAGGCGTGGCCCACGACCGCGTCATCGGCAGCGTCCCGATGGCCGCGAAGACGGCTTTCGGAGCCAGCGCGGCCATCGAGGCGAAGGCCGTCGAGAAGGAGGGCCGCGAGCGCGGAGCCATCGAGCTCGGCCGTAGCGTCGCGGCCGAGCCTCTCTCGGACCTTCAGTGGGACATGAAGCAGATCCACGCAGACGAGGCCCACAAGTACGAGCAGGGCGACCCGAAGGTGCTGGTCGGCATCCTCGACACGGGCGTCGACGGCTCGCATCCCGACATCGCGCCCAACTTCAACCGCTCGCTCAGCCGCAACTTCACGGTCGACGTGCCCTACGACGCCAACGGCGGCGTGGTCGACGGGCCGTGCGAAGCCGAGCCGGACCAGTCCTGCAACGACCCGAACAACGTGGACGAGAACGGTCACGGCACGCACGTGGCCTCCTCGATCGCCTCGCCGATCAACGGGCTGGGCGTCTCGGGCGTGGCCCCCAAGGTCACGCTGGTGAACCTGCGCGCGGGCCAGGACTCGGGCTACTTCTTCCTGCAGCCCAGCGTGGACGCGCTCACGTACGCCGGTGACATCGGCGTGGACGTCGTCAACATGAGCTACTACATCGACCCGTGGCTGTTCAACTGCACCGACAACCCGGCCGACTCCCCCGAGGACCGGCTGGAGCAGGCGACGATCATCAAGGCCACCCAGCGGGCCCTGGACTACGCGCACCGGCACGGCGTCACGCTCGTCGCCGCCGCCGGCAACGGCGCCACCGACTACACCAAGGAGATCACCGACAGATCCAGCCCGGACTTCGCCAGCGTGCCCGGCGAGGCGCCGTACTCGCGCACCATCCCGCCGAGCTGCGTCTCCATGCCCAGCGAGGGCCAGCACGTGATCTCGGTGGCCTCCACCGGCATCAGCAAGCGCAAGGCGTACTACTCGGACTACGGCAACGGGTACATCGACGTCGCGTCCCCCGGCGGTGACGCGTACGACACCCCCGGCGGCACGCGCGACATCACCAAGACCACGCTGTCGGCCTATCCCAAGTCGCTCGCCATCGCCAAGGGCGAGATCGACGCCAACGGCGACCCGACCGTGAACTACGTGGTCAAGGACTGCGCCGGCACGACCTGCGCGTACTACCAGTACCTTCAGGGCACGTCGATGGCCTCGCCCCGCGCGGTCGGCGTCGCGGCTCTGATCGTCAGCAAGTACGGGTACCGCGACCCGCGGAACAGCGGCAAGACACTCGCCCCCGACCTCGTCGAGGCGATCCTGAAGGGCACGGCCACCAAGACGGCCTGCCCGAACCCGCCCGCCTACACCTACACCCGCCACCTGCCCAGCGGCAGCACCGTCACGGCCACTCACGTGTGCGAGGGGACCGCGGTGTCCAACGGCTTCTACGGCAAGGGCATCGTCGACGCCCTGCGCGCCGTCGGCCACTAGTAAGGCTCAACCCTGAGGGGACCCGTCGCGCGTGGACGGGTCCCCTTCCGGCTTCCGTGGCTCGTCGTGGGGCTCGAAGTCGCCCGCGGACACCCTGATGGTGCGCAGGAGGCCGAAGATCTCCGACCGGTCGCTCTCGCCGTACATCGTCATGAAGAAGTCGGCGGCCATGAGGTCGGCGGTCGCCCGCCGCACCGCCTCGCGCCCCTTGTCGGTGATCTCCGCGAGCACGCCGCGGCCGTCCTTCGGGTTGCGCATGCGGCGTACGAGCCCCGCCCGCTCCAGGCGGTCGACGGTGTTGGTCACGCTCGTGGGGTGGACCATGAGCCTCTCGCCGATCCGCGACAGCGGCAGCGCCCCCGTCCTGCTGAAGGTCAGCAGCACCAGCGCCTCATATCGCGCGAACGTCAAGTCATGCGGTCTGAGCAGCGTGTCCAGTTGCCCGAGCAGGATCTGGTGCGCTCTCATGATCGAGGTGACGGCTGCCATGGCGGATGACGGCCCGAAGTGGACACGCCACGTCTCAGCGGCGCGCTCAATGGGGTCGAACGGCAGGTTAAGCGGCTTCGGTACACCGATGGACACACCGCTACGCTAGCGCCTGCCAACTGCACTGACGCAGGGTAACTGTGTTCCACGGGTTGCCCAAGAACCGGGACGCCAAACATCACGCTCCGTTATGGTTGGCATGTCAAGAGGTGAGGCGCGGCAAAGCCCGATCCAAAGCATGGGGAAAGCCGCGCCGTACGACGCGAGGCGCGGCTATGCGAGCCCGTGGACGTACGGCGTGGCGGATCGGGACCGGGGTGCCAAGGGGCCGGCACCAGTGCCGAGAGCGCCGCTCATCCAGGCACGGGGGTTCTAAATTGAAGAGCATGTGTGCAGCGGCACGGGCGACGTGGCCGGGTTTCCGGTCCACGCGGGCCCGTGCTTGAGCAAAGGGGCGTTTCACGCGAGGAGCTGAAGCACAGCGCGCTGGTGGCGGTAGGAATACTGCTCGCGCTGGGCCTGCTCGCCGCATGGAGCGTCCTTGTTCCGGGCATTTCCGCGTGGGAGAACATCGTCGTCGCGGTCATCGGGTCGCTCCGGCTCACCGGGCCGGTCGCCGCGGCGTTCGCCGCCTGGGTGGCGGTGCGCAAGCGGCGGGCCGTACGAGGCCGCCTGCTGGGCACCTGGCAGGTGCTGAGAGTCCCGCTGGCGATCCTCGCGGTCGTCGTGGGGTCCTTCGGCGCGACCGTGATCCTTCTCGCGATGAAGGCCGTCCTGACCGAGCAGGCGGGCCATCTGGCGCCCAGCGGCCTCGCCGTGGGGGCCGCCGGGCTAGCGCTCTACGCCGTGATCGGGTGGATCGCGGGATGGGCCCTGCCATGGGCGATCACCCCCCTTGTGGCGGGGATCGCCAGCTACGGCCTCTTCACGTCACTGGCGGGCGGCTCCATCTGGGCCGGCAAGCTGGCGCCGAGCACGTCCGAGCCGTACGACCCGTTCGAGGGCCTGAGCCCGCTCGCCTTCGCCAACCAGACGCTCTGGCTGCTCGGCATCACTTCGGCGCTGCTGCTGACCTGGACCGCGGTCGTCACCCGGCGCGCGCTGGCGCTGGCGGGGGCGATGCTGGCGGTCCTCGCGGCGGGTACGGGCATGGCCCGGCTGCTGAGCGAGCCGCGAGCCGTCGCGGCCACCGAGCCCATGGTCTACAGCTGCCAGGAGTGGCCGATCACGGTCTGCGTCCATCCCGGGATGCGCAGCGGGCTGACCGATCTGGGCGCCACGTTCACCACGATCGCCGCCCGGCTGACCGGCACTCCCGCCGCGTTCCACCGGGTGGAGCAGCGTCCCCGCGGCGACGACGGCGTGCCCTCCCCGGGCGTGGTGCCGGTCCACGTCGACGACCTCACCCCCGGGTACGCCGCGCGGGCCGCCGCTGAGTACGTCGAGCGGCTGGCCGGGCCGTGCGCCGGCGCTCCCGCCGACGGGTACCGCGTGATCGTGACGGCCTGGCTGCGCGGGGACCCGCTTCCCAGCGGCCCCCTGCCCGGGCACCAGGCGGCCGCCGCGTGGTTCTCCGGCCTCGCCGAGAGCCAGCGCCGTGACTGGCTTCGCATGTTCTACACCGACTTCGCCAACTGCCGGCTGAAGGCCTCACACTTCGGCGGAGGGGTGACGAGCCAGCTCGGCCCGCGCCCGATGCTGCGCAGGACTCCGGCGACCCCCGTTTCCGGCGGGGAGCCGGCCACCCGCTACCCCGCCCAGTCACCCGTCCCCGGCTCGCCGTACCCGACGATGCCCAACCCTCCATCCGCGAGCGGGCCCGTGACCAGGGGGACATGAGAACAGGTCCGTGAGCTTGGGAAGGTGAGAAAAGGTTCATCTCGGGAAGGAGAGTGGCCGTGAACCGCCAGACGTCGACCCCCCAGACGGCGGCGGCCGCGGAACCGGCGCAGCGCCGGTCCCGACGCGGCTGGCGCTACCTCGCGGGTTTCCTCACACTGCTGGTCCTGCTCGTCGTGGGCGCCAAGCTGACGTGGTCGTACCTCAACCCGTTCGGCGAGACGACCGTCGACCGCAGCCAGCCGGTGCTCCTCCAGTCCATCCAGAACATGAGCCGGTTCCAGGCCGCCAGCGGCAACTTCCAGGTCATCGTCGACCTGGAGAAGGACGCCGCGTTCCTGCCGGACGCCATCAAGGGTTCACGCACACTGTTCGTCGGCGCGGGCAGCGTGGACGCGTACGTCGACTTCTCCGCGATGGGCAAGGACGCGCTCACCGTCTCCCCCGACCGCACCGAGGTCACCGTACGGCTCCCGCGCGCGCAATTGGAGAAGACGAACCTCGACAACAAGAAGTCGTACGTCTACGCCCAGCAACGCGGCATCCTGGACCGGGTCCAGGGCATGCTGTCGAACTCACCCCAGAACCAGCAGGAGCTCTACGTCCTCGCCGAAAAGAAGATCGCCGAAGCCGCCCAGACCAGCGATCTCCGCAACCGCGCCGACCAGAACACCAAGCTCATGCTGCAGGGCATGCTCAAGTCCTTGGGCTTCACCAAGGTGACGGTGAAATTCGCCGACGAGCCCTGACACAGCTCGGCGGCCGGAAATCTGGGCTATGCATAAAAGCCCGTTATCGAACCACCTGGATGTTCGCCATCATGCCGTGGTCCTCGTGGTTGAGGATGTGGCAGTGGTAGGGATACTTGCCGAGGAAGTCGAGGAAGCGCATCCGTACGACGACCTGGCCGCGCACGGGAAGCTGCACGGTGTCCTGCAGGCCGTGCGCCTCGTAGGGCTTGCCGTTGACACTGATGAGCTGGAAGTCGTTGACGTGGATGTGGAAGGTGTGTTGCTCGTCGGAAGCGTTGCGGACGGTCCACTCCTCGGTGGTGTTCAACCGCGCCCGCACGTCGATCCGCCGGTGGTCGAAGAGCTTGCCGTCGATGTAGAACTTCTTCTGCGGTTCGTTCTCTGAGAACACGATCGTGCGACGCTGGGCGATCCTGTCCTTGCGCAGGTCACTGAAGTGCGCGAACTTCATGGGCAGGGTCGCCCGAGGTGTGGCCGGCCCTGAGGACACGACGGTGGCCAGGGTCTCCTGAGGGTAGGAGTCTCCTGCCGGCCCCGTGGTGTACGCCAGGGTCTCCAGGCGGCTGCGCCCCGCCGCCGAGCCCTGGACCAGCACGTCGAAGCGGCTTCCGGGCGGCATCAGAAGCGTGTCCGCGCTCCACACCGAGTCGACGGGGTTGGCGTCCTGCGCGATGACGTGGAACCGGCTTCCCTCAAGGTGGACGTTGTAGGCGATGTCGGCTCCGATGTTGGCGAGCCGCCAGAGCTGCGTCTCCCCGGGACGGATGGGGATGGCCGGGTTCACCAGCCCGTTGACCGTGCGCGTGGTCGGCGCGTTGCTGTCGATGCCGGCCGTCGGGATGGCGCCGTTACGCACCTGGAAGTCCTTCAAGGCTATGAGTCGCTGGGTGATGTGCTTAAGACCGCTGGGAAGGTGCCGTTCCAGCCCGTCGATCACGATCGCGCCTGACAGCCCGGCGAACACCTGTGGCTCGGAGCGCGGGTGCGCGTGCGAGTGGTACCAGTACGTCCCCGGCGCCAGGTCGGCCGGGAGCCGGTAGGTGTAGTGGTAGCTCTTCCCTGGATGGATGTGCAGGTACACATTGTCCGAGGAGTCCATCGGCGAGATGTGCCACCCATGCGTGTGCAGGTTGGTCTGCTCCGGCAGGTTGTTCACCAGGGTCAGGTCGAGCCGATCGCCCGGGCGCAGCCGCAGCGTCGGGGGCATGTAGTCGCCGTTATAGGTCAATGCACGCACGGTCTGTCCCGCCAGCCGCACGCTACGAACCCCGACGACCAACCGCACCTTCAACAGCCCGTGCCCGCTGACGAACTGCCGAGGCTCCGCGAATGGAGTCTCGCTCAGTGTCGGCGTCGGGGAAGTCGCACCGGTCTCGCCCACGTGCCGCCGAGACCCCGCGGCGTCGCCACACCCTGCCGCCACCACGACGGCGACGGCCACCACAAGCCACCGCGATCGCGTAGTCATCCGGTCGCCAAGTGGAGAAGACGGACGCTCACAGTGCCGGTAGTGGACATGGCGGCTCCTCTGACTCGACGAGTGAGGGGCCGAGGGAATTGTACGGTCCAGAGCTGTGGCGTCCCGGTGGGCACTCCCTAGCCGGTGAGTAAATTCAGGAGGTGGCGGCGGTTGTGGCGGCCGCTATCGGAGCTGCTCCAGTAGTTCAGCGGGGACTCGACCTGGGCGGACATACCATCTCGGTTCAGGAGGAAGGAACGGTGATGATCAGGGCGTCGCCCTGACCGCCGCCGCCGCACAGACCCGCCGCGCCGACGCCGCCGCCCCGGCGCCGCAGCTCGTGGGCGAGGCTCAGCACGATCCTCGCTCCCGAGACGCCGATGGGGTGGCCGAGCGCGATGCCGCCGCCGTTGACGTTGACCTTGTCCTCGGGCACGCCGAGCTCCTTCATCGACTGGAGCACGACCGCCGCGAACGCCTCGTTGATCTCGATCAGGTCGAGGTCGTCCACGGTCAGGCCCTGCTTGCGGAGGGCCTGGGCGATGGCGTTCGCCGGCTGCGACTGCAAGGAGTTGTCGGGACCGGCCACGTTGCCGTGGGCGCCGACCTCGGCCAGCCAGGTCAGCCCCAGCTCCTCGGCCTTGGCCCTGGACATCACCACGACCGCGCAGGCCCCGTCGGAGATCTGGGACGACGACCCCGCCGTGATCGTGCCGTCCTTGGCGAAGGCGGGCCGCAGCCTGCCCAGCGTCTCCGCGGTGGTGTCGCCGCGCACGCCCTCGTCGGCGGAGAACACGACGGGGTCGCCCTTGCGCTGGGGCAGGGAGACCGGGACGATCTCGTCGTCGAACCTGCCGTCCTTGGCCGCGGCGGCGGCGAGCTGGTGCGAACGGGCCGAGAAGGCGTCCTGCTCCTTGCGCTCCAGCCCGAGGCGGGTGTTGTGCCGCTCGGTGGACTCGCCCATGGACACCTGGTCGAACACGTCGGTGAGCCCGTCCAAGGCCATCGAGTCGAGGATGCCGGCCCCGCCGAACTTCACGCCCTTGCGCAGCCCGGGCAACAGGTGGGGGGCGTTGGTCATCGACTCCATGCCGCCCGCCACCACGATGTCGAACTCCCCGGCGCGGATGAGCTGGTCGGCCAGGGCGATGGCGTCGAGCCCCGACAGGCAGACCTTGTTGATGGTGAGCGACGGCACGGTCATCGGGATGCCGGCCTTCACGGCGGCCTGGCGCGACGGGATCTGGCCCGCGCCCGCCTGGACGACCTGCCCCATGATGACGTATTCCACCTGGTCGGGCGCCACGCCCGCGCGCTCCAGGGCCGCCTCGATGGCGAGACCGCCCAGCTCGACGGCGGACAGGGCGGAAAGGGAGCCGAGCAACCGGCCGATCGGCGTGCGCGCCCCGGCGACGATGACGGATCGCGACATGCCGGACGGGGTGGCGGGAAAACTGGACACCAGGGCCTCCATGATGGGGTCTTCGGCGACTTTGCCACCATACCTACGGCGCCCCACGTGGTCTTCAAGAGGTCTCCCGGGAGATCCCGGCCCGCGTGGCGCCGTACAGAGACGGAGGACACGCAATGCTGCTGAGAATCGACCACGTCGGCATCGCCTGCGAGAATCTCGACGAGAAGATCATGTTCTACGAGTCGACCTTCGGCGTGACAGTGGTCAGCCGCGAGGTCAACGAGGAGCAGGGGGTGAAAGAAGCCATGTTGCACGTGGCGGACGGCGAAGGAGGCGGCTCATACATCCAGCTACTGGAACCGCTGCGTCCGGATACCCCGGTGGGGAAGTTCCTCGCGAAGCGAGGTGAGGGCCTCCATCACGTCGCATACGGAGTGACGGATGTCGCCGAGGCCATCGAACAGATCGGCGGCAAGGGCGTCCGATTGATCGACAAGCACCCTCGCCACGGAGCAATGGGCACCTCAATCGCGTTTCTTCATCCGAAAGACGTGGGAGGAGTCTTGACAGAGCTGGTGGAGTCGCCCTCCACGCCAGTCCTGTCAGATGAAACTTAACAATGGCCTATTCGTAACAAGTCGCGCAGAAAGTCGGACGGGACCTCCAATTCGGCAACACCGGAGTACGCTGGCCTACCATCCGGACGTGGATCCCCGCCATGGACGGGCGAGCCGAGCACAAGGATCATGGGCGAGCGACACCGCCCTTGCCCGCGCGTGCCCGAGCGAGCGCGACCATCGGAACGAGTCCCCGCCTCGGATGTCCGCCCCCCCGTCCGGCCCGTGTAGCCGTCTCGACAACCCAGGATCGAGCCTCATGCAGTCCGACATCGACGCCCAGTTGAACAATTTCTTTGAAGACGCCCCCACGCGGGAATTCGACGTGGTTCTCCGTGGCTACGACCGGCACCAGGTTCACGACCATCTGAAGCAGCTCGACACCGACCTGCGTCAGACCCGTGAGCAGCTCTCCGCGTTGCAGCGTGACCTTTCCGACTCGCAGCGCCAGCTGCAGGAGCAGGAGCGCCCGACCTACTCCGGCCTGGGCGCCCGCATCGAGCAGTTGCTGCGTCTCGCGGAGGAGCAGGCCACCGAGCTCGTGCAGGCCGCCCGGTCCGAGGCGAACGAGATCAAGGCCGCGGCGAAGGTCGACGCGGCGGATGTCAGGGCCGCCGCCGAGAACGAAGCCGCCGAGAAGCGCGCGCTGGCGACTCGTGAGACCGACGAGATGCGCACGATGGCCGAGCGGGAGGCCGAGGAGATCCGCTCGACCGCCAAGCGCGAGGCCGACGAGCTGACCTCCACCACCGAGCGCGAGGTCTCCAAGCTCCGCGCCACGGCCGACCACGAGGTCGCCGAGAAGCGCGCGGACGCCGAGCGCGAGATCGCCAAGCTGCGCACCACCACCGAGCGCGAGGTGGCCCAGCTGCGCGCCTCCACCAAGCGCGAGCGCGACGAGGTGCTGACCACCGCCAAGCGCCAGGCCGACGAGATGCGGGCCCAGGCCCAGCGCGTCCTCGAGGAGTCCGAGGCCAAGCGCGCCCAGGACGAGGCCGAGTTCGAGATCCAGCTCGCCGCCCGCCGCGAGGAGGCCGAGCGCCAGGAGTCCGAGCGCCACGCCACCGCGCAGGCCGCGACGCAGAAGCTCGTCGCCGAGGCGGAGCAGCGCGCCGCCACCGCGGAGCAGCGGGCCACCAAGGCGACCCAGCAGGCCGAGCAGAGCCGCCGCGAGGCCGACACGCACGCCAAGCAGCTGCTCGCGAACGCCCGCAAGAACTCCGACCAGCTCGTGGCCGAGGCCAAGGCCAGCGCCGACTCGATCGTCTCCGACGCCAAGTCCGAGGCCGAGCGCAACCGGACGATCGCCCAGCGCCAGGTCGACGAGCTGACCCGCCAGCGCGACAGCATCACGAGCCACCTCGCGCAGCTCCGCCAGCTGCTCGGTGGCGCGGCCCTGCCGGGCATGGACGAGGCTCCGGCGGTCGCCGCCGCTCCGCCGAAGCCCGCCCTCGCCGCCACGCCCGCCGCGAAGGAGCAGCCCAGCGCCGCGCCGGCCCCGCAGCGTGCCTCCGCGTCGGCTGGGGACGAGTCCGAGTGGTGGCAGGAGTAGGCACCTCACCACTTCAGGGGCGTTAGGGACGGCTACCGGGAGAGCCTGGCGATCACAACGGTCGCTAGGCTCTCCTCTGTTGTCCGCGCTGTTTCCACCGCCGCAGGGCGTGCGCCGGGGCCACGGCTGCCGCCGACATCGCCCGGCCACCCCTTGACCCCGAACGCCAAGGAGCAGAAGTGCCCGATCCCGCCCCGGATGCGGTACCCGTACCCGATGTCCCCGGGAGGGCGGGAGCCGCGCGTGGCACCTCCACCGGCTCGGCGGACGTGACCGACATCCTCCCCGCGGCCGCGGCCGCGGCCGTTCCCTACCCGGCCAGGACGCCCGCGCCGCGAACCGGCTCGCGCGCCAAGTCGTCCCGCACCCGGGCCACGTCGCCCGGCTCCTCCGAGGCCAAGACCGAGGCCGAAGTCCAGCCCGAGGCCGGGGCGGGCGCCGCCGCCATGCCGTACGGCCTGCCCGGCAAGCCGCTGGCCCGGGGGCCGTTCCTCTGGGGGCTCACGGCGGCGCTCGGCGTGCTGACCGCGTGGGGACTGGCTCAGGCGCTGGTCAGCTCGCGCAGCGTGATCGTGCTGATCGTGGTGGCCGCGTTCCTCGCCGTCGGGCTCAACCCTGTCGTGGAGGCGCTCCAGAGGCGCGGGCTGAACCGCCGCTGGGCGATCTCCATCGTGTTCCTCGGCGTGATCGCGATGTTCGTGCTGTTCGGCCTGGCGATCGTCCCGCCGGTCAGCCAGGAGTCGAGCGACTTCGCCCGTGCCGTGCCGGGCTACGTGCAGGACCTGCTGGCGAACCCGACGATCAAGCAGCTCGACGCCGACTACAAGATCCTCGCCAACTTCCAGACCTACATCACCAGCGGCGGCCTCGGCGCGACCGTGGCCGGAGGCATCCTGGGCGCGGGTGCGGTAGTGCTCGACGCGTTCTTCTCCGGGTTCACCCTGCTGGTGCTGACGCTCTACTTCCTCGGATCGCTTCCCGCGATCAAGGAGTACATGCTGCTGCTGGTGCCCACCACCCGCCGTCCCCGCACGCGTGCCATCGGGGACGAGATCCTCGCCGGGATCGGCGGCTACGTCGCGGGCAACGTCCTCATCTCGGTGATCGCCGGTGCCCTGTCCTGGCTCTTCCTCACGGTCGCCGGAGCGAAGTACGCGCTGGCGCTGGCGCTGGTCGTGGCCGTGACGGACCTGATCCCGCTGGTGGGCGCGACGGTCGGCGCGGTCCTGGTGACCGCGGTAGGGCTCCTGCAGTCGGTCCCGCTGGGCATCGCCTGCGCCATCTTCTTCGTGGTCTACCAGCAGGTCGAGAACTACGTGATCTACCCACGCGTCATGAGCCGCTCGGTTGACGTGGCTCCGGCGGTGTCGGTGATCGCCGCCCTGTTCGGCGGCGCGCTGCTCGGCGCCGTGGGCGCACTGCTCGCGATCCCGGTCGCCGCCGCGGTCGCGCTCATCGTGCGCGAGGTGGTCCTCCCCCGCCAGGCCCAGCTCTAGGTGGCGGTCACACCTCGGTGGGCAATGGGTACGCGGTCGGTTCGACGCGCTTGACGATCTCGTTCAGCACGATGCGGACGTAGGGCTCGCCCACCCAGAGGTGCTTGGCGTTGTCGACGCCCACCACCTCGGCCTGCGGGACCCTGGCGAAGCGCTCCCGCGCCTCCTCCGGCCGGAGGTAGTCGTCGAACTCCGGGACCAGCGCGACCAGCGGCCGGCCGAACTCGGCCCAGGCGTCCAGGTCGGCGTCCTTGGCCCGGCTCAGAGGCGGCGACAGCAGGATCGCGCCACGGACGAGCGGGTCGTGCCCCCACTTCAGCGCCAGCTCGGTGCCGAACGACCAGCCGAGCAGCCAGGGCTCCGGCAGGTCGTGGAACTCGGCGTACTCGAGCGCGGCGGCGACATCGAACCGCTCGGCCTCACCGTCGTCGAAGGCGCCCTCGGACTTGCCGCGGTCGGAGGCGGTGCCCCGGGTGTTGAAGCGCAGCACCGCGATGCCGGCGAGCGCGGGCAGCCGGTAGGAGGCCTTGCGCAGCACGTGGCTGTCCATCATGCCCTCGGCCGTGGGGAGCGGGTGGAGGCAGATGAGCGTGGCCGCCGGGCGCCCCTCAGGGGGCAGCGCCAGCTCGCCCACCAGCGTCAGCCCGTCGGCCGTGTGCAACTCGATGTCCTCCCGTAGGGCGGGCAGGACCGTCGACGAGCGAATCTCCAACGCTTGCTCCTCAAATCATGAGCGGTTCAGTAGCGGGAACGGCCAGGGCCCCGGTCGACGCGCTTGCGCCAGCAGGCGGTGTGCCAGTGACGGCGCTCCCCCTCGCCGCCGGTCCAGTTGGGCCAGCTCACCACGTGTGGCACGCCGGGATGGATCTCGTGGTCACAGCCCGGGCAGCGATAGACCTTGTCCGAGCTCGCGCCGGAGACCCTCCGCACCTTCCACTCGCCGTCCGGCCACTCCTCTACCCGTTCCATCCCGCGAAGAACGCCGTCCAGCGGTCGTAGGGGTTCACCACGCCGACCCCTGTCATGGGGGTCCATCCGGCGGGCACGGCGGGGGCTCATAACGGCACAAACGTCGTTGTCGCGGGTGTTCTTCCGTCACCGGCCCCTGATGCTCGTCACCCTGGCGGTCACCAGGCGGTCGAGCAGCGGGGCGGGCGCGAAGGACGGCTCGCGGTACTCGGCGTAGAGGGCTCGCAGGCCGTCGCGCACGGCCGGGAGCCCGATGGCGTCCAGGGTCTCGAACGGCCCTGCGGGGTAGCCGCAACCGAGCCTCATGGCGGTGTCTATGTCGTCCATCGAGGCGTAGCCGGAGTCGTACATGCGCACCGCGTCGTTGAGGTAGGGGTACAGCAGCGCGTCGACCACGAACCCGGCGCGGTCCGCGCACGACACCGGAATCAGCCCCACCACCCTGATCAGGTCCTGTACGGCTCGAGCCACATCGGGCGAGGTGAGCGCCGTGGAGACGACCTCGGCGACGTCGCCACCCGCCAGGTGCAGCCCGACGAGCCGCTCGGGGTGCGGCAGCCGTACGGCGTGCTCGACGACGGGAGTGCGGGACAGCGCGATGACCACGTCGGAGTCGTGCGGCTCGCCCGCCTTGGCACCGGCGGAGGAAAGCTTCGCCGACAGCTCGCCGGCGCCCTCGCCGAGCACGCAGACCGTGACCACGCCCGGCCTGCCCGCGGGCTCGGCGGCGGAGCGCGCCTGGCCGGCCGCGTGCTTGTGGTCATGGAAGCCCCGCCCGCTCTTGCGGCCGAGGAGCCCGGCGGTGACGAGCTCCCGCAGGATCGGGGCGGGCGCGTGCACGCGGTCACGGCTCTCCTGGAAGAGCACCTCGCATACCTCGTAGGAGGTGTCGAGGCCGATCAGGTCGAGCAGGCTGAACGGGCCCATCGGCAGGCCGGCGCCCAGCTTCATCGCGTTGTCGATGTCGTCGCGCGAGGCCACGCCGCGTTCGAGCAACGTGGCGGCGTGGTTGAGGTAGCCGAGGAGTAGCCGGTTGACCACGAACCCGGCCCGGTCGCCCACGGTCACCGGGGTCTTGCCGAGGCGCCGGGCGAGGGCGCCGACCTCGTCCGCCAGGCCGTCCTCGGTGACCACGGTGTGCACCACCTCGACCAGCCTCATCACGGGTGCGGGGTTGAAGAAGTGCATGCCGATGACCTGGCCGGGCCGGGAAGTGGTGGCCGCGATCGCGGTGACCGACAGGGAGGAGGTGTTGGTCGCGAGGACGGTGTCCGGCCGGCAGATCCGGTCGAGATCGGTGAACAGGGCGCGCTTGTAGTCCATGACCTCGGGGATCGCCTCGATCACCAGATCGGCGTCGCTGAGGTCGTCGAGGGAGCCGGTGAACGTCACGCGGCCGAGGATCTCGTCGCGCTCGGCCTCCGCCAGCTTGCCCCGGCTCACGGCCCTGTCCGTGGACCTGTGGACGTGCCCCCGGCCGCGCTCCAGCGCCTCGGCGTCCACCTCCACCCCGATCACGCCGAGCCCGGCGCGGGCGAACACCTCGGCGATCCCGGCACCCATGGTGCCGAGCCCGACGACTCCGACGGTCTCGATCGCGCGTGCCATGCGGCCCTCCCCTGTACCCGTTGCCGGACAGTCTCCCAGAGAGCACTCCCCGCCCCAAAACGACCCTGTGAAGCCTCACGCTCGCGGAGCTCGGTGCAACGGCCCCCGCCTCGGCCGGGCCGGGCGGTAGGGTTGGCGGTCATGCGGCTGGTCATCGCTCGATGCAGCGTGGATTACGTGGGACGGCTCACTGCGCACCTCCCGATGGCGCCCAGGCTGATCCTTTTGAAAGCGGACGGCTCGGTGTCCATTCACGCCGATGACCGGGCCTTCAAGCCGCTCAACTGGATGAACCCCCCGTGCAAGGTGCGCGAGGAGGAAGGCACGTGGACCGTCACCCACGGCAAGACCGGTGAGAAGCTCATCCTGACGATGGAGGAGATCCTCCACGACTCCTCCCACGAGCTCGGCGTCGATCCCGGCCTCCAGAAGGACGGTGTCGAGGCCCATCTGCAGGAGCTTCTGGCGGAGCACATCCACACCCTCGGCGACGGCTGGAGCCTGATCCGCAGGGAGTACCCCACGGCGATCGGACCGGTGGACATCCTCTGCCGCGACCAGCTGGGCGGCACCATCGCCGTCGAGATCAAGCGGCGGGGCGACATCGACGGGGTCGAGCAGCTCACGCGTTACCTCGAGCTGCTCAACCGCGACACGCTGCTCGCGCCGGTCAAGGGGGTCTTCGCCGCCCAGGAGATCAAGCCCCAGGCGCGGGTGCTGGCCACCGATCGCGGCATCGGCTGCGTGACCCTCGACTACGACGCCCTGCGCGGCATCGAGCGCACCGACACGCTTTTCTGAGCGAGCGCTACCACCGGCGGCCCGTTTCCAGGTCGCGGTTGTGGCCGCCTGAGAGGCGGGCAGCGCGAGCACGCCCCTGATTCGCCTGGTCGAACGGCTCCACGGAGCCGGCCGCCCGCGCCGGCACGTACCCTCCCTGGAGCACCGCCACGGCGGTGGCCGCGGTGTCCGCGGCACCAGCCGGGAGCGTGATCGCCGCGTGCCCGCCCCTCGGCGAGGCGGCACCGTAGCCAGTCGAAGGTCTCCTCCAGCGGCCGCCGCCGGCTCTCGCTGGCGATGACGCCGGGATCCTGGGTCAGCCACCCGATCGGGCAACCGCGCGACACCTTACGCTCCCGCAGCAGGTAGGCCGAGAGGTGTACATACCGGTAGGTACAGACGCCATATCCGTTGTAACCACCCGGGCACTGAGCGAGTTTTTTGGAATGAGATGCAACTTTCGAGCACCTCATAGCGTCTAGATCATGAATGCGGGGGTTAGGTAAGGGGAGCACTAACCGAATTCTTACCTTCCGAGGCGAAGTGACTTACTAGTCTGACCTCGGGTCACGCATGCTCCCGCCGCTGGACGGCATATGACATCGCGAGGGGCATAACCATGGCTTCACCACACGAGGGGTCTTCAGCGTGTTGACGAGGGGACGTAAGGCTGCCGCCCGCGCGGCCCTCGGGCTGCTCGAGGCTCTCAACAGGAGGCGGGCACGCAGGGCGCGGCCGCGCGACACCGGGACGGTCCGCATCCTGCTGCTGCACGCGTACGGCATGGGCGGCACGATCCGTACCGTGATCAACCTCGCCTCTTACCTGGCGCGTGACCGCGAGGTGGAGATCGTCAGCCTGATCCGGACGGCCGAGAAGCCGTTCTTCGAGATGCCGCCGGGCGTGCGGGTGTCGTTCCTCGACGACAGGACAGTGCCGCGCGGCTGGATCGCCGAGTACCTTTCGCGTCGCCCGAGCATGCTGGTCCCCCAGGAGGAGAAGGCCTATCTCAGCATGAGCCTCCTGACGGACCTGCGGCTGGTGCGCTTTCTCCGGTCATTGCGCGGCGGCGTGGTCATCGGCACGCGTCCCGGGTTCAACCTGGTCATCAGCCTGTTCGCACCGCCGGAGGTCCTCACCATCGGCCAGGAGCACGTCACCTTCGACTCCCACGGGCCTGACCTGAAAGCCAAGATCAAGAGGCGGTACGGCAGGCTGGACGCGTTCGCCACGCTCACCGAGGCCGATCTGACGCACTATGCCAAGGCGCTGAGGTCCAGCCCGCCCAAACGCCTCCTGCGCATCCCGAACGCCATCCCGGAGCTGGCGGGAGACGTCTCCTCGCTGGAGGAGAAGGTCGTCATCGCGATCGGCCGCATCGTGTGGGCCAAGGGCTTCGACCGGCTGGTCAACGCCTGGAAGACGGTGACGGAGGCGCATCCCGACTGGGTCCTGCGCATCTACGGAGGCGGTACGCCCGAGCGCGAGGAGAAGCTCCGGTCGCGCATCGTCGACGCGGGGCTGTCCGACAAGGTCTTCCTCATGGGAAGCACGCCGGAGATCGGCGTGGAGCTGTCCAAGTCGTCGATCTACGCCGTCAGCTCGCGCTACGAGGGGTTCGGCATGACGATCCTGGAGGCCATGAGCAAGGGCGTGCCGGTCGTCAGCTTCAACTGCCCGCACGGCCCCAAGGAGATCATCACCGACGGGCACGACGGCCTGCTCATCCGCTCGAAGAAGGCCGTCGCGCTCGGCGAGGGCATCTGCCGGCTGATCGAGGACGAGGAGCTCCGCCGCACGCTCGGCGCGAACGCCCTCCGCACCGCCGCGGACTACCGGATGGACGTCATCGGCGCCCAGTGGAGCGCCCTGCTGACCGGCCTCGAAGACCGCGAGGAATTCCCCGACTGCTCTCTGGGCACCCCCGCCTAGCCGGTGTTCGGTGTCCACCGAACGGTGGACAGCCGGGTCGGTCCGTCAGTGGTGCCGCCGGGGCCGTACGGTCCGGATGCTTGAGGCATGACGCAGTCAGCGGTGAAGGTGCGCGGCCTCGCCAAGCGGTACGGCGACGTGCAGGCGGTGGGCGGCATCGATCTGGAGATCCACGCCGGCGAGGTGTTCGCCATCCTCGGCCCCAATGGGGCAGGCAAGTCCACCACGGTAGAGATCCTTGAGGGGTATCGCAGGCGGGATGCCGGCGAGGTCAGCGTGCTAGGCACCGACCCGCAGCACCCGACCCGGCTCTGGCGGAGCCGGGTCGGCATCGTCCTCCAGACGGCGAACGACACGGCGGAACTGACCGTCCGTGAGACCGTACGCCACTTCGCCGGCTACTACCCGAACGCCAGGGACCCCGACGAGGTGATCGCCAAGGTGGGGCTGACGGAGAAAGCGGGCAGCCGCGTACGGCAGCTCTCCGGCGGCCAGCGGAGGAGGGTGGACGTGGCACTCGGCGTGATCGGGAACCCCGAGCTGCTGTTCCTCGACGAGCCGACCACCGGCTTCGACCCCGAGGCGCGGCGCCGGTTCTGGGACCTGATGGAGGACCTCGCCCACGACGGCACGACCATCGTGCTGACCACCCACTACCTCGACGAGGCCGAGGCGCTCGCCGACCGGGTGGCGGTCATCGCGGGAGGCCGCATCGTGGCCGAGGGCGAGCCCGCCACCCTCGGCGGACGCGCGACCGCCAAGGCCCGGGTGAGCTGGCTTGAGGCGGGCGAGCGCAGGCATCTCGAAACCGGCACCCCGACCAGGACGGTGATGGAGCTGACCCGCCGGTTCGACGGCGAGGTCCCCGAGCTGACCGTCACGCGGCCCTCCCTGGAGGACATCTACCTCGGCCTCATCGGCGCCGGGACACGAGCAGAGGTATCCCCATGAGCGAGACCATCACCGCCCCCACGGCCTCCACCGCAAGGCCCCATCTGCCCTCGATCGCGGCCCTCGGCTGGTCGAGGGGCGTCGCCGAGACGAGGATGTTCTTCCGCGAGAAGGACGCCGTCATCTTCACCTTCGCCTTCCCGATCATCCTGCTGGTCATCTTCGGGTCGATCTTCGGCGGGAATCTGGAGGGCACTCCGATCACCGTCTCCCAGCTCTACACCGCCGGCCTCATCGGCGCGGGAGTCATGAGCGCCAGCTTCCAGAACCTCGGCATCGGCATCGCCGTCGACCGGGACGACGGCACGCTTAAGCGCCTCGCCGGCACTCCCCTGCCGCGAAGCGCGTACTTCATCGGAAAGATCCTGAACGTTCTCGTGGTGGCCCTGCTGGAGGTCGCGATCCTGCTGGCCATCGGCGTGGTCGCGTACGGGCTGGCGCTTCCGTCCGAGCCGCTCCGGTGGGTGACGTTCGCATGGGTGTTCCTGCTCGGCATCACGGGGTCGGCGCTGCTCGGGATCGCGGTCAGCAGCCTGCCCCGGTCCGCGAGGAGCGCCACGGCGGTGATCAGCATGCCTTTCGTGGTGCTGCAGTTCATCTCGGGGGTGTTCATCCCGATGACGCAGCTTCCGGACTGGCTCATCGACATCTCCGCCTTCTTCCCGCTGAGGTGGATGTGCCAGGGCTTCAGATCGGTTTTCCTGGGCGACGCGGGGGCCGCCCTGGAGATGACGAAGTCGTACGAACTGGACCGCGTGGCCCTCATCCTGGGAGCGTGGGTCGTCGGAGGTCTTGTCCTGTGCCTGACGACGTTCCGCTGGAAGAGCCGCCGCGACGGATGACGGCCGCCGATCCCCCGCCGTACGGGTACCGCGGCCTGCGGAGCGCCGCGGACCGCGACCGCGCGAGGACCCACGCCTGGGAGGCGTTCCGCGGCTGGGAGATCCTCTTCATGGTGGCCTTCATCGTCACCATCGTCTTCGTGGTCCTCGACGGCGGTACGGGCGTGGCCGACAAGGCGGTCGCGATCACCCTGCTGACCGTCTGCGCCGGCGCCTACCTCGCCGTGGGCCGCCGGGCGATCAAGGGCGACGACTACGACATCCGGGGCGGACTGATCTACGCCGGCTTCATCGTCGTGGCGTTCGTCCCGGCCACGATCGTCGCCCCGGCCTCGTCCTTCGCGCTCTTCGCGCTCTGCCCGCATGCGTTCATGCTGCTGCGGCCCCGGTGGGCGCTGGTGGCCGTGCTCGTCCTCAACGTCTCACCGGCGATCCGCTTCCTGGTACGGCCCGCGCTCGACCTCGCGTCGTTTCTCACCTTCATGGCGACGTGCGCCATGGCCGTCACGTTCGCCTTGGTGTTCGGACCCTGGGTCACGCGCATCATCCACCAGAGCGCGGAGAGAGCCGAGCTGATCGACGAGCTGGAGGCCAGCCGGGCGGAGGTCGAACGGCTCTCGCGCGAGCGGGGCGCCCTGGCCGAGCGGGAGCGGCTGGCCGGCGAGATCCACGACACGCTCGCCCAAGGGTTCACCAGCATCATCATGCTCATCCAGGCCGCCGAGGCCCAGGCCGACCCGTCCAGGCATCTCGCGCTGGCCGTGCGGACCGCGAGGGAGAACCTCGATGAGGCGCGCGGCCTGATCGCCTCCCTGACCCCCGCGCCCCTCGACGGATCCACCCTCGAAGAGGCGCTGGGCAGGATCACGGCCCGGCTCGGCGAGGAGCTCACCATGCCGGTGGCGTTCGCGACCGAGGGCGCCTCGCGGGCGCTGCCGCCCGGCATCGAGGTGGTGCTGATCCGGGCCGCTCAGGAAGGGCTGGCCAACGTACGCAAGCACGCGGCGGCGTCCTCAGCGGGCGTCCGTCTGCGGTACGGCGAGCGGGAGGTGGTCCTGACCGTCCGGGACGACGGGGCGGGGTTCGACGGCCCGGCGCCCGGCGAGGGGTACGGCCTGCGGGCCATGCGGAGCCGAGTGGAGCACGCGGGAGGCACCCTGGACATCGGCAGCGCACCGGGCCGAGGCACCGAGCTGACCGTCCGGTTCCCTCAGGAGGACAGGCTTTCGTGATACGCGTGCTGATCGTCGACGACCATCCCGTGGTGCGAGAGGGCCTGCGCGGCATGCTGGACGCCGATCCCGGCATCAGCGTGGCGGGGGAGGCCGGATCGGGCGACGAGGCGGTGGTGCGCGCCCGCGAGCTGGGTCCCGACGTGATCCTGATGGACCTGCGCATGCCCGGCGGGGACGGCGTGGGAGCCATCGCGCGTATCCTCGCCGGCCGTCCGGAGAGCCGGGTGATCGTGCTCACCACGTACGAGACCGACCAGGACATCGTGCGCGCCGTCGAGGCCGGAGCCGCCGGGTACCTGATGAAGGACACCTCGAGGGCCGACCTGATCGCGGCGATCTTCGGCGCCGCGCGAGGCGAGACCGTCCTGTCGCCGTCGGTCGCGACGAAGCTGGTGACCAGGATGCGGGCCCCTGCGGCCGAGTCACTGTCCAAGCGGGAGACCGAGGTGCTGGCACTGGTCGCGCGGGGCCTGACCAACGCCGAGGTCGGCAAGGAGCTGTTCATCAGCGAGACGACGGTCAAGACCCACCTGCTGCGAATCTTCGGCAAGCTCGGCGTCTCCGACCGCACCGCCGCCGTCACCACGGCACTTGGCCGCGGCTTGCTGTGAGAGATGGTTTCCCCCGCAACCAGAGGGCTATCGTGGCCCCAGACCCCCTCGGCGGGAAGGGCGTGCTCCCGGCGCCGGGGGCCGGCGTGATCGCAAGGCCCCGAGAAGGAGACGCCATGTCAACGGCTACCGAGCAGCGCACCTTCGACTCCCTGAACCCCGCCACGGGGGTGGTGGTGGGCACCCACCCCCTCCACGACGCCGAAGCCGTGGGGGCCGCGGTGGAGAGCGCGGGAGAGGCGGCCAGGTGGTGGGCGGAACTGGGCTTCGAAGGGCGCAGGCGGCGGCTGCTCGACTACAAAGCCGTCCTCACGCGGAACCTCACCGGCGTCGCCACGCTGGTCCACGAGGAGACGGGCAAGCCGATCGGCGACGCCGTCCTTGAGACCGCGCTCGCGATCACGCACCTCGACTGGGCCGCACGCAACGCCCGCAAGGTCCTCGGCCCGCGCCGGGTCCCGACCGGCCTGATCGGCGTCAACCTCGCCGCCACCCTGGAGTACCTCCCGCTGGGCGTGGTCGGTGTGATCGGGCCGTGGAACTACCCGGTGTTCACCCCGATGGGCTCCCTCGCCTACGCCCTGGCCGCGGGCAACGCCGTGGTGTTCAAGCCCAGCGAGCTGACTCCCGGGGTCGGCCTGCTGCTGGCCGAGCTGTTCACGCAGAGCGTCCCCGAGCGGAAGGTGTTCCAGGTCGTCACCGGGCTCGGGGAGACCGGAGCCGCCCTAGCCGGGCACCCGGGCGTACGCAAGATCGCCTTCACCGGCTCGACGGCGACCGCCAAGCGGGTCATGGCCGCCTGCGCGGCCAACCTGACGCCGATCGTGGCGGAGTGCGGCGGCAAGGACGCGCTGATCGTCGACGCGGACGCCGACCTCGCCGCCGCGGCCGACGCCACGCTCTGGGGCGCGATGTCCAACGCCGGCCAGACATGCGTGGGCGTCGAGCGTGTCTACGTGGTGGAGCGCGTCTACGACGGCTTCATGCGCGAGCTCACCGACCGGGCCAGAGCCCTGCGCGGCGGCGAGGACTACGGGCCGATCACCATGCCGTCCCAGACGGATGTGATCCGGCGGCACGTCGACGACGCCCTCGCCAAGGGCGGGAAGGCCGTGGTGGGCGGCGCGGAGTCCGTACGGGCCCCGTACGTCGACCCTGTGGTCCTCACCGACGTCCCTGAGGACTCCAGCGCGGTACGGGAGGAGACCTTCGGACCGACGATCACGGTCAGCAAGGTGGCGACCCTGGAGGAAGCCCTGGAGAAGTCCAACGCCGTGGCCTACGGCCTGGGCAGCACTATCTTCTCGGGCAACACGCGCAGGGCCATGGAGCTCGCCCGGGCCATGCTCACCGGCATGACGGCCATCAACTCGGTCATTTCCTTCGTGGGCGTTCCCTCACTTCCGTTCGGCGGCGTGGGAGATTCGGGGTTCGGCCGCATTCACGGCGCGGACGGGCTGCGCGAGTTCGCACGGCCGAAGGCCATCTCCCGCCAGCGTTTCGCCATACCTGGAATGAATCTCACATCATTCACTCGGACACCCGCCGACCTGGAACGTCTAGTGAAATTGGTGACGTTGCTTCACGGTCGGCGCAAGAGCTAGTTGTCCCGATACTTCCCGAAAAACGATCTTGCGTCCATAATGATGGGTTCCTACGGGGCCAGCAGGACGTGAGGTGTGCAGTGGCGACGGGACGCGACTACCGGGGAATGACGGCGGAGCAGCGATTAGCCGACCGCAGGGAGCGGTTGCAGACCGCGGCATACACGTTGTTCGCCGGTGCGGGATTCACCGCGACCACGATCGAGCGATTGTGCGCGGCGGCACGCATCTCGAACCGCGCGTTCTATGAATGTTTCACCGGACGCGAGGATTTGATGCGAGCGGTCTATGACCGCTGCGTCGAGGAAACCCTCGTCGCCGTCTCCAAGGCCATCGCCGGGGCATCTCCCGATCTGGACAGCAGGATCCATGCGGGCATCGGGGAGTACATCACCTTCGTCACCCGCGACGCCCGGCGTGCCCGGATCATGCACCTGGAGGTGCGGCGGGCCGGTGACATCCTCGCGGTCCACCGGCAGCGCGCGGTGACGGGCTTCGCCCAGATCATCGAGCAGACCCTGGGAGACCTGCCGGGCGGCCTGCCCGCGAGGACCCACCTGCTCGCACTGGGCATGGTCGGCGCGATACAGGAGCTTCTGATCGAGTGGGTGCTGGCCGACCCCTCGCCACCCCTGGAGCACCTGATCGAGACGGCCGTCCACATCTTCCGGCGCTCGGTCGGCTCCTGAGACGGAGCCGCGATCAGGCCACGGCCGCCGTCGGAAGCTCGACCCGGAGCACCCTGTGCAACCGGGTGATGGCGAGCAACCGCATGACACGCGGTGGCACCCCCCTGAGCACGAGGCGGCGTTCCGCGCGTAGCGCGCGGCGATGCGTGCCGACCAGGACCCCGAGACCGGCGGCGTCGATCATCTCGAGCTCGGAGAGATCGACGATCATGTCACCGTCGCCGGAGTCGACCGCGTCGTGCAGGCGCGGCCGCAGCCTGGCGACCGTGCCCACGTCGAGACGGGACCCGACGCTGACCACCTGGTGTCCCCGACCGCTCCGGATTGGCATGCCGCCTCCTCCTGTCCGGCGACCTCGAAAGGCCACGTGGGTGTCAGTGCCCACCTGTCGGAGACCCATGCCTGCTCAGCGCCCACCAAATCGAAGCCGTGGCCAGTCCGGCCTCCTCGACCGGAGGGCCCGTCCCCTCCGTTTCACCGGCGGTTACGCTGGGCGGCATGACGCGAGCTGACAACGACAAGCCGGTGGTGCTCTCCAAGATCTACACCCGCACCGGCGACGACGGCACCACGACACTCGGCGACATGAGCCGCACCCGCAAGACCGACACCCGGCTCGCCGCCTACGCCGACGTCGAGGAGGCGAACGCCGCGATCGGCGTCGCCGTGGCCATGGGCGGCCTCTCCCCCGCGATCGTCGAGGTGCTCGCCCGCGTGCAGAACGAGTTGTTCGACGTCGGAGCCGACCTGTGCACCCCCGTGACGCGGAACCCCGAGTTCCCCCCGCTGCGGGTGGAGGCGTCCTACGTGGAGTGGATCGAGACGCAGTGCGACCTGTTCAACGAGGAGCTCCAGCCACTGCGCAGCTTCATCCTCCCCGGCGGCGCGCCAGGCACCGCGCTCCTGCACGTCGCCCGCACGGTCGTACGGCGAGCCGAACGCACGACGTGGTCGGCCCTGGAGGCGCACGACGACGTCAACCCGCTCACCGCCACGTACCTCAACCGGCTGAGCGACCTGATGTTCATCCTCTGCCGCACCGCCGCGGGCGGCCAGGAGCTCCTCTGGAAGCCCGGCGGCACCCGGTAGACGTGGTTACGCGGCGTCGAGGTAGGCGCTGGGAGGGGCCGACTCGACCCAGGCGAGGAAGCCGGTGAGGGCGTCCTCGCTCATGGCGAGCGAGACCCCGGCGCAGTCGACGGTCCAGTATCCGGCGGGGCCTTCCTCGCCGATGAGGGGACGCCTCATGGAAACACTGAGGCCGCGCCTCGCGATCGCGTGGCGCGGCCTCAGTCGCAGTCCCAGGAACGGAATCCAGTGGAGCTCGCCGCCCGCATAGCGGGCCACCCCACTCCTCCAGGCCCGGTCTCCCGTCCGGATGCTACATACGACATTTCCGCGGGATCGTGCCAGCACGATCCCGCGGAGAACGACGAGGGCGGCGATCACCACAACGCTTATCAGAATGTCCAGCGCCGCCATCGTCGCCCCCCACTTTCATTTTCGTTGCCGGTCAGACCTCTTCGCCGGCCGCACGCAGCCGGGCCCTCGCACGCTTGGCCTCGACCTGCGCCTCGGTGTCCTCACCGTCGGCCTCGACGGACGCGAGCGCGCGCTGCAGCGCGTCACGAGCCGCCGCGACGTTGACCTCGGACCCGAGTTCGGCCGTCTCGGCCAGGACCGACACGTTGTTGTCGGCCACCGAGATGAACCCGCCATGGACGGCGGCGACGATGTCGCCTCCGTCCGCACGCTTGACGCGGAGGACACCGCCCTCTACGAGGACACCGAGAACAGGGGCGTGATTCGGCATGATACCGATCTCGCCGTCCACGGTCTTGGCAATCACCATGTCGGCTTCGCCGGACCAGATCTCTCGTTCCGGCGAAACGACGCCGATGCGGAGCTTTGCCATCACACACCTTCCTTGAATGCCGGTACGGCCGGGCCGCACCGGCACCCAGTTGTCAGCGGGCCAGTTCCTTCGCCTTGGCGATGGCCTGGTCGATGCCGCCGACCATGAAGAACGCCTGCTCGGGCAGATGGTCGTACTCACCCTCGCACAGACCCTTGAACGAGCGGATGGTCTCCTCGACCGGCACGAACTCTCCCGGCTGGCCGGTGAACGCCTCGGCGGCGTACATCGGGTGGGACAGGAAGCGCTCGATCCGGCGGGCTCGCTTGACGACCACCTGGTCCTCTTCCGACAACTCGTCGATGCCGAGGATGGCGATGATGTCCTGGAGCTCGCGGTACTTCTGCAGGATCCGCTTGGTCTCCTGGGCGACCCGGTAGTGCTCCTCGCCGACGATGGTCGGGTCGAGGATGCGGGAGCTGGAGTCGAGGGGGTCCACCGCGGGGTAGATGCCCTTCTCGGAGATCGGCCGGGACAGAACGGTCTGCGCGTCGAGGTGCGCGAACGCGTTGTGCGGGGCCGGGTCGGTGATGTCGTCCGCGGGAACGTAGATCGCCTGCATGGAGGTGATCGAGTGCCCGCGGGTCGAGGTGATGCGCTCCTGCAGGACGCCCATCTCGTCGGCCAGGGTCGGCTGGTAGCCCACCGCGGACGGCATGCGGCCGAGCAGGGTGGACACCTCGGAACCGGCCTGGGTGAAGCGGAAGATGTTGTCGATGAACAGGAGGACGTCCTGCTTCTCGACGTCACGGAAGTACTCCGCCATGGTCAGCGCGGAGAGGGCGACGCGCAGACGGGTGCCCGGGGGCTCGTCCATCTGGCCGAACACCAGGGCGGTGTCCTTGAGGACGTTCGCCTCCTCCATCTCCAGCCAGAGGTCGTTGCCCTCACGGGTGCGCTCACCGACGCCGGCGAACACCGACGTGCCCGAGAACTTCAGCGCGACCCGGCGGATCATCTCCTGGATCAGGACGGTCTTGCCGACACCCGCGCCGCCGAACAGACCGATCTTGCCACCCTTGACGTACGGGGTGAGCAGGTCGATGACCTTGATGCCTGTGGGCAGCATCTCGGTACGCGACTCGAGCTGGTCGAAGGCGGGTGAGGGACGGTGGATGCCCCAGCGCTCCGAGATCTGGAGCGACGAGGTCGGGACGTCCAGCGCCTCGCCCAGGGTGTTCCACACATGGCCCTTGACGACGTCACCGACGGGCACCGAGATGGCGCCGCCGGTGTCGTTCACGACGGCGCCGCGGACCAGGCCGTCGGTGGGCTGCATGGAGATGGCGCGGACCAGGTTGTCGCCCAGGTGCTGGGCGACCTCCATGGTCAGCAGCTTGGTGTCCTCGCCGAGGACGACCTCGGTCGTCAGGGCGTTGTAGATCTCCGGCATCGCCTCGACGGGAAACTCCACGTCGACGACGGGACCCGTGACCCGGGCCACACGACCTACGGTGGTCGCGACGGTCTCAACAGTCATTGTGGTTTCTCACTCTTTCCCCGCTGAGGCGTCGGCGAGCGCGTTCGCACCACCGACGATCTCACTGATTTCCTGGGTGATCTCGGCCTGGCGCACCTGGTTCATCTTCTGAGTGAACGTGCGGATGAGATCGTTGGCGTTGTCGGTCGCCGACTTCATCGCCCGGCGACGGGAGGCGTGCTCCGAGGCGGCCGACTGGAGCAGCGCGTTGAAGATGCGCGACTCGATGTAGCGGGGAAGGAGCTGGTTGAGCACCTCGCCCGCGGTCGGCTCGAACTCGTAGTACGGCAGCGGGCCCTCGGCCGGCTCCTCGGTGGTCTCCTCCACCTCGAGCGGCAGGATCCGCGTGACCTGCACCTCCTGCGTCAGCATGGAGACGAACCGGGTGTACACCACGTGGATCTCGTCGATGCCGTTCTCGTCCACGAAGGCGCCGACCAGGGAGTCGGCGATGTCCTTGGCGTGGGAGTAGAGCGGGTTGTCGGAGAACCCGGACCACTCGCCGCTCATCTCCCGGCTGCGGAACCGGTGCCAGCCGATGCCCTTACGGCCGACGACGAACGGCTTGACCTCGACGCCACGGCCACGCAGGTGACCGGCCAGCGCTTCGGCCTCGCGCAGGATGTTGGCGTTGAAGCCTCCGGCGAAACCACGGTCGCTGGTCACGATCAGCACGCCGGCGTTGGCCGGCTGCTGCTTCGCGACCGTCAGCGGGTGGTCGACTTCCGCCGTGTTGCTGAGGACGGCCGACACCGCGCGAGTGATCTCGCGCTCGTACGGCACGGCCGCCACCATGCGTTGCTGCGCCTTGATGATGCGGGACGAGGCGATGAGCTCCTGGGCGCGCGTGATCTTCGCCGTGGACTTCACCGACCTGATCCGCCGCCGCAACAGCCTTAGCTGGGCACCCATGGGCTACTTCTTCTCGGTCTTGCGGACGTGCTTCACGATCTTCTCCTGGCCGACCTCGTCCGCGTCCAGAGCCTCGACCGGCTCGTCCTGGACCAGCAGCTCGCCGGACGACGTCTGGAAGGTCTTCTTGAACTCCGTGATCGCGTCCTTGAGCGTCGTGACCGTGTCGTCGTTCAGGTCACGGGTCTCGCGGATGGCGTCGAGGACACCCTTGTACTTCGTCGCGACATACTCGAGGAACTCGCCCTCGAAGCGGGCGACGTCCTCCAGCGGCACGTCGTCCAGCTCGCCGCTGGTGCCGGCCCAGACCGAGACGACTTCCCTCTCCACCGGGTACGGGGTGTACTGCGGCTGCTTGAGCAGCTCGACCAGGCGGGCACCGCGCTCCAGCTGGGCGCGGGAGGCCGCGTCCAGGTCGGAGGCGAAGGCCGCGAAGGCCTCCAGGTCGCGGTACTGCGACAGGGACAGGCGCAGCGTGCCGGCGACCTTCCTCATCGCCTTGATCTGCGCCGAACCGCCGACTCGGGAGACCGAGACACCGACGTTGATCGCCGGACGGACACCCGCGTTGAACAGGTCGGTCTCCAGGAAGCACTGACCGTCGGTGATGGAGATGACGTTGGTCGGGATGAACGCCGAGACGTCGTTGCCCTTCGTCTCGATGATCGGAAGACCGGTCATGGACCCCGCGCCGAGGTCGTCGGACAGCTTGGCGCAGCGCTCCAGCAGACGGGAGTGAAGGTAGAAGACGTCGCCGGGGAACGCCTCACGGCCCGGCGGACGGCGCAGCAGCAAGGACACGGCGCGGTAGGCGTCGGCCTGCTTGGTCAGGTCGTCGAAGACGATGAGAACGTGCTTGCCCTGATACATCCAGTGCTGGCCGAGGGCCGAACCGGTGTAGGGGGCGAGGTACTTGTAACCGGCCGGGTCCGAGGCGGGGGCGGCGACGATGGTGGTGTACTCCATCGCGCCCGCCTCCTCCAGGCGGGCCCTGACCTGCGCGATCGTGGAACCCTTCTGGCCGATCGCTACGTAGACGCAGCGGACCTGCTTCGCCGGGTCGCCGGTGGCCCAGTTCTCACGCTGGTTGAGGATCGTGTCCACCGCGATCGCGGTCTTGCCCGTACCGCGGTCGCCGATGATCAGCTGCCGCTGGCCGCGGCCGATCGGCGTCATGGCGTCGATCGCCTTGAGGCCGGTCTGCAGCGGCTCCTTCACCGGCTGCCGCTGGACGACCGAGGGCGCCTGCACCTCGAGGGGACGGCGCCCCTCGGCCTCGATGGCGCCCTTGCCGTCGAGGGGGTTGCCCAGGGGGTCCACCACGCGTCCGAGGAAGTTGTCGCCGACCGGCGCGGACAGGACCTCGCCCGTCCGGCGGACCGACTGGCCCTCCTCTACTCCGCTGAAGTTGCCCAGGATAACGACACCGATCTCCCGGACATCCAGGTTCAGTGCCAGGCCACGCGTGCCGTCCTCGAACTCAAGCAGCTCGTTCGCCATCGCCGAGGGAAGGCCGGAGATGTGGGCGATGCCGTCGCCAGCGTCGACGACGGTCCCGATCTCCTCGCGCGCCCCGCCTTCCGGCTCGTACGCCTGAACGAACCGCTCAAGCGCGTCCCGGATCTCGTCCGGCCGGATCGTCAGCTCCGCCATCTCTCTTCAGTCTCCCTAATCATCGGCCGCCCTGACACTGCTAGCCGGCCAACCGGCGGCGGACTTCTTCAATACGTCCTGCGATCGTGGTGTCGATCATCTCGTCGCCGAGGCGAACCGAGAATCCACCGAGCACCCGCGGGTCCACCTCTGTGTTCAGGTGGACCTCGCGACCGTAAGTGGTGCGCAGCCAGGCAGCGAGGCGCTGCCTCTGCCCGTCGCTCAGCGGAACCGCGCTGCGCACCACCGCGACGAGTTGCTGTCGTTGCTCCGCCACGAGCTGGATGTATTCATCCAGCCCTCTTTCCAAGCTATGCCCTCGAGGGTGCAGCACAAGCTGCGTGATGAGCCGGAGCGAGGCCGGAGCGACCCTGTCGCCCAGCAGATCGCCCAGCAGCCCCCGCTTGGCCTCCTCCGGGATGGCCGGGTCGACCAGCGCGAGCCGCAGCTCGGGCGTGGCCTCGACGATGCGGCCGAACCGGAAGAGCTCGTCCTCGACGTCGTCGAGCCTGCTCTGGGACTCGGCCTCGGCGGCCGAGGCGAAGACGCTGAGCCGCTCCAGCGCGTCAGAGAGGTCGGCGGACCTCGACCACTTGACGGAGACGGCCGCGACGACCGTCTCCAGGGCGGCGTCGCTGATCTTGCCGCCCAGCAGGGACCGCACGACCTCGGCCTTCTGCTCCGCTGGGCGGGCAGGATCGGCGAGGTTGCGGCGGAGCCCGTGCTGGCCGTCCAGCAGGACGGCGACCGCGTGCAGGTCCTCGGCCAGACGGCCGAGGTCCGCGGTGGCCGCCACCGCGTTGAAACGTTCCTCGACGGCGGCGAAGGAGCTACGGCTCAGGCCCCTCATCAGCGCACCGCCGCCCCGTCCGCGGACTCGAGCTCCTCGAGGAACCGGTCCACGACACGGCTCTGCCGGGTCTCGTCTTGGAGCGACTCGCCGACGATGCGGCCCGCGAGCTCGGTCGCCAGGCGGCCAAGCTCACCGCGCAGCTGGGCGAACGCCTGCTGGCGGTCGGCCTCTATCTGCGCGTGCGCCCCCTGGATCAGGCGCCGGGCCTCGGCCTGGGCCTCCTCGCGGAGCTCGGCCTTGATCTGCGAGGCCTCCTCACGAGCCTCTTCCCGCAGGCGGGCGGCCTCGTGACGGGCCTCGGCGAGCTTGGCGCGGTACTCCTCCAGGGTGCGCTGAGCCTCCGCCTGGGCGTCCTCAGCCTTCTTGATACCGCCTTCGATGGCCTCGGTCCGCTCAACCAGCGTCTTCTGGATACGCGGCGTGAGGATCTTGCCGACGACAAGGAAAACGACCAGGAACGCGAAGCCGCCGACGACCAGCTCGTAAGCATGCGGGATGAGCGGGTTCTCCGCTTCCGCGAGGAGCGTAGCTGCCAGAGTCATGGGTGCAGCCTTTCGTCAGGGGTGGATCGCGTCAGCCGTAGATGAAGGGCGCGACGAGGCCGATCAGGGCCAGCGCCTCGGTGAGAACGAAGCCGAGCAGCATGTTCTGTCGGATCAGGCCGTAGGCCTCGGGCTGGCGGGCAATGGCCTGCACACCCTGGCCGAAGATGATGCCCACGCCGATGCCGGGGCCGATGGCTGCCAGGCCGTACCCGATGGCACCAAGGTTGCCGTTGACCGCAGCGAGAACGCTCATTGCTGTTTCCTTTACTGGTCGGCCGGTGAGAGGTGTCACCGGTCTGAACACGTCAGTGTGGGGTTTCAGTGTTCCGGATGCAGCGAGCCGCCGAGGTACATGGCGGCCAGCATCGCGAAGAGGAATGCCTGCAAGAACTGGATGAAGATCTCAAATCCTGTCATGGCGATCGTCATGATGACGCCCAGCACGCCCAGGCCCGCGCCCAGCGGGGTGAGCTTCTCGAAGAGGAACCAGAAACCGACGGCGCTGAAGAAGGCCAGGATGAGGTGGCCGGCGAACATGTTCGCGAACAGTCGGACGGCGTGCGTGAACGGCGCGATGATCAGGTTGGAGAGGAACTCGATCGGGGCGAGCAGCACGTAGATCGGCTTGGGCAGTCCGGGCGGGAACATCATGTTCTTGAAGTAGCCCAGGAAGCCCTGATGCTTGATGCCGAGGTAAAGCTTGATCACGTAGATGGTGCCCGCGAAGATCGCCGGGAAGGCGATGTGCGAGGCGATCGGGAACTGGACGAACGGCACGACGCCGAAGAGGTTCCAGAGGAGGATCAGGGAGAACACCGAGAGCAGGAGCGGCATCCAGCGCTCGGCGTCCTTGCCGAGGAACGGGCGGGCCACCTGGTCGCGGACGAAAATGTAACCGATCTCACCGATGTTCTGCACGCCACGGGGCACGAGCTTCGGGTTGGCGAAGGCGCTCCACATGAAGACGCACACGATGAGCGCGCCGACTACGGCGAACAGGACCGGTTTGTTCAGCCAGGCGGGCGCCCCGGCATAGAGCGGGGGAAAGTCGAAGATCGACGGTCCGGGTGCCTGGAACTTGTCGGCGGCGAGGAGCGTCAGCGTATCCACGCGGCGTTCCCTTCAACGTCGTTGATGGACAGAAGACCTTTGGAATGCGCAGCCGCTGTCAGCGGCCGTGCTTCAGATAGACGAGGTAGACCGCGAGTGCCACCCCGAGGATGAGGCCTATGGGGATGAAGGCGTGCACGCCGGTCCAACGGCTCAGCAACCAGCCGAGGCCACCCCAGACGAGCATTCCCGAGAGCAGATAGCTGGGAACCGACCAGGCGGCATCGGCGAAGTCGCGGCCGTCTTCCTCTGGCCTGCGCTCTTTTTCGCTCATCGCGGGCACGACGATAGCAGGCGGGCGGGGGACTAGTCATATCGGACCCCTCACCACCCCGCGCAATCTTACGCCTCATCGCGGGCCGCCCTGTCCGGGGACCCTGGCGTCCGGGTCGACGTACAGCATCTTGAGTTTCAGGAATGCGCGCACCTCGCCGATCGTCCAGACGATCGTGCAGGTGACGACGCTCCATCCGAAGGCTCGCGGCGCGAAGGCCGTCACGTCCGAGAAGGAGCTCAGCAGCGCCATCAGCAGGATGACCTTGACGAGGTATCCGAGGACGGCGGCGAGCATCATCATCTGGGGCGAGACGCGACCTGCCCAGGTGACGGCCATGAGGCCGACCGTGAAGAACGCCACGACCACGACCGTGCCGATCGCCGCGCCGAGGGCACCCTTGCCGCCGGCTACCAGCGCGGCCACGACGACGACGACCAACCCGACCGCGATGGTTGGTATGGCCGCGCCTTTGAGTGCGCGCACGTCGTTGGCCTGCATCGGTGCTCCAAGGAAACAGTTGTCAAGCGAGCGATTGCTACCTTACAGGGCCAATTCGGCTCTGCCCCCGCTAGTGAAAGGTATCACAAGCTCAGGAATGGTGCCTTTACCTGGGCTTTCAAGCAGGTAAACCGCCGGATCGGCCGGTCGCCGAGGTTCGCAGGGGGCCGGCGCGGCGGTACGCCTGGTGCCCGATGGGTCAGCCGGTCGCTGGGGTCGTCGTATGGCTCGGCAGGTCAGCGGGTGGTCGCGGAGACGTGCGAGCCGGCCGCCGCACCCGGAACGGGGGGATCCTCCGAGGCCGGGCCGGTGTCGGGCGCGGGCCCACGGGGAGCGGCGTGGGCGCCGCCGCCACGGCCGCCGCCTCTCCCGGACCGCCACCGGGGCAGCCCCATCATTATCAGAACGACCAACGCGAGCAGCACGACCACGGGGAAGACGATCAGCGGCACGCCGCCCACCGACAGGCCGACGACGGTGGCGGCGAACAGGAACGTCCACGCGTACATGATGAGGACCGTGCGGCGGTGCGAGTGGCCGATCTGGAGCAGCCGATGGTGCAGGTGGCCTCGGTCGGGCGCGAACGGCGACTTTCCGTGCGAGGTGCGCCGTACGACCGCCATGACCAGGTCCGCCAGCGGAAGCACCATCACCGCGAGGGGAAGCAGGATGGGCAGGACGACGGGGAAGCGGTTGATGCTGCCGGCCGCGCCGTTGTAGTCGACCGTGCCGGTCACCGTGACGACGGAGGTGGCCAGGACCAGGCCGATCAGCATCGCGCCCGTGTCGCCCATGAAGATCTTGGCGGGATGGAAGTTGTGCGGCAGGAAACCCAGGCACACACCGATCAGGATCGCGGTGATGGTGGCCGTGACGCTGAGGCGGCCCTGGTCCATGCTGTCGGTCAGCGCGATGGTCCACGCGAAGGTGGCCATCGCGGCGATGCAGACGATGCCGGCGGCCAGGCCGTCAAGGCCGTCCACGAAGTTGACCGCGTTGATGGCCACGACGACGACCAGGATGGTGAGGATCGTGGTCAGCGTGTTGTCGAGGCTGACCGTGCCGCCGTTGGGCAGGGGGATCCACAGAAGGGTGAGCTTGAACGCGACGAGGAGCCCGGCGGCGGCGATCTGCCCTCCGAGCTTGACGAAGGGGTCCATCCCCCACCAGTCGTCGAGGAAGCCGGTCAGCACGATCACGCCGCCCGCCAGGGCCAGGGCGATGACGGTGCGGCCGTCGCCGATCCTCGGGTCGGCCAGCTTGGCGCCGATGTGGTCCAGGCGGCTGGCGACGAAGAGCCCCGCGAGCATGCCGGCGTACATCGCGAGCCCGCCGAGGCGGGGGGTGCGGACCGTGTGCACGTCTCTCTCACGGATCTCCGGCGCGGCGCCGATGCGCAGCGCGAAAACCCTGACCAGCGGGACCAGCAGATAGGTGACCGCCGCCGCCACCAGCGCCATCAGAAGGTATTCGCGCACGAACCTAGTTTCCCGGATTGTCAGGTCAGATGTGACCGGATAACTGTACAGAACTGCACATTAACCGCGTGGATACACCGGATGACCCCGGGTGAGCTGCGCCACCCGCTCGGCCACCGACGTTATCGCACCCGGATCGCGGGCGGCTTGCGCCACCATCGACGCGATCTCCTTCATCTCCGTGACCCCCATCCCCTGGGTCGTGACGCACGGGGTGCCCAGCCGGATGCCGGACGTCACCGTGGCGGGCTCAGGGTCGTAGGGGATCGCGTTCCGATTGAGGGTGATCTTCGCGCGGGCGCAGCTCCGCTCGGCCATCGCCCCGGTCACCCCCAGGCCACGCAGGTCGATCAGCGCCAGATGGGTGTCGGTGCCGCCGGACACCGGGCGCATGTCCTCGGCGGCGAGCGCGTCGGTCAGCGCCCGGGCGTTGGCGATCACCTGCTCGGCGTACGCACGGAACTCCGGGCGCAGCGCCTCGCCGAACGCGACCGCCTTGGCCGCGATCGTGTGCATCATCGGACCGCCCTGGGTGAACGGGAAGACCGCGCGGTCGACCTTCGTGGCGAGCTCTTCCGTGCACAGGATGCCGCCGCCCCTCGGACCGCGCAGGGTCTTGTGCGTCGTGAACGTCACCACGTCGGCGTACGGCACGGGCGAGGGGACCGCGCCGCCCGCCACCAGGCCGATCGTGTGCGCGGCGTCCGCGAGCAGCCACGCTCCGACCTCGTCGGCGATGCCCCGGAACACGGCGAAATCGATGAGCCTTGGGTAGGCCGTGGCACCACAGATGATCATTTTGGGCTGGTGCCGCAGCGCGAGCTCGCGCACCTCGTCGTAGTCGATGATCTCGGTGTCGCGCCGCACTCCGTACGCCACGACGTCGAACCAGCGACCGGAGAAGTTCACCTTGGAACCGTGGGTCAGGTGGCCGCCGTGGGACAGCGCCATCGCGAGCACGGTGTCACCGGGCTGGAGCAGCGCGGCGTAGGCGGCGAGGTTCGCGGACGCGCCCGAATGGGGTTGGACGTTGGCGTGGTCGGCCCCGAAGAGCGCCTTCGCCCGGTCGACTGCGAGCCGCTCGGCACGGTCGACCACCTCGCAGCCGCCGTAGTAACGCCTGCCTGGATACCCCTCGGCGTACTTGTTGGTGAGCGTCGAGCCCAGCGCCGCGATCACGGCGGGCGAGGCGAGGTTCTCGCTGGCGATCAACTGGAGGCCGCCGCGCAGCCGTCCCACCTCGTCGAGCAGGACTTGGGCGATCTCCGGATCCTCCCGCTGGAGCTGGGAGAAATCAGGCCCGTAGAAGTCATCAGCGTGCTCGTGGTCGCGCCCTCTTGCTTGCATGGCTCGCTCACCACTCCTTTCCCCGCGCGGAAGCGCGCACGGTAAGGACACCGATCTCCCCACTGTATGCCTCGTCCCGCCAGGTCACCCCACCTCAGGAGCGTTCTGATCAGCTGTAGGCGTGGGGGGCCGTGGACGCGGTCGGCACCCATCGCGGGGTGTCCGCCGCCTGGTCGCTGATCGCGGTCAGCACCGCCTGGCGGTACATTCCGAGACGGTTACGCCACTCGGTCATGTCCTGGACGTAGCGCTCCGCGACCGGCGCGTCCCAGACGTCCCGGCTGCGGGCCATCTGGTACGCCTTGTCGAGCGAGGTGGTGAGCCCTTCGAGCAGCGGCAGAGTCTGCTTCCACAGGTCGACGAGCTTTTGGTATTCGGGGTTGAACCGCCAGTTGCTCGCCTGGCCGTCCGGGCTGAACGGGTCGGAGGAGGACGACGCGGGCGGCGTCTCCCCAGGCTGGAGCGGCTGCGGTGCCGGTGGGTCGGCGTACATCTCAGGCGGCCCTCCTCTACGAACCGGACGGCGAGGCTGGATTGGAACCGGACGGCGATCCGGGTGCCGGCGACACATCGGATGGCACATCGCCGTCATCCGGACCGTAGTCGCCGTCCGACGGGCCGGAGTCGCTCGTGTCGGCGGCGTAGGCATTGCCATCTGCGGATTCCACGCCACTGGGGTACTGGCTGTCGCCGCTGTAGTAGCCGTACCGGGCCCCGTCGTCGTACGGAGAGTAAGCACCCGGCTGGACGTACTCTCCTGGCTGGGCGGCGCCCTGAGGCGCCGTGAGGCCCTGTGCGCCGGCCGGCCTGCCTGGGTCCGGGGGCAGGGGTGCCGACGGCTTGCCCGAGCCGGACGGATCATCGGGCTGGATGTAACCGATCGGCCCGTCCGCGTGAGGATGCCCCGGTTTGGCTCCATCGGGCGGGACGACCACCGGTTGGTCCATCGGGGGGATCTTGTCCATGTTCTGCTGCAACCAGTGGAGATGCTCCGCACTGGGTGGTTTCATGGTCACCTCGACAACCCTGACACCGTCGACCTCGATCACCCGTGTCCGCTCCTGCGTGGTGTCGATGTCATTGGGATTGTCGACATTGGGCGTATCAAGCTGCCCACCGGCCCCACCCTGCGGCACATCGCCCGTCGGCTGCACATACTGCGGCTGATCACCCTTGGGAGCCGGATCGGCCTTGGGCGAGGAGTCGGCGTTGGGAGTCGGATCGGCCTTGGGTGTGGGGTCGGCCTTGGGGGCCTGGTGGGTGGTCGGCTTGTCCGCCTGGGGACTGTCGTGCTTGATGGGGTGTTCAAGCTTCGGAGCGGGGTCTGGCTTGTCACCCTTCGGCGTCCCGTGTTTTTCCGGCTTTTCAGCCTTCGGCGACGGATCCGAATGATCGCTCTTGGGCGCGTCGGTCTTGTCGGTCTTATCCGGGTGCGGGGGATTCTGCTTGTGGGGCTTGTCCTGCGTATTCGTGGTGGGAGTGCGGTGCTTGTCGGTCTTGTTAGCCTTGTCGGACTTGTCGTTCTGGGACTTGGAGCCCTGCTTGTCGGGAGCGGTCTGCTTCATGCTCTTTGGGCCGGTCGCCGGGTCCTTCTGCTTTTCCTTCTTCTCGAGCAGGACGAGCCGGGCGTTGACATCCCTGACCAGCGTGGCGCCCGCGTCCGCCACCTGGGCGGGCCGATGGGTCGCCGGGACCGACAGGCCGGCTCCGCTCGTGAGCTGGGTGATGCGGGACTCGACAGTGCGCATCTGCTGACCGGCACGCCCTACCTCGGCCAACAGCTCACGGACCAGCTTCGGGTCCATTCCGTCCAGCTTGCCCATGGGCGTCTCCCGTGCTCGTGGTAGCGCTCCCCCTGGTCCGCTCTCTGGAGAGGGCTCGCGCCCGCTCGCAGCCATGCTCCCTCGCTCCAGCCCGTCACTCAAGAGCACAGACGCACTTCACGGTACTGAGGCGTCCCCGCCGCAGGGCTCCGCGATAGCCATACGGCATGAGTCAGCGGGCGCGCGCAGCATCCAAGCCGCTTTCAGACGCCGTCCGCCTTCTTCGGGGCGTCAGCCGTGCCGGATCCGCCAGGGCTCGCCGACCCCACGCCATTGACGCCTCCGGCTTTGTCCACAGGCTGAGCCGTCTTGTCCGCGGGCTCAGCCGTACCCGGCGTCTCCAGCTTGTCCGCGGGCTCAGGCGTACCCGGCGTCTCCACCTTGTCCGCCGGCTCAGGCGGACCGAAGGTCTCCACCTTGTCCGCGGGCTCGGCCGTACCCGGCTTGTCGGCCTTTTCTAGGAGGTCGATGTCGTCGGCCTGGTGAGCGTCAAGGTCGTGGCCGGGTTCGCCCAGCTTTTCCGTCACGAGGTCCTCGTCAGGCTTGTCGACCTGGTCAGGCACGTCGGTCGGGGTTGATTCGCCGGTGTCCGCTTCCGGGGCGGGATCGACGTCGGTCGCGACGTACCCGACGACGCTCCGAAGCTTCTCGACCGGGATCGCCCCCTGGCGCAGCACTCGCGGCACGGGCGTGGTCAGGTCGATGATCGTGGAGGGGGTGCTGTCGGAGCACGGGCCGCCGTCGAGGTAGACGGCGACCGACTCCGCCAGCTGCTCCTCGGCGTCGGCCGCGGTGGTCGCGGGCGGAGCGCCGGTGCGGTTCGCGCTGCTCACCGCCATCGGCCCGGTCTCCTTGAGAAGCTCGAGAGCGACGGCGTGCAGTGGCATCCGGATGGCGACCGTGCCCTTGGAGTCGCCGAGGTCCCAGCTGAGGGAGCGGCTCGCGCGGCAGATCAGGGTCAGCGGGCCCGGCCAGAACGAGTCGATCAGATCCTGGCCGTAGGTGCCGAGGTCCTCCACCAGGGCGGACGCCGCCCGTACGGTGCCGACCAGCACGGGGACGGGCATGTCCCTGCCGCGCCCCTTGGCCTCCAGCAGCGCCGCGACCGCCGACGGGGTGAAGGCGTCGGCGCCGATGCCGTAGACCGTGTCGGTCGGGATGACCACCAGCTCGCCGGCTCGGATGGCGGACACCGCGTCGGCCACCCCCGCGGCACGCTGCTCGCTGTTCGTACAGTCATAACGTCGACTCACGACTTGTCATCCTTCCACGTGCGTGGGGCCCGAAGTGCCGGGATACCGGTGCTCGGGCCCCTATTCCTGGCCGAAGCGTGCGGTGACGAAACGATCGCGGTTGGCGAGGTCGGCGTGGGTACGCGCGTCACGCCAGCCGCGCTCCTCGGAGAACACCAGATAGACGGCCGAGCCCTGCTGGTCCGCGTGCTCTACGGCCACGAGGCCGCCGGGCCGCAGGAGCCGCCGCGCCGTACGCTCGACCGCGCGGACCTCGTCCAAGCCGTCCTCTCCCGAGCCGTAGAGGGCTCGGGACGGATCGTAGTCGCGCACCTCGGGATCGCGCGGCACGGCCCCCGGCGGGATGTACGGCGGGTTGGAGACCACCAGGTCCACGTGGCCGTCGAGCTCGGGGAGGCAATCGGCGAGGTCTTCGGGATGAAGGGACACGCGGCCCTGGCCGTGCTCCACGATGTTCCGCTTGGCCCAGCCGTACGCCACCGGGTCCACCTCGACCGCGTGCACCTGGGCGAGCGCGACCTCCTGGGCGATCGACAGGGCGATGGCACCGGAACCGGTGCCGAGGTCCACCACGACGGGCGACGCGACGTCCATCTCCCGCAGCCGGTCGATCGCCCAGCCGGCGACCACCTCGGTCTCGGGGCGGGGTACGAACACCCCGGGGCCGACCTCAAGCGAGAGATAGCGGAAGAAGGCCCGCCCGGTGATGTGCTGAAGCGGCTCCCGAGACTCACGCCGCGCGACGCCCTCCCAGAACAGCGCGTCGAACTCGGAATCGGGCACCGTGTGAAGCTGGCCACGCCGCACGCCATGGACGAACGCCGCGATCTCCTCAGCGTCCGTTCGCGGTGAGGGCACCCCCGCCTCGGCGAGCCGGGCGGTGGCGAGCGCTATCTCGTCCAGCAGCAGGGTCATGGCAGTTTTCGTCGATTATGTCGTTACGAGTGGGCGGCGAGCTTCTCTGCCATCTCGGCGTCGGCCAAAGCCTTGATCACCGCGGAGAGCTCGCCGTCCAGAACCTGGTCGAGGTTGTAGGCCTTGAACCCTACGCGGTGGTCGGAGATGCGATTCTCCGGGTAGTTGTAGGTGCGGACGCGCTCGGAGCGGTCCACCGTGCGCACCTGCGACTTGCGCTCGGCCGAGGCGGCGGCGTTCGCCTGCTCCTGGGCTATCGCGAGCAGCCGCGCGCGGAGGATGCGAAGGGCCGACTCCTTGTTCTGGAGCTGGCTCTTCTCGTTCTGGCAGGAGACGACCACACCGGTCGGCACGTGGGTGATCCGCACCGCCGAGTCGGTGGTGTTGACGCTCTGCCCGCCGGGGCCCGAGCTGCGGAACACGTCGATGCGCAGGTCGTTGGCGTCGAGCTGCACCTCGACCTCCTCCGCCTCGGGGTACACGAGGACGCCCGCGGCGGAGGTGTGGATGCGGCCCTGCGACTCGGTGACCGGCACGCGCTGCACCCGGTGGACTCCGCCCTCGTACTTCAGATGGGACCAGACGCCGTCCGCGCCCTTGCCCTTCACCGCGACGGTGACGTCCTTGTAGCCGCCGAGATCGGAGTGCTGCGCGTCGATGATCTCGGCCTTCCAGCCGATGCGCTCGGCGTACCGGAGATACATGCGGAGCAGGTCCCCGGCGAACAGGGCCGACTCCTCGCCGCCCTCCCCCGCCTTGATCTCCATGATGATGTCTTTGTCATCGTTGGGGTCGCGCGGGATGAGCAGGTGCTTGAGCCGCTCCTCCAGCGGGGTGATACGGCTCTCCAGCTCGACGGCCTCGTCGGCGAAGCCGGAGTCCTCGCTGGACAGCTCCTTGGCCGCCTGGAGATCGTCTCGTACGCCGTCGAGCTCGCGGTAGGCGGAGACGATGGGCGTGAGCTGGGCGTAGCGCTTGCCGAGGGTGCGCGCCTGGTTCTGGTCCGCGTGCACGGCTGGGTCGGCGAGCTTCCGCTCAAGCTCCGCGTACTCACCGAGCAACTCGTCGAGGTTCACCGTGCGTCCTTCTTCCTTCACAAACCAGGCAAGGGCCATCACCAAGAACGCCGACCCGGGCCCGCCCCCGAACTGGGGGGCGATTCCGAGCCGGCGTTCCTTGCCGAGCTACTTGCTCGCGGGCTTCTTGCCGAAACGCTTCTCGAAGCGGGCCACCCGGCCGCCGGTGTCAAGGATCTTCTGCTTGCCCGTGTAGAACGGGTGGCAGGCCGAGCACACGTCGGCGTGGATCACGCCGTTCTTGGCGGTGCTGCGAGTGGTGAAGCTGCTGCCGCAGCTACAGGTCACCTGTGTGGTGACGTACACCGGGTGAATGTCGGGCTTCATGTCAATCCTCTCTGGCGCGGTCGCCGGGTCGCCTTCGTCTCTCGCGGTCAGGTGACGCGCGGGCGGGCGGGAACCGGAACCGCCGTTGGTTCGGCTACCAGTGTGCCAGATCCTGTAACCCCGCAAGGCCATCGGACATTCCCTGGCGGCACACGACCTGACACGCGCCACCGGAGCGGGTCCTCGGACGACCTTGATCGCGGCCTTGGTCCGGACATGCGGAAAAGGACGGCGGGCCGTGTGGCCCACCGCCCCTTGCCTCGTACGCGATGACCGCGAAACACGTGCTACCGGTCAGAACCGGCCTGCCTCGGGAGGGCTAGTCGCGCTCGGAGCTGACCGTGGTCTTCTGGACCTGGAGCAGGAACTCCGCGTTGGACTGCGTCTCCCTCATCTTCTCCAGCAGGAGCTCGAGCGCCTGCTGCATGTCGAGGGCGTGGAGCACGCGACGGAGCTTCCAGACGATCTGCAGCTCGTCCTTGGACATCAGGATCTCTTCCTTGCGGGTGCTCGACGCGTCGACGTCCACCGCGGGGAAGATCCGCTTGTCGGCCAGGGATCGGCTGAGCTTCAGCTCGGCGTTGCCCGTGCCCTTGAACTCCTCGAAGATGACCTCGTCCATCTTGGAACCGGTCTCCACCAGCGCCGTGGCGAGGATCGTCAGAGAGCCGCCGTTCTCGATGTTGCGGGCGGCGCCGAAGAACCGCTTCGGCGGGTACAGCGCGGTCGAGTCGACACCACCGGACAGGATGCGCCCGGACGCCGGGGCCGCCAGGTTGTAGGCACGGCCGAGGCGGGTGATGGAGTCGAGGAGCACGACCACGTCGTGGCCCAGCTCCACCAGCCGCTTGGCGCGCTCGATGGCGAGCTCGGCGACGGTGGTGTGGTCCTCGGCGGGACGGTCGAAGGTCGAGTGGATGACCTCGCCCTTCACCGACCGCTGCATGTCGGTGACCTCTTCGGGACGCTCGTCCACCAGGACGACCATCAGGTGGCATTCGGGGTTGTTCCTGGTGATCGCGTTGGCGATCGCCTGGAGCACCATCGTCTTGCCGGCCTTGGGCGGAGACACGATCAGGGCGCGCTGGCCCTTGCCGATCGGGGTCACCATGTCGATGATCCGGGTCGTCAGGATGCTCGGGTCGGTCTCCAGGCGCAGCCGCTCCTGCGGGTACAGCGGCGTGAGCTTGTTGAAGTCGGGACGGTTCCGCCCCTGCTCGGGGTCCATGCCGTTGACGGTGTCGAGCCGTACGAGAGCATTGAACTTCTCGCGGCGCTCGCCGTCGCGGGGCTGGCGCACAGCACCGGTGATGACATCGCCCTTGCGCAGGTTGTTACGGCGAATTTGCGCCAGCGAGACGTACACGTCGTTGGAGCCCGGCAGGTAACCGCTGGTGCGCACGAACGCGTAGTTGTCGAGGATGTCGAGGATGCCGGCGATCGGGATGAGGACGTCGTCGTCACCGATCACGGGCTCGTTGCTGTCGAAGCGGTCGCGCCCACGGCGGTTCCGCTCCCTGAAGCGGCCACGGCGGCCACGGCGGTCGTCCTCGCCCTGCGGGTCACGGCTCTGGTCGCGACCCTGGTCACGGCCCTGGTCGCGCACCGGCTCACGGCCCTGGTCACGACCCTGCTCACGCATCTGGTCACGGCCCTGGTCACGAGACTGCTCACGGCCCTGGTCACGCGTCTGCTCACGGCCCTGGTCACGGCCCTGGTCGCGAGACTGGTCACGGCCCTGGTCACGGCCCTGGTCACGCGTCTGGTCACGACGGCCCGGGGCGTCGCCCGCGTCGGCGGCGCGCTGCTCGGGACGGCTGTTGTCGTTGCGGTTGTCGGGGCGGTTGTCGCCACGCTCGCGACGGTCGTTGCCACGGCCACGACGCTCGCCACGCTCGCCACGCTCGGGACGGTCCGTACGCTCGCCACGCTCGCGGCGGGACTCGCCGCGCTCGGGCCGCGTCTCGGCCTGACCGGCCTCGGCGGGCGCTGAGGCGCCGGCTACGGGAGCCTGCTCGACGGGCTGCGCCTCGGCCACGGGTGCCCGCTCTTCACGGGTCTCGACGACCGCCTCGACCGGGGCCGGGCGGGAACGTTCCCGGCGGGTACGGGTGGGGCGCTCGGCTGCCGGCTCGGTGGCGGCCGTGGGAGCCGGGGCTGCGGCGGGAGCCAGGGCGGCGGTGTTCTCGGCAGAGGCAGAGGTAGTGGCACCGTCAGCAGATACGCCCTGCTTCTCCTGGATGGCCGCGATGAGCTGGCTCTTTCGCATCCGTCCGGTCCCGCTGATGCCGAGGCTCGACGCGAGAGCCTGCAGCTCGGGCAGCACCATGGCGGACAGGCCGGTGCCGGAGCGACGGCGCGGCTTGGCCGCGGCGCGGATGGGGGTGTCGCCGGCGACCGGCGGCACTGAGCCGTTGGCGTCGGAGAGGAGTTCGGTGGTGTCGCTCAACTAAAAGGTCCTTCCCAGGGGTCGGGCGTTGGCCACGATCAGCCAGGCGTCCCGGTGATGCGACCCGGCGGGACAGACCGGGTCGGGCTGGACGAATTTCCAAGGTGTCGGGAAACCGGTGCGTCGAACCGGCACATGGCCGTCACCGCAGAGATTCGTGAGCCGTTGGGGGCCCGGGGGTCGCCCCCCGGCTGGTTACCGCCGACCAGATGTCGATGTCCGTCGAACGCGCATGTCCCCGATTACGCCGCTTCTCGACGCGCCAACCGGATGTGGACCAACCGGAGGCGATGAATTCGGGAAGCCCGCTGTGCGGCCTACGTCTTGCGACGGAAGGCGCGATCCAGCGATGTATGGCTGACAAGCACGCACCCGCAACGGGGGCATCTGGTGCGGCTATCAGCCTAACATCACCAGCGCACACTGCTATTCCCTGAAGGTCGAAGATGCATCAGCGTGTCTCGGGAAATTGAACGCTCGCGCCAGACTGGTCGACGTCCAATGGCTGGATGTGCCAGTCACTACCCACTTCCGACGCGATCAAATCATGGGTATCCGTCGTTCCGAACACGAGAACCGTCGGACCGGCCCCGGAAACGACGGCGGGCACCCCTGCCACGCGGAGACGTTTTACCAGATCAGCCGTGCCCGGCATCGCGGGCGCGCGGTAGGTCTGGTGCAGACGATCTTCGGTGGCGGCAAGCAATAGCCCGCTCTCCGGTCGCTGGGTAAGCACCGCGATGAGCAGGGCGGCGCGTCCGGCGTTGGCCGCGGCGTCGGCATGCGGCACGTCCTTCGGCAGGAGCCCGCGCGCCTCCTCGGTGGAGAGCCGGGTTTTCGGCACACACACCACGGGTCGGACGCTCCCATGCGGGCTCAGCTTCAGCTTACGCGGTGTTCCGGGCAGGTCGGTCCACGCGATGGTGAGCCCCCCCGACAGGCACGGGGCGACGTTGTCGGGATGCCCCTCGATCTCGGTGGCCAGCGCGAAGACGTCGTCGTCCGACAACCCGGGCGCGGCGAGCGCCCGGGCCGCCAGGATGCCGGCGCAGATGGCGGCGGACGAGGATCCAAGGCCACGGGAGTGCGGGATGACGTTGCGGCACCGCAGCCGGATGCCCTTCGGCTGGGGCACGCCGGCCCGGTCGAAAGCGGCGCGCATCGTGCGGACGATCAGGTGGCCCTCGCCGGTGTCGAGCTCACCCGCGCCCTGGCCCTCGATCTGGACGTCCACCGCGCGCCCGTCAGGAGCGTCGTCGAAGACCTCCGCCTCGACCTCGTCGTACAGACTGAGGGCGAGCCCCAGAGAGTCGAAGCCCGGGCCGAGATTGGCGCTGGTGGCGGGCACACGGACGACGACGGTGCTGTTCGTTGCCATGCGTTTCCTCGATTTCGTGGTCTTGATGCGCCGGCGGGCGCGTCGAGCCTCGTCGGCCGCTCGGCAGGCTCCTACGCGTCGGTGACCAGGAGCCTCAGGCGAGCTCGAGGGCGCCGGCGGCCGCGAAGGCGTCGACCGGGATCGTCAGCGGGGTGGGCGCCCCGGAGATCGCCCAGTCGGGATCCTTGAGGCCGTTGCCCGTGACGGTGCACACGACGCGCTCGCCGTGCCGCAGCAGGCCCTGCTCGTGGGCCTGGAGCAGGCCCGCCACGCTCGCGGCGGAGGCCAGCTCGACGAACACGCCTTCCTCCTGGGCGAGGAGCTTGTAGGCGGCGGCGATCTGCCGGTCGGTGACGGCCTGGATGTCTCCCCCGGACTCGTCGCGGGCGGCCTCGGCGAGCTTCCAGGAAGCGGGATTGCCGATGCGGATCGCCGTGGCGATCGTGTGCGGGTGGGTGACGGGGGCGCCGTTGACGATGGGCGCCGCTCCGCTGGCCTGGAAGCCCAGCATGCGCGGGGTCTGGGTGGCCACGCCGTCCGCGGCGTACTCGCGGTAGCCCATCCAGTAGGCCGAGATGTTGCCGGCGTTGCCGACCGGGATGCAGTGCACGTCGGGCGCGTCGCCGAGAGCGTCGACGATCTCGAACGCCCCGGTCTTCTGCCCCTGGAGGCGGTGGGGGTTCACGGAGTTGACCAGCGCGATGGGATAATTCTCCGCAAGCTTCCTTGTCATCTCGAGGCAGTCGTCGAAGGAACCGTCGACCTGGAGCAGCTTGGCGCCGTGCACCAGGGCCTGCGCCAGCTTGCCCATCGCGATCTTGCCTCGCGGCACCAGGACCGCGCAGGTCAGCCCGGCCCGGACGGCGTAGGCCGCGGCGGAGGCGCTGGTGTTGCCAGTGGAGGCGCAGATGACCGCCTTGGCGCCCTCTTCGAGGGCCTTGCTGATGGCCACGGTCATGCCGCGGTCCTTGAAGCTGCCTGTGGGGTTGAGCCCCTCGACCTTGAGATAGACCTCGCAGCCGGTCAGCGCCGAGACGCGTCTCGCCGGAACCAGCGGCGTGCCGCCTTCGAGCAACGTGACCACGGGCGTCGTCGTGGTCACGGGGAGCCGGTCACGGTATTCCTCGATGAGTCCACGCCACGCCCTGAACATCGTTGCTCCTCCCGCGCCCGCCCGGAGTCAAGCGGGCGTGACAGCGCGTAACCATGGGTCCGCTACCAGCGGTATCAGGCAACGAGTCTACGGGGGTGAAAACCCCGGGCGCGCTTCCTGTCCACAGGCTGGACCGCCGTGTTGGACGTCTACATCAATTGCCGGCCAGGCAGGCCAGACGAGCCCCGGAAACGGCCAAGACCGCATCCAGGAAGAAGCCCCCGAAAACCACACTGTCTCTTTAGCATCTTTTACCCCAGAATTAGGGAAAACGTCAGCATGCCCGGAGGGAAAACGTCGCCGTGACCGACGACCAGGTCTTCCACGCTCGTCACGGCAACGATGTGGACATGACCCGTAGCCCGTCCCGTCAAGCCACCGCAGACGGCTGCGCCGACATGGGCAGGGCCCATGAGGCGGAGTACCGGGACCGGGTGCACTGGATCGTCGACCACCTGCCCGCCGGCCGCCCCGGACGACCGGTCGCCGTGCTCGACCTGGGCTGCGGCGAGGGCGACCTGTCGCTGCTCCTTGCGGAGAAGGGCGACCGGGTGACCGGGGTCGACGTGGAGCCGTCAGTGATCGCGCACGCGCTTCGGCGCCGCGACCGGCTCCCCGCCGACGTCGCGTCCCGGATCGACTTCACCGTGGCCGACGCGCACGGGCTCGGGGGCGTTCCGGACGCGGTGTTCGACGCGGCCGTCGTCGGAGAGCTCCTCGACCACGTCGGGGACCCCGTCCAGGTGCTCGGCGAGCTCCACAGAACCCTCCGGCCCGGCGCGGTCCTCGTCTTCACGGTGCCCTACGGGGTGAGCGAGGCGGTCCTGCGGCTCGCACGGGCGGCGGGCGAGCCCGACGCTCCAAGCGAGCCGGGGCACAGGCCAGGCGAGGGCGAGCGGCGGCGGGTCTTCTACCACGGAAGCCTCCGGCACCTGGTGGAGCCTCTCTTCGAGATACGCGAGCTCACCGTGCTGCGACGGCACCTCGCCGGGGTCGCGGTACGCCGTGACGAGCCACGCGGCACGCCGGGTTTCGCGCTGAGCCGGGCCGAGACCGCGTTCCTCCAGCGGGAGAGGCTACTCAACGAAGAGATCGCCGAGCTGCGCGCGCGTTGCTCCGAGCTCGCCGCCCGAGAGGTCACGCTGACGCGTGCCGGAGAGGACCTGCTCGGTGGCAACGCCGACCTGCGGGCCGAGAACGGCCGTCTGAGGCACCGGGTGAAACACGTCGAAGGCCGCCTCGCGGAGTACCGTGAACTGATCGCCCGCCTGCGCCGGTCACGGGCGTGGCGGCTCGTGACCGCCTACCGCCGCGTCCGGCACCCTGGCGGCCAGGAGGTGGCCACCTCTGATCGTTCCATGATCATCACAGGCTCGGCCTCGCCCGGTGCCATCGAGCCCTCCACTCGAAGTAGCCCCCCTCAGTAAGCGAATTTGCCGGGGGAAGTGAAGAATTCCCAGGTGAAGACCTTGGCAAGGGCCAAGGTCTCTCATGAAGCTCCCAGGTTCCTTGTATAGGGTCGGCTCCCGGCGGCGAACCGAAGCGACGAAGGAGCGATCATCTTGACCGCCTCCCCACAGACGACCCCAGAGGGGCCCCTGAGGCAGGCCTTCCCCCTCATGACCGAGCCCAGCAGCCGGCGCCCCAGGATCCGCCACAACGACTACTCCGCGCTCGTCCCGCCCCCGCTGGGTGGTTGGACGCCAGAGCTGTCCGTGAGCGTGGTCATCCCCGCGTACGGCGGGCAGCACCGCCTCGACCTGACGCTCGCCGCGCTGGCCACGCAGACGTACCCGTCGGGGCTGATGGAGGTCATCGTCGTCGACGACGGCACCGAGCCGCCGCTGCGGCTGCCCGGCATCCGTCCGGAGAACACCCGCGTGGTCCCCGGCGCGCCCGGCGGCTGGGGCACGGCTCACGCCCTCAACACCGGAGTGAGGCTGGCGGACGGGGAGATCGTCCAGCGCATCGACGCCGACATGGTGGTCTGCCGCGAGCACATCGAGGCTCTCATGCGCTGGCATCACCTCACCGACTACGTGGTGACGATCGGTGCCAAGGTCTTCGTCCAGGAGCCCGAGCTGACGGCCGCCGAGGTGCGCGCGGCGGTGAGCCAGGGTGCCCTCGACACGCTTTTCGACATGTCCAGGGCGGTCCCGAGCTCCACGGAGGCGACCATCCGCCGCCTGGACGGACTGCGTGCCAGCAGGAATCCGTACCACGTCTGCACCGGGCCGACCGTCTCGTTCCGCCGCGCTCTGTTCTACCGGGTGGGCGGCCTCGATCCTCAGGTGCTCAGGGGCGAGGACACCGAGTTCGCCTACCGGCTCGCGATGAGCGGGGCGGTCTTCGTCCCCGACATGGAGGCGCGGGCCGTCCACCTCGGGCTTCCCGCGCAGCGTGTCGACAAGGAGGCGACGGTCCGGGTGGTGTCGCCCTTCCTGGCCAACCGGGTGCCCCTCCGCCGCGACCTGCGCAAGGAGCCTGGCCGGCGCTGGCTGGTGCCGTATGCCGAGGTGGTACTCGACGCTGAGGGCTCCACGGAGCCGGAGGTACGGGCGGCCGTGACCGCGGCGCTCGGCGGAAGCCTGCCGGACGTGGTGGTCACCCTCGTCGGGCCGTGGGCGGAGCTGCCCGAGGATCGCCACCGCGTGCTCGACGACCCGGACTTCGAGATGCGGCTGGTCGACGAGCAGTTCCGGTACGACGGGAGCGTGCGGCTCGCCCCGTCGGTGGCCCCTGACCCCGCTCCCGTCCCGTTCAGATACACCGGGCCCGTGGACGTGCCGCTGGGTCGCCGCTCGCTGGAACTGATGATCAAGGCCATGAACGGCGAACGGTCGGGACTGCTCGTGGTTGAGTTCCCCGACGGCCGCACCGCGCGGCTGGAGCGCACCGACGCCCTCAACCGCGCCAGGCTGCTCGCCGCCCCCGGCGAGGACCTCGCCGAGGTGATCGAGCAGACCCATGGGGTACGTCGCGGCGCGGCGGCGGACTTCTGGCCCGCGGGCCCGCGCCCCAGAGAGCCGAAGCCCGGGGGCGCCGAACCCACTCCCGACCAGTCACCGGGAAACCGTACGCGCAAGCCGGACCAGGCCGTTTCCGGGCCCGCAGGCCAGAAACTCGCCCGGCGCCTGCGAACGGCCCTCCGGGGCCGCTGAACAGCGGGTCGCGGGACCGGCCTAGACGGCCGAATCCGTGGGGGATGGCCCCTCGGTGATCGGGGAGGCCGTGGAGCCGTTCCGCTGGGCCGTTCCTCTGGCGCGCCTGGCGGAGATTCGTTTGATCATGGTGCGCAGGCGGCTCGCCTTCAGGGCTGCGACCTCTCTGCGGAGGCCGCCGACGTCACGGCGCAGGTCGACGGCGGTCTTGCGCCACCGGCCCGCCTCCTCGCGCCACTTGCCCACCTGGCCCCGCAGCCGCTCGACGTCCTTAGTGAGCCTGACCACCTCGGCCTCGGTCTCCAGCCTGGCCCGGTAGGCCATCCTGCGGCCCTTGCCGGGGGACGTCTCCGCTGCGGGCAGGAAGCCGAGCGTCTCTCCATCGATCCAGAGCGAGCCGGAGACGTCGTCCACCGCCTCGTCATGCGCCCACGGGGACGTACCTACACCTGAAGAACCGGTGATGAGGGCGGCGCGGGCGAAGGCCGAGCGGCGTTCCAGCCGCGCCGCGGCCACGCCGTCGTCCTTCTCCGCGAGCAGCACGCTGACCAGCCCGTGACCGCCGTCCATGGCCAGGTCGAGCAGCCGGGCGAGTGTGTCCTCCCCCGGCACCCAGCCCGCCGGGAGGCAGAGCCGGAACGGCGCCACGCGCTCGGCCCAGGCCGGCGTGAGGCGTACCCGGCCCTCGTAGGCGTAGTGGCCCTGGATGAGGGTCAGGTCGAGACAGGGGTCGGTGAGCGGCGCCCTGCGCTCGGGCGCCAGGGTGTCCCAGGGGCCGGTGAGCAGCACCGAGACGTCGGGGACGGTGCCGGCCAGTACGGCGTCCACGGTGGCGCGGGTCTCCTCGTACCCCTCGGCCTCGACCACCACCTCGAGGTAGGGCACCTTCCACTGGCGGCCCGGGTGCGCGCGGAGCCAGCGGTAGTGCGGGACGCGGTCGCCGATCAGGGCGTGGCTGATCCGGTCGATGGGCTGCTTGTCGCGCATGCGCATCGACGGGCCCAGGTGGAACCCCCGGGCGAGCGGCTCGGGGACGAACACCGCCCCCGCCTGGGCCAGGCGGTACCCCATCTCGGTGTCCTGGCCGAGGATGAGCTGCTCGTCCATGGGGCCCGCGTCATCGATCAGCCCGCGGTTCACCGAGGTGGCGCCGCCGATGTGCAGGCTGAAGGCCCGGCTCGGGGTCTCGGTGAGACCGTTGGTGCGCTCCACGAGATCGACCAGCCACTCGTGGGGCTCGGCGGGCTCGAAGAGCTTGGCGAGATCGTCCGCCGCCGCCACGACCTCGGCCGGGGGAAGCGCGGCGGTCGTGAACCGCAGATAGCTGGTCACGACGAGGTAGGGGGCGAGGTGGTGCCAGCGCATGTGGGCCTCGACCTCGTGCCGGTCGGCGACCACGTCGGAGTCGAGCCAGTGGATGACGTCACCGGTCGCGGCCGCCAGCCCGGCGTTCCGCGCGTTGGCCCGGCCGGGGGCGTCGCAGGTGATCAGCCAGGTGTTCGCCGGGCGGATCTCGGGCAGGCGCAGGGCGGGGCTGCTGCCGTTGTCGACGACGACGACCTCGAGCAACTCCTCGGGATAGGTCTGCGCGGCGAGGCCGGCGAGCGCCAGGTCGAGCTTCTGCCCGTCGTTGTAGGCGGGCACCACGATGCTGACCCGGAGGGTCGGTGTCCAGGCGCCGAGCGCGGGCGGGTCGAGCACGGTGTAGTCGTTACCGCGGACGCGGGGTGTCATGAGGTTTCCAACATCCGGCTCGGACGGAAGCCGCGCCACTGGTTCGCCGCGACGCGCAGGAAGTGGGCGAGGGGAAGCTGCCAGGTGTGGCCGGCGGCGAGAGACCGGCGCAGGACGTAACCGAGGCCCTGGGTGCGGTAGATCCGGGCGCCGGCCGCGTGGGCGGTCTTCAGGAACTGGGCGTCCACCCCTCGCGGCACCCCCTCGAATCCGCCTATTTCCTGAAATCTCGACCGAGCGAGGAGGATCGTACCGCCCGCCACGTGATCGGACCAGATTTCGCTGGTGTAGTCGGTGCGGCGGATCGTGACGTCCAGCGGCTCCAGGTAGAAGAACTCCGCCGCCGTGCCGACGATGTCGGCGCCGCTGTAGGCGCGGGCCAGCAGCAGGTCGGAGAGGTGCTCCGGGGAGTACCAGTCGTCGTCGTCCCACTTCGCGATCTCGTCGCCGCTCGCCCTGGCGGCCACCTGGTCGAGCACCTCGCCGAACGGCGTGGCCTCGCTCGCCTCCACCACGGTCAGCGGCAGCGGGAACCCGTCGATGGCCCGGCGTACGTCCTCGTGGGAGGCCGGGACGCCGTGCAGGCCGAGCAGGACCTCCACCTCGACGTGGCGCTGGCGGGCGATCTGGTCGAGCGCCGACCCGAGCAGGTGGGGCCGCTTGCTGGACATCACCACGCTCACCTTGGGAACCGCACCGGATGGAGGCGTGGAGCGCGTCGCGTGGCGCCGCAGCCGCAGGCTGTGCTCCTCCCTGCGCAGGTCGCTCACGGACCGGAGTGACCGGTCGCGCGGGCCGGGCGCCCAGGAGGTGAGCAGCCCGGCAAGGCCGGGAGCGGCCTCCTCAGCCCAGCCCGGCACGTCGTCGGCGTGCACGGGAACCCCGGCCGCGGCGAGACCAAGGATGGTCTCCAGCACGCCCGCCCGGCCCTGCGGCCAGCGGACGCGCAATCCCTCGAAGGCGCGGAGCCGTACGACATCGGCCGCGCTGAGCGGGAGGTTCGCGGCCTCGCCGGCGATCACGGGCCGCCCGCCCTCGAAGGACAGGTCGGCCGGACCGGCCGACGGGGTCCGCACGTAACCGAGCGGTGTGGGGTCGCCCTCTCCCAACGCGTTACCTCTCGATCGGGCCCCACCAGGGGACGGCCGGGTCAGGGCGTTTCCTCGCCCTCCACGCGCATCACGCTCGTCACGCCTCTGACGATGTCGAGCTCACGCAGGCCGTCTATTGTCGCGGAAAGCGCGGCGTCGCAGGCCCTGTGGGTGACGAGCACGAGCTGGGCGTCGTCGCCGTGGCCCTCCTGGCGCACGGTCTGGATCGACACGTCGTGCTTGGCGAACATGTCGGCGACCCTGGCGAGCACGCCCGGCTTGTCGGCGACGTCCAGCGACACGTGGTAACGCGTGACCGTCTCGCCCATCGGATGGACGGGCAGGTCGGCGTAGGTCGACTCCTGGGGCCCGTGGGTGCCCGCGATGCGGTTGCGCGCCACGGCCACGAGGTCGCCCAGCACCGCTGATGCGGTCGGCGCCCCGCCCGCCCCCTTGCCGTAGAACATCAGCTGCCCGCCGGACTCCGCCTCCACGAACACGGCGTTGTACGCCTCACGAACCCCGGCCAGCGGGTGACTCCTCGGGATCATGGCGGGGTGCACGCGGACGCCGACCGAGCGGCCGTCGTCTGAGCGGGCGCAGATGGCCAGCAGCTTGATGACGTACCCCATCGCCTTGGCGCTGGCCACGTCGGTCGCGGTGATCTCGGTGAGGCCCTCGCGGTGGACGTCGGCGGCCGTCACCCGGCTGTGGAAGGCGAGCCCGGCGAGGATCGCGGCCTTGGCGGCGGCGTCGAAGCCCTCGACGTCGGCCGTGGGGTCAGCCTCGGCGTAACCCAGGGACTGGGCCTCCTCGAGCGCGTCGGTGAACGAGGCGCCCGTGGAGTCCATCTTGTCGAGGATGTAGTTGGTGGTGCCGTTGACGATGCCGAGCACGCGGTGGACACGGTCACCGGCCAGGGACTCGCGCAGCGGGCGGAGCAGGGGGATGGCCCCCGCCACGCTGGCCTCGAAGTAGAGATCGACGCCGTGTTCCTTGGCCGAGCCGTGGACGGTGGCGCCGTCCTCGGCGAGGAGGGCCTTGTTGGCGGTGACGATCGACTTGCCCGTGGACATGGCCGCGAGGATGAGCGACCGGGCGGGCTCGATGCCGCCGATCACCTCGACGACGATGTCGACGTCGTCCCGGGTGACGAGGGCCTCGGCGTCGGTGGTCAGCAGCGCCGGGTCGACGTCGCTGTCACGCTTGCGGCCGAGGCGCCTGACGGCCACCCCGGCGAGCTCCAATGGGGCGCCGATCCTGGCGGCGAGGTCGTCGGCCTGCTCGTGCAGCAACCGAACGACCTGCGACCCGACGACCCCGCAGCCGAGCAGGGCGACCTTCAGTGGTTTACCGGCCTTGCCCGGCTTCTCGTGCTTCCCCCGCTTGTCCGCGGAGACGGCCGGGTCGTCGGCGCCGGCCGGCTCCCGGGGCTCTTCCGGTGTGACCGGTTTCACACTTGCCCCCTCAAGAGGTCGTCCTCGGTCTCCCTGCGGACGATCACCCGGGCCACGCCATCGCGCACGGCCACCACCGCGGGCCTCGGCAGGTAGTTGTAATTGTGGGCCAGCGACCGGCAGTAGGCGCCCGTCGCCGGGACGGCGAGCAGGTCTCCGGGTGAGAGATCCCTCGGCAGCCACACGTCGCGGACCACGATGTCGCCGCTCTCGCAGTGCTTGCCGACCACGCGGGACAGCACGGGGACGCCGTCGCTGGAGCGGGACGCCAGCGCGCAGGTGTAGTCGGCCCCGTACAGCGCGGTGCGGAGGTTGTCGCTCATGCCGCCGTCGACGCTGACGTACGACCGCAGGCCCTCGACGTCCTTGACCGTGCCCACCTCGTACACCGTCACGCCACCGGGACCGGCGATGGCCCGTCCCGGCTCGACGGTGAGGCGGGGAATCGGAAGGTCGGCGTCCTCGCAGACCCTGGAGACGATCTGGCGCAGGCTGTCGGCGATGACCTTGATGTCGGGGGCGTCGTCACCCTCGACGTAGGCGATGCCGTACCCGCCGCCGAGGTCGAGCTCCGGGAGGATCACGCCGTGCTCCTGCTTGATCTCGATGAGCAGCACGGCGAGGCGCCGCGCGGCGACCTCGAAGCCCGCCGTGTCGAAGATCTGGGAGCCGATGTGGGAGTGCAGGCCGACGAGCTCGAGCTGCGGCAGGGCGAGGACGCGGCGCACGGCCTCGGCCGCCGCCCCGCTGCTGAGCGAGAGGCCGAACTTCTGGTCGTCGTGGGCGGTCGCTATGAACTCGTGGGTGTGCGCCTCGACGCCCGTGGTGACCCGGATCTGGATCTTGGGTCGCACGCCCAGCTCGTCGGCGAGGTAACCGACGCGGGCGATCTCCTCGAAGGAGTCGACGACGATGTGGCCGACCCCCGCCCGCAGCGCCCTCTCGAGCTCGGAGTACGACTTGTTGTTGCCGTGCAGGGCGATGCGCTCCGCGGGGAACCCCGCACTCAGCGCCACGGCGAGCTCGCCGCCGCTGCAGACGTCGAGCCCGAGTCCCTCCTGGTCGACCCAGCGGGCGACCTCCTTGCACAGGAACGCCTTGCCCGCGTAATACACGTCGTCACCTTGGAAGGCGGCCTTGTAGTCGCGGCAGCGGGAACGGAAGTCGTCCTCGTCGACGACGTAGAGAGGAGTGCCGTACTCTCGGGCGAGATCACGGACGTCCACGCCGGCGATCGTGACGGCGCCGTCCACACGGCCGGATGTTCGCGGCCAGATGGTGGGGACGAGCGTGTTGAGGTCAGCGGGGGCCTGGGGAGGACGCTCCTCGGGCAGCACCTCCGCGTGCCGGTCACCGGCGGGATGGGCGAATCGACTCACTCGCATGAGGCTATCCGACCCGTGATCCCACCGCGCCCGATGCTCAACCAGCGAGACACCGCTGTGAAGATCTTCAGAACACTAGGCCGCCTGGCGCACCACTTCCTGCCATTTGCCCGTTTTGTTCATATTTTGTGGGGAGCGGTCTGGAGCAGGTCTGTCAACCCCTCGGCGAGGACCCTCCGTACGGCTCGCGCCATCCAGAGCCGGGCTACGTGAGTCCCCGACCATGCCTCGTCTCCCTTGGGGATCGCGGGCGCGTGCTCGAAGGCGTCGTGGTATGCCTCGGCCAGCCGCTCAAGATACGCCTGCCAGCCGGGATCCCGGCTTCCACGCCTGCTCGGCAGCTCGGCCAGGAGCCTCAGGACCGCCCGGTCGCGAGGATCGACGAGCAACTCCGGACGGAACGCCGCGGGGTCCCACCCCTCCGCGTCGTCGTGCCGCTCTTCACCGTCGCGCAGATCCTCACCATCCGCGAGTACGTGATCGTCATGCTCGGACCCCAGATCTTCATCGCCGCCCCCCATATCTTGATCCCGGCCCGGCAGATCCTCGTCCCACACCCCTAGATCGTGAGCCCAGCGCTGTACGGCTCCCGTCCGCACGTACGCATATTTCACGACAAAGCCAGGGTTGCCCCACGTACGAGGAAAGTCGGCCCACGGCCCTCCCTCAGCCCGCGGCTGCTCCTCGCGGGCTTCCCGCCCCGGCGCGACGGGCTCGGCCAGGATCTCGCGCACGATGTCACCGGGCACGGCCACCTCGATGACCAGGAAACCGTTCGGCCGCACCTCGACCGCCAGGACCCCAGGCAGCAAGCGAAGCCGTATCGCCAACTCCTCCGCCACCTCGCGGGGGACCCCGCCGGCCCGCCTGAGCGCCACCGTGGACACGTACGTGGCCCGCCGCTCCCAGGACCCGTTCGGAACAGGCGGCCCCCCGAGAACCACACACAACGCGCCCATCAACACCGACGCAGCCTACAGCCGGCAGCCGCAGGGGCCGAGGTCGTCAAACCCGCCGCGGACCGCGGGGCGATACAGCTAGATCATGGCCAGGGGTTCCGGAGGGATGTAGCCCTGTAGCTCGGAGGAGGCTAGTAGGCGTTGCTCGGTGGAGGTGGGGAGGCGGATGTAGGAGTAGCGGTCGGCCGAGTAGACGCGGATGCCGTCGGTGCGGCACTGGCGCATCAGGACCTCGTCCCATTCCTCCGACACGTCGGCGATGCCGAGCTCGGTGAGGGTCTGGCGGCGGGCCAGCAGCGTGCCGCCCCCGACCTCGGGCAGGAAACGGTGGTCGGCGCCCGGCTGGCGGAGCAGGGTCGCCCCGGTTCCGGGGATGTGGGCGTAGAACGAGGCCTTGCCGATGATCTCGGCTTCCACGGCCGCGAAGTACCTCGCCAGGTCGGCCAGGTAGTGCTCGCCGTACAGGTCACGGGGGTCGAGGACGGCGACCAGGTCGCCGTCGGCGAGCCGGAGCGCCCGGTCGAGCGCGGCACCCCGGGTGACCGGCACGCCGGTGTCCCTGACCACGACATCCCCCTTGTGCACGGCTCTCGCGGCCTTCTCGACGACGGCGACGTCCAGCCCCTCGGCCACGATCACGAGCTGGCCCGGGACGTGAGCCTGCCGCTGGAGCTGGCCGAGCAAGTGATCGAGCTGCCCCACGCCCGAGACGGCGGTGACTGCCGTGATCGTGGCGGCGTTGCGCACGGAGGGCAGCCCGGCGGTGCCGAGGAGCGGGTCCAGCAGCGGGGTGACCGGGACGGTGGCACGCCAGGCCAGATGGGCATCGGACGCGCATTCGAGGTCGGCCGCGAGGTACTCCCCGATGGACTCCACAGCCTGCCGCAGTGACGCCTCGTCTGCGGCGAAGGGGGCGGTGAGCTGCATGATGGGGGTGCCACAGGCGGACAGCTCTTCAACTGTCCGCGCGTCGGCGTCCGGCCCCGCGAGCACCATGGAGACCTCGCGGTAGGCCGTCAGCACGTCGTCGTAGGTGGCGTTCTCCGCGATGAGCGGCCGCCATCCGGCGTCCGGCGGCGCGTCCGCCTGGACGGCCGTACCGAGGAGTCCGACGCCGGACCGGCCGCCTGCCGCAGGGAGCTGGTTGTGGACGCGAGGCTGCACTGCGTGCGGGAGGATTCCGATGCGGTCGTGGCGCAGCGCCGCCCGCCACTCGCGGGCCCTCGCCTCCGAGGTCGCGAGCACGTGATCGAACAGCGAGGCCATCGGCACGCTCGCGGAGATCGGCCCCGCGGAGTGCCAGAACATCGTCCGGATCCCCCTGCGGCCGCACTCCTCGACGAGGTCGCGCAGGCCCCTGGAGCGGCCCGCGAGCTCCTCCAGCCAGCGCCCGCCATTGCCCTGCCGGGGCCCGGGAAGGACTGACTCGACGAAGAGCAGGTGCGGCCGGTGCTCGTCCAGCATCGCCTGCCAGTTGTCCGGGCCGAAGTTGGTGACCTGGCGCCATTCGTAGCGGAACAGCGCCTCGGACTGGCGGTCCACGATCGCGGCCACGGTCAGGTACGGCCTGGCCAGAGGGCCCTTGGGCGCCACGAAGCCCTCGGCCATGGCCCTGGACACCGCCGGTCCCGCCGTGTCGGGCACCACAGGCGCCACCGGCGGGGCCTCGATGGCAGGAGGGGTGGGGGCGAAGTCGGAGCGTTTCGGCGCCGTGCGCTTGCCGGTGGGGGCGCGGAGGGTGCGAGCGACCTCGCCGGGGTTCTTGGTGTGGATGGCGTCGCCCAGCTTCGACCACCGGCTGGCCTGCACGGACTCCAGCCGCCACTGGGCGACCTCGGTCTGGTAGCGCTGCTCGGCGAGGCTCTTGGCGAGCTGGGCGGCCTGCCTCTCGGCCGCCTTCAGCCGGGCCTCGGCCTCGCGCGTCCGAGTGAGGGCCTCGGCCTCCGACACGGCGGCTCTGGCGAGCCGCTCCTGGTAGCCGGCCAGCAACCGGGTGAGCTCGGCGGCACCCGAAGCCGCCGCGACGGCCGCTTCCAGGGCTCGCCGGGTGCTCTCCAACTCTTCACTCATGCCATCACCGTGTCCAAGAGGTCGGGCAAGAATAATCGCAGATCGGGGCCGATCATCTCGAACTGCCACAAGTCCGTACACTCGGCAGGTACTCGCTGAGGGGAGAGATCCGGTGCGTAAGGGGAACTGGCCGGAGTACGCGGCGCGACCGTACGTCTGCGGCGCCGTCGGGGCCTACGACCCGGCCAGGCTGGAGCTGCTCAGGAAGGCGGGTCCCCCCGTACGGGAGGCGCACGGCTCGCCGGGCGCGGCGCTGCTGACCTCCGCGCCGCTCCCCCCGTACGCCGCCGGGCGCTTCGCCTGGGCCGAGCAGAGGCCCGGCGCCGCGGCACGGTGGCCGGTGGTGGCCGAGACATGGGAGACGCCCGGGCTCATCGACGAGCCCGACACCGTCACCTTGCACACGGGGGCGTTCGGGCTGATCGACGTCTACTACCTGTCCGATGGCGACGCGATCTACTTCGCGGGGAACATCGAGCCGCTCCTGGCGCTGGCCCGCAGGCCGTACGAGATCAACTGGGACGCCTGGGCGGCCATTCTGAAGCTGACCTATCCGCTGCTGGAGGACACCCCGTACCGGGAGGTCAAGAGGCTGCCCGGCTCCACCGCCCTGGTCTGGTCCCGGTCCACGCGCAGGATCACCGTGGACAAGCGGACCCCGCGCTGGGTACGCGAGGAGCCGTTCGACCGGGGCGTCACGGCCGGTGACATCGTCGCGCTGCTCCACGAGGCGCTGAAACCGTACGACGACCGGCCGCTGCTCGTGCCGGTGAGCGGCGGGTACGACTCGCGGCTGCTGGCCTCGGTGGCGATGGCCCGCGGGATGGACGTCGAGTCGTGGACCACCAGCCCGGACGACGGCCTGGACAACGACATCGACTTCGCCCGCTACATCACCCGCGAGCTGGGCATCCGGCACAGGATCGTCCCGCAGGACCCCGCCGCGTACCCCGACGAGGCGCGGTGGGCGGCGCGCAGGCTGGAGTACCTCACCAGCCACCACGCGTGGTACTCCCCCTTCGCCCGCGAGGTCCACAAGGCGCGCAGGGCGGTCGTGGACGGCCTCGCCGGGGGGCCGCTGATGAAGAACTTCCTCATCACCGCCGACGCCGTGGACGCGGGATCCTCCGCCGACCGCCAGGCGGCCCTCCTGGCCGCCCTGGCGACCGGTGAGCCGCACATCCCCGTGCTGTCCGAGCAGGCGCTCGCCTTCGTCGACGACCGGGTCGGCACGGCGTTCGCCCAGGCGACCTCGATGCTGCGCGGCCACAGGTCGGAGCTCCCGCTGAGCGTGCTGCACACCCGTACCGCGCGCGGCATCGCCCGCTCCCCGGTGAACCTCGTCGGCCCCGAGGCCACCCCGGTCTTCCCCTTCCTGCACCCGGACTTCTTCGACGCCACGCTGTCGGTGCCCGTGGACCGCAAGGAGGGCGGGAGGTTCTACCGCGAGATCCTCCGGGCGGCGAACCCGCGCGTGGCCGCCCTGCCGTCCACCAACGGGGCGCTGCCGCACCGGCGGGTGCCGCTGCGCTCCAGCGGCCCGGTCGCGCGCGAGTGGAACCACAGGATGCTGCTGAGGGCCGCCACCGTACGGGGGCTGATGTCGGAGCCGATGCTCGACGTGGTCGCCCAGGGGCCGGACGCGCTGACGGCCTTCGGCTCGTGGAACTCGCGGTTCTGGCTGCGCGGAGTGGTGGTTTTCGGCTCCTGGCTGACGGACTACGAGGACGTCCTCGGCGACCTCACGCCCCCATGGTCGAGCAGCTCCTAGCAGGGGTGCGCACGGAGGGTGCGCGGCCTGTTACGTGAGCATTCTCGGGGGTGCGCCGATTACGCGGTTGGCACGCTGGGTGACCATCGCTCATCGTCTTTGGATGGGCCTTATGGCCTGCTAGTCTTCCGCGAAACAGCGCCGAAACACGCTGATCACCGAGCCACCCCTTCGGTGGCGGCGTCGGGCGGGAGCCGCAGGGATGACGGCTCCCACAGCGCGAGCCCCCATGTTTGTACCGCCCTACTCTCCTCATGCGAGCGATATCTATGAGCGCTTCACCATGCCCGGAATCCGTTTCCGAGGACTTCATCTCGTCAGACCCCCGGTGGTACAAGCGAGCCGTCTTCTACGAAGTCCTGGTGCGCGGTTTCCATGACTCGAACGGCGACGGGACCGGCGACCTGCGCGGCCTGATCGAGAAGCTCGACTACCTCCAGTGGCTCGGCGTCGACTGCCTGTGGCTGCTGCCGCTGTACGAGTCGCCGTTGCGCGACGGCGGGTACGACATCGCCGACTACATGAAGATCCTCCGGGAGTTCGGTGATCTGGCCGACTTCGTGGAGTTGATCGAGGAGGCGCACAAGCGGGGTCTCCGGATCATCACCGACCTGGTGATGAACCACACCAGCGACCGACACCCGTGGTTCCAGGCGTCCCGGCACGACCCGGCCGGGCCCTACGGCGATTTCTACGTGTGGTCGGACGACCCCACCCGCTACCCGGACGCGCCCGTCATCTTCGTCGGCGCCGAGGAGTCCAACTGGACGTACGACCCGGTGCGCGGCCAGCACTACTGGCACCGGTTCTTCCACCACCAGCCGGACCTCAACTACGAGAACCCGGCCGTTCAGGATGCCATGCTCGAGGTCCTGAGGTTCTGGCTGGACCTGGGCATCGACGGCTTCCGCCTGGACGCCGTGCCGTACCTTTTCGAGCGCGAGGGCACCGCCTGTTCCGGCCTGCCGGAGACCCACGCCTACCTCAAGCGGGTCAGGGCCGAGGTCGACCGCCTGTACCCCGACCGGGTGCTGCTCGCGGAGGCCAACGGCTGGCCAGAGGACGTCGTGGAGTACTTCGGAGACCTCACCACGGGGGGCGACGAGTGCCACATGGCGTTCCACTTCCCGCTCATGCCGCGCATGTTCATGGCGGTGCGCCGGCAGTCGCGTGAGCCCATCTCCGAGATCATGTCCCGCACCCCCAAGCTGCCCGAGAACGCCCAGTGGGGCATCTTCCTCCGCAACCACGACGAGCTGACGCTCGAGACGGTCACCGAGGAGGAACGCGACTACATGCACGCGGAGTACGCCAAGGACCCGCGCATGCGGGCCTACCTCGGCATCCGGCGCAGGCTCGCCCCGCTGCTGGAGAACGACCGCGACCAGATCGAGCTGTTCACCGCGCTGCTGCTGTCCATGCCGGGCTCCCCGGTCATGTACTACGGCGACGAGATAGGCATGGGCGACAACATCTGGCTGGAGGACCGCGACTCGGTGCGCACGCCGATGCAGTGGAGCCCCGACCGCAACGCGGGCTTCTCGAGCGGCGACCCCGGCCGCCTCTACCTGCCGGCCATCATGGACCCGATCTACGGCTACCAGGCCGTCAACGTCGAGGCCCAGACCAAGAGCGGCTCGTCGCTGCTGCACTTCACCAGGAAGATGCTGGCCGTGCGGCGTCAGCACCCGGTGTTCGGCACCGGGGCGTACACCGAGCTGTGGTCGCCGAACTACAGCGTGCTGGCGTTCATCAGGGAGGAGGGCGACGACCGCATGCTGTGCGTCAACAACCTCTCCCGGCACCCCCAGCCGGTGGAGCTCGACCTGCGGCGGTTCGCGGGCATGACCCCGGTGGAGTGCCGGGGCGACGTGGCCTTCCCCGTGATCGGCGAGCTGCCCTACCTGCTCACGCTGGCCGGGCACGGTTTCTACTGGTTCTCGCTCACCGAGCGCTGAGCCCCCGTATCCCGCTGACCCCTTTCAGCGGGGGGTCACCGGGATACGAGCGCGGGCGGCCTTGCGCGCGGGGATGAGCGCGACCAGCAGGGACGCCCCGACGGCCGCCAGCACCGCCAGGAGCAGGGTCGCGGGCGCGGGCGCGCGGCCGATGCCCGCGCCCATGCCACTCGCGGCTCCCTGGAGGTCGATCAGCCCGGACGACACGAAGGCCCCCGCCACGGCGCCCGCGCCGACGCCGATCACCACGAGCAGCCCCGTGCCGGTCACCAAGGTCGCCATGACCTGGCGCGGTGTGAGCCCCATCGCCTTGAGCACGGCGAGGTCCAGCGCGTGGTCGCGCAGCCCGAGCGCGCTCGCGGTCAGCAGGTTGGCCAGGCCCAGCAGGGCCAGCACCACCACGAGCGCCACGATGATCACCCGGATCACCGACAGCCGGTCGGCCGGGTTGACCGCCTGCGAGACCTCCAGCGCCTGAGCCTGAAGCCGTGACCGCACGGCCGCGGGGTCGGCGCCCTGCCGCAGCACCAGGCTGTAGAACTGCGGCGGGAGGGCGTCCTTCGGAGCCAGGCTGTCCAGGGGAACCGAGAGCACCTCGCCGTCCTGCTCGGGCTCAAGGACCCGGCCGACGATCCGGACGATCAACGGCGTGCCGCCGATCGTGAGCCGCGTGCGGTCACCGATCTGGACGTGCAGCAGGTCGAGCAGCCCCTGGCCCGCCACCGCCTCGCCACGGTCCTGGAACAGGCGTCCCTCGACGACCGAGAACGGGTAGGGGTCGGTGACGGTGCCGAGGGCCCGGGCCCGTACGGTACGCGTCTGCCCTGGGACGAGCGCGTCCACCTCCGTGCCGGGGTAGGCGGCGACCACGTCGGGGTCGGCGAGCGCGAGCCGGTTGGCCGCCTGGGAGGTGAGGCTTCCCGGACGTACGGTGAGCGAGGCGGCCTGGCCGACCTGCTCGGGATGGCTCTTGAAGGCGTCCAGCGAGGCCCAGCAGCCGAGACCGATCGTGATCATCATCATGGGGACCGCGAGGCCGAACGTCGTCAGCAAGGCCGGCAGCCTGCGCGTGAAGGCGTCCCTGGCCCCGAGCACGAGCGCGGGCGGCAGCCGTACGAGAAGCGCCAGGCGGGCCATGCGGGACAGGTGCCCGCGCGGCGGCGCGACCGAGGCCGCGGGGATCGGCGGAGTACGGCCACCGCGCCACGCGGGCAGCCACACGGCGACCAGGACCACCAGGGCCGTGCCGAAGGCGATGGCCAGCAGCGGGGCCGAGGACAGCGGGATCACCACGGTCTCCCCCAGCGCGTACACCGTGATGAGCCGCCCGCAGATCACTCCGAGCACGATGCCGGCCAGCCCCAGGGTGCCGTGCTCGGCGAGCAGCATGCGGACGACCTGGCGCCGGGTGAACCCCAGCGACTTCAGCGTGGCTATGTCGCGCTGCTGGGTGAGCACCCGGCCGCCGGTCGCGTTGGCGATGGCCAGGGCCGCCGCCACCAGCCCGGCAGCGCCGAAGAGCGCGAGCAGCACCCCGAGCAGCCGGTTGTCCAGCTCCATCGAGGCCTGGACCTCCCGCCACGTGGAGACCCGCTGCACCTGGCCGGCGAGCTTGGTGATCGTGCGCTGGACGATCAGGGAGGTGTCGTCGGGGTCGGCGAGGCGCAGCCCCGTGACCGACTCGCTGCGGCCGATGGCGGGCTCGACCTGCTCGAGCGTGGCGGCGAGGGTCCAGGCCAAACCGGGGGTCCACTCGGGGTAGAAGCCCTGGTCGCCGCTCTCGGCGAGCCCGATCACCGTCAGATCGTGGGTGGCGCCGTTGAGGCCGATGACCGAGAACGACCCGCCGGGGCGCAGGCCCACGGCGTCGGCGAACGACCGCTCCACGACCACGCCCTCGGGGTCGTCCGCGTCGAGCCAGCGGCCCTCGCGTACGAGAGGGCGCCCCACCGCCGGGAGCGCGGCCGCCATCTCCTGGAGCGCGACCGGGGTCTTCTTGCGCCCCTGCACCAGCGTCGCGGGGGCACTGCGGTACGGCCCCGCGACGTCGGTGACGCCGTCGAGCCCCTTGAGCGTCGCGGGGTTCGGGGCGTCCTTGGTGTGGATCCAGACGTGGGCCCCGTTCCCACGTACGAACAGGCCACGCCAGGGGTTGGTGCCGTCCTCGAGCAGGGTGGCGGCGGTGATCAGCGCGGTGACGATGCCGGCCACCGCGAGGATCGCGAGGAGCGCCTGCGCCCGCCTGGCCCGCAGATCGGCGCGGACCCAGCGGTACTCGGCCGCGGTGGTGCTGTGGCTCATCCGCCCCTCAGCCCCGGAGCTCCACCACGCCGCCCGCGCCGCCCTTGGGACGGCGGCGGACGGCGGCGATGGCCGCATCGTCGACGATCTGGCCGTCGAGAAGGGTCACCACCCGGTCGGCCAGCCCCGCCACCCGGGCGTCGTGGGTGACCATGACGATGGTCTGGCCCTGCCGGTGAACCTCGCCGAGCACGCGGAGGACGTCGCGGGTGTTGCGGCTGTCGAGGTTGCCCGTGGGCTCGTCGGCCAGCAGCACCTGGGGCTGGTTGGCGAGGGCCCGGGCCAGCGCCACGCGCTGCTGCTCGCCACCTGAGAGCTGCGCGGGGGAGGCGTCGGCCTTGTCGGTCAGGCCCAGCTCGCCGAGGAGATACTGCCTGCGCTCGCGGGCGTGTCTGGCCGACGCGCCGCCGAGCAGGGCCGGGAGCTCGACGTTGTCCGCCACGGTCATGTTGTCGACGAGGTTGAAGAACTGGAAGACGAAGCCGATCTTCTGGCGGCGCAGGATGGCCCAGGCGCTCTCGGTGAGGGTGTCGGCGCGCTTGCCGTCGACCCAGATCTCACCGCTGGTGCGGGTGTCGAGGCCGCCGAGCATGTGGACGAGCGTGGACTTCCCGGAGCCGGACGGCCCCATGACGGCCACGAACTCGCCTGGCTCCACCCGCAGGTCGATGCCCCGCACCGCGTGCACGGGCAGGCCTCCGGTCTGGTAGATCTTGACCAGATTGACCGTGTGAATGGCACTCGGCGCGCTCGCGATGGTCACTGGTCGGCTCCCGTCCCGTCAGGCCAGATCCTCCTGGCAGCGTTCCAGCCAGTCCAGGTCCGCCTGGAGATGGAGCATGGCACCTTCGATGAGCAGTTGTGCCGGACGGTTTTCCTGGTCGGACTGCTGGGCGAGTTCTACCAGATCGCGCATGACCGCGAGGTAATGACGGCGCTGACGGTTGATGAGCGCCATGCGGTCGGCGATGCCGGTCATGGGCGCCAGCACGAGCTTCATGAAGAACTCGTCTCTGACCCTCGGCCCCTCGGTAGGCGAGTCGACCCACTCGTCAAGGGCCTCGCGGCCCTCGGCCGTGCAGTAGTAGACCTTCTTGTTCGGGCGGTTCGACTGCTCGACGTCGACGCTGCGGACCAGGCCGTCCTTCTCCAGCCTGCCGAGCGTGACGTAGATCTGCCCGATGTTGGGAGAAGGGTAGGCATTGCCGAAGACCTGCTCGAGTGCCTGTTTCAGTTCGTACCCGTGGGCAGGTTCCTTCGACAGGAGCGCCAGCAGCTGGAGCCGCACGCCCCACCTCCCTCGGGCTTCACGTTACCGGAGTGTTACGGGGTAATCCGTTGATTCACATTATCGCTATGCATAACATGCATGCATCTACATAACACGCATGTAACTGAATCTAAACCCGGAGGACACGTGCGGCGTCTGGCTCCCCTTCTGCTGGCGGCACTGCTGCTCAGCGGCTGCGCGGGGCTCGGCGAGCGCGACGCCGTCCAAATCGGGACCACGGACGGCACAGGTCCGATGACCTTCGCGACCGGGCGTGACACCACGGGTTACATCCAGCCCCTCATCGACAGGTGGAACCGAGCCCACCCCAAGGAGCAGGTCACCCTCCTGGAGCTCCCGGAGGCGGCGGACGAGCAGCGCGCGCAGATGGTCGCCAACCTGCAGGCCAGAAGCGAGCGCTACGACGTGCTGGGCCTCGACGTGGTCTGGACGGCGGAGTTCGCCGACGCCGGCTGGATCGTGCCCCTCGACCGGAGCATGTTCCCGCTCGACAGGTTCCTGCCGCCGGTCGTCGACACGGCCGTCTACCAGGGGAAGCTCTACGCGGTGCCCTACACCAGCAACGCGGGGCTGCTCTACTACCGCAAGGACATCCTGGACGCCGAGCATCTCCAGCCGCCCAAGACCTGGGCAGAGATGCGCGACCAGGCCTCACGCCTCGGCAAGAAGTACAAGATCGAGGGCTACGCCGGCCAGTTCCTCCCCTACGAGGGCCTCACCGTCAACTTCGCCGAAGCCCTGCAGTCCGCGGGCGGCCAGATCCTCAGCCCTGACGGCACCAGGGTCACCCTCGACCTCGGCACCGCCACGGCCGGGCTCGACTTCCTGGTCGGCGGGCTCCGCCAGGGGTGGATCCCGCAGGAGGCGCTGACCTTCAAGGAGGAGGAGTCGCGCCTGGCGTTCCAGCAGGGCAGGCTGCTGTTCGCCCGCAACTGGCCCCATGCGTACGGCCCGGCCACGCGCTCGACCATCGCGGGGAAGTTCGCGGTGACGCGGCTACCCGGGAGGAACGGGCCCGGGTCCAGCTCGCTGGGCGGTCTCAACCTGGCCATCAGCGCGTACTCCAAGCACCAGAAGTCGGCCCTTGAGTTCATCCGGTACTTCACGGGGCTGGAGAACGAGCGCAGCGTGCTCACCGACGGATCATTCCCGCCGGTGTGGTCGGAGCTGTACGACGATCCGGCCCTCATCAAGCGTTATCCATATCTCCCGGTGCTCAAGCAGAGCATCATGTCTGCCCGGCCGAGACCGGTCAGCTCCAAATACGACCAGGTGAGCCTGGCCATCTCGAGCGCCGTCTCCGACGCGCTCAATCTCAGGAAACCGAGCGACGAGACCGTCGCCGCCCTTAAGCAGCAACTCAGCGAGATCATCCGCAATCAATAGGCGAGGGCGATCCCCCGCCCACGGCATCACCTCATCCCAAAACTCATCTTTCCATTTCGGGGCCTTCAACAGGAGGTAGCACCATGCGTGTCAAGACGACTGCGGTGGTGGCCGGGCTCATGCTCGCGGCCGCCGCGTGCGGCGGTCAGTCCGGCGACACCAAGCCCTCGGCGAGCGGCAGCGCTCCGGCGGCCAAGCCTTTGGCCGGCACGACCATCGAGATCGCGGCCAAGTGGACCGGCGAGGAGCAGAAGAGCTTCCAGAAGGTCCTCGATGCCTTCCAGGAAAAGTCCGGGGCCAAGGTCACCTACGCCTCGACCGGTGAGGACACCGGCGCCTATCTCGGCCCGCGCATCCAGGGCGGCAACCCTCCGGACGTCGCGGTCCTGCCGCAGCCCGGCCTCGTCCAGCAGTACGCCGACCAGAACGCGCTCAAGCCGCTCTCGTCCGAGGTCCAGGCGCAGATCGACCAGAACTACACGCCGTACTGGAAGAGCCTCGGCTCGGCCAACGGCCAGGTGTACGGCGTGCTGGTCAAGGCCGCGCACAAGTCCCTGATCTGGTATCGCGCCCCCGCGTTCGACGACGCCGGCACCCAGCCCGCGACCACATGGGACGAGCTGATCAAGAGCGCCCAGACCGTGGCCGACTCCGGCACCACCCCGTTCGCCCTCTGCGGCGCCTCGGGCTGGACGCTCACGGACCTGTTCGAGAACGTCTACCTGTCCACCGCGGGCCCGGACAACTACGACAAGCTCTCCAAGCACGAGATCCCGTGGACGGACCCCTCCGTGACCACGGCGCTGGAGAAGATAGGCCAGATCTTCGGCAAGAAGGAGTACATACTGGGTGGCTCCTCGGGCGCCCTGCAGACCGACTTCCCGACCTGCGCCACCCAGGTGTACGGCCAGAAGAAGGCCGCCATGGTCATCGAGGCCGACTTCGTCGCCACCACGGCCGTCCAGTCCGGCGCCAAGGTCGGCGAGGACGCCAAGATCATGCCGTTCCCGAAGGCCGGCGACACCGCTCCGGTCGTGCTGGGCGGCGACATCGCGGTGGCGCTGAAGGAGTCCAAGGGCGCGATGGCGCTGCTGGAGTACCTCGCCTCGGCCGAGGGCGGCTCGGTGTGGGCGAAGAACCCCGGCTACCTCTCGCCGAACCGCAACGTCTCCCCCGACAACTACCCGGACCCGCTGACCAAGCAGCTCGCGCAGACGATCATCTCCGCCGGCGAAGCGGTGCGGTATGACATGTCAGACCTGGCGCCGAGTGCCTTCGGTGGCACCGACGGCAAGGGTGAGTGGAAGGACCTCCAGGACTTCCTGCGCAACCCCAAGGACGTCAAGGGCACCCAGGACAAGCTCGAGGCGGACGCCGCCAAGGCCTGGAAGAAGTAGGGGCGAAGGCCGTGACCGAACGGTTGGACGGCCCGCAGACCCCGCGTGGCGGCGATGACGTCGCCCGCGGGGCCTCCCCCGGACCAGACGAGACCACAGAGACGAAGGGTGAAGTCACCACCCATCCGGCTCTCGACGACGACGTCGCCACAGGCGAAAGCGGCGCGCTCCCCCAGCTCGCCACCGGCGGGCCCGCCTCTCCCAAGGCGAGATACGGCGGCTCAGGCAACCTCGGGCCCGCGCCCAAGGTGGCCGTGTTCTTCCTGCTCCCGGCGGTCGTCCTGCTCGGAGCGTGGGTGGTCTACCCGATCGTCTACTCGATCATCCGCAGCCTGTACGACGCCAACGGCGGAACCTTCGTCGGCGCCGACAACTACGCGGCCATCTTCAGCGACTCGGGCACGCTCACCACGATCAGGAACAACCTGATCTGGGTCGTCCTCGCGCCCAGCCTGGTGACCGCGCTCGGCCTCATCTTCGCGGTGCTGACCGAGCGGATCCGCTGGGCGACCGCCTTCAAGCTGGTCGTGTTCATGCCCATGGCGGTGTCGCTGCTGGCCTCCGGGGTGATCTTCCGGCTGGTCTACGAGCAGGACCCCGACAAGGGCGTGGCCAACGCCGTCATCACCTCGGTGCACGACCTGTTCGCGTCGAGCAGCGGCTACCCCGGCGCCCGTCCTCGTGAGAACGACCAGGCGCCGGCGCTGGTGGACAAGGGCGCGGTGGTCACCCGGCAGGCGGCCCAGGCCGGGCAGCCTGTGCTGATCCCGCTGGTCGGTATGAAGCCGGAGGCGCTGCCCTCCGGCGCCGCCGCGGCCAGGTCTGCTCCGGAGGCGCCGGGAGAGCTGTCGGGCACGGTGTGGCTCGACTTCACCCCCGGCGGCGGCACGGCCAACAAGATCGACGGCAACGAGAAGGGCCTCCCGGAGGTCACCGTCGAGGCGGTCTCCGGCGGCGCGGTCAAGGCCACCACCACGACCGCCGCCGACGGGTCCTTCCACTTCACCGGGCTGCCCCAGGGCTCCTACCAGGTGCGGCTGCCGCAGTCGAACTTCACCCAGCCGTTCTCCGGGGTCACCTGGCTCGGGCCCACGCTGATCACCCCGGCCATCATCGGGGCGTTCATCTGGGTGTGGGCGGGATTCGCCATGGTGCTCATCGCGGCCGGCCTCTCGGCCATCCCGCGTGACGCCCTGGAGGCGGCCCGCATCGACGGCGCGACCGAGTGGCAGGTGTTCCGCAGCATCACCATCCCGCTGCTCTCGCCGGTGCTGCTCGTCGTCCTGGTCACGATGATCATCAATACCCTGAAGGTCTTCGACCTGGTCTTCGTCATCGCTCCCGGGTCCGTGCAGCCGCAGGCCAATGTGATCGCGCTCGAGATGTGGCGCGTGTCGTTCGGCGGCGGCGGGAACCAGGGGCTGGGCAGCGCACTGGCGATCTTCCTGCTCGTCCTGGTCCTGCCCTTCATGGCCATCAACATCCGGCGGTTCCGGAGGGAGCAGGCATGACGACTCTCACCGCGTCCCAGCCGGGTACGGCGGGCAGTGCGGGCGCGCCGCGGCGCGGGGTCCTGTCGCGGGTGCTGGACAAGGCCGGCGGCGGGCTGGTCCAGGTCGTCCTGATCGTGCTGGCCCTGTTCTGGCTGCTCCCGACCCTCGGCCTGCTCGTGGTGTCGCTGCGCGGCGACACCGACAACAACTCCAGCGGGTGGTGGACGTTCTTCACCAAGCCCGCGCAGATGACCTTCGACAACTACAGCAACCTGTTGGCGAGCGGGTTCACCTCGTCCTTCTGGAACACCGTGGCGATCACGGTGCCGGCGACCATCCTGGTCATCGGCATCGCGGCCATGGCGGGGTACGCGTTCGCCTGGATGGAGTTCCCGGGGCGTGACGCGCTGTTCCTGGTGGTCATCGCGCTGCTGGTGGTGCCGATCCAGATCGCTCTGATCCCCATCGCCAAGATGTACGGATTTCTCGGGATTTTTGGCTCAATACCGGGTGTGGTGCTGTTCCACGTGGCCTTCGGCCTGCCCTTCGCCATCTTCCTGCTGCGCAACTTCTTCGTCGGCATCCCCAAGGAGCTGCTGGAAGCCGCGCGCATGGACGGGGCCGCGGAGTGGAAGATCTTCGCGACGGTGGTGTTCCCGCTGGCCAAACCGGCGGTCGCCTCGCTCGGTATCTTCCAGTTCCTGTGGGTGTGGAACGACCTGCTCATCGCGCTGGTCTTCGCCGACACCAACGCCCAGCCGATGACCAAGGCACTGCAATCACAGATGCGCCAGTTCGGCACAAACGTGGACATCCTCGCGCCGGGAGCCTTCCTCTCGCTGATCATCCCCCTGGTGCTTTTCTTCTCCTTCCAGCGCTACTTCGTTCAGGGCCTGATGGCGGGCTCGGTGAAGTAGCCCACGCTCCTCGGGTGCCTGTCTCGCGGGGGCAGGCGGGCACCCGAGGCTTGACCGGTTCGCGTCCACCTACCCGGTGGCGCGGCTAAGATCCGGTCATGACCGGTCGTCCATTGAACGAAGTCGTCGAGTCCGGGTGGGCAACCGCCCTGGAGCCCGTCGCCGAGCGCATCTCCGCGCTGGGCGATTTCCTCAGGCAGGAGATCGCCGACGGCAGGCAGTACCTCCCCGCCGGGGCCAACGTGCTCAGGGCCTTCCAGCAGCCCCTCGACCGGGTTCGCGTGCTGATCGTCGGGCAGGATCCCTATCCCACCCCCGGCCATCCCGTCGGCCTGAGCTTCTCCGTCGCCCCGGACGTGCGCCCGCTGCCGGGCAGCCTGGTCAACATCTTCAAGGAGTACACCGCCGACCTCGGCCACCCCCTGCCGTCCAACGGCGACCTCACCCCGTGGACCGAGCAGGGCGTGCTGCTGCTCAACAGGGTGCTCACCGTCGCCCCGGGCAAGCCCGCCTCCCACCGGGGCAAGGGGTGGGAGCAGGTGACCGAGCAGGCCATCCACGCGCTCGTCGCCCGCGGCGGCCCGCTCGTCGCCATCCTGTGGGGCCGCGACGCCCGGTCGCTCAAGCCCATGCTGGGCAAGGTGCCGTGCATAGAGTCCGCGCACCCGAGCCCGCTGTCGGCCCGCAACGGCTTTTTCGGCAGCCGTCCCTTCAGCCGTGCGAACGAGCTCCTCGAGAAGCAGGGCGCCGGCCCTGTCGAGTGGAAGCTCTCCTGACCTCGCCTCGCGGCGCCCGCTCACCGAGGTGAGCGGGCGTGCGGCCTAGGCGGGGCCGCCGGCTCGCTTCAGCGCCGCGCCGACCAAGGCGCGGGCCTCCTCCTGCACCCGGCCGAGATGGTCCTGGCCCTCGAAGGACTCGGCGTAGATCTTGTACACGTCCTCTGTGCCGGAGGGGCGGGCGGCGAACCAGGCGTTCTCCGTGGAGACCTTGATCCCGCCGAGCGGGGCGCCGTTGCCCGGGGCCGAGGTCTGCACCGCGGTCACCGGCTCTCCCGCGAGCGTGCCGGCCGTGACGTCGCCGGCGGACAGCCGGGCGAGCACCGCCTTCTCCTCCCGGGTGGCGGGGGCGTCGACGCGGGCGTAGGCCGGGGCGCCGAACCTCTTCACAAGGTCCGCATAGTGCTCGCTGGGGGACCTTCCGGTCACCGCGACGATCTCCGATGCGAGCAGGGCGAGGATGATGCCGTCCTTGTCGGTGGTCCAGATCGAGCCGTCGTGCCGGAGGAACGACGCCCCCGCGCTCTCCTCGCCGCCGAACCCGAGCGACCCGCCGAGCAGGCCGCCGACGAACCACTTGAACCCGACGGGCACCTCGAACAGCTCGCGGCCGAGGTCGGCGACGACTCTGTCGATCATGCTGCTGCTGACCATGGTCTTGCCCACCCGTGCGCCGTCCGGCCAGCCCGGCCGGTGGCCCCACAGGTAGGAGATCGCGACGGCCAGGTAGTGGTTGGGGTTCAGCAGCCCGCCGTCCGGGGTGACGATCCCGTGCCGGTCGGCGTCCGCGTCGTTGCCGGTGGACACCTGGTAGGCCGACCGGTTGGCTATCAGGGACGCCATGGCGTAGGGCGAGGAGCAGTCCATGCGGATCTTGCCGTCCCAGTCGAGCGTCATGAACCGCCAGGTGGGGTCCACCTCGGGGTTCACGACGGTCAGGTCCAGCCGGTGCCGCTCGGCGATGGCCCCCCAGTACTCCACGCTCGCGCCGCCCAGGGGGTCGGCCCCGATGCGCACCGAGGCGCCGCGGATCGCGTCCACGTCGATCACCGACGGCAGGTCGTCCACGTACGCGCCCAGGAAGTCGTACCGCCCGGTGGTCTCGGCCGTCACCGCGCGCTCGTACGGGATCCGCCGTACCTCCTTCAGCCCCGCGGCGATCAGCGCGTTCGCACGGTCCTGGATCCAGGACGTGGCTTCGGTGTCGGCCGGGCCGCCGTTCGGCGGGTTGTACTTGTACCCGCCGTCGCCTGGCGGGTTGTGCGACGGGGTCACCACCACCCCGTCCGCCAGGCCGGTGGCGCGTCCCCGGTTGTGGGTCAGGATCGCGTGCGACACCGCGGGCGTCGGGGTGTAACCGTCACGGCTGTCGATGAGCACGGAGACCCCGTTGGCCGCGAAGACCTCCAGCGCGGTGACACGCGCCGGCTCCGACAGCGCGTGGGTGTCGATCCCCAGGAAGAGCGGCCCGTCGACGCCCTGCCGTGCCCGGTACTCACAGATGGCCTGGCTGGTGGCGAGGATGTGGTCCTCGTTGAAGGCGGTCGAGAAGGAAGACCCCCGATGGCCGGAGGTGCCGAAGGAGACCCGCTGCTCGGGACGGCCGGGGTCGGGGTGCAGGGCGTAGTACGCCGTCACGAGACGGGGCACGTCTACCAGATCGGACGCCTGCGCCGGCTTCCCAGCGCGCTCGTGCACCATGAGAACTCCTCGTCCCACACCTGTTCCGGTCCAGATGGGCACTACCCCGACGACATCCGGCTAATACGGATATCCAACCTCCTGAGTGGTGCCACGGCCGATGGTACTCAGACCCGGGTCGCGCCTTCCCGGGCACCCGATATTCCACGAGTCAGCCGATCAGGCATTGAACCCAGTTGAAAGGTTCCTTTCCGGTACGATCGGGATCGTCGGCCCCACGGCGTCGGCACGACGCGAGGAGGACTCGGTGAGCGGTTCGGTGAGAGGTGAAGCTCCGGGCGGCGTCGACATCCACACGCCGAACCCCGCCCGCATCTACGACTACATGCTCGGAGGCAAGGACAACTTCGCCGCCGACCGCGATGCGGCCGAGCAGATCGTCAGGGTCTTCCCCGAGTCGCGCGAGGGTGCGCGCCGCAACCGGGAGTTCCTCGGCAACGCCGTGCGCTACCTGGCCGCCGAGGTCGGCATCCGGCAGTTCGTCGACATCGGCGCGGGCCTGCCCACGCAGAAGAACGTCCACCAGGTCGCGCACGCCGTCGCTCCCGACGCCCGCACGGTCTACGTCGACAACGACCCGGTCGTGTGCGTGCACGGCCGCGCGCTGCTGGCCAGCACCGCCACGGTCGCCATGATCGACGGTGACGTCCGCAAGCCTGAGGACATCCATGCCAAGGTCTCCCAGACCCGCCTGATCGACTGGGACCAGCCGGTCGGGCTGCTCATGATGGCGCTGCTGCACTTCGTCGACGAGCCGTACGAGCACGTGGCCAGGCTGCGCGACATGGTGGCGCCGGGGAGCCATCTGGTCATCACGCACCTCACCATGACCGAGGACCGCAGCCACGACACCGAACGGCTCCGGCATATCTACTCCACGGCCAGCGTGCCCCTGGTGCCGCGAAGCCGCGAAGAGATCACACAGCTCTTCGGAGACTTCGAGCAGCTCGACATGAACCTCTTCCTCCCGTCCTACCTGGTCAAGCGCATGGCGCCGCTGGGAGCGGGCGGGGTCGCCCGCAAGCCCGGGCCGGCCGCCTTCTCCGCCGCGCCCAAAAGCGCCTGACCGGTCCCTCTTCCTGCTCGGCAGCGGGTTACTCCAGGTGGCGTTCGAGGGATTCGACCTTGGAGGTCATGGCGTCGTCCACGCCCTGTCGTACGTCGGCCTTGAGCACCAGGCTGACGCGGGGGGCGACCTCGGCGACGGCCTCGACCGCGCGCTTCACGACGTCCATCACCTCGTCCCACTCGCCCTCGATCGTAGTGAACATGGCGTCGGTGCTGTTCGGCAGGCCGCTCTCGCGGACCACCCGTACGGCCCTGGCCACAGGTTCTGAGACGCCTTCACCCACGCCGAGCGGGGTGACGGAGAAAGCTATGATCATCTGCCCATTGTCCACGAGGGGGCCGCGCGCCGCACCGGCTGGCCGAGCGCGGGACGTACGGTCTAGTCGGGCCGCACCACGGCCAGCGAGTGTGCCGGCAGGGTGATGTCCGCGCCGGTCATCGACACCTTCGGATCGGACGCGAGCAGCACCGTGCCGGGTGCCAGCGGGACGGCCACCGAGAAGTCACCCAGGTTGGCGGCGACACGCAGCGCGCCGCGGTGCACGACGATCCAGCGGCCTTCCTCGCTGGTCTCCACAGAGACGCGGTCGAGCCGGGGGTCGGCGAGGTCGGGATTGGCCTTGCGCAGCGCGATCAGATCGCGGTACCAGCCGAGCAGTTCCTCGTGACCCGGCGACGACAGCTCGCTCCAGTCGAGCTTCGAGCGATGGAACGTCGCCTCGTCCTGCGGGTCGGGGGCCGTGGCTCCCCAGTCGTCGTAGCCGAAGCCGACGAACTCCCGCTCCCTGCGCTCGCTCTCGCCCTGGGCGAGGTGGGGCTCGACGTGGTCGGTGAAGAACAGGAACGGCGAGCTCGCCCCCCACTCCTCCCCCATGAACAGCATCGGGGTGAAAGGCGAGGTCAGCAACAGGCCGGAACCGAGCTTGAGCGCCTCGGGCGGCAGCCGGTCGCCCATCGCCCTGTTGCCGATCTGGTCGTGGTTCTGCAGGGAGCACACGAAGCGGTATCCGGGGATCCGGCGCCGGTCGACCGGGCGGCCGTGGGTGCGCCCACGGAACGTGGAGTACGTGCCGTCATGGAGGTAGGCCGAGGTGAGCACCTTGGCCAGCACCTCCATCGGCCCGAAGTCGCAGTAGTAGCCGTGCCGCTCGCCGGTCAGGGCGGAGTGCAGGGCGTGGTGGACGTCGTCGTCCCAGGCCGCGGCCAGGCCGTAGCCGCCGGCGTCGCGCGGCGTGATCAGGCGCGGGTCGTTCATGTCGGCCTCGGCGATCAGCGTCAGCGGCCGCCGCAGCGTGGCGGACAGCGCGTCGACCTCCTCGGCGAGCTCCTCCAGGAAGTGCAGGGCCCGCTTGTCGTGCAAGGCGTGAACGGCGTCGAGGCGCAGCCCGTCGATGTGGAAGTCGCGCAGCCACTGCACCGCGTTGCCGATGAAGTAGCGGCGTACCTCGTCGGAGTGCTTTCCGTCGAGGTTGACCGCCTGTCCCCAGAACGAGGACGCCGACTCGTGGAGGTAGGGCCCGAACTGGGCGAGGAAGTTCCCGGACGGGCCGAGGTGGTTGTAGACGACGTCCAGCAGCACGCCGATGCCGGCGGCATGGCAGGCGTCCACGAAGCGCTTGAGCCCGTCGGGCCCGCCGTACTCCTCGTGCACCGCGTAGAGGTCGACCCCGTCGTACCCCCAGTTGTAGCGGCCGGGGACCGGCGGGACCGGGAGCAGCTCCACGAAGTCCGCGCCGAGCGTGGCAAGGTGCTCGAGCCTGCCCGCCGCCGCGTCGAACGTGCCTTCCTTGGTGAACGTGCCGACGTGCAGCTCGTAGATCACCGAGCCGGGAAGGTCGCGCCCGCGCCAGGCCTGGTCGCTCCAGGCGAAGCGGCCGTGGTCGTAGACCCGGCTCGGCCCGAAGACGCCGTAGGGCTGCCGGCGCGTCCTCGGGTCGGGGAACGCCTCTCCGCCGTCGACGCTGAAGGCGTAATCGGTGTCGTGCGAGGCGCCGGGCACCTCCGCCGTCCACCAGCCGTCGTCGCGGCGGGTCATGTCGTACCGGTCGGACTTGTCGATCTCAACCTCGACACTACCGGCCGCCGGTGCCCAGACCTCGAACATGTTCCTCCCCGTGGTGCTGCGGACCGCGGCGCCTGCTGAACGCCGCGTTGCCTACATATGGCGACTGCCGTCTGCTATTCCCTATCCAGCAGCGCCACGGGATAACGTGCGAGCAGGTGGGCGAACGGGATGCGGCCGGTGTGCCGCGTGCCGGTGAGCACGTCGCGCCACCGGCCCGGGGGCAGGGTCAGCGTCTCGGCGCCCCAGCCGCCGCGCCGCTCCAGCCCGGCGGGGAACCGCGTGGCCACCGCCACGGCCTCCTCGCCCCTGGCGAACGCGACGGCGTTCTCGCCGGCCTCGCCGGTCTCGATCGGGACGTACGGCAGCGCGGGGTCGAGCCGCGCGCGCAGCCGCAGCGCCGACGTGGTGACCAGCAGCTTGGCGGCGTCCCAGCTGTCGCCCCCTGGAGCCGCGAGCAACGACCGCCGGTAGGCGTAGTCCACCGGGCGCCGGTTGTCCGGGTCGACCAGCGAGAAGTCGGTGGTCTCGCTGCCCTGGTAGACGTCGGGGATGCCCGGCATCATGAGCTGCACCAGCTTCTGGCCGAGGGAGTTGACCCGGGCGTACCTGTCGACGCGCTCGGTGAACGCGGCCACCGACGACCCGCAGACGTCGATCGCGCGGGCCGCGAAGTCGCGGATGCCCTTCTCGTACGCGGCGTCGGGGCTGATCCACGAGATGGAGGTCTTGGCCTCCCTGGCGGCCTTGTACAGGTAGTCGCTGAAACGCTCCACGCTGATCGGCCAGGCCGCCATGAGGTTCTGCCAGGCGAAGTAGTCGAGCTTGGGGTCGAAGGACACCCGCTCGGACCAGCCGGCCACCGCCTCGGCCCACTGGTCGTGCAGTTCGGACAGGACCGCCAGGCGCGCGCGGACGTCCTCAGAGCGCTTGGTGTCGTGTGTCGAGAGCGTGGTCATCGTGTGCGGCGGCATGGCGGCGCAGAACGCGTGGAACTCCCCGGCCGAGACGCCGAAGCGGCCCGGCTCACCGCCGACCTCGTTGAGGCAGGCCAGTGGGTACCAGCGGTAGAGCGCGGTGTCCTCCACGCCCTTGGCCATGACGGGCCCGCAGGTCTGCTGGAACCGGATGACGGTCTCCGCCGGGCCGGAGACGACCAGCTCGGCCGCCCTCGCGACCGCGGCCGGGTCGGCGTGCCTCGAGGCGTCGGCGGCCGCCGTACGGAGCAGTCTCACGGTTTCCTCCGGCGGCTCCTCGCCGGGGACGGTGTACGCGCGGTACACCGTCATCGCCGCGAGCAACTCCACCATCGCCTCGCGCAGCTCGGGCACATCCCGGGTGAGCCGGTCGATCTCACCGCCGAAGAACTGCGCCAGAACTTGCTTTTTCGCCTCATAGCGCACGATGTCGTAGTCGCGCGGGAAAGAAGTGTGCTCGGCGAACGTGTCGAGCAGCGGCCCCGCCCCCGCCGGATCGACGAACAGCCGGGTCACCATGTTGAGCACGTCGTATCCGGTGGTGCCGTCGCAGGCCCAGTCGCCCGGCAGGCGCTCGTCGTCGATGAGGATCTTCTCGGCCACGGTCCACACCGGGGCACGCTCGCGGAGCCGGGCGAGGTAGCCGCGCGGGTCGGCCAGGCCGTCCGGGTGGTCGACGCGCAGACCCGTGATCACTCCCTCGGCCACGAGTGAGAGGATCACCTCGTGGGTCGCGTCGAAGACCTCCGGGTCCTCGACGCGCAACCCGATCAGCGACGACACGTCGAAGAAGCGCCGGTAGCCGGGAGGCTCCCGCCACGGCACCAGCCGGTAGAACTGGTCGTCCAGCCGGCCGCCACTGCCCGGACGCACCGGGAACTCGTGGTCGTAGTAGCGCAGGACGTCACCGTCGAGGATCAGCTCGTCCTCGACGTCGGTGTCGCCGCCCAGCACCGGCATCGCCACCTTGCCGCCGGACCAGTCGATGTCGAACCACCGTGCGGAGGCGGCAAGTGGACCGGACTTCAGGACGTCCCAGAGCCGGGCGTTGCCCGACTCGGGGACCGGCACGGTCATGTGGTTCGGCACGATGTCGACGACGAGCGGGAGCCCCTTGGCCGCCAGCTCGCGCAGGCCCGCGACGCCGCCGAACTCCTCCCTGATCCGGGAGTGGTCGGTCACGTCGTAACCGTGCTGGGACGTCGGGACGGCCTGCAGGATCGGCGAGAGGTAGAGGTGGCTCACCCCGAGCTCGGCGAGGTAGCCGACAAGCTCCGCCGCCTCCCCGAACCCGAAGTCCGGGGTGAGCTGGAGCCGGTAGGTGGCCGTGGGCCTCGCGGATTCGGTCACGTCGTGTCCTCCGAATGTGAGTCGTGCATCCCTTGGAGCCGGTCAGGCCCGGCGTAGCACCCGGACCGAGCGGCCGGCCACCGGCACCTCCTCACCCGCGCGGTACAGCTTGGAGTCGACCGAGATGGGCACCGCGGTGTCGATCTCGGGAACCCACGCGTCACCGAAGTCCTTGGGGATCGTGAACCTGATGGTGTCGTGGTAGGCGTTGAACATCAGCAGGAACGAGTCGTCGATGACGCGGCGTCCCCGCCGGTCGGGCTCGGTGATGGCCTCGCCGTTGAGGAAGACGCAGAGCGACTTGGCGTAGCCGTTGTGCCAGTCGCCGTCGGTCATCTCGACGCCCGACGGCGTGAGCCAGGCGATGTCGGTCAAATCGTCGCCCGACCCGCGCACCGCGCGCCCGAAGAAGAACCTCCTGCGCCGGAACACCGGGTGGTCACGGCGCAGACGGGCGAGCCGCTGGGTGAACTCCAGCAGCAGCCAGTTCTCGCGGACGTCCGACCAGTCGACCCAGCTGATCTCGTTGTCCTGGCAGTAGGCGTTGTTGTTGCCCTCCTGCGTGCGGCCCAGCTCGTCTCCATGGGAGAGCATCGGCACGCCCTGCGACAGGAACAGCGTGGCCAGGAAGTTGCGCTTCTGCTGCTCGCGGAGCGCCTCGACGGCGTCGCCGGCCGGGCCCTCCTCGCCGCAGTTCCACGAACGGTTGTCGTCCGTGCCGTCGCGGTTGCCCTCGCTGTTGGCCTCGTTGTGCTTGTCGTTGTACGAGACGAGGTCGCGCAGCGTGAACCCGTCGTGGCACGTGACGAAGTTGATCGACGCGGCGGGACGGCGGCTGTCGTCCTGGTAGAGGTCGCTGGAGCCGGTGAGGCGCGAGGCGAACTCCGGCAGCGCGGCGGGCTCGCCCCGCCACATGTCGCGGATCGTGTCGCGGTAGCGGCCGTTCCACTCGGTCCACCGAGGCGGGAAGTTGCCGACCTGGTAGCCGCCCGGCCCGACGTCCCACGGCTCGGCGATGAGCTTCACCTGGCTGAGCACGGGGTCCTGCTGGACGAGGTCGAAGAACGCGGACAGCCGGTCGACCTCGTGCAGCTCGCGGGCCAGGGTCGAGGCCAGGTCGAAGCGGAAGCCGTCGACGTGCATCTCGATGACCCAGTAACGCAGCGAGTCCATGATCATCTGAAGTGTGTGGGGCGAGCGCATCAGCAGGCTGTTGCCGGTGCCGGTCGTGTCCATGTAGTAGCGCTGGTCGTCGTCCACGAGCCGGTAGTAGGCCTCGTTGTCGATGCCCCGCATGCTCAGCGTCGGGCCGAGGTGGTTGCCCTCGGCCGTGTGGTTGTAGACGACGTCGAGGATGACCTCGATGTTGGCCTCGTGCAGGGCCTTCACCATCGCCTTGAACTCCAGCACCTGCCCGCCGAGCTCGCCGGAGCTCGAGTAGGCGTTGTGCGGGGCGAAGAACCCGATGGTGTTGTAGCCCCAGTAGTTCGTCAGGCCACGCTGCTGGAGCGTGTCGTCGGTGACGAACTGGTGCACCGGCATGAGCTCGACCGCCGTCACCCCGAGCCCCGTCAGGTGATCGATGATCTCGGGGTGCCCGAGGGCGGCATAGGTGCCCCTGATGCGCTCGGGGATGCGGGGGTGCTGGATGGTCAGACCCCTGACGTGCGCCTCGTAGATCACCGTGTCGTGGTACGGCGTCGCGGGCGGGCGGTCGTGCCCCCACCCGAAGAAGGGGTTGACCACGACGGACTTCGGCACATAGGCGGCAGAGTCGGTGTCGTCACGGCTGTCGGGCTCCCCGAAGCGGTAGCCGTACGCGGCCTGGTCCCACTGGACGGCGCCCTCGATCGCCTTGGCGTACGGGTCGAGGAGCAGCTTGTTGGGGTTGCAGCGCTGCCCCCGCGACGGGTCGTAGGGCCCGTGGACGCGGTAGCCGTAGCGCTGTCCCGGGCCTATGCCGGGCAGGTAGCCATGCCAGACGAAGCCCTCGCACTCGGTGAGGGTTACGCGTTCCTCTTCACCGGCGTCGTCGAAGAAACAGAGCTCGACACGCTCGCCGACCTCTGTGTAGAGCGCGAAGTTCGTTCCCGCGCCGTCATATGTAGCCCCGAGCGGATAGGGGTCGCCGGGCCATATTTCGATCATGTCACCACCCGGATAGGGATTTGCCCCATGTTCCCCTGACCATGCCGCTCAGCGCAGCGCAGTGCGTCAATCACTTGCCCAAGGGGGACATTGTGCACTTTCTGTCAAGGACCTTCGGCCGCCGTACCCCGCCGACCTGGGCCGCCACGTGATCGGGCAGCCGGTGACAGGCTACTCGACCACCCCCGGCTGCCCGCACGGGACACTCGATCGGTAACAGGGAGGTGACAAAGGCGGTCAGGGTGCCGAGAGCAGGCGCCTGGCGGCCCGCCCGGCCTCCTCGCGGATCGAGGGATCCCCTGTGACCTCGGCCAGCAGGCCGAGCACCGGCGCCTCGTACAACCGGGTGCCCGCGTTCGCGACGAACTCCAGCCCTTGGCGCAGGTGCCGCTCGGCGAGGGCCCGGTCTCCGAGGACGAGAGCCAGCCTCCCCCGGCACAACTCGGCCAGCGACCAGCCGAACAGGCCGTTCTCGCGGGGCAGCCGGTCGTACAGGGCGCGTGCGGCGGACGTGTCCGCCACCGCCAGGCAGATCTCGCTGAGCGCGTCGGAGATGAACCGGTAGAGCAGGTCGCGTCCGATGGCCTCGAACCCGTCGGCGGACAGCTCCGCGAGTACGGCGCGCACCTCATCGTGCCTGCCGAGGTCGAGGAGGGCGAGGCAGCGCACCAGCCGCCAGCTCAGGTCGTCCGGACGGCTGCCGAGCGCCTGATCGGCCACGACCAGCGCGTCGGCCGCGCGCCCCCGGAGCCTGAGCACCAGCGAGCGGAAGAGCTGCGTGCGGGAGTCCGGGTCGCCCCGGCCCAGCGCGCCCTCGGGATGGGCCAGCCCCGACTCCTCGGCTCTGGCGAGCGCCTCGTCGAACCCTCCCCGCAGGTACGCGGTGACCGCCGTCTGCCAGGCCGCGAGGCTCAGCATGGCGGGCTGGCGCAGACGGCGGGCCGTCTCGTACAGCCAGGTCAAGAGCTCCTCGGCCCGGTCGAAGTCGCCCTCCGAGACGCGCATGACGTAGTCGGCCTCGCGCCCGAGCCACTCGTACGGAAGGTCTCCTGTCCTGACCCCGAGGGCGATGATCTCCTCGATGATGGCCTGCTGCTCGCCCGCGTCGGTGTCGCGGCGCAGCAGCATCTCCTGGGCGACCAGCGTGCGGAGCAACGACCTGTCGTCCCCGGTCCGCCTGGCCCGTCGTACGGCCTCGGCGGCGAGGCCGCTGCTCTCGTCCAGGGACCGCCCGTAGTAGCCCACGACCGCCAGCGCCGCGAGGAGCTGCGGCACCCAGGGCGAGTCGCCGGGATGGGCGGCCAGGACCCGCTCGATGCGCGCGGTGAAGCGGTCCAGCCCGGCCCATTCCTCGAACATGAGCCAGTAGATGAGGTCGGAGAGGCCGAGGGCGGCCCGGGCGAGCCTGTCGACGTCGCCCATGTCCTCGGCCAGCCCGGCGGCCTCGTCCAGGGTCGCCCGCACCGCGGTGCTCATCCCGGCGACAGCCTGCGCCTCCGCCAGCTCGAGCAGGAGGTCACATCGCAGGGGTCCGTCGTCGAACGTGAGCTGGGCGCTCAGCTTGACGGCGTGCTCCAGGTCCTCCACCGCGTCCTCGTAGGCGAGCTGCCCCATGGCGTGGGCGGCGGCCTGACGGGCGTACTCGATCGCCTTGCCCGCCGTCCCCGCGAGGACCAGCCCCTCACGGTAGTGGTGGGCGATCTCGGCCAGCGGAGAGCCGCCGCGCCGCTCGAGCACGGCGGCCACGCGGGCGTGCAGGCGACGCCTGCGCAGCGGCGCGAGCCCGGAGCGCAACACGTCGCGCACGATGTCGTGGACGAAGCGGTACCCGATGGGCGGATCGGCCCGCTCGGCGAGCAGCCGGGCCCCGACCGCCGCGTCGAGGGCGTCGAGCACCTGGTCCTGGGGCACGTCCGCGACCTCGGCGAGCACGTCGAGCAGCACGTCCAGCTCGGCCTCCCTGCCTAGGAGGGCGGCCGCGGTCAGCACCTCGCCGGTGTGCGGCGGCAGCGCGGCGATCCGTCCCCTGACGACGTCGGAGACCGCCTCCGGAGCGGGGGCGCCCTCGCCCAGCCGCACGACCTCGCCCAGGAAGAACGGGTTGCCCGCCGTCAGCCGCGCCATCTCGCCCGCGAGGGCCGGGTCGGCGCCCGCCTTTCCGAGGTACTCGCCGATTGCCTCCTCCGGCAGGCCGCGCAGCGTGATCCGCTCGACGTGCGGCAGCCGCGCGAGGGCGGAGAGGGGGCGTGACAGCGACTGCCCGACCTCGGTGTCCCGGTAGGTCGCCACCACGCCGAGCCTCGGGCAGGCCCGGGTCGTGGCCAGGAACTCCAGCAGCCCGAGGGACGAGGCGTCCGCCCACTGGAGGTCGTCCAAGACGACGAGAACACGGTCGTGCCCGTTCACCAGCCGCGCGACCGCCTCGTACAGCGGGAAGCCCTCCCCCGCGCCCGCCAACTCGGCCAGCTCGCCGTCGCGCCCGGTCAGCTCCCGCATGGCCTGCGCCCACGGCCAGAACGGCGGGGCCCCGCTGCCGTCCCAGCACCGCCCGAACACCACGGTACGGCCGGCCGCCCGGGCGGACCGCCCGGCCTCCTCGGCGAGGCTCGTCTTGCCGATCCCGGGCTCCCCGGCGATCAGCACGACCCGGTGGTCACCGGCGGCCACGGCCTCCGCCAGGAGGGCCGACTCGTGGGCCCTGCCGACCAGCGGGGAAGGCGCCGGGAGGACGACGGTGACGGTTCCCCGAGGGGTGAGGGCTGGGTCCTGGCCGAGTATGGCCGTCTCCAGCTCGCGGGAGCGGGGGTCCGGGTCGAGGCCCAGCTCGTCCACGAGCAGCCGCCTGCCCTCGGCAAGCGTGGCGAGGGCGTCGGCCTGCCGTCCGGCCTGGTAGAGCGCGTGGGCGCGTAGGCGACGCGTGCGCTCGCGCAGGGGCAGCGCGGCGACCAGCCGGGTCAGCTCGGGCACCATGGCGGCGCCGAGACCGAGGCCGAGCTCCGCCTCCGCGGTGTCCTCCACCAGCGTCAGCCGCAGCTCGGTGAGGTGGGTGATCTCCCCGCGCGCCCAGGGGTCCTCCTCGAAGCCCGAGAGCGGGTCGCCCCGCCACTCGGCGAGCGCGCGCCGCAGCTCCCGCCTGGCCCCGGCCAGGTCGCGCCGGCCCAGCAGCCGCGCGCCCTCGGCCGCGTGGGCCTTGGCCCGCGCGAGGTCGAGGCTTCCGGCGGGAAGGTCAAGGGCGTAGCCTCCCGGCCTGCTCACCAGGATGGTGGGGGCCACGGCGCGGACGCGGCCCGGCTCGAGGATCCGTCGCAGCTTGGAGACGTAGGCCTGGACCGTGTTCAGCGCGCCCGAGGGCGGCTCGTCCTCCCAGAGGGCGCCGATGATCTTCGGCGGGCTCACAGGGCGGGGGGCGGCCAGCATGCACAGGGCCAGGACGGCCTGCTGCTGGTGCGGCCCGAGTTCCAGGGTTCTGCCTTCGGTCAGCACAGATACGGGACCAAGCAGGCGGAACTCCACGCGGCTCCCTTGGACGTCCAGGTAAGACTGCGCCGATATTAACTAGAAAGGCTAGATTCGCACACTCGGCTGGCACGTTCCATGACGATTGCTCTACGTGTCTGTCTGTACGCGGCTTCCCGACAAGTCTTGGCCACAGGAATAGCGTCGAATGGGTGCCGCCAAGCGCGTGCGGGCAGGTATTCGGCGAGAGTTGTCCGCGCAGTTCAGAGCAGCGTGAGACCCCGGTACGGCCCTGCCGTACCGGGTCGGCGCCGTCACGGCGTCAAGGTGAGAGCGTCGCCTGGAGTTGTCGGCTGGTCTCGGAGTGGTCGTTCCGGGTCCGCCGAGCTTCAGGCGCTTTTCCTGGCGGGCTCGAAGAAGTTCAGCAGACCTTCCCCCTTGCAGGTGCGGCATGACCGGCCGCCCTCACCCTTGCCCTCTCCCCCGCAGGTGCGGCAGGCCACCACCCGGTCGAACCGGGGGTCGCGGTAGGTGTGCCGGGTCCGGTACCGGACGATCACCCAGCCTTGCACCCACGCGAACCCGTCGATCTCGGCGAACACCGCGTCGCTGAGCTCCCAGTGACGGGCGACCGCGTGCTCGCGTAGGAGGGCCCACAGGTTGGTTGCGATCCCGGCGGGGCTGACATGCACAGAGGATCCTCCTCTCGTTCCGGGTGACGCGGTGGTTCGAGCCGGAATCGATGCCCCCGCCACCGGGACCGGCTTCACTGCGACCCCGTGGAACTTCGCCCGGTCACCGCTGACCTCGCGGCGGACCCTCCCCCTCCCGCAGGGGACGGCACCCCGCGAGGGCGCGGTCGTTAGGGGCGAACGTCCTCTCTGGTAGGGGCTAACCTTCTGTTTACCCTGGTTCGTACCAACAGCAACCGCCATTGGCAATTGCCAGAAAAGACTCTCCTGGTGGATACCTTTGGTGGTCCATGACGATGAATACCGTGGCTGTTAGAACGTCAGCTGCCGGGAAGAACTCGGGAGGCACGCGGCGACCGCCCACGTCAGGAAGAGGTGAGCGCCCGTGGCTGGAGCGAATCCAACCCTGCGACGTCGTCAGCTCGCCACCAGGCTCCGGGAGCTTCGCAAGGATTCCGGCCTGAGCATCGACGAGGTGGCGCTCAGACTGGAGTGCTCCCCGGCTAAGATCAGTCGTATCGAGACCGCGCGGCGAGGGGTGATCCCCCGAGACGTACGAGACCTCTGCGAGATCTACGGCGCGGGTCAGGCGGAGACCGACGCCCTGATGACCATGGCCAGGGAAGCCCGTCAGCCGGGCTGGTGGAAGACCTACGACGAGCACGAGTTCCACCTCTACATCGGGCTGGAGGCGGAGGCTTCATCGATCACGAACTACGACACCTGTGCCGTCCCAGGCCTGTTGCAGACCCAGGAGTACGCCAGTGCGATCATCCGAGGCGTCCTGCCCGGCATCGACGAGAAAGTGCTCGGCGAGCGCGTCGACGCCCGCATGAAACGGCAGGAAATCCTTTACCAGCGGACGCCTCCTCGCCACCTGGTGCTTCTCGACGAGTCGGTTCTTCACCGTCACATCGGTAGTCGGCGGGTAATGCAAGGGCAGTTGACACACCTTGTGGAAGTATCTCGCCGCCCTTATGTCACCATTCGCGTGATTCCGTTCAGCGTTGGTGCGCATATCGGGTTCAACAGTGCTTTCACGCTTCTGGAGATGGTCGACCCGGGAGTGCCGGACATGGTGTACACAGAGGCGCTGACCCGGCTCGAATACTACGACAGGCCTGCTGATCTGGCGATGTACAGAGAGGCGATCGAACGCCTCGTGGCGGCGAGCCTGGACCCTCGACTATCCATGGCGCGGATCGAAGAAGTCAACCAGGCTCACGCTGTCTGATCAAGCGGCCAGGCGATCACACTTCCACGCTCACTTGATGGCATAATGCCGGATATGAGGCGCCAATCGGAGGTGTCTCCTATCATGTCCATCAGCCATCAGGAGAATCAATGAGGTTCTCGCCTGCCACGGGGCATTCCGACCTTGCATGGCGCGTCGCGAGGGACTGCAACACATCGAATTGCGTGACCGTCGCGGTCACGGACGGGATGGTTGCCCTTCGCGACACGAAGGATCCCGACAGCCCCGTGCTTCTCTATACCGAAAGCGAGTGGCAAGTCTTCATCGACGGCGCGAAAAACGGTGAGTTCGACATCCAGCGTCTCTCCGAGTAGTAAATAGCCGAGTTCAAATATGAGTCCGGGGTGGGTCAAGCCGGCCCACCTCAGGATCTGACCTGGGAAAGGTTACAATGCCACTGATCACGCATGTGAACGTGCCTCGGCGGCCGTTCATGAAAGACGCGTGCTCAGCGGCCCGTTCGAAAGCAATTTCATCCGCACAGACGCGGCGTCCGGCTCCATTCGATCCGGAAATCCGTTGCCCGACGTGGCTCCATTCCGGGCGCGGATGCGTTGTCAGCGAATTTCTCTGTTTATTGGCCTGTGTCGGCGGTGGATCGGGTAGACGTGGCTCGCGGCGTGCGTGTTCCGCTCCGGCCACGAGCGCACACCCCTTCCGGCCCGTCTACCTGCGCCGGGTTTGCCGGTCAGCGTATGGGTAGCCGGAGACACCTCACCCCGCAGGATTCCCCCCGGAGGACGCATAGATGGGCGGCTTCAAAAAGTTTCTGATGCGCGGCAATCTGGTGGAGCTGGCCGTCGCAGTCGTCGTCGGCGCCACCTTCAGCGGTCTGGTTCAGGCATTGGTGTCGGACCTGATCACACCGCTGATCGGTGCCATCACGGGCGGCAAACAGCCCGACTTCTCGAAATTGTCTTTCAGGCTCAACGGCTCTGAATTCAAGTACGGCGACTTCATCAACCACCTGCTCACCTTCCTCATCATCGCCGCGGTGATCTACTGGCTGGTGGTCATGCCGATGACGCGGTTGATCAGCTTCTTCGACCGCGACAAGAAGACCACTGAGAAGGAGTGCCCCGAGTGCCTGAGCGACATCCCGATCGACGCCCGCCGGTGCGCCTTCTGCACCGTCGAGCTGACGGTCGTGCCCGCCAACGACCGCCCGCCGGCCTGATCTCCGGGGGCAGCGCCGGGTCTGACCAGGTCTTCCGCGTCTCGATCTCCTGAGCTTCCCCTGGGTACGGCCGCCGTGTGGCCGTACCCAGCGCCTTTTCCCGCATCGCCCGGGACCGAACAAGAAGGAATAAGTCGCTGTTCAGCGTGGGTTGTTCGGGTTGTGAGTGATCTGATCCGTGGTGCCGCCCGCGGCGAGTCGAGCGTCCCGCTGTCCATCCTCGACCTCGCGACCGTCGGTTCCGGCGACACGCCGTCCGATGCCCTCCGGACCACCACCGAGCTCGCGCGGCGAGCCGAAGGCTGGGGATACCACCGGTTCTGGGTCGCCGAGCATCATGGGATGCCGAGCGTCGCCAGCTCGTCCCCAGCGGTGATCCTCGCCCACCTCGGCGCCAGCACCCGGAAGATCCGGCTGGGCTCCGGCGGCGTCATGCTGCCGAACCACGCTCCGCTCATCATCGCCGAGCAGTTCGGCACTCTCCACGCCCTGCATCCCGGGCGCATCGACCTCGGCCTCGGCCGCGCGCCCGGCACCGACCAGGCGACGGCCCGGGCACTGCGCCGTACGGCCAACCCGGACGCCGACGACTTCCCCCAGCAGCTCGCCGAGCTCATCGCCTTCCTCGACGCCGACTACCCGGCCGGGCATCCGTACGAGCACATCCGGGCGGTCCCCGGCGAGGCGAGCGCCCCCGGCTCCGGACGTCCTCCGATCTGGCTGCTCGGTTCGAGCGGCTTCAGCGCCCAGCTCGCGGGGCTGCTCGGCCTGCCTTTCGCCTTCGCCCACCACTTCAGCGCGACGAACACGATGCCCGCCCTGGAGATCTACCGCTCGGCGTTCCAGCCGTCCGACGTGCTGGACAAGCCCTACGCGATGATCGGCGTCAGCGCGGTCGCCGCCGGCACGGGGGAGGAGGCGCTCCGCCAGGCGCGCACCTCCGCGCTCAGCATGCTGCGGCTCCGGCGCGGCCGGCCCGCCCCCCTGCCCACGCCCGAGGAGGCCGAGGCCTACCCCTACAGCCCGGTTGAGCAGCAGTTCGTCCAGGACTGGCTGTCCAATGTGATCTACGGCGACCCGGTTGCCGTGCACGCCGGCCTCGAGGCGCTGCGCGAGCGTACCGGCGCGGACGAGCTGATGATCACTACGGGCGTCCACGGGGGCGACGCGCGGCTCCGCTCGTACGAGCTGATCGCCGAGGCGTACGGCATGACGGGCGATCGAGACGCGGCCACCCCTACCGCGAACGGTGCAGACAGCGGCAAGGCGGGTCATACCGCCTAGACCCCCAGCCAGCGGGACGGCCCTGCGGCACGCGGGACGCCGGGTGCCCGACGACGTGGCCGTGGTCGGGTTCGACGACGCGCCGCTCGCCAGGCCTGTCACCGGGCGTCCGCGACGAGCTGGAGCGGGGGCTCACCATGATCGGCGCCGCGCTGAAGGCGGCCTGAACAACGTCCTGTTCGTAAGACAGGCTCCAAAGACGGGCGTACCGCGCCCGTGACGAGGGCGTGCCGCAATGCGGCACGCCCTTCCTGCTGTGCACCCGCATGAATTCACCTTGGCGAAAGAAAACCGCATCAACGAACCAAACCCGCCCATTAAATAGATGGGTGGGCGACATTTCCAATTTATCCACAGATGAGTCCGGATTTAAATTTACCGCATGTCGCATAACGATAACGGCGTCAACGGTCAGTACGGTTGGATCTCGAGACGCATCTTCGTCAATGCGTTTTCACATAGCGATACTCAAAGCAAAGGAACGCTTTATGAAAGATGCCAGTCGGCCTCGCGTCGGGGCGGGACATTTCGTTCGCTCCTTGCTGGCAACCGCTCTTACGGCGACTGTCGCGATGTTGGGCGTCGCCGCGACATCCAACTCGGCGACAGCGGCGGCGGCGCCCCCGGTGAACCTCGGCGGGGCCAGGACCTTCGCGGCTCTGGCCGGGGTCACGGTCACGAACGTCGGCAACACCGTCATCAAGGGAGACCTCGGACTCAGCCCGGGAATCTTGGTGACCGGCTTCCCGCCGGGAACCGTAAACGGGACCGTCCACGTCGATGCCGACCCCGTCGCCGTGCAGGCCCAGAACGGCCTGGCCGCCGCCTACACCGACGTCACGACCCGGCCGCTTACCAGCACGATCCTTCCCGCGCTGGCTGGGCAAACGCTGACACCGGGTGTCTACGACGCCGCCGCGCCGGGTGTCTTCAGCCTCACCGGCGGAGCCCTGACGCTGAACGCCCAGGGAGACCCGAACGCGATCTTCATCATCAGGGGCACCGGCCTCGCCACCACGTCGACCGGCACGATCGCCCTCACCAACGGGGCTCAGGCGTGCAACGTGTTCTTCGCGATGAGCACGGCGGCTGTGTCGCTGGGCGCGGGTTCCACCTTCAACGGCAACCTTCTGGTGCAGCCCACGATCGCGGGCGCGGCAGCCCTGCTCGCCGGCGTCACCGTGAACGGCCGGGTGCTCGTCGGCCGGCTAGGGACGCTCGTCCTCGCCGCGGACACCATCACGCTGCCCGCGGCGTGTGCCGCGCCGCCGCCCGTCGGCAGGAAGACCACGACGACGTTGAACTCGTCGTGCACGCATACCGGGACGCAAGGTCCACTGAAGTTGACCGCGACGGTGAGGACTTCAGGTGCCGCCACCGCAACCGGCCCGGTCGTCTTCACCGCTGACGGAGTCAGCCTGGGAACGGCACTGCTCGACGCCCACGGAGTCGCAACGCTCACTCCGAACCCGGCCCTCACCGAGGGCGTACACCAGATCACGGCCAGTTTCCCGGGCATGCCGCAGCTGGACCCCAGCATCTCGCCGCCGTACACCCTGCAGGTGGGCCCGAAGGGCACCTGCCCGCCGCAGAAGGACAAGGACGAGTGCGACGAGGAGGAGAACAAGGGAGAGAAGGGGGAGAAGTTCACGAAGGACTTCGACCGTGAGAAGAACCGGTTCGACCGTAAGCACCGCAAGGACCGGATGCACCACTACGACAAGCACGGCCGCCTGGTAACCATCCAGACGTTGCACACGCTGCACGGCATGTTCCACGAGGGCGGGCACCACGGCCACCACAGCAACCACGGCTCGTGGTCCGAGCACCACCCGGTGCACCACCACAATGTGTACTACAAGGCGCACAAGAAGCCGCACTACAAGCCTCACCGGCATTACCAGCATTACTACCCGACGCCGCGTCCGCGCGTCGCCGTCACCGGATGACGCTGACGTGAAGGCCTGAAAGCGCGGGGCCCGTCCGATCTCCTCGGACGGGCCCCTTGCGATGTGAATCGGTACGGAGAAATCGCGCCCCTATCGCCGTGACCTAACTGCCGGCTGGTCGGCTAGGAGCCGGCCGTCTCCCCACCGGCCGCCTCCCCCGGGGCCTCGTCTCCCTGACGGCGGTCGAACTCCTCCTCCAGCTCCCGCGTGCGTGACGCGAAGTCGTCCAGGGCGTCCTCCGAACCGCGCAGCAGCGTCTCCATCCATGACTCCTCGAGCTCTGTCAGCTCGTCGCGCAGATCTCGCACGCTCAGGTTTCTCGGATCGGCTCTGTTCATAACTCCACCCTGCACCCCAGGGAGCGAAACAGTCACCCCCTGACAAAGCGGCATATCTCACACTGTTTGGCTGAATGGTGTGCGTGACGTCAGCCGTTCACGATGCTGTGCAGGCCCCCCGCATCGGACCCCGGGGGGAGCGCGCGTTCCTCCTCGCGTGTCCGGGCGTGGACTCCGCGTGTCCGAGCGTGGTTGCCGCCCGTACGGGCGAGGTGGCGCGTACGGGAGAAGGCCATGCCCGTCGCGAGTACGGCGAATGGCAGCACCATGAGCACGTAACGATGGTCGAAGTCAGCGGTCATCGCGGGTACGACGAGCAGGGCGAGGCCGCTCGCGAAGGCGAGGAGCGCGTCGGCCCGCCGTCGCAGCGCCTGCAGGACTACACCCACGAGCCCCACGGCGAGCAGCACGGCGAGCAGCGGCCCCGGCAGGTGAACCCACCGCTGATAGGTCACCATCGCGCCCGCGAACGGCTCCACGACGCGCGTCTCCGCCGGCCCGGCCTCGTACACCCGAGCGGCCTTGGCGGCGCTCATATTGTCCTTCACCTCGAAGGTGGCCAGCGTGGTCGGTGTGCCGGCGAACTCATACGACTTCACGAGGTCCGGCGACGGGTGAGGGAGGCGCGTCCACGAGAAGGCCTTGACGGCGTCGCCGAGCACCGTGGCCGCGTAGTCGAGCGGCTGCGCCTCGATGGCGCGGAGCGCGAACCTGCGCGTGACTGCGTTGGCCTCGTCGCTGAACAACGGCAGCCGCCGTACCGGCGAGTTGGTCATCCAGATGTAGCGGGAGGCGGCCATCCGCTCGTCCACCGGATCGGTCGGGCACAACCACTGCTCTGCCGCCGGCGGCCTGATCTTGGCGCAGTCGGCGAAGCTCATCGTCCGCGCCCAGAGGAACGTGCCGTCGGCGCCGCTCAGCCCGAAGCTGCCCTGCTCGGCGCGATACCAGGCTGCGTAGCCGCCGAGCGGGACCACCATGGCGACCGCCGCCGCCACGACCCCTCGCCATCCCACCCGCCGCAGGAGCAGGCAGACCAGCACCACGATCAGCAGCGGGACCCCGACCGTACGCAGGACCGCGGCGCACCCGAGGAGCACCCCGGCGGTGGCGCCCCAGGGGACCGTGAGCACCGGGCGCCACAGCAGGATCACGGCGGCCACCACCAGGAGCGTCGCGAACAGCACGTCCGCCATGATCATGTGTTCGAGCTGCATCTGATACGCGTCGAAGAGCAGGGGCACGGCGAGCAGGGTCGCACCCCAGCCGGGCAGGCCGTACCTCCGCAGGAGCATGTAGACCACAACAGCGGACAGTAGCCCGAGCAGGTGCTGGATCCCGACCACGAGCGTGGTGCTGTGGAAGGGCTGGAGTCCCCAGAGGAACAGCGAGTAACCCGAGGAGCGTGCCCGGCTCGGCCACAGCTGGAGGGCTCCGGCGATGTAGGTGTAGGAGTCGCCGTCGAACCAGATGGCCCGCCGGTAGCCGAGCATCGCGCACAGCCGTACGAGCGCCGCCGCGATCACCGCGAGGCCGAAGAACAGGTGGTTCCGCACGACGGATCTGATCACCGGCACTCTCCTCGCTAGGCCACCCGGCCACCGAGGCTACCGATATGCGGTTACGGGCGGGTGGATTTATGATATTCCGGGTTCCCGGTCGCCACCGACAGGGTCGGATCGCCGGCCGTCTTAGGCGGGGGCGGTGACTCGGGGCTTCTCGGCGGGCACGCCGGTCTTCGTCATTCCCGGCTTCTCGGCCGGGGGGCGGGCCGCCGTCTCCCTCATCCGCTGTGCGACCGCGCCGAGAAGCGTGGCCGCGGCCGCGCTCCCGAGGCCGATGGTCCAGCCCACCGGTCCTAGGGGCCGGCTGCCGAAGAACCTGCTGACACCGGGGATCGTGACGACCAGCCAGAGCACGGCCAGGGACGACAGCGCGGCGAGCACGACGACCCTGTCCCGTCCGCCCCCCGCGACGGTCTGGAAGAGCTGTGCCGACACGAGCGCGACCAGCCCTATCGTGTCCGCCCGCCCCCTCGTGCCGGTCACCCGCCCGGCGAGCCAGGCAGCGGTGGCGGCGCTCGCCGTGACGACCGCGCGCAGGTAGATGTCCCGGGTCAGCGACGCGCCCAGCGACGCCTCCGGGCCCTCGGCGAGCAGCTTCTCCGGATCGGTCGACGCGGGCGGCCGTACGGCGACCGCCAGGGCGGGCACCATGTCGGTGAGCAGGTTCACCAGCAGGAGCTGGCGGGCGTTCAGCGCGCTCCCGCCCGCGAGGAGGCCAGACCCCACCGTGAAGACGATCTCTCCGATGTTGCCTCCGAGAAGGATGCTCAGCGAGTCGCGGACCGAGCTCCACATGGCCCTGCCCTCGACGATCGCGTCCACGATCGTCTCGATGCGGTCGTCGGTCACCACGAGGTCGGCGGCCGCGCGGGCGGCCGGGGTGGCGCGGGAGCCCAGCGCGATCCCCACGTCCGCCATGCGGATCGCGGGGGCGTCGTTGGCGCCGTCACCGGTGACGGCCACGACCTCGCCGGCCCGGCGGAGGCAGGTGACGATCCGGGCCTTGTGCGCCGGCGTCGCGCGGGCGAAGACGGCCACCTCCGGCAGCACCTTGATCAGCGTGTCGTCGTCGATCTCGTCCAGCTCGGGGCCCGTCATGACGCGCCGGCCGTTCAGGGCGTCCAGCTCGGCGGCGATGGCCTCGGCGGTGCTGGGGTGGTCGCCGGTCACCATCACGATCCGCACGCCGGCGCGCACCAGCCGGCTGACGCTTTCCGCGGCCGTCGGCCGCACCGGGTCGGCAAGGCCCAGGAAGCCCAGGAAGCAGAGCTCGTCGATGCGCGACTCGTCGAGGTCGCTGCGATCGGACGCCGGACGCTCGGCCACAGCTAGCACCCGGTAGCCCTGGTGCGCCAGCCTGTCGACCTCGTGTTCCAGCTCCCGTCGCGTGGCCTCGTCCAGGGGGACGACCCTGGAATCCCTGAGCACCTTGTCGCAGTGCGTGAGCACGATCTCGGGGGCGCCCTTGACGCTCAGCAGGTGCCCGTGCTCCGCACGGCCGAGGACGGCGTGGTATCCCCGCCCCGGCTCGAAGGGCATCTCATCCACGCGCTCCCAGGTCTCCAGCCCTTCTTCCGGAGTGACACCCAGCCGCAGGGCTCCGTCGAGGACCGCGCGGTCCGTGGGATGGGCGATCACGCGCCCCCCGCCGGACAGCGGGCTCGCCCGGACGGCCGCGGCGAGGATCCGTCTGAGCTGTTCCGTGGCCTCCTCCACGGGCAGGCCGACACGCCCATCCGACACGTACCGCAGGCTGATGTGCCCCTTGGTCAGCGTCCCCGTCTTGTCGAAGCACAGAATGTTGACGCGCCCCAAGGCCTCGATGGTGGACGGGTTCCGTACCAGCGCGGCCCGCTTCGAAAGCCGCCGCGCCGCGGCCAGCTCGGCCACGGTGGCGACGAACGGAAGCCCCTCCGGCACGGCCGCCACGGTCAGACTGACGGCGGGCGCCAGCGCCGAGGCCAGCGGCCGCCCGCGAAGCAGATCGCTGAGCAGCAGGACGGCTCCCGCCCCGATCGAGATCGGCAGGATACGCCGGCTCAGCTCACGAAGCCGCAGTTCGACCCCGGTCGGCGGGCTCGGCTCCCCCGCCAGCCTGGCGCTGCGGCCCGCCTCCGTCATGTCACCCGTCGACACGATCACCGCTCGCCCGCTGCCCGCCGCCACCGTGGTGCCCTCGTAGACCATAGAGGTCCGGTCCGCGACGGCCGCCGCGACGGTCGGCGCAGCCGTCTTGGTGACGAGCTGCGACTCGCCGGTGAGGGTTGACTCGTCGACTTCCAGGCCCACCGCCTTGACGACACGCGCGTCTGCGGGGACGGCGTCGCCCGCACGGAGCTCGACCACGTCGCCAGGGGCGAGGTCCTCCTTGGTCGCGGCCACGGTGCCGCCGGGACGGCGCAGCCGTACGCGTACCTCGGTGGCCTCTGTCAGGCGATGCAGCGACTGGTCGGCCCTGAACCGCTGCACGCCGCCGAGGAGCGCGTTGATGACCATCACCCCGCTGATCATCACCGCGTCGAGCACCGAACCCACCAGTGCCGAGATGCCGGCCCCGGCGGCGAGCGCGGGGGTGAGCGGGTTCGCCAGCTCCTCCACGGTCGTCTGCGCCAGGGATCGCGGCTCCTCGACCTCGGTGGTCCTCGCCTCGTGCCGGCGCCGCACGGCGTCCTCCCCGGAGATCCCCTCGGACGACGAACGGAGCCGGGACAGGACCTCCCTGACGGACATCGCATGCCAGGGGGTGGCGTCGGCGCGGAGGGGGGTCGGCATACGTCCGGCGGCGCGGCCCTCCCACTCGCCCAGGGCGACGGCGACGAGGGAGACGAGGGCGTTCATGAAGTACGCCCGGCGCAGCGACGTCGTCTCTGGCCCGGCCATCGCGAGCAGGCTGCCGACGACCGCCGCGATGGCGCCGAGCCGAACGCCGTTCCGGCTGGTGCCGACCGCCCGGGGCAGGCAGCTCAGGAACAGGTGGACACCGGAAGGCTCGCCGGCGATGTCGGCGTCCCACGGCACCATCGCCTGCGCGATGTCCGCGACGCCGACGCCGATGTCCGCCTGGGCCAGCGCCCGCCGCGCGCCTCGTGACACGACGACCACGCCATGGCCCTTTTCTTGGAGGTCGTACACCCGCTCGGCCAGCTCGTCGCCACCCGGGAGCACCTGCCTGATCGCGAGCCGCTGGGCGATCCCCTCCTCGCCGGCGAGCATGACCGTCCCGGCGGCCTTCGCGGCGGCGACGATGGCCACGGCCAGCGGGTCGATCTCCCGCGCCAAGCCGGCGACGGCGATCGGCGTGCCGTTCCTGCGCACCTCAACGGCGCGCAGGCCCCGCTCTCGCCATCCGGCCGCATGCCCGGGCAGCAAGGTCGCGACGTCGGCGAGCGGCGCGGTGGACCAGCCATCGCCGGAACGGTCGCGGTCGGGGTCCGCCAAGTCGATGAGAGAGTACAGCCGGGCGTACAGCTCGCCGGTCTTCACGCCTTCGACGAGCGGCTCGACCCGGTCGATGCTCCAGGAGCCGGTGGTCAGCGAGTCGGCGTCGAGGATAACCGTGTCGACCCGGTCCATCGCGCGCAGGACAGCGGGGTCGAGGACGACCGTGTCGCGCGCGCACAGCGCACGGCCGACCGCCCCCGCGAAGGCCTCACGGCTCAGGTAACCGGCCCTGGGCGTGGCGGCGACGAGGATGGACAGCGCGCGCCGGGTGCGGGGGGCCGCGATCCGCGCGACCCCGTAGACGGCGACGGCCACCGGGCTGGCGACGACCGCGTACCGCTCGATGGGCCCGTGCGGCAGGTGCCCAGGGCGTGGCCGGGAGGCCGCCCTGATCTGGCGGTAGCTTCCCGGCTTGCCGGCCAGCCGCTCCTCCAGGTGCTCCCAGGAGTGCCGCTCCGCCTTCGCCTCGATGTAACGGCAGAGCGCCGCCGCGGACTGCGCGACCAGCCCGAGCGGTCGCAACGCGAGCGTCTGAGTGACAAGGCCCGCCGCGGTGAAAAGAGCGGCCGCGGGGCCGCGGCCGAGCTGGAGGTCGAGCTGTTCACGGATGATCGGGGTGGAGTTCGCCAGGTGCGTCACAGCTGGCACGGCCGGGTGCAGGGGCCGTATCCTCATCACCCTCCCGGCGGCCACCAGCCCGATCGCGGTGACTGTCGAGACGAGCCGGATCGTCGCGCGCACGTGCTCCCCGACCAGGTCGACCGGCGACTCGTGTGCCGTCTCCTCCTGCGAGTCGAGCTCCTTGACGATGGCCATCAGGCCGTCCTGGTCTACCGCGTCCGGGTCGCACCCGACGAAGACGCGGCCGAGGCGGCCGTTGACCTCCGCCCGGTCGACGCCGGGCAGCGCGAGCAGCCGCTCCTCCAGCAGCCCTGCGGCGCGCTCGGTGCCGGGGCCGCCGATCGCGTGCAGGTCGACCAGCAGCCCTCCAGGGCAGGCGATGAGCCGGCGAGGGGACGGGACGAGGTTCCGGAGCGGATCGGGCAGCACGCCCCGCAGCAACGAGGCCGACGACGCCAGCACATCGGCCGGCCACAACCGGCTCTTCAGCAGGCGCAACCCATCACCTCTCCACGCGGGAGTCGGGGGGTCGTACCAACGGAGTCGCCCGAGATGCCCAGGTCAGGAGCGGTGTTCCGACGGCCGCGGAGCCGTCCTCCACTCTGTTCCTCCATCCGTCACCGCATAAACCCAGCTCACCAAGGCACCAGGCAGGAATGGCCGCAATCCGATGGTGCAAGTGGAACATGTCACGTGCACGTGCCCGGTGTGGCGACCGGGCCCTGCGCACCGGAATCACAGTCACACACGTGTCGATGGCCGGCTATGTCCGATACGTGGTGGCTGGGGGTTTCATGTCCGGTGATGGGCTGGGGTTTCATGTGCGGGGGTGTGGGCGGCGGTGGTGGGGCAGGTAGGTGTAGGTCCAGCGGTCTTTGCCGGTGCGGTGGCGCTGGTAGCGCTCGGGGCGGCGGTAGCGGTCGCGGTTGTGGAACTGGCACGCCGGTCCGAGGTTGGCCAGGTCGGTCGGTCCGCCGTCGGCCCAGCCGTCGGCGTGGTCGATCTGGCACATGGTGGCGGGCAGCGGGCAGCCTTT
>JAOPYI010000042.1 GCA_025964675.1 Sphaerisporangium sp. | reverse complement strand
CACCTGCGGCGCCCCGGCACGGGCCGCCGTCGTCGTGGTGCCCGCGCCGCCGTGGTGCACGACCGCGGCCACCCGGCGGAACAGCGCCTGCTGGTTGACCTCGCCGACGACGAAGCAGTCGTCCCGGTCGTCGATCAGGGCCAGGTCGGCCCAGCCGCTCCCGAGCAGGACGCGGCGATCCTGCGTCCGGGCCGCTTCGATGACGGCCCGGGAGACCTCCTGCGCGTTCGCGCCCCGAATCCGCATGCTGCCGAAGCCCATGTACACCGGCTCTGCACCGGCGGCCAGGAACGCCTCCAGGTCGGCCTGGAGCGGGCGCTCGTCCGGCCGGATCCATGCGCCGGTCTGTGCCACGTCGAGCTCGGGCGTCTCCTGCCATGGACCCAGGACCGGGTCGGCCGCCAGGAACGGGTGGTCGGTGAAGACATGGTCGCGGATGCCGTCCACCGGCGGCAGGCCGATCGAGGTCCGGTGGGTGTTGATCGTCTCGCCGAGCTGCGCGTTCATGTGCTCGGCGTTGAGGTCCCACAGCCCCCGGTTGTCGGTCACCTCAGCGGGGATCACCTGGCCCGGCCAGGGGCGAGGCGGGTGATGCGGCGACGGCAGGTAACACGGGGAGAAGGACGTCTTCACATAGGGCACGCCCAGCTTCTCGGCCGCCGCCCGCGCACCGGCCACGGCCGGGAACGAGCCGGTGGCCACCACCGCAGCGCAGCCCTCGGCCACCCCGGCGACCGCCTCGTAGGCCATGGCGGTCAGCTCGGCGGCGATGTCGGACAGGCCCGCCTGCGCCTTGCCGGGGACCGCCCCCGTCGCCAGCGCGCGGATCGGCCAGCCGACGGGACTCAGCGGCACGTCGACACTGTCCAGCAGCTCCGCGAAGTCCGGCGGCGCGCACACCCGTACCTCGGCGCCGAGAACCTGTAGCTGCAGCGCCAGCCCCGTCATCGGCTCGACGTCCCCGCGCGACCCGTAGGTCACCAAGACAACACGCATTCCGCAGCCCCCACTTTCCGTACGTTCCGCCGTCGAAGGGTGATTGTGCGGTATTACCGGGGCCTTGTGGCAAGGCCCCCCATGCGCTACACGTTGGTAGTGGCAAGGAGCGGATATCCCCGTTGCCCTTTTTATTGCTTCGCCGCCCAGTAGGTAGCCCCCTCCCGCCTGGGGAGACGACTCACGCTGAACTTCAACCCTGGCGCGGTGGAGCCGCCTCGGGCGGCGCCACCGCGCAGCAGCATGTGTGAACACGGCCCTCGGTCACCAACGATGAGGCCCGCATCACGTCATCCGCCACTGCCCCTTGGTCTTGCTGGGGGCCGGGCTGCGTCCTGCTAGTGGCCGATCTTGTCCAACTGGGCGAGTTCCTCGTCGGAGAGCGAGAGCCCCGCGCCGGCGACGTTCTCGCGCAGGTGCGCCACCGACGAGGTGCCGGGAATGAGCAGGATGTTCGGCGACCGCCGCAGCAGCCAGGCCAGGGCGACCGACATCGGCGTCGCATCCAGCCGGGTGGCCACGGCAGAAAGCGCCGTGGACTGCAGCGGGGTGAAGCCGCCGAGCGGGAAGAAAGGCACGTAGGCGATGCCCTTTTCGGCGAGATCGTCGATCAGCTCGTCGTCCTGACGGTAGGCGAGGTTGTACATGTTCTGCACGCACACGATCGGCGCGATCGCCTGCGCCTCGGCGACCTGTTCCGCCGTCGCGTTACTCACTCCGAGGTGCCGGATCAGGCCCTGCTGCTGGAGTTCGACGAGGGTCTCGAAGGGCTCGGCGAGCGAGCCGGGCTGGGGACCCTGAGCGTCGCCGAGCCGGAGATTGACCACGTCGAGCGAATCGAGGCCGAGGTCCTCAAGGTTCTCGTGGACGGCGCGGCGCAGGTCCTCGGGCTGCCGGGCAGGGGGCCAGCCCCCCTGCTGATCGCGGACCGCGCCGACCTTGGTCACGATGTGCAGCGATTCGGAATAGGGGTGCAGCGCTTCACGGATCAGCCGGTTGGTTACGCGTGGTCCGTATGCACTGGCGGTGTCGATATGGGTGATCCCGAGGCCGGCGGCTTCGCGCAGGACGGCGAGCGCGCCATCGTGGTTGGCAGGCGGGCCCATGACCCCGGGGCCGGCGAGCTGCATGGCGCCGTAGCCGAAGCGGGTGACGGCTAGATCGCCCAGGGTCCAGGTGCCGCCGGGCAGTGACGCGGAAGGTGTGTTCATGCTGTGTCTTTCCTGCTGAGCTGGATACTGCAGATGGTTACTTGTCACTTGGTTCGCCGTTCGTTAACGGCACCCCCTTGTTCGCGCGGTTCACCAGCGCAATCTTCGTTTCGCTCATGCCGTCGATGTTCGCTCGCGGACAAGCGGCGCATCCAATACCGATGCGGTGCCCTGTTATACCCGGTAGGTATCACCGAGGTATGCTGTGGCCATGGACACCTTGGAGACCCGCGAGCTGAGGTACTTCATGGCCGTCGCAGAGGAACTGCACTTCGGCCGCGCCGCCGAGCGCCTCGGCATGGCCCAGCCACCGCTGTCCCGGGCGGTCCAGCAGCTCGAGCGGCGCCTCGGCGTCTGCCTGCTCAAACGCAACCGCCGCGGCGTCTCCCTCACCGGCGCCGGAGAGATGCTGCTGCACGAGGGCCGCGCAGCCCTCGACGCAACCACCGCTGCCGCTCGCCGCACCCGTCGCGCAGGTGGCGCCGACAGTCCGGGCGGCCCCCGCCGCCTGGTGCTGGCGGTGAAGGCCGGCGCGTCTCACGAGCTGCTGCACAAGCTCCTCGACGCCTACGCGGCCGAGCCCGACTCCGCCGAGATCGAGGTGCTACCGAGCGGCACGTGTGAGCAGGAAGGGATGCTGCGCGATGGCCGCGCTGATGTGGCGCTCATGCACGCGCCGTTCAACTCCCTCGCCGGGTTCGACAGCGAGGAACTGATGACCGAGGGGCAGATCGCTATCCTGCCCGCCGGGCATCCCCTCGCCGCGCACAGGACTCTGTCCCTGGCCGACGTCAGCGACATCCCCGATCTTCCGCTCGCCCGCTGGTCCCGCCACGGCACGTACCCACCCGGCCCGGGCCCCGAGATCCACGACCAGACGCAGCTGGCCCAGCTGATCGCCCTCGGACGCACCGTGGCCGTCTTCCCCGACTCAGCCCGCGCCTGGCTATGGGCCGAGCACACCGCCGTCCCCCTGACCGACGCGCCCCCCGTCGTCACCCACATCGCCTGGCCCGCGCACAGCCGCTCCCTCGCCCTCGCCGGGCTGATCCGCACGGCCACACGGCTATGACGGCGACCTGGCCGGTGCGGACAAGGAGTCCCAGGAGGTCAGCATGCTCGCGCTGCGCCTGCTCCAGTCCGCGCTGGTGCACGTCAACACGCTGCTGATGCAGGAGGTCCTGGCCGATCCGAAGTGGGCGGACAGGCTCACCGACGCGGACCGCCGGGCGCTGTCGCCGCTGTTCTGGACCCACGTGAATCCGTACGGCCGGTTCGAGCTGGACATGAACAGCCGCCTCGATCTGGACCTGTCCATCCGGGCGACGGTCCCCAGCCGCGCACCCCACCCACAGGAGGAGGCAACCGCAGCCCCAGCGTGACACCCAGGCTCCGGCCAGGACCGGAGCCTGCGGTGAAGACGATGTTGCCCGGGAAGCTTCGGCGTCCCGGGCAACGTGCGTGAGCGGCATCGGCAGAACTATCGGGAGAGCCGCAGGTCCCAGCCGCCCCCGGTGCGGACCAGGGTGGAGGTGTAAGTGCACCCACGTCTGGGGCAGCAGCGGCGGGGTGCACCAGGCCACCATCCGGTCGTACGTGGCCCGCTCGGGGAAGCCGTCGGCGGCGTGGCAGCGGACATGGTCCACGCCGCGCTGGTGGTGGATGAGACCCGCCCAGCGGGTCAGGTAGGTGTCGATGTCGAGGCTGGTCACCTGGCCCGTGGGGCCGACGAGCTCGGCGAGGAGACCGCCGGAGTAGCCGGAGCCGGTGCCGAACTCCAGACGTTCATGCCCGTCTCGACGCCGAGCGTGGTCAGTTCGCGGTGGATGACGGCCGGGTTCGAGCGGTGCGGGTTGGCGCCGTGGGCTCCGTGGCGAGTCCGGTGATCTCGTCCCGCACGGCCTGGAGCATGGTTCTCGCGCCAGCCGACGCGTCGGCGGCCGTGACCATCACGGTCTCCCTCTTGACCACGAGTGAGGGGTCCTCGACGCGCAGCCACTTGACACCGTGCGGGATGGTGTCGGCGGCCAGCCCGGGCAGGACCGTGACGCCCAGTCCCGCAGCGACGAGCCCCAGGCGCGTCTGCCAGCCGCTCGCCTCGTGGGCCACGCGCGGAGCCTCAAGGGTCGGCCAGGCGCCGAACTGAGGGTCGCCCTCCCTGCCGACCCCCACGATCCATGCCTCCTGCGCCAGGTCGTCGACGTGGACTTCCTCCCGGGAGGCCAGCGGATGGTCCTCGCTGACGGCCACGCCCAGGCCGCGGCCGGTGCGTACGACCTCGATGCGCAGCCCCGTGAAGTCGTAATCGGGCAGCCCTTCCCCGATCGCCACCACGGCCACTTCGATGCGTCCCGCGCGAAGGCGGCGCAGTTGTCCGGGGCTGCCCGCTTCCCACAGGGTCACGGTGAGCGCCGGGTGTGCCTTCCGCAGGCGCGCGATCGCCCGGGGCACCAGCGTGGCCGCAGCGGTGGGGTACGCACCGACGACCAGGCGGCCCGCGATGCGGTCGCGGAGTCCGGCGATCTCCAGTTCCGCCGCCTCCACATGCGCGATCATGTGACGCGCGTGCCGCAGCAGCGCTTCCCCGGACTGCGTCGGCCGAACCCCGCGGGCATGCCGCTCGAACAGCGGGGCTCCCACTGCCGCTTCCGTGGCGATGATCTGACGTGACACCGCGGACTGCGTGTAGCCGAGTGCCTCGGCCGCCGCGGTGAAGGACCCACGCTGAGCGACTTCGAGCGTGACACGCAGACCCGTCAAAGTCAGTTCCGGCATGGTCCGACGATATGCGTGAACCGCGGGACCGGCAAAGAAGGACCCTGACCGTCTCGCATGGCGCCGCGGCGCGGGGCGCCCTTCCCCATCGGACAGGAATGGTCGATACACCTGGCCGTCGCCAGAGGTTCTGCCTCGGTTGACGGCAGCCATCCCTGTGCCGCCAGCGCGTGCGAGGGCGGGCGGGCCCCGCGCTTACCTTCGCGCGGAGACTCGCCCTCGGCCGTTTCATTGTTTCGCTCAGACGCTGAGCACCGGGTATTCCGCGTCCGCGGCATAGGCGGTGTCGCGCTGTCGTTCCAGCGATGCGAGCCGGCCACGTACCGTAGAGGTGACGGCCTCATAGGCGTCGGAGTTCAACAGCAGGCGCAGCGGCGGGTCATCGGACAGCGCCGCCTCGATCATGGCATGGGCGACACCGGACTGGCTGGCGACCATGTCCTCGACCCGGAGCCGGGGAGCGTCCGCCGGGCCACCACGGTACGGCCCGCTGAGCGGAACCCGCTCGGCCGCGTCGTAGAAGCTCGTCCGTACCATCCCGGGCTCCACGAGCACCGTCTTGATCCCGAACGGCGCGACCTCGGCGGCCAGCGCCTCGAAGTACCCCTCGACTCCCCACTTGGTGGCGTGGTAAATCGCGAAGCCGGGGAAGGTGATGTGGCCGCCCATGCTCGACAGCTGGACGAACACGCCCCCGCCCTGCGCGCGAAGGTGCGGGACCGCGCGGCGGGCGAGCTGGATGGAGCCGGTGAGGTTGGTGGCGATCGCTCCCTCGACCTGTTCGTCGGTGAGGTCCTCGGCCGCGCCGAACACGCCGAGGCCGGCGTTCGAGACAACTACGTCGATGCGCTCGTGGTCGGCGAACGCCTGCGCCATCACTTCCTCGATCTGGGTGCTGTCGGTCACGTCGAGGCGCCCGCGCCACAGCTGGTCGCCGTACTTGTCGGCGAGGTCATCGAGTTGCTCGGGCCTGCGCAGTGTGGCTGCGACCCGGTCGCCGCGCGTCAGGGCTTGTTCCGCTATCTCACGGCCGATGCCGCGGGATGCTCCGGTGATGAGCCAGGTGGTCATGGTTTTCTCCCTGAGATCGAGGTCGTACTGGATGTCGTGGGCTGGTGACGACGTTCCAGCACGGTCGCGAGCACCTCCTTCAGCTCCAGGAGGGAGACGCGGGTGCCGAACGCGAGATTGACAGACTGCCCCCGTGCCCGATGGTCCTCTCTGCTGACGTGCTCACTGCTTTCTCCCTGTCGTTGCGGTGGGGACACCTCCAAACATCGCCCCACCGAGCCATGCGCACAAGCGATAGTTTTGCATCGCATGCATGCGGTACACGCATGTCTTTCGCTTGGCTTCCACGCCGAGGAAAACCGAAAAGGACGCGCCGACGCGAACGCGCCTCGCGGAGCGCGTACGAATCCTGGGCCCGCACTGCGTTCACCGGCGCAAGGGGGCCCACCAGCTCATGGACGAGGGCATTGCCCGCCACTCGATCCAAGACCAAATCCGCATCCCTGACCTACCAGGCCGAGACCTACCCCCTCGAAGTCGAGCGCCATCCCTGCCTGCGCTGTGCCGCCGAACCCGGCTCACCGTGCCGCTCACGCTCCGGCGCGGTCGCCGGCGCCTACCACACCGGCCGCTTCACGAGCCGAGACCGAGCGGGAGAACATCCGCGAGTCGACGCTCGAAGGGCTCGACACCGCGGCACGCAAGGGCAAGCACGGCGGTCGGCCCCAGGTCATCACCGACGACATGCTGCACACCGTGCTGCGGCGCCGGACGAACGGTGAGTCCGTCGAGCAGATCAGGCCCGACCTGCTCATCCCCACCGGCAAGCGCAAGGGCCAGAACCCTTCCCTGGCCAGCATCTACCGGGCGCTCGCCGAGCACGAGAAGACCCAGGCGTACCCGGAGGCCGTCGAGACAGCGCACGCTGACTTCGCCGCCTTCCAGCAACGCGACCACAGCCCCAAGTAGCGGGTCCAGCCGAGATACCGGCAAAACCGGCCATGAGTCGATCTTGACGCCCGTTTCTGCAGGCAGGCGTAGGGTCAGCGGTCAACCGTGATCAGCTTGACGGCGTCTTCCTTGTCCTTGTCGGACGGCAAGCTGTACCGGCGGGTGGTCTCCAGCCGGGCGTGGCCAAGGATCTCGGCTACCAGGACCAGGTCGGTCTTGCCACGGACCAGCGTGGTGGCGAGCGTGTGGCGCAGGACGTGCGCCGTGGTGGGATCGTCCAGCCCGGCGGTCTCGGCAATCTCGGCGATGATTCCGCCGGCGGCGCGGGCGCTCAGCCGCCCGCCCTTGGCGTTGAGGAACAGGGCCCGGTTGTCGCCGACGTGGGGCCAGTTGGGGCGTTCGTCGAGCCAGAGCTGCAGCTCGCTGCGGAGTTTGGGGTGGATGTCGACCTCGCGGAACTTGCCGCCCTTGCCGTACAGGCGCAGCCTGCCCTTGCGGGCCGACATCTGGACGTCGCCGACGTCGAGCCGGACGACCTCACTGATGCGCGCGCCGGCGTAGTACGGGATCAGCGCGATGCACCGGCCCCGGGGCGACAGATGCGCCTCCACGGCGCGCAGCCAGCGGATGCGGGCGCGCTCCTCCAGCGCGCGCGGCGCGCTCTTGGGCAGGTCTTCGCGGCCGACGTCGGCCTTGCCAGACCTCGGCGGACGTGGAAGTCATCCAGCGCGGTCAGGACGGAGTTGACGTAGACGCGGCTGCGCCTGGCCGGGCCGTCGCGCAGCAGCCACATGCGATAGTCGCGCACCGCCCAGTCCCGCGCCTGCCGATCGGCGAGGGGATCGGCTGTGTAGGTGGCGGCGTGGTCGGCCAGCCAGGACAGGAACATGCGCACGCGCGACCGGTAGGTGCGCCGGGTCTCCTCCGACAGCGGCGTACGCTCCAGCGCCGCGGCGTACTCGCCGAGCACCGCGGCGTACTCGCCGAGCACCGCGTCGTAGGCGGGCGGCAGCCGGGTAGGGCGGGCACCCGGACGACCCTTCGTAATCTCGGAAGCGGATCCGGGCCCCTGCGAAGACCGAGAGCGCGCAATCTCGGAAGTCACACCTGGGAGTGTACTTCCGAGATTGTGTTGATCTCAGAAGTAGGGAATATACGACTGGGCGGTCGGATTAACGGTCTCTGCCAGTAGCGCATTATTGATGGCCCGCAGGGGCGCATTCGGTCGTCGTTTGTGAGAGCGACAGGCCGGTTGATCAGTCCTGCACTACGCTCGCCGCGGTGACATTCTCGATCACGCGGTCGAGTTTGGTCTTGGCCCGGGTCAGGTCCTGGATGCGTTCGGTGATGCGGTCGCGTTCGGTGGTGAGCTGGTCGAGCATGGCGGGGGTCCCAACACCGGTCCTCACGCACGGCAGGAGTTCGACGACGGTACGGCTGGAGAGGCCAGCTGCGAAGAGGTCCTGGATGAGCTGGACCCGCTCCAGGGCTTCGTCGGGATAGTCACGCTGTCCACCGGGCGTCCGGGTCGATTCCAGGAGCTGCTGCTCCTCGTAGTAGCGCAGGGCCCGCACGCTGACCCCTGACAGCCTGGCGAGCTGCCCGATGCGCATGACGCAGGTCACTCCTTTCCCGCTTGCACCTCACGTTGACGTCAGGTTCTAGAGTAACGGGCGTCGAATGAACACGTCATTTCGACCCATAAAGGTAAGGCAGGACATTATGCGTGCAGCCCGCTTCCACGAATACGGCGGAGCGGAGAGCCTGGTGATCGAGCAGGCCCCCGACCCCCACCCCGGACCTGGTGAGATCCGTGTCCGCGTCGCGGCGGCCAGCGTCAATCCCATCGACTGGAAGCTGCGCACCGGCGCCCTGCACGAGCTGCTTCCCCTGGAGCTGCCCACCATTCCCGGGCGCGACGCCGCCGGCGTGGTCGATGAAATCGGTGACGGAGTGCAGGGGGTGAGCATTGGTGACCGCGTCTTCGGGCTGGGCGGTGTCACCGGCGCAACCGCAGAGCTGGTCATCCTCTCGGCCTGGGCCCACGCCCCCGCCGCGTGGAACGATGAGCAGGCCGCGGGCGCCGGTCTCGCGTCCGTGACCGCGATGCGTGGACTGAACGCGCTGGGCTCCCTCGCGGGGCGCACCGTCCTCGTCGAGGGCGCCGCCGGAGGCGTGGGCAGCGCGGCAGTCGAGATCGCTGTGGCACAAGGTGCCACCGTGATCGGCACAGCCAGCGAACGCAACCACGAGTTCCTCACCTCTCTCGGCGCCGTTCCCACCACCTACGGCCCCGGCCTCGCACAGCGCCTCACCGCCCTCGCTCCGCACGGCGTCGACATCGCGCTCGACACCGCGGCCTCCGGCTCCCTGGACGACCTCGTCGCGATCACGGGCGATCCGACGCGCGTCGCGACGGTCGCCGACCACGCAGGCGGGCAGCGCCTGGGCACGCATGTGGTCAACGCGGAGAACGACTCCACCCTCCTGTCAGCGGCCGCGGAACTGGGCCGGCAAGGTTGCTACACACCCCGTATCGAACAGACCTATCCCCTGGAGCGGATCGCCGACGCCCACGCGCACGCCGAACGCGGACGCACCCGCGGAAAGATCGTGATCTGCATCTGAATCGGGGGCATGGCCCAGATACGCCAGCCGACCACGGTGATCTTGGTGGGCTGGCGCTGACTGCTCAGCGCTGGGCGTCTGCCACGAGGCTGTTGATGTGGTTCTCGTACTCGCGGCGGGCCTTGGGCTGTGCCGGGACGGTCGGGGCCTGTTCTCCGTCCATATGGAAGGCCGCCAGAAGTTCCCGACCGGCCTGCAGATCGACATCACCGGCACCGAAGGCGTCCTGCGCATCACCAACGACCGCGCCTTCGAAAACACCGAGGACAACACCGTCCACGGCGTCGGGCCGGGGGCGGGAGGCTCGTCGTCCTCGAGGGCCCGGTACAGCGTGGAGCGCCCGATCTTCAGGTGAATTGGCCCTCAGGAGACGTCGCCGGACGTCGCTTACCGGCTGCGACGCCATGGCTCGCCGGGTGCCATCACGTACTGGGCGAGCACATGGCGCCAGGGAATGACGGCGATGATGATGACGACCCA
>JAOPYI010000287.1 GCA_025964675.1 Sphaerisporangium sp. | reverse complement strand
CTGGTCGGCGGGGCCGACGGTGATCCAGCGCATCCCGCCGTATCCGACGTCGTTGCGGACCTCGAAGCCGAGGGTGTCGCGGTAGAAGGCCAGGGATGCGTCCGGGTCGTCATGCGGGAGTAAGGTCCAGTGAATGGTGATGTCCACGGCGGTCAGGCTAGTTGCGGCTCGGTGACCGCGCTTCTCGATTCCTGATCGGTCTGGTGACCTGTTTCGCCACGCACGACGGCATTCCCGCCGTCGGGGGTGCCGCGTGGCGCCGGTAGGTGCTGGGCGGCATACCGACCAGTTCGGTGAAGCGAGGCAGGTAGGCCCGGTTAGCTTTCGAGCTGTACGCCTTGTCTGCCAACACCCGGCAGGTCACGGCCTGCCTCCGCCACACTGAGCGATCTTTCTTGCACTATAGGGGCTGTTCGTATGTCGGGTTCCCCGTTGCGGGACCGCCGTACGCCGACGCCGTCTCCCCCCGAACGGGAACTTTCTGGGTGGGGGAGCGGGATGACTGCGGCCAGTCTGATCAACGTGTTGTGGGCTGCCTTGAAGGCGCGGGGTAACCGAACCAGGCGCCTGGTCAGCGCCACTGCCTGCGCCGCCATACTGTCGGTCCCCATGGCGGCGCTGGATCCCGCGGCGGCGTTCGTGGCCGGCACGACGCTGTTCGCCCAGTCATTCCACGACAACGCCGTGGACCCCGCCTACCCGGTGTCGTTGCCCGGATTGCCTCCAGGTCTGCCGGGCAGCAACTTCGCATGCCTGTCGGCGGCGGGCAACCCCGGGCCTGGGCTGCACAGCTGTACCAGCGACCTGGACCCGGAGGGTGCCGGGGCCCTCAGGCTGACGGACCGGGCGAACTTCCGCCAAGGAGGCGTGTTCGCCGCCACGAGCGTGCCCACCTCCCGTGGCCTGGACGTGACGTTCAACACCTACCAGTACGGCGGCAGCGGGGCCGACGGGATAGCCTTCGTGCTCGCCGCGGTGGATCCGGCCGATCCGCTGTCGCCGCCGACCATGGGCTATGCCGGCGGAGCGCTCGGCTATTCGGGAGACCTGCCCGGTAACATACCCGGCCTGACGCACGCCTACCTCGGCATCGGCTTCGACACCTACGGCAACTTCAGCACTCTCAACTATCAGGGCACCGGCTGCGCCAATCCACCGTTCATATTCCCAGGCCGTAAGCCCGGTCAGGTGGTCGTACGCGGTCCTGGGAACGAGGTGGTGGGGTACTGCGGGCTTGCCAGCACCGCCACCAACGCGAGCTCCCCGTCGCTCTATCTGCGGCGGGGCTTCGCCCGCGCCGACTCCCGGGTACCCGTTGAGGTCCTGGTCAACCCGACGGCCTCGTCCTTCACCTCACCCTCGAAAATCCCGGTGCAAGCACATTCCTACGCCGTCGCGTTCACCACCCTGGACGGGAAGCCCCACACGTTGTCGGGATCGTTGCCGACCGTCCCCGCGGGCCTGTACCCGGCGAACTGGCTGAACCCCGACGGGACCCCGCGACAGCTCGCCTTCGGCTGGACCAGCTCCACCGGCTCGGCCACCGACTTCCATGAGATCGACCAGGTGAACGTCACCAGCTTCACTCCGGTCCCGGTGCTGCGGGTCGTCACGCAGACCAGTTACAACGGTAAGTCGCCGCAGCCGGGTGACCCGGTCACCTACACCGTGAGCCCGAGCGTGGCCCCCGGCGTCGAGGAGACCTTGCCGGTGACGGTTACCGAGACCACGCCGCAGGGTGTGGTCCCCTTGGGCGCATTCGGGCCCGGCTGGGTGTGCCGGCCTCCGGCGGGCCGGCAGATCACCTGTACCAACAGGGCCACGCCCTTCCGGGCCGGTACGTCGCTGCCGCCCCTCACCGTCGTGGCGATAGTGAACAGCACCGGGGTGACCCCAAGCCTGATCCAGAAAGGCTCCGTCGTCACCGCGTCGTCCGTCGACGCCAATCCCGGCTTGGCCTGGTCCACCACCCCCGGCCCATTGCCACCGTCACCGTCGGGCATCACGTTGAGTCCCGACGCCGGCCCGGTCGGGGGTGGCACGCGCGTCGGGATCAGCGGAGCACATGTCACCGAGGCCACAGCGGTCCTGATCGGCACTACGGCGGAACATCAGGCGGGCACGCCGGTGACTCTGCTGCCGTGCCCATCCGGTCCGGCCCCCGGGTGCTTCGCGGTGGATCCCGACGGCACCCTGACCATCCAGTCGATGCCGCCGAGGACCGGCCCGACCACGGTGAAGGTCGCCGTCGTCAGCCTCGGCGTCAGCGGGTCCGCTCCCTACGTCTACGCCAACAGGCCCGGGGCCCCCGCGCCCCCCACCGTGACGGCGGGCACAGACGGTGTCGTCGTGTCATGGAAGCCGCCCGCGGACAATGGCGGCAGTCCCATCACCGGTTACATCGTGACGCCGTTCCTCAACGGGGTCGCCCAGCCGGGGCGGTCCTTCGACGCCTCCACCACGACCCGCACGATCACAGGGCTCACGCCCGGCTCCCGCTACACCTTCACGGTCGCGGCGCAGAACGCGGCCGGAATCGGACCAGCCAGCCCGCAGTCCTCACCAGTCGTCGCGCTCGGCGCCCCCAGCGGCGTCCAGCAGGGCGGCGGCCCAGTTAACGGCGGCCAGCAGGGCGGCGGCCTGCCTGGCCTCAAGGAAGAGGAATGCGAGTGCGAAGACGTCAAGCAAAAGACCGCTGACGTTGACCACGCCAAAACCCGCACCCACAAACACAGGACGTGGGACCGCAGACACCATCGCAAACACCATGGTAAGGACCACGGCCGCCTGGTAACGGTCCAGACGCTTCACACCCTTGAGGGAGTGTCCGGCGATGATCAGCACGGCTGGCATCACCGCAACCACAACTACTGGTCCTCACACCACCCCGGGCATCACCCTGCATACCACAAGGTCCACGAAGCCCACCAGATCCACAAGATCCACAAGCGGCCGCGTTCCTACGTGCATCACTACTACCACCCCAAGCACCGTGCCCTGGTGGCCGTCACCGGTTGAGGTAACGGACGCCAATAGCGCCAATGGAGCGTGGGGAAATGATGCAGACCAGGTCGCCATGAGGGGGCAGGATGGTCTGGTGTCCGACGATCGGGTGCGCCGGACCTTCATCGTGGTCCAGCGTCACCGCCCAGGTGCGCGGGCCGACGACTCCGTCGTGGCGAGGCGACCGCTGATCGAGCGGCATCCGAGCGGGCACGCGCATTCTCGGCACAACACCGGATGCCGAGGAGGATGCGATGCCGTTCGTAGCGATCACGTATGACATAAAAGGTGGCCAGGAAGACAAGGTCGCCGAGGTCTTCAGCGATTTCCAGAGGCCGAGGTCCGCGGTGGTGCCAGGGGCCGACGGCAAGCAGGCCGGCCGGATCCTGGCCACCGCGGTGTTCATCAGGGACAGCCTGCTGGTGAGGTTCATCGAGTTCGAGGGGGACCTGGACGCGGTGGCACTGCACATGGCCGGCCAGCCGGGCGTTCAGGAGGTGGAGCGCAAGCTGAAGCCGTACCTCAACTCGCCGCGCGACACCGGGACCGTCGAGGGGTTCGTCCAGACCTTCAAGAACAGCATGCTGCGCTCCGTCACCCAGCTGTCGGTGCCCCGGCCGTCCGCCTAGCCCGGCGGCTCGAGCACGGCACAAGGCGGTCTTGAGGGGAGGCTCCCTGGCGTGCGCGTCGTGAGGCCGGCGACGCGCACACCAGTGGCGCCTCCCGCCGTCGGCGTGCGACGCGCACGCCACGGCCGTCTCGGGCCGTCAGCGCCGGCGAAAGCAAGCCACGGCCAGGGCGAAGAACACGATCATGATGCCGGCCGACCACATCAGCGAGCGGATGACGTAGTACGCGGCGCTGTGGCCGAGGAAGTCCTGGGCGTGGCCGCCCAGGGCGAGTGCCCGCACGGCGTCGGCCATCGAGGTGATCGGCTGGTTCTCCGCGAACGCGCGCAGCCACCCCGGCATGGTCTCGACCGGCACGTACGCGCTCGACCCGAAGGTCAGCGGGAAGATGAGCATCGCGAGGCCCTGTGCGGCCTGGCCGTTTCCCGCCAGCAGGCCGAGCGTCATGAAGACCCAGCTGAAGGCGAGCCCGAACACCAGGCACAGCCCGAACGCCGCCAGCCCCTGCAGGATCGAGCCGTGCAGGCGGAAGCCGATCGCGAAACCGACCGCCGTCGCGATCGCCAGGCTCCACGTGAGCACCACGCTGTCGGCGAGCACCCGCCCGGCCAGCACGGCCGCGGACGGGAACGGTAGCGAGCGCAGGCGGTCGATGAACCCGGTGTGGAGATCCTCTGCCATCACCACGGCGGTGCCGATGAGGGTGAAGGGCACTCCGGCGGCGATGAAGCCGGGAACGGCGAAGTCGACGTAGGGCAGGCCCTGGCTGGTACCGAACGCGCCGCCGAAGACGTAGCGGAAGGTCACCAGGATCCCCACAAGCTGCACGGTGCCGAGGACGACGAGCTGGGGCGTTCGCAGGAAGCTCAGCACGGCTCGCTTCGCGATGAGCACCGTGCTGGCCGGCAGGGTGGCCCTGCGCCGGCCGGTGGCCGCGATGGTGGTCATGGTCATCTCCTGTCCCGATCTCACTTCGTTGCTCTGACGCGCGCCTGGCCCGCCGATTCCTGGCCGGTGAGCGCGAGGAACACCTCTTCGAGCTTGGGCTGGCGCACGCTGATGTCGGCGAGCTCCACGCCCGCGTCGTCGATGGCCCGCAGTCCGGCGATCAGCCCTCCGATGCCGGCCTGATCGCCCGCGCCCACGCTCACGACGCAGGTCGCCTCGTCGACCTGCGGCTCCGCGTGACCGGGGCGGGCCAGGGACGCGGCGACCTTCGCCAGGTCCGCGCGGTCACGCACGTGCACCTCCAGCACGTTTCCGCCGACACGCCGCTTCAGCTGGGCGGGCGGGCCGGAGGCCACCACCCGCCCATGGTCGATGATCACGATGTGGCCGGCCAGGCGCTCCGCCTCCTCCAGGTACTGGGTGGTGAGCAGCACATCGGTCCCATGCTCCACCAGACCGTCGATCGCATCCCACAGCTCGATACGGGCGCGCGGGTCCAGCCCGGTCGTCGGCTCGTCCAGCAGCAGCAGACGCGGCGTGCTGACCAGGCTGGCGCCCAGGTCGAGCTTGCGTCGCATCCCCCCCGAATAGGTCCGCGCGAGCCGGTCGGCGTCACCTGCGAGGCCGAAGCGCTCAAGGACCCTGGTGGCGTTGGCACGAGCCGTGCGGGCCGGCTGGCCGTACAGCCGCGCCACCATCTCCAGGTTCTCCCGTCCGGTCATCGCCGGCTCCACCGAGGCGTACTGGCCGGCGAGCCCGATCACGCGGCGAACCGCCTCCGGCTCGCGCCGCACGTCGATGCCCGCCACCCGCAGCTCGCCGCTGTCGAGGCGAAGCAGGGTCGCCACCGACCGGACGAACGTCGTCTTCCCGGCGCCGTTGGGACCAAGGACCGCCACGACCTGTCCCGGCTCCACGGCGAGGTCCAGTCCGTCAAGAGCCGTCTTCTTGCCGAAACGCTTGATCAGTCCCCGCGCCTCGATCGTGAGATCCGCCATCGCTTCACCTCGAACGTCGTTCCAGCATCAAGACGGCATTCTGGTCCCCCGGGCTTGAGCGGCGTTGGAGGCGCCGACCAGCGCCAGGTGCTGCCATGGGCGGATGCGCATACTCTTCACAACCTGGGCATGGCCGTCACACCTGTACGCGATGGTTCCGGTCGCGTGGGCCTGCCGTGCCGGCGGCCATGACGTGCTGGTGGCGAGCCAGCCGGAACTCACCGACACGATCCTGCGCACGGGCCTGCCCGCCGCGCCGGTCGGCCACGACGTGGACGCGGTGGCGACCTTCCGGGACATCGTGATGCCGGCCGCGGCGGCGCGGCCGAACGGCGGTGGCCCGCGTGTCCTCCGCCTGCTGAACTCGCTGGCGGAGGCCATGGTGGACGATCTCATCGAGCTGGCCAGGAGGTGGCGCGCGGACCTCATCGTGTTCGAGCCCACGGCCTTCGCCGGGCCGCTGGCGGCCGCCGCGCTGGGCATCCCGGCCGTGCGCCACCTGTACGGCACCGATCTCATGAGCGTCGTCGGCCGGTTCCTGCCCGACGCGCTGGCTCCACTGCGCGAGAAGCTGGGCCTGGACGCAGTCGACCCCTTCGGCGTGGCGACGGTGGACCCGTGCCCCGCCGGGCTGCAGGTGCCCACCGGCTCCCGGCGGCTGCCCGTACGGTACGTCCCGCACAACGGCCCGGGCATGCTGCCTCCGGAGCTGCCGGCACCGTCCGGACGCCCGCGCGTGTGCGTCACGTGGGGCACCACGTTGAGCCGCGTGGATCCCGGCCTCTTCCTCGCCGGCCAGGTGGTACGGGCGATCAGCGACCTCGACGTGGACGTGGTGGTCGCGATCACGCCGGGCCAGCGGGAACTGCTCGGCACGCTTCCGGCTCAGGCGCACGTCGTCGAGTCGGCGCCGCTGCACCTGCTGCTGCCCGCGTGCGACGCCGTGGTCGCCCATGGCGGCGCGGGCACGCTGCTCACCTCCGTCGCGCACGGCCTGCCACAGCTCCTCGTCCCGCGCCTGCCCGACCACGTTCGCCACGCGGGACGGCTCGCCGAGGCGGGTGCCGGCACCGTGATCGAGGCGCCGGTGGAGGACCCGGCGGTGATCGGTGACCGGCTGGCCGAGCTGCTCGGCACGCCCGCCTACCGGACCGCCGCGGAACGGTTGCGGGACGAGATGCGAGGCCAGCCCACGCCGGCACAGGTCGTGCGCGAGCTCGAGGGTCTCACGACGGGCGCGGGCGTACGGTCATGACCGTTGTCGAGCGATCCGCGAGCGCCTCTCAACCCTCCGGTGCGAATCTCTGGAAAGAGACCGGCCGGGGTAGCGAAAAGCTGGACCGGGATGCGGGCGTCGCCCCCCGAGGCGTGAGGCCGATCCCGCGACCACGGCTTCCGCCGCGAGCCCGGCCGGATGTGGCGTGGTCCGGATACGAGCTGTCAATCCCTTCGAGACTTGGTACGGGAGCTAACACATGAATTCCTCCCCCAACTTCGCTCACGAATCCTTTGCGCAGCGGCACCGCGGAGGGATGCTGCTCGAGAGGCACGGCCTCGACCTTTACCTTCATCCTTTTCTGGGGTTCACCCTCGCACCGGGTCACCGGTCGGATCTGCTCAACACCGATGATGAGGGCTTCCGTCTATCCGATTCACCTTTCGGCACGGTTGACAGCGCCAACTGGCTGGCCGCCGGGGGAGGCGGGATCGTGCTCGGCAACTCGGTGGCCATCGGTCTCTCGGCGAGCTGCGACAGCGCCACCCCGGCGTCGTACCTATCCTTTCTCACCGGGACCCGGCAGCTCAATCTGGGCGTCTGCGCGGCCATCTCCCTCCAGGAGCTGGTCGCGGCCGTACCCTTCCTGCACGCCGCGTCGACCGTAGTGATCATCGGTGGAGGGCCCGACGTCATCAACCTGGTGGGCTCCCTGACCCCCGGCGGCGTGTTCGGCACCGTCTCCTACGAGCGGACGTTCGCCGAGCTGTCACGGGTCCCGATGTTCGACCTCGCGACGCTGGCCGCGGGCAAGTCGCTCCCCGACCTCGATGCCTGCCGCCTTTCGCGCCAGGTGCGGCCCGCCGCATGGGACATCGCCGACGCCGTGCCCCGTATGGAGGCCGCCGCCCGCAGCCGGCTCCGTGACCTCGGGGTCCTTTCCCGGGCGGTCAGTGAGGGGACCCGGGTGCTGTTCTGCCTCCAGCCGTTCGCGACCTCGGGCACGCGTGAGCTCACCCCTGAGGAGCGCGAGCGCTACGACTTCGACGCCCCCGTCTTCGGCATCCTGCACAGCGCCATGGAGAAGAGCTGGGACGTGTACGCCGACCGGCTCGCCGAAGGCTGCGCCGACCTCGGGGTGTCCTTCCTCAACCTGTCCGCGGACCTGTTCGTCGGAGACTCCTTCGCCGACACCGTGCATCTCACGGACGACGGCAACCGGCAGGCCGCGCAGATGATCCACCAGGTTCTCGAAGGCGCGCCGGCCGGGAGCGCGCCCGCGCGGTGAGAGAAGCCAGGGACTCCGTCCGCGTCCGGCGGCACGGGCGGCCTGCGCACACACCAAACGACATGAGCCAGATCCAGCGTCGCACCCCCTCGAAAAGGAAGCGCAAATGTCTCAAGCGGCAACGACCCAGTCCGAGCGGCTCCAGCAGATTCGCGACATTCTCATCGACGTCCTCGAGGTCGAGCCGGAGGAGCTGACGGGTATCAGCGACTTCGTCAACGACCACGGCGCCGACTCGCTGCTGGCCATCGACATCATCTCCAGCATCGAGCGGGACATGGGCGTGCGCATCCCCAACGAGGCCCTCCCCGAGATGACCAACCTGAACTCCGTCCTCGACCTCGTGACCCGCTACGGGAAAGAGACGGATCCGGATGCCTGAAGTGGCGTCCCGCCGCGTGGTGGTGACCGGGCTGGGGGCGGTGAGCAGCCTGGGGACCGGTGCCCGCGTCTTCGCCGACGCCATCCGCGAGGGGCGCAGCGGCGTGTCCCCCATCCGGAGCTTTGACGCCGGCGGGTTTCCCTACACCTACGCGGGCGAGGTTCACGACTTCGAGCCCGGCCGGGTGCTGCGCAGGTTGCACATCGACGAGTGGGGCCGTAGCGGCCTCTTCGCCGCGTCGGCCGCGCGGCTGGCGCTGACCGACGCCGACATCGACCCCGAGCAGGTCTCAGCCGCCCGCGCCGGGTCCGCGATCGGGACCACGACAGGGGAGTCGGCCGTCATCGAGGCGCTCACCGGCCAGTGGGTGTACAAGGGCCTGAAGGAGCTGGACCCGGCGCTGGTGCGCCAGGCTCCGGCCAACCGCATCGCCACCGCGGTCAACGCCGAGCTCGGGCTCACCGGCGAGGCCCACACCATCGCGACCGCCTGCTCGGCGAGCAACTACACGCTGGGCTACGCCTACGACATGGTCCGGACCGGCGAGGCCGACTTCATGATCAGCGGCGGGGCCGATTCGGTCAACCGGTGGCAGCACGCGGGCTTCTTCCGGCTCGGGGCGCTGGCAGAGTCGGTATGCCGGCCCTTCGACACCCACCGCTCGGGAATCCTGACCGCCGAAGGCGGCGTGGCGCTGTTCCTCGAGCCGCTGGAGGGCGCGATGGCCCGCGGCGCCCGGATCTACGCCGAGGTGCTGGGGTACGGCGTCAACTGCGACGCCAAGCACCCCGTCGCCCCCGATCCGACCAGCATCGCGGAGTGCATTCGAGCCGCGCACCGCAACGCCGGCGTGCGGCCGCAGGACATCGACTACATCTGCGCGCACGGCACCGGGACCCCGACCAACGACGCCATCGAGGTGGAGGCGGTGCGTGAGGTGTTCGGCGACCGGCTGCCGCCGATCAGCTCGATCAAATCCATGATCGGCCACACGATGGGCGCAGCCAGCGGCTTCGGCGCGCTGATCTGCTGCATGGCGTTGCACGACGGGTTCCTGCCGCCCACGGCCAACGTGACGGAAACCGATCCGGCGCTCGGGCCCGGCGTGGACTGCGTCCCGGGTAAGGGACGTCCGGCGTCGCCGAGGATCGTGGAGAACCATGGCTTCGCCTTCGGCGGCAACAACGCGATCACGATCCTGGGGAGCGCCGCGTGACGACGATGACGGCCATCGCCCCGCTCGCCATCACCGGATGCGGGGTCGTCTCGCCCGCGGGCATCGGCCTCGCGGCCCTCGCCGGCGCTACGAGCGAGACCGTGCACGGCGAAGCCGAGCTGGAGGCGATCGGCGGGGAGTTCCCGCCCATGCCACTGGCCGCGACCCCGGACCTGCGGGCGGAGGACTACCTGGGCAAGAAGGGGGTCCGGTCCCTGGACCGCACCACACGGCTGGCACTGGTGGCGAGCAACCGGGCGCTCGCCGGCCTTGATACACCGCTGGAAGATGGCGACCGCGCACGCACCGGCGTGGTGATCGGGACCAGTACGGGCAGCGTTCGCAGTTCCAGCGAGTACTCCCGCGAGACCCTCGTGCGCGAGAAGCCGTACCTCGTGCGCGCCAACCTCTTCCCCCCCTCGGTGATGAACTTCTGCGCCAGCCAGATCGCGATCTGGAACTCACTCCGGGGCGTGAACGCGACGATCGCCGACGGCCGGGTGTCGGGCCTGGCGGCGGTCCGGTATGCCCGCAACGCCATCGTCCAAGGGCATGTCGACCGCGCCTTGGTCGGCGCGGTGGAGGAACTGTGCCCTCAGTCCGCATGGGGCTGGTACCTGTCCGGCGCGCTCACGCCGTCCGCGGCCGTCGGTGAGGGGGCGGCCATGTTCGTCGTCGAGACGCCCGCCGCCGCCGAGGCGGCCGGCCGGGCACCGCTGGCCGAGTTGCTCGCCTGCGAGGTGGGCACCCTCGGGATGTCCGACATGCGGCGCGGCTTGGCCGTCTGCGTCGAGCGTGCACTGCGTCGCAGCGGCGTGTCGCGTGAGGCGATCACCACGGTGTCGTTCAGCGCGACCGGGCTGCGGGGGCTCGGGCCCGCCGAGGAGGACGGGATCCGCGGCGCCCTGGACGGGTTGCCGTCCCATCAGATCAGGACCGCAGGTCTGCTGGGGGAGAGTTTCAGCGCGATCGGCGCTCTGCAGATCGCCGGCCTGCTCGCGGACTGGCGGGACCGCGGCACCGCCGTCGGCTCCTTGGCTCTGGTGACCTCCGTCGGGGACGACGGCAACGTCGGCTGCCTGGTGGTGCGCCGCCCTGGTACCTGAGGCCCTGCCAGGGCGTATGTCATGAGGCCGCCGGTCGCTGCGTCAGCAGCGCGCCGGCGGCCTTCGGCGTGCATGAGGTCATGGAACGCATTCGCACGCGCCGCCCCCGTGTAAAGGACTACTTGACCCGCATCGCGCGATCTCTTCGCATTCGGCGGGGCCCGAGAAAAGGACGCGCCGGCGCTCTGGCCTGTCATGGTGAGGTGGCCCCCGCGGTCGTCCGGGAATTGTCCGGAATTGGAATGCGTCTGAACTTCACAGGTGAGGATTCGCCGCGTGAATCCGGGGCAGGTGTCGTGGCGCGACACGGTTGTCCCAGCGTGGCGTAGGGTTTTCCGCGCGTGCCGCGGATCGCCGATCGGGCCGCTGGGTGCGGCGGGCTCAGGCGTGCACGCCTGTGTGAGGACACATGACCACAGGCACAGACCGCCCGTTCAATATCCGCCCGTACATAATCCGTGCTTGTGATGCCCCTAGTTCACCGGGCAGGACACTGTGGACATGATCGGTGTCAATGGCGATTGAGGTTGACTGGCTAATTTACTTGCTAGTAAACTACGAGATATATCGCGATAGGTGAGGTGCCGGGCCGACCCCCGTGGCAACGGCCGCGTCAGTTGAAGCGGTAAAGGAAGGTGCTCAAGTGTCTGAACAGCCACTCCACGTTATGATCATTGGGGCGGGCCTGGGCGGTGCGTGCCTGGCGCACGGGCTGAAGAAGGCCGGCGTCAGCGTGGCCGTCTACGAGCGCGAATCGGCCAGGCATGACGGTTTCTTTGGGTTCCGTGCCGTGATCGGCCCGAGCGGCGACCGCGCCCTGCGCGACGCCCTGCCTCCCGATCTCTACGAGACGTTCGCCGCGACGTGCGCCGAGTCGCCACGACACCTGACGGTCTATTCCAAAGGGCTTGACGAGCTGTTCATCTCCAGCCTGCCGGCGGCGAGACGGGAGACCGGCGACGCGGACGTGGGCCTGAAGTACGCGAGTTTCATGACCTTGCGCCAGCTGCTGCTCACCGGCATCGAGGACAGCGTGCGGTTCGGCAAGGAGTTCACGCGTTACGAGCGGCGGCCCGACGGCCGGATAACCGCGTTCTTCACCGACGGCACGTCCGCGGTGGCCGACGTCCTGGTCGGCGCCGACGGCGCGCAATCCCGGGTACGGCAGCAGTACCTGCCCGAGGCCGACGCCCACGACTGCGGTTTCGTCGTCGCGTACGGGCACGTGGACCTCATCGAGGCGGCCAGGCTGCTGCCCTGGGAGATGCTCGGCGGGATATCGGTGGTGGGCAACCGCCAGGGGCTGTCCATGATCACTCAGCCCATGGAGTTCCAGTGGGACCGCGAGGGGGAGCTGAAGGGCCACGTCGGTGGGGTCCACGCGGCCCTCATCAAGACCTGGCCCGGTCTGCGCTACGACAACACCAGAGACCACCTCATGTGGGGTCTCATAAGTTCATCGCGCCTGTTCCGGGCCGACCCGGAGGCGATCCTCGGAGCCAAGCTCGTCGACGTCGTCGCCGACATGACGCGCGGCTGGAATTCGGCCCTGCACACGCTGGTCGGGCTGACGGACCCGGCCACGGCCGCGGCGACGCGCGCCGTCGTGTCCCGTGCGATCGATTCCTTCCAGGAGACCGGGGTCACCCTGCTCGGCGACGCCGGCCACGCGAGGATGCCTGATCCTGGCGCGGGAGCCGATGAGACACTCCGCGCAGCCGGGCTGCTGTGCGGCCAGATCGTCCGCGCCGTGGCGGATCGCCGCCCGATCGTCGCCGCGATCCACGACTACGACGCGCAGGTGCTCGGATCCGGCTCCGAGGCCGGCCGCGCTTACTGGAAGTGCCTGAACCGCAAGGCCCGCATGGACAGGTCGGTCATCGGCCCGATGCTCGCCGCGGGTTCCCGCACGCGCCTGCGCGTGGCAAACCAGGTCCCGAGCCTGAAGAAACGCGTGGCCGGTGAGTACCGCTGGGTTCAGGGCGGCAGCGCGGCCTGATGCCGTGGCTCTTCCGACGGCCGCCGGCTCAGCGGCGCGCGAGGCGCCCTCGAGCGGCTTGAGAGCACGCGATGTCGGTCACTGGCCGGGCTTCGTCAGCTGGGCCCACAGCCGCGACTCCACCGCACTGGGCGGCACGTCGGCGGCCATCCGTTCCGGGTGTCCCGGTGGCAGCGCGCAGGCACGGCGCGCGGGCATCGCGCCTCGGTCGTCATCCAGGGGACGCGACGCGGGGTACAGCGAGGCGACGTAGACGGCCGAGGGAGTCATGCCCCAGGCGTAGCCGGTCTGGGCGAGGCCCTCGTACACGATCCTGAACATGATCTTGAGTACGCGCCACGCCAGGGACATCCCCCGGGACCGCGGTCCGTTCCGTCGCAAGGAGGCCACCTCTCAGATCACGCGCACGCCCGTGGCCGTAGTATCCGGGTCGCCGTTCAAGGGCCGGTTGAAGACCCGCGGTGACCGCCCGGCCGGCGGGGCGGGGAAGGTTCAGCCGTCTTCCAGTGGTCGTTGAGCCGATCCTGTCAACCTGCCGGGGTGAGCGTCCGAACAATGGCTTCCGAAGCAGCGGAGTGGATCAGCTGCGCGCGGTGCCGAGAACTGACGTACGGCAGGCGCTTCGAACGCGACCTGCAAGTCTGCCCTGGGTGCGGTGCGCACAGCCGGCTCACCGCCTCGCAACGAATCGGACAGCTGCTGGACGCCGGTTCTGTCCGGCAGCTCGAGCAGCCGGTGGTCATCGAGGACCCACTCGGTTTCGTGGACTCCCGTCCCTACTCGGAGCGGCTGCGCCAGGCGCGCGAGCAGACGGGAATGGAGGAGGGCGTCACCTGCGTCACGGGCACGCTGATGCGGCACCCGGTGGTCGCGGCGGTCATGGACTTCCGCTTCCTCGGTGGCAGCCTCGGCGTCGGGGTCGGCGAAGCAATCGCGAGCGCCGCGGATACCGCCCGCAGCATGCGCAGACCCCTCATCATCGTCACCGCGTCGGGTGGCGCCCGCATGCAGGAGGGCGCCTTCTCGCTGATGCAGATGGTGAAGACCAGTCAGGCGCTCGCCGAGCTCGACGAGGCGGGCATCCTCACCATCTCGATCCTCAGCGACCCGACGTACGGCGGTGTGGCCGCTTCCTTCGCGACGCTGGGCGACATCATCCTGGCGGAGCCCGGCGCGCGCGTCGGGTTCGCCGGGCCGAGGGTGATCGAGCAGACCATCCAGCACGACCTTCCAGATGGCTTCCAGACGGCCGAGTTCCTGCTGGCCCGAGGACTCGTGGACGCCGTGGTGCCGCGCGTCGCGCTCAGGCCGACCATCGCCTGCCTGCTCGACGCCCAGACGCCCGCGCGTCCTTCTGAGGAGACCACCGAGCGGGTGCGCCTGGTCCGCGACCCCGGCGAGCTGCCCGTACGGGACCCCGCTGTGGTGGTGCAGATCGCGCGCCACCAGCAGCGCCCGACCACGCTGGACTACGTGCACCAGCTGGTGGACAACTTCCAGGAGCTGAAGGGCGACCGGCTCTTCGGCGACTGCCCGGCCGTCATCGGCGGCATCGGCCGCCTTGACGGCCGGCCCGTCATGGTGATCGGGCACCAGAAGGGGCGCGACACCGCCGAACGCGTGCGGCGCAACTTCGGCATGGCGCAGCCCGAGGGCTATCGCAAGGCCGCGCGGCTGATGCGGCTGGCGGTCAAGCTGGAGCTGCCGATCGTCACCTTCGTGGACACGCCTGGCGCGGATCCGGGCATCGGTGCCGAGGAGCGGGGCCAGGCGTGGGCCATCGCGGACAACATCCGGCTCATGTCCGGGCTCCCCGTTCCGATCGTGACGGTCATAACGGGCGAAGGCGGCAGCGGTGGCGCCCTGGCGCTGGCCGTGGCCGACCGGGTGCTCGCCTGCGCCGGTGCGATGTACTCCGTGATCAGCCCGGAAGGGTGCGCGGCCATCCTGTGGAAGGACCGGTCCGCGGCGCCGCTCGCGGCGGCGGCACTCCAGATCGGCGCCCGTGACCTGCTCCGGCACGGGATCGTCGACGCGGTCGTGCCCGAGCCGGAAGGCGGGGCGCACCGAGATCCGGTGGCGGCCGCCGAGCTTCTCCGCTCGGCGCTCTCGGCGACCTTGCATGAGGTCGCCGCCATATCCCCTGACGAGCTCGTGGCAGAACGCCGGCGACGGTTCCGGCGGTACGGGGTCGAGATGCCGAGGTGGTCATGAACGAGGAATCCACCGGTACCGCGCCGGGCGGGATCGACGAACTCTACCGGTACGCCACCAGCCTCATCGAGGCCTCCAAAGGGCCTTTGAAGAGCGTGCGGGTGCAGGCGGGCGACCTGATCGTCGAGGTGGAATGGCCCGAGCCGGGTTCCACCCCGAACGGGCACGCGGCGCCGAACGGGCATGCCGCGTCCAACGGGAACGCCGTCAACGGCAGTCGTGCCGAGCACGCGGCGCCTGATGAAGGAGCCGTGCCGCGCGAGGACGACGGCTCGTTCCTCGTCCACGCGCCCCTAGTCGGAACGTTCTACCGCGCTCCCTCACCCGGCACGCCGCCGTTCGTGGAGGTCGGCGACGAGATGGTGCCAGGGCAGCAGGTGGCCATCGTGGAGGCGATGAAGCTCATGAACGCGGTCGAGGCCGATCGGGCCGGCCGCGTGGTGGAAGTGCTGGTGCCCGATGGGACACCGGTCGAGTACGGCGAGGCGCTGTTCAGGCTCATGCCAGTGTGAGCCGAGTCCTCGGTATCACCGCGATTGAGAGGAACCCATTGTTTTCGACGATCCTGATCGCGAACCGAGGCGAGATCGCGCTCCGTGTCGCCCGTACCTGCCGTGAGCTCGGCATCCGAACCGTCGCGATCTGCTCGGACAGTGACCGCGAGTCGGCGGTGGCACGCTTCGCCGACGAGTGCGTCCGCATCGGCCCCCCGGCCCCCCGGCTCAGCTATCTCAACGCCGCCAACATCGTCACGGCCGCGCTGCAGACCGGCGCCGAGGCCGTCCATCCCGGGTACGGCTTCCTGTCGGAGGATCCTGACTTCGCGGAGATCTGCGAGGCCGAGGGTCTGACCTTCATCGGACCGCCCGCGTCACTGCTCAGGCGGCTCGGCGACAAGGCGCAGGCCCGGGAGATCGCCCAGGCCGCCGGGCTGCCGGTGCTTCCCGGAAGCTCACAGTCGCTCGCGACGCTCGAGCAGGTCAGGTCCGTGGCCGACCAGATCGGCTACCCATTGATCATCAAGGCCACCGCCGGCGGAGGCGGGCGCGGCATGACCGTGGTGCACGACGCGCGGGAGCTCCCGCGCGCCTACGCGCAGGCGCGCGCCGGCGCCCAGGCGGCCTTCGGCGACCCCCGGCTCTACATCGAGACGTTCCTCGAGAACGCCCGGCACATCGAGGTCCAGGTGCTCGGGGACGGCACGGGAGGGGTGCTCCAGCTCGGCGAGCGGGACTGCTCGGTGCAGCGGCGCCGGCAGAAGCTGATCGAGGAGACGCCCGCCCCCGGACTTCCGAGGGAAATGGCCGACCGGATCTGCGCCGCCGCGGTGCACGCCGCCCGGGAGGTCAACTACGCCGGGGCCGGCACGTACGAGTTCCTGGTCGACGACGACGACTTCTACTTCATGGAGGTCAACTGCCGGATCCAGGTCGAGCACTCCGTCACCGAGATGGTGACCGGCATCGACCTGGTGCGAGAGCAGCTCCGCGTCGCAGCCGGTTACGGGCTGTCCATCCGCCAGGAGGACGTCCAGCCCCGGGGAGTGTCGATCGAGTGCCGCGTCAACGCCGAGGACCCCCGCCGTGGATTCCTGCCGACGCCCGGACTGGTCGAGGAGTTCCAGCCGGCGAGCGGTCCGTTCGTACGGGTGGACACCCACGGGTACCCCGGCTTCCGGGTGACGGCCGACTACGACCCGCTGCTGGCCAAGGTCACGGTCTGGGCCCCGGACCGAAGGCAGGCCATCGCGCGTGCCGACCGCGCCCTCGAGGAGTTCCGCGTCTCGGGGCGCGGCGTGCACACCACCAAGGACTTCCTGCGCGAGGTGCTGGAGAACCCGGGCTTCCGCGCGGCCAAGCACACGACGTCCCTGGTCGACGACATGACCGCCGGCGACCCCTGATCCCGCGGCCCGGCCGAGCCGTCCACGGGTCGCCGGGCCGCCGTAGCCGGGAACGACACCAGCCGAAGGACCACGCCGTCACTTCTTGGGTGTCAGGACCCCGTCGATGAGGTACAGCGTGGCGTTGCGGGTCTGGAGGTTGCCGCAGACGACGCCGGCATCGTTTACCTTGATCCTGTCACGGGAGCCACGCGTGGTGATCTTGTCGCCCTCGAGCGTGGTGAAGCTGCCCTTCTTGAGGTCGGCGGGCGTCTTCCGGCCCTCCACGACGTGATAGGTGAGGATCTTGGTCAGGGTGTTCTTGTCCGCCAGGATCTTGTTCAGCTTCCTCTTCCCGAGCTTGTTGAAGGCGTCGTTGGTGGGCGCGAACACGGTGATGTTCTTGGTGGTATTCAGCTTGTTCACCAGACCGGCCTTGTTGACGGCCGAGTAGAAGGTGGACAGCTCCGGGCTGTGCGCGGCGGCGGTGACCACCCGCAGCCTCGCCAGGTCGGCGGGGCTGCCGGGGCCGGACCGAGGCAGAGACGCGCAGCCCGGGCCGACCGGTGATGAGGACGGCGAGGGCGACGGAGCCCGGAAGGCGCCGGACGTCACCGTGGCGTCCATCGCGCCGCCGCTCGTCGTGGCGCCGGCCGAGATGCCGTGGGCGGTCGTGAGCGACAGGGCCGCTACGACCGGAAGGGCGAGAAGACGAGTGTTCATGTGCCTTTCCCCTTTTGCGCTCTTTGAAGGGGTGGTCACTCGGCAGTGACCACGACTGAGCTCCTGGTGGCTGCGCGGGAAACGACACGGTCGCCGTCCGGCCCGTCCGCGGACCCCCGTCCATCGCGGACATTACGACAGCAGCCCTCATGAGAAGGCCGTGCTAAAAGCGGCCCTCGCTCAATCAAGCGCACCACGCACGGGCCGTTTCGGCACTGTCCCGCCACATGGTGGCCTTCTCATTATCTCCGAGCGGTCACCATCGCCACCCAACACGAGGGGCGGTATGAGATAAAACGTGCATCATTTTCACTATTGCCGCTCATGTCAGCCGTAACGCGAGCCGGGGCCCGCACCTTGAAGGTGCGGGCCCCGGCTGCGGGACGAAGGCGCTGTCAGACGGGAACGATGTTCTCGGCCTGCGGGCCCTTCTGGCCCTGGGTTACGTCGAAGGAGACCTTCTGGCCTTCCTGCAGCTCGCGGAAGCCCTGGGCGGCGATGTTGGAGTAGTGGGCGAAGACGTCAGCGCCGCCGCCCTCCTGCTCGATGAAGCCGAAACCCTTTTCCGCGTTGAACCACTTCACGGTGCCAAGAGCCATGTCAATCTCCTTTGATAGGGGGTCGAGCCGGAATCGGCACTGCACCGATTCCGCGTCGCCGCGATGAGCCCATCCGGAGATGACCGGTAAAACAAAAATGCACCTGATGGTCACATCTTGTCAGGTGCACACAGAGTTTATGGGTACCAGAACTGCAACTGCTTACAGCTTAGCACCTACGCGCCCAGGAGTCGCGTGGCACCCGGAATCCGAAATCCGGGCGGGCGGGTCTCCTGGGCGAGCGGGCCCCGGCGGGCCGGAGGCCCGCCGGGGAGGGTCGTCAGCCGGCGATGAGGTCGAAGGACTCCCAGGGGCCGATGGCGGTGCGGTTGGCGATCAGCGGCTGGGCGCCGCCACCGTCCGCGCACACGTACTTACCGTTGGCCTGGGCCTTGAGGCTCACCGTCCCGTCCGGGTTCTTGATCAGCTGGAAGGTCTCCCACCCGCCGACGGCGGTGCGGTTGGCGATCAGGGGCTGGGCGCCGGCGTTCTCGGCGGTCACGTACTGGCCGTTGCTCCTGGCCTTCAGCGCGATGTTGCCGTTGC
>JAOPYI010000263.1 GCA_025964675.1 Sphaerisporangium sp. | reverse complement strand
CCCTCGACCGGGTGGTCGCGGTGTCGTCGTCCGGACGCCGCCGTTCCGTCGTTGCTTCACGCATGGCCGCTCCTGGCGCGTAGATGGGTGTGGTGTCGGCTTCGAGGAGCTGACCGAGAACAGCGTCGCAACCTTTGCCGGGGCGGAGCCATGTCGTACTTGTCCGCGGATTTTTCGACCCTGTATGCACCCGGACGGCGGTGTCACGGTGGAGTCATGACAACACGTACTCTCACCGCACCCGCCCACTGGATCGGCGGCGAATCCGTCGCCGGGGGCACCGACACGATCGATGTCGTGAACCCGGCCACCGGCGAGGTCATCGCCGCGGTGCCCGCCGGTACCGCAGCCGAGGTCGACAAGGCGGTCGCCGCGGCGACCGCCGCCCTCCCCGGGTGGGCGGGCACCGACGTGGCCGAGCGCGCGGCGATCGTGCAGCGCATCTCCGACGGCCTGCAGGCCCGCACCGGCGAGATCGCGGACACGATCACCGCCGAGATGGGCGCGCCGATCACCCTGTCCCGCAGGGCACAGGCGGGTCTTCCGGTCGCGGTGACCGCCTCCCTCGCCGGACTCGCCGCGGACTTCCCGTGGACCGAGGAGATCGGGAACGCACTGATCGTGCGCGAGCCGATCGGGGTCGTCGGGGCGATCACGCCGTGGAACTTCCCGCTGCAACAGATCGTCACGAAGGTGGTGCCCGCCATGCTGGCCGGCAACACCGTCGTCCTCAAGCCGTCGGAGATCGCGCCGCTGAACGCGCGGATCCTCGCCGAGGTCGCCGAGGAAGCGGGGCTGCCGGCGGGGGTGTTCAACATCGTGTACGGCACGGGGCCGGTCGTGGGCGAGGCGATCACGGCGCACCCCGGCGTCGACATGGTGTCCTTCACCGGTTCCACCCGGGCGGGCAAGCGGATCTCGGTCGCCGCGTCGGGCACGGTCAAGCGGGTCGCGCTGGAGCTGGGCGGCAAGTCCGCCAACGTGATCCTCGACGACGCGGACCTCGCCGAAGCCGTCTGGCTCGGCGTGTCCAGCGCCTGGACCAACGGCGGTCAGGTCTGCGGCGCGTGGACCCGGATGCTGGTTCCCGCGGCCAAGCAAGACGAGGCGGTCGAACTGGCGATCGCGGCAGCCGAGGAGTACACCGTCGGCGACCCCACGGACGAGACCACCCGGATCGGGCCGCTGGCCTCCGAGGCACAGCGCCGGCGTGTCACCGGCTACATCGAACGTGGGATCGCCGACGGCGCAACGGTCGCAGTCGGCGGACCCGGTAGGCCTGACGGGCTCGCGACCGGCGCCTACGTGCGGCCGACGATCTTCGCGAACGTCGACCCGAACGCCGTGATCGCGCAGGACGAGATCTTCGGTCCGGTGCTGTCGGTGATCCCCTACACCGACGAGGACCACGCCGTCGAGATCGCCAACAGCACCGTGTACGGGCTCAGCGGCGCGGTGTTCGGCGAGGCCGAACACGCGCTCGCCGTCGCCAAGCGGCTTCGCACGGGCAAGGTTGACATCAACGGTCCCGAGATGAACCTGCTCGCTCCGTTCGGCGGGTACAAGCAGTCGGGCAACGGCCGCGAAATGGGCCGCTTCGGCCTCGAGGAGTTCCTCGAAATCAAGTCGATCGGACGCTGACACGCGAGTGTCCCCCGCGCGCGGGGCGGGCCTGACCACGGCACTAATCCCAAGGCCGTGTGGTTAAGAGGGCGTGCAAATAGGGGCGCGAGGCAGGGCGGGGACGTAACACAGGCACGGAGCCTCAAGATCACTTAGTTGTCTACGCTACGTGATCGAAAACGAGGATCGTCCGTGCCTGCCATCCCAGCTTGGCTTATCGAGCCGTTGTGGGTCCAGTTCTCCGCCCTGCTCCCCGAGCGGCCGACGTTTGACCCCACCCACCCGCTCGGCGTCCACCGGCGCCGTCTCGATGACCGGATCGCTACCGGAAGCGCTGACCGGGCGGATCCGCAGCCGGCACCGCTGCAAACGCCACGCCAACCACAGCGATCCGATCGGCAGCGACACAGACATACCACCTCGTCACTGCGGCAACCGCACGCGATGCTGACAGCGCACCAACCAAGGTCACGTGCACGCTTCTGCCGCGGAGGGGATCGTGTCCCGTCCTGCCTCGATCCTTGCGCGGCGGTGTGGCCTCGGCGGCGGGTCAGCTCGCTGGAGGTGTGATAGAGCGTAGCGACGCCTGCAGTTCGCGGTCGGGACTGATGTGTTTGCTGTAGAGGGGTCCGCAGGGTGTGGTCGCCAGGCGCATCGCGAGGCCGAGCAGATCCGGCGCCAGGGTGTCACCGCGGTAGGTCTCGGCGAGGTAAGTGAACTCGTTCATGATGCCGACGACGCTGCGGTTGGTGGTCTTGGCGAGGCGGCGGTCGCGCATCTGCTGCAATTCCTCGCCGGTGATCGTGTCGGGGGTTCCGTGCGCGGCGAGCACCGTGGCGACCTGCTGGGGGAATCTGGCCAGCAGGGTCGCTGCGGGGGCCAGCGGCATCAGCACGGGCAGCAACGTCGATTCGTTGACGAACAGCGCAACCTGGGGTTTCCAGAATACGGCTGTGGCGTACCACTGGCCCAACAAAGTGGTGGACTGCTCGTCTTCACCCAGGCTGGGCGGGCCGATGCGGTCGAGCAGTTTCTTGGTCGCGCGCACGATGAGCACCTGCCTATCCTGCCGCCATCATGTAGCGCCCGGCCGACCTGCCACCGTGAACGTTGTTTCTCGCGATCGCCGGCATCCTCTTCTGCCGCGAGCAAGGCGTCCGTCGCGGCCGCGCAACGACCGGATCTGCCGATGAGCGGACGTTCGTTATGCCCTTGTTGGAGCTGAGCTAATCGACCGGGCACACTCATGTCGTGAGCGACCAAACGCCGCCTAACGGTCCCGGACTCGCTTCGGTCCTGCGATTCGCCACGGAGCTGATCGCCTGGGTGGCGACGCCCTGGGCGCTGGCTCCCCACTCGGCCCTGCTGGCTGTGGCGTCGGTGGTGGTCCTCATCGGGCTGCCCACGGTTTTCTCCACTCCGGGGGACAAGGCCCGGGTAGTGGTGGCGGTGCCCGGCTATGTCACGATCGGCCTGGTCGCGCTGCAACTGGTTGCCGCCACGGTGTCGGCGTGGTTCGCGTGGCCGCAGGGCGTCGCCCTTGCCGTGACGCTGTTAGCCGTCGTGACTGTCATTACCGAGATGCCGCGATGGCGCTGGCTTTCCGGTCGTGGCGCCGCGCTGAGTGGGTCAGCCCGCGGCGGCCCATGAATTTCATGCCGCGAGTCGCGCTGTCATGCCGATGAGCGGACGTTTGTCCGAGCAGGCGGCGAGCCTCGTTGTGGGTCGCATCCGCGCGGTTGCTGGTGGTCGAACCTTGCGCCTACAGCGACTGAATCAATATCATATGTGCGCATACTATATTGGTGCTGTCTATCGGCAAGGAACCGTCAGTGTGGACGTTCGAGCACACCGAAACCACCACCGCGACGCCCAGCCAGGTGTGGCGACGCTACGCAGACCCGACCACCTGGCCTGAATGGGACCACGAGACCGAGTCGGTGATCCTGGAAGGACCGTTCGCCGCGGGCACCCGGGGGCGACTTAAGCCGATCGGCGCGCCGGCCGTCCGGTTCGAACTCTCGACAGTGCTGCCCCAGCGACAGTTCACCGACGTCTCCCGCCTTCCGCTGGCCCTGATGACCTTCGCTCACCACCTCGAGCCGCTTCCCGGCGGTGGTTCGCGGTTCACCCACCGCATCTCGATCACGGGCCCGCTGACGTTCATGTTCGCGCGCCTCATCGGACGCAAGGTGGCCGTGGGGCTGCCCGAGGCCATGCGCAGGCTCGCGCGGCTGGCAGAGGCCGGGCGCGTTGACGACTGACGACCCGGACACAGTCTCATCGCGTCTGCACGTACCCGACGACAGCCCCGGGTTCCTGCTGTGGACGGCAACCTTGCGCTGGCAGCGGATCATCGCGGCGACGCTTCAGCCGTACGACATTACCCATGTCCAGTTCGTGCTCCTGGCCAGCGCCTGGTGGCTGGGCAGCAACGAGGAACCGCCCACTCAACGACGACTGGCCGAGCACGCCGGAACCGATCCGATGATGACCAGCCAGGTGCTCCGCACGCTAGAGGGCAAGAGCCTGATCCGCAGAGAAGTGCATGAACGCGACAGCCGGGCACGCCGCGTCCTGCTCACCGACTCGGGGCAACGGACCCTGGCCAAGGCCATCAAGGCCGTCGAGAGTGCCGATCATGACTTCTTCAGCCCGCTGCCTCCAGAACGCGTCCTCCCGCTCCTGCGGACACTGGCAGCGCGCCCCCACCTTGACTGACAAGCCGCACCGTGTCCCGATGCGGGCCATCCGCACATGCCGC
>JAOPYI010000251.1 GCA_025964675.1 Sphaerisporangium sp. | reverse complement strand
CGTACCCATGCTGTGGACCGGCGGCGAGCGCGGTCAGGATCAGAAAGGTAGGCTCCTGCATCTGCCTCATGTGATCAATATATACTGATCATCTATATATTGAAATTGGACACTCCAAGTCAGTGTGGTCGTTTCGATACCGGGCTGTTCGGCTCGGCAAGCGTCAACGTTGATGGCCGCGGACATATCTTGAATGCGGTAGTGACTGCCAGTGCTGAGCCGTTTACAGCGTGAAGTTGTTGGCCGCTTGATGTGAATGCGGCAGGCGGGTATGGCTGCTTCTCCCGTGGGAGGCGATGGTGATGTCACTGTTGGAACGCGTGACCCAAGCCGAGGCGACCGCACGGCAGCAGGCGGACGAACTACGGGCGCAACTGGCCGCCGTCGAAGAGCAACTACGCCGGCTGGCAATCACCCGTGAGACTCTGACGGAGTTCGCCGACGACTACCCCAGCAAAACCGACACGGCCGCAGACGACGGCGTGGTCATCGAGGAGCCGTCCGGCTCGGCCCGTAGCGATCTCGCTGACGAGCCGCCACGCCTGCCGCCTCTACGGGGCTTCCGGCGGCAGGTGGTGGCGTTTCTGGCCACAGCCGAGGAGCCCATGCGGGCGCGGGAGATCGCGCAGGCCATTGGTAAGCCGGATACCCGCTCACAGGTGGAGGGGATGCGCTCCCGGTTGCAGCGGTTGGTGAGCGACGGCTGGCTACGGCGCGAAGCGGACGGACTTTATGCGGTCGCCTCCAATATCAACGGGCACGCGCCCGGCTGGGAGGCCGTTTGACCGCCGATATGTGATCACGGCCCTTGCCGTGAACAAATTGGTGCCGCCGAGATTAGGCCCTCGGCGGCACCCGGGTTGCGTGAGCGCCCAGCGGGACTAACCGACAGTGGCTCCCGCATTCCCGAGAGTAACCTGAACGAGGTGTCTTGGGGAGACGTCGAGCCCGGATTTCGCCTGCCCTGCGGGATCCGGAAGCGGTCTTCGCCCGGTGCGCATGATGTGGCGCGGCCGTACTACGACCCGTATCGAGGTGGTCGAACCGCCGTGGTGCCGGACGCGGGAGCGGTGGACACAGGCCAAGCTCGACCGGGAGAGGGAGCCTGAGCGGCCCGACCGTCCGTCGGGACGGACGCGCCCTCGTGCAGCAACTCATCTAACGTGACCATACGGCCAGCATCGCGTCGGGCGCAACGCTCTTTCAGCCGTGGGTACGGCGGCGGAACAGCCAGGCGGCGAAGGTGAACGAGCAGGTCAGCAGGCCGACGCACCAGGCGAGTGCGATCCAGCCGGTGTTGCCGATCGGGGTCCCGGTCAGCAGGCCCCGGACGGTCTCGATCACCGGGGTGATCGGCTGGTTCTCGCTCACCGCGTGCAGGAACGACGGCATGGTGTTCGTCGGCACGAACGCGCTGCTGAGGTAGGGCAGGAACAGCATGAGGAAGCTCAGCGTGCTGGCCGACTCCACGGACTTCGCGATCACGCCGAGCCCGGCCGCCAGCCAGGACAGCGCGAGCACGTAGAGCAGGAGCAGACCGGCCGCTAGCACCCAGTCGGTGACCGTCGCGTTAGGACGGAAGCCCATCGCGATGGCCGCGCCGATGACGACGGTGGTGGACAGCAGGTTCCGGGCGACGCTGGCGACGACGTGTCCGGTGAGGACGGCGGAGCTGCGGATCGGCAACGAGCGCAGCCGGTCGATCATGCCGCTGGTCATGTCGTCCGCGACGGACATCGCGGTGGACGCGGCGCCGTAGCCGGTGCACAGCAGGATGATGCCGGGCACCACGTAGTTGATGTACTGGGTGCCGGTGTTGATGGCCCCGCCGAAAACGTAGACGAACAGCGACATCATCAGCAGCGGCAGGACGATCGACATGACTAGCGTGTCGACGTTGCGGCGGCTGAGCCGGATGCTGCGGCCGATCATGGTCAGGGAGTCGCTCACGGCGTTGCGGGCTCCGCCGTGCACAGCAGTGGTGGTCATGGTCGTGGTCCTTTCGAGAGCCGGGTCAAACCTGGACCGGGGTCCGGTCGGTGGTGGTCAGGGACAGGAACACGTCGTCCAGCGTCGGCCGGTGCGACGACACCTTGACCACCGGCACGCCCGCGATCCGCAGGTCGTCCAGAACCCGGTGCAGGTGGTCCGCGCTGCCGTCGGAAGGGATGCCCAGCACGAGCGGGTCGGTGCCACGCGGCGCGTCGAACAGCGCGACGGCACGGGCCACGTCGGCCTCCACCGCGAACCGCAGGTCGAGTCGATCCCCGCCCACCTGGGACTTCAGCGCGTCCGTCGTGCCGGACGCGGCTACCTTGCCACCGTTGATCAGCACGATCCGGTCGGCCAGCCGGTCCGCCTCCTCCAGGTACTGCGTGGTGAGGACGATCGTCGTCCCCGACGAGACCAGGTCCTTGATGGCGTCCCACATCGTCGTCCGGCTGGACGGGTCGAGGCCGGTGGTCGGCTCGTCCAGGAAGATCACCCTCGGCTGCGAGACCAGGCTCATCGCCAGGTCCAGCCGTCGGCGCATGCCGCCGGAGTAGGTCTTCACCCGCCTTTTCATGGCGTCCACCAGGTCGAACCGTTCTAAGAGGTCCGTGGCGCGGCGGCGGGCGGCGGGTCTGCCCAGGTGCATCAGGCGGCCGATCATGACCAGGTTCTCCCGGCCGGTCTGCTGGTCGTCCAGCGCGACGGACTGACCGGTCAGGCTGATCACGCCGCGCACCTTGGTCGCTTCGCGCACGACGTCGTACCCGGCGATCCGCACGCTGCCGAGGTCGGGCCGCGACAGCGTGGTCAGGATGCGGATGGTGGTGGTCTTCCCGGCGCCGTTCGGGCCCAGCAGCGCGAAGACCGTGCCCTCCGCGACGTGCAGGTCCACTCCGTCCAGAACCTTGGTGGATCCGAAGGCCTTGTGCAGGCCGGTTGCCTCGACGATCATTCTCGCTCCTCGGGTGCGGCGGCGTAATTGCGTATGGGTTACGCTTAAAAGCGTAGCCCATACGCATCGGAGCGCGGAAGGGTGTTCCTAGACTGTGTCCGTGTTCGTGATGAGAGGGACCGGATGACCGACGAGATCGAACTGCCCGCCGAGGTGACCCTGCTCTGGGGGCTGCGCGAGACGGCGCGGCGGGGGCGCAAACCGTCCCTCACGGTCGCCGACATCACGCGGGCCGCGGTCGAGGTGGCGGACGCGGAAGGGCTGGCCGCGGTGTCGATGACCAGGGTCGCCGCCCAGCTCGGCAACGCCACGATGGCGCTGTACCGCTACGTGAAGAGCAAGGACGAGCTGCTCCTGCTGATGTCGGACGCGGCCCTGGATGGACCACCGGACCTGCCGGACGGCGTCGACTGGCGGACCGGGCTGACGCTGTGGGCACGGGGCGTGCTGAAGGTGCTGCGACGGCACCCGTGGACCGCGCAGATCCCGATCAGCGGGCCGCCAGTGGGGCCCAACAACCTCTGGTGGTTCGACCGTGCGCTGCACGCGTTGGGCGACACCGGTCTCGACGAGGAGGACAAGGTCGGCGTCGTGATGGGCCTGCTGACCTTCGTGCACGGCGAGCTCCGGCTGAGCATCGACCTTTCCAAGGGCTACGCGGAGAACCCTGAGGCCTTCGGCCGCCAGTACGGCATGGCACTCGCGCAGGTGGTGGACGCGCAGCGGTTTCCCGCGCTGAGCAAGGTGATCGCCGCCGGCGTCTTCGAGGGCGAGGTCCCCTACGACGAGGAGGCCGAAGGGGAGTTCGGACTGGGCCTGTACCTGGACGGCGTGGCCGCGTTCATCGAGCGCAGGACCGCAAGGCAGGGGTAATACCGAAGCCAGGGCCCCGGCACATCGAGCATTCGTCCGGGTTTGATTTGTTCGGTACGGCTGGCGGCGGGGGGTGGGTCAGGTGAGGCGGCTCGGTCGACGATGGCGACATTGTTTGATGTCGTCGGGTTCACGGATTGGGCTTGACCCTCACGTTGCGTGAGGGAGGACGGTAGACCGCATGAGTGGTTTCTTCAATGCATTCGAGATGGGACCCGTATCCGAGCGTGGACCGAAGGCGGTTGCGCCAGAGGTGTTCCGCGGTATCTACGCGATGCCGGTGTTCGTGACGGTTCCGACGTCGGACTTGGCGGCGTCGACGGATTTCTGGGTGCGGGGGTTCGGCTTTATCGAACTGTTCAGCGTCCCGGGGCAGGTGGTCCACCTGCGCCGGTGGGCGTTCCAGGATGTCCTGCTCGTTCCTGCGGCGGCCGGTGCCGAGCCGCCCGAAGTGCCGGCGATGAGCGTGAGTTTCTTGTGCGTGCTGAGCGAGGTCGATCCCCTCGTCGAGGCGTGTTCGGATCTCGTGCCGGGCAGCGTGACCGGGCCGCGGGATACGCCGTGGCGTACTCGCGACGTCGAGGTCACCACCCCTGAGGGTGCGCGGGTCGTGTTCACCGCGGCGCAGGAGTTCGATCCTGACAGCCAAGGAGCGCGTGATCTCGCCTCGGTCGGAATCGTCGCCGCGGGATCGGCGGAGGGGGGTCACAATGGTGTCCATGGTTGAACGCGGGCGCGACATCCGTGACGGTGTCACGGTGGGCGCGGCCGCTGAGCTGGTGGGGGTGACCGTTCGCACGCTTCATCACTGGGACGAGATCGGCTTGGCGTCGCCGTCCGTGCGCACCACCGCCGGCTATCGCCAGTACACCGACGCGGACCTGCAACGGCTGCATCGAATCGTCGCATACCGGGAGGCTGGTCTCGGGCTGGACGCGGTGCGTGAGGTTCTCGATGACCAGACAGCGGAGATCGGCGCCACCTTGCGTGAGCAGCGTGCCCAGCTCGCCGAGCGCATCCAGGACCTGCAGCAGCTCGACGAGCGCCTGGAACGGATGACCGAGGCTCACGAGCAGGGCATCCTCCTCAACGATGAAGCGCAGTCGGAGATCTTCGGGGCGGACTGGGACGCTCATCGATCCCGGCAGGCCCGCACTCTGTGGGGGGATTCTGCGCAATGGGCGCAGTTCGCCGAGCGGTCCGATTCTCGCACGCGTGAGCAATGGCAGTCGCTCTCCGCGGCGATGTCCACGTTGCAGCTCGATCTGGGCAACGCCCTCGATCGGGGTGTCATTCCGGGCAGCCCGGAAGCGAACGCGCTCGTCGAACGCCACCGCGAAGTGTTTTCCAACTTCTTCCCACTCACGCGACAGATGCAGGTGTGTCTGGGAAGAATGTTCGAGTCCGACCCCGGCTTCTCCTCCCACTACGACGGAATCCGGGTCGGGCTAGCCTCCTGGTTTCGGCAAAGCATCGACGAGTGCGCTCGCACTCACGGGATCGACCCGGAGACAGCCACCTGGCAGTGACCCCGTAACGCGGAAATGCTCGTAACCCACTGCAACTCTCGTCTAACCGTCCGCGGCAGACGTTTGATCATTCGATGCCCCGCACCAGAGCGTGTCTGATAGCTGACGGGTCCAGGCGATGACGGCGTTTAGCACGACGGCGGCTCGGTAGATGATGGCGTGCTTGTCGTAGCGCGTGGCGAGTCCTCGCCATTGTTTGATGTGGCAGTAGCGGCGCTCGATCACGTTCCGGTTCTTGTAGTCGCCGGCTGTTCGTCGCGTGCTGATGCGCGCGAGCGATCGTGGAGTCCACCGACAGCGACCAGTCCACCAGGCCGGCCGCATTCGCCATCGCGGTCAGCTTCGCCAGCACCCTGTCCCAGGTGCCGTCAGCGGCCATCCGGTGATGCCACGTCCACACCGTCTGCCACGGCCCGAACACCTCGGGCAGGTCACGCCACGCGATCCCGCACCGATACCGGTAGATGATCGCCTCGACCATCGTCCGCGCATCCGAGAACGGACGCCCCTTTCGGCCCGTCGGACGCGGCAGCATCTCCTCGATCAACAACCACTGAGCATCCGACAGCACCTGGAACCGCGACATACTCACAGACTCTCAGCACAACGCCGATCTAATTGTCAGACGCGACCTAGGCGCGCCAGGGCATGTGCTGGAGAGTCCAGGTGTTGCCGTCCGGGTCGGCGAAGTAGGCGTAGTAGACGCCGCCCATGTCCTCGACCGGACCTACGTCCACACCTCGCTCAACGAATGCCGCGCGGGCCGCCTCGATGTCGCTCACTACCAGGTGCAGGCCGCGCAACGTGCCGACGGGCATGTCTAAGGACGAGATGCCTTCGGTCAGGGTGATCGAGCAGGCCGAGCCAGGCGGAGTGAGCTGAACGACCCGAACTCCCTCCGCGGGCTGTACGTCGACATCCAGGGTGAAACCGAGGCGGTCGGCGTAGAAGTCCTTGGCCCGGTCGATGTCCGCGACGGGCACCGGCACGAGTTCGAGCAGAAACATGCCGGGACGGACGGGTGGTGCGGCCACCTCGGCCGGCATGTCCGCCTGCATGGGCGTGGTCTGCGTGGACTGGGTCTCGGTCATTGGAGCTTCCCTCTCAAGATTGTTTCGCTGAGCAACTCGGCGAGGCGGTCGTATGCCTCACCCGCGCCCCGTTCCATGGGGGTCTGGAGCACACTGTCTCGGACGTCCCGAGAGGGGTAGCGCACCGTGGTGGTCATCGCGGTCCGGCCGTCCCCCTCATCCAGGACGGTGGTGACGAGCGTGGGGCCCGCGTCCCAGCCGTCGTAGACCTCGGTCTGGACCAGCCGAGCGGGCGCCTCGACCTCGCGGTACACCCCGCCGTGCCCCAACTCGGCGCCTGCCGGTCCACGCGAGACGAAGCGCCAGGCACCGCCCGGACGCAGGTCGATCTCGCAGACCACCAGGTGCCAGCCCCGAGCGCCGTGCCACCGCCGGAGCAACTCGGGCCGGGTGAACGCGTCGAAGACGAGCTCGCGGGATGCGGCGAACGTCCTACTCAACACGAGTTCTGTGTCGGAGGGTGCCGTCACCGACAGACCTTCGGTGTTCTCTCGCGGCGGTATCACGGGGCCTCCCGATCGACGGCGCCTGGTCCGCCGGCCTGGAGTTCGCCGAGCAGGTCGTCCAGCCGCTGATAGCTCTCCTCCCAGTAGCCGCGGTAGTTCGCCAGCCAGTCCATGGCGCTCTTGAGCGGGCTGACCTCCAGCCGGCACGGCCTGCGCTGCGCGTCGCGTCCGCGGGAGACCAAGCCGGCGCGCTCCAGCACCCGCAGGTGCTTGGATACGGCCGGTTGGGTCATCGCGAACGGCGCGGCCAACTCGGTCACCGTGGCCTCGCCCTCCGCCAGCCGGGCCAGAATGGCCCGCCGGGTCGGATCGGCCAGTGCGGCGAACGTTGCGTCGAGAACGTCGACACCCATAAAGATTACCTCTCGGTTTAATAACTAGGTGGTTTTATATCTGCTAGGTTTTGCCCCTGTCAAGGGCTGCGATCAGGCGCCGGCCCGATCAGAGCCCGGCTGCGGGCCGACGATGACGAGTCCTACGCAGGCTGAGGGTTCGGAGAGGCACATGGGAAGGGTCATCGCGCAGGCATCGGTGTCGCTGGACGGGTTCATCGCGGGGCCGGACCAGACGGGGTTCGATCGGCTGTTCGCCTGGTGCACCAGTGGTGAGGTGGCGACGCCCTCGAACGACCCGGACCGGCTGACGTACCGCACCTCCGCGGCGAGCGCCGACTACCTGCGCGACCTACAGGAGAACACCGGTGCCTGCGTTGTGGGCCGGCGATTGTTCGACCTGACCCGGGGCTGGGGCGGCCACCACCCGATGGGCACACCGGTCTTCGTCGAGACCCACAAGAAGCCGGAGGAGTGGACGGACACCCACACCCACACGCCCTTCACCTTCGTACCGACGGCGTCGAAAGCGCGATCGAACAGGCAAGGCGTGCGGCGCGGGGCAAAAACGTCGGCATGGGACCAGCACCGTGGCGCAGGCGTTGAACGCCGGACTGCTCGACGAGATCCGGCTCGACCTGGTCCCCGTCGTGCTCGGCGACGGCGTTCGGATGCTTGACGGTATCGGCGTCGCCCCCGCCAGCTTCAGTGCGCCGGAGGTCATCGCAGGCGACGGCGTCACCCACCCCCGGTAGGCCGAAGGGGGCCGAAGGCATCACAGAGAGCTCCGGGGGTCGCCCCTCCGGCGGACACCGCGCGACGGAGTCGTTGTCGAACGAACCAACTGTCCGCGTGCTTATCGGCTCTCGAGCGCATCGGTCGCTTGGCGAGCGAGCCACTGCTGCCGTGTGATCGCGTACTCGACCTCGCCCAGGTCGCTGCCGGGGAGCGGTTCTTCCCAGTCCAGGTGAAATGTGCGGATGTACCGCATGCCGATCGCGCCCATCGTCGCGCGGGAGGCGGTGTTGAGCGCCATCGTCTCGGCGAAGATGCAGGCCAGTCCGAGATCTTCGAACCCGTGTCGGATCAGCTCGCGGGCTCCCTCGCTGGCCAGGCCCTTGCGCCAGTCGCGGCGCAGGAGCCGGTACCCGAGTTCGGCCTGTCCTTCGACCGCGCCTTGATCGGCGCACTCCGGTGGCTGCAGGATCCACCAGCCAACAAACGTTCCATCGACGAAACCGGCCCAGAAACCTAATCCCGGAACTCGGCTCGCGGCCGCGAGCCGCCGGCGATGGAGGATCTCAACCTCCTCGCGGGTACGGGCACGGCCATTGCCCAGGTAGCGCATGACCTCGGGATCAGAGTCGAGTTCGACCTCGTGCTCGAGGTGTTCGTCGGATAGCGGAACCAATCGGATGCGGCTGGTTCGCAGCGTCGCCTGAGACAGTGACATGGGGCATATTCTCGCGCGCTGCCCCACCCCTCCGGCACGCCCTGACATCTGTCGCATCGCGCGGAGAGCCTCAGCTGAAGATGAGTACGACAGCGGTGTCGCGGGCACGCTCCGCAGGAGATCATGGTCGCCATGAAATGGTGGATACTCCTGGTATCACTGGCTTTCGCAATCGTCGCCGCCTGGCTGATCCTGTACGCCGGCGTCGCCCCGGACACCCTGCTCGCCGTGGGGCTTGGCGCCATCAGCCTCACCTGGCTGATCGTCCTGCTGACCGTGCCATGGAACCTCTACTTCGCCGCCCGCAGAGTGGTTCACGAGACCCACCTGTCACGCGAGCGAGGCATCGAGGTCCCCCAGTCGCGCGAGGACGAGGCACGCGAGATCGCCCGCCGGATGCTCCGCTTCGCCGTGGCCGGGCACCTCGTCTCCGCCGCCGTCATCGCCGTGATCACGTTCTTCTCCGGCGCCCAGATCGGGTACTACTTCGCGGGCTTCTACCTGCTGGCCACCTTCTTCCGCCCCGCCGGGTCGTACCTCGCTCACCTGCACCAACGCATCGCCACCCTGATGGAGGAACTCCACTACCCCCGCCAGGACGTCACCACCCTCCGCGCTCAGGTCGGCGAACTCACCGACGCCCGCACCCGGCTCGACGAGGCGGTCCGCGACCTCGACGAAAGGCTCACCCAGACCCGCGTGGAATTAGCCGCCGCCCAAGCCGCCGCGGAAACCGCCGACCACGACCTGCACCGCCGCATCACCCAGATGGCCCGCCGCTTCGACGAGACCGTGGACGGCTTGAGCGACAACCAGGAGTTGATCACCGGCCTGAAGGCGTTCCTGCGCCTCGTCCGCACCGACCTCGCCTGAAGCTGCTCAGGCGTCTCGTGCCGCAAGGTCGGCAAGGAGGCAGTCCAATACACGCGCTCTCTCTAGAGCCTCCGTGGGCTCGCTAGCCCACATCGCCTGGAGCACGCCCCATGGAAGATCTCAGGCTTCGTCCGGCCGTCTCCAGCCGGCCTTGGGCCCGCAGCGCACCAAGCCACCGAGCCTCTGAGACAAGATCCGATCCGACCGCGCATGCCGTTGCTGTACGGCGCTGCTGTACGGAGATCAAAAAGGCCACTTCCGATCATGGAAGTGGCCTTTGACCTGGGTGGAGCTGAGGGGATTCGAACCCCTGACCCCTTCGATGCGAAGCCACTTACCCGTGATCCCCACCAGGGGCTTGGTGATCGGTGGCCTGCGCAGGAGGTCTCCCGACGTCCGCCTACGTCCGCGGTAGTACGCCTCGATTGTCACTCAGTTCGTCACTCGGCTGGACCCCGGCAGGCCGACCGCGACGCGCCGACGCACAGACGTACGGCAGGCAACCACGCTGACCCGCTCAGAGCATGCCGAGGGCGAGCGCGAAGTCGGTGTGCGGCTTGGGCGCGACCCACTGGTCCGCGACCGCGGTGGTGGGCGTGCTCCGCGGGTCCACCACCACCAGGCGATGAGCAGGAGCGTGCGGGCTGTCCCCCGTGTGAGCTACACGCAGGTGTCCACCGTGTGGTGACGATCGCGGCCCGCCGGATCCGTAGCGTTCGAGGCGGCCGCGGCGCACCGGCTGCGGATCGGACCAAGGAGTCATCATGAGACTGGTGTGGCAACTCATCACCATCGCCGCGATCGCCTTCATCGGCGGCCAGGTCGTCACCGCGGTACAGGGGAACCCGTGGCTCACGCTCGTCCTCGGCCTGCTGACCTGCTTGCTCGCGGTGTCGGCCTACGGGTGGGTGGTACGGCGGACCGAGCACCGCCCGGCCACGGAGGTGGCCCGGAAGGGGGCCGGATCCGCGCTCACCCGGGGGGTGCTCATCGGCATCGCGTTATTCGTGGCCGTCATCGCCAACATCTTCTTCCTCGGGTACTACAAGGTGAACGGCCCGGGTTCGCTGACGCCCGCGGTGGGTTTGTTCGGCTTCATGGCCGCGGCCGCCGTGACGGAGGAGCTGCTCTTCCGCGGCGTCCTGTTCCGGATCACCGAGGAACGCCTCGGCACGTGGATCTCCATGGTGCTCACCGGGGTGCTGTTCGGCCTGTTGCACATAGTCAACCCGGATGTCACCCTGTGGGGCGCCATCGCCATCATGCTCGAGGCCGGAGGCATGTGCGCCGCCGCCTACGCCGCCACCCGAAGCCTGTGGGTGCCGATCGGCGTGCACTTCGGCTGGAACTTCGCCGCGTCCGCCATCTTCAGCACCGTGGTCTCGGGCAACGGCGCCAATCAGGGGTTGCTGGACGCCACGATGTCGGGCCCGGCGCTGGTCACCGGCGGGGACTTCGGCCCGGAGGGAAGTCTGTACTCGGTGCTGTTCTGTGTGCTGGCGACGATCGGGTTCATGTGGCTGGCCCGCCGTCGCGGCAATGTGGTGCCCCGTCGCCGGCGCGCCGGGCGCGTCGCCGCCGCCGCCGCTACACTCTCCCAGTGATCGCTTTGGGGCGGGTCACGGAGCTGTGGCATCGCACCGACGTCACACTCCGGTACCTGTCGGCCGGACTGCTGCTCCTCGCCGGGTCGCTCATACCGGCGTTCCACAGCTACGGGACGGAGCTCGGCGGCCTGCCCGCCCGCCCCTTCGACCTGCTCGCCGTCGTGGCGGTCGCGCTCCAGTGCCTCCCGCTCGCCGGGGTAGGGCGCCGGCCGGTCGCCTGTCTCGCCCTGGTGTCGCTCGGCTTCGCCGTCGACCAGCTCCGCGGCTATCACTCGCTCGCGGGCACCGCGCTGCCCATCGCGCTGCTGTGCGTGGGCTCCCGTCTGGAACGGCACCGGCGCGCCACCGCGCTGGCCTTCTCCGCGGCTTACGTGCCGCTGGCGGTCGCGCTCTTCCTGCTCGGCGCGGGCGCCGAGTCGCCGGCCCTGTTCGTGCTGTTCTACCTGGCGCTGGCCTTCGCGTGGGGCATCGGGGCGTGGCTGCGCTCCACCCGGGCCGCGGAGGCCGAACACCGCCGCCGCCTCGCCGAGGACACCCGCACCGCCGAACGCACCCGCATCGCCCGCGAGCTCCACGACGTCGTGACCCACCACGTGACGGCGATGGTCGTGCAGGCCGAGGCGGCACGCTATCTGACCGCCGCGCCCGATCGCCTCGACCAGACCCTGACCGCCATCACCGACGCCGGCCGGCGGGCCATCACCGACCTGCGGCACCTGCTCGACCTGCTCAATCCCGACCACGGCACCGAGGCCAGAACGTCGCCCGCCGGCAGGCTTGTCACGCTCGTGGAGCAGACGCGCCGGGCCGGGCAGCCGGTGGAGTTCACCGAGGAGGGCACGCCCGCGGAATCGACCGGCAGCGCCGATCTCGTGGCCTACCGGGTCGTGCAGGAGGCGCTGACGAACGCCCTCAAACACGCCCACGGCAGCCGCACCTCGGTGCGGGTGCACCACGGCGAGCGGGAGATCACCGTGGAGGTCGGCACGGACGGTTCCGGCTCGCAGGCCACGTCTCCGGGCGGAAGCGGGAAGGGCCTCGCCGGTCTGCGCGAACGGGTGGACGTCCAGGGCGGCGACTTCAGCGCGGGCCGGCGGACGGGCGGCGGTTTCGTCGTGCGGGCGCGCATCCCCACAGGAAGCCCGTCGTGACCGCGCCGATCCGCGTCCTGGTCTGCGACGACCAGGCGCTGATCCGCACCGGGTTCTCGACGATCATCGATGCGCAGCCCGACCTCGAGGTGGTCGGCGAGTGCGGGGACGGGCAGGCGGCGGTCGGCCTCGCCGGCCGGCTGCGCCCGGACGTCGTGGTGATGGACGTGCGCATGCCCGTGCTCGACGGCATCAAGGCGACCCGCCTGCTGGCCGGTGCCGGGGTGGCGCATCCCGTCAAGGTGCTCGTGGTGACGACGTTCAACCTCGACGAGTACGTGTACGAGGCGCTGCGCGCGGGGGCGAGCGGGTTCCTGCTCAAGGACGCCCCGCCGGCGCAGCTGCTGCACGGCATCCGCACCGTCGCGACAGGCGCCGCGCTGCTGGCGCCCGAGGTGACGCGGCAGCTCGTCGGCCGGTACGCGGCGCGGATTCGTCCCGCTGAGGGCACGCCGGACGACGTCGCGCTGACCCCGCGCGAGCTGGAGGTGCTGCGCCTCATCGCCGGGGGCATGTCCAACAGCGAGATCGCCGCGACATTGGTGATCAGCCAGGAGACCGTCAAGACGTACGTGTCGCGCATCCTCACCAAGCTCGACCTGCGTGACCGCGTACAGGCGGTGGTCTACGCCTATCGCAGGGGCCTGGTGACCTGAGGCGGCGAGCCCCGGGCGGGCTCACGGGTTCGCAAGGATCGGCCACGTGCGGCCGGCCCCCGGCGAGGCGTACGCCGACACCGGCGACTCGGCCTGCGGGTCCTCCCGGGCGGCGGTCCATCAAGTCCGGATCGCCCGCCCGCTGGGCGGCCGGATCCTCGTCCACGCGGACGGGGCCCCGATCGCCGTCACGGGGGGGCGAACCTGACCGATGACTCAGCCGGTCTTCCCGGAGATCACGAGCTCCTGGGACGACTCGGCCCGTCTTCCTGGGATGACTCAGCCGGTCTTCACGGAGATACCGAAGTCGCGGACGGCGGTGGCGAAGTCCTGGTAGTAGAAGGTCGAGCCGTTGTGGGCCGTGACCGTTCCCTTCGCCACGACGTTGCTGCCTCCGCTCAGGGCGAAGACCGGCCCGCCGCTGTCGCCGGCCTGACTCGGCAGCCCGCCGTCGGTACGGCGGGCGACGATCAGGTCGGACCAGAACTCGCTGTTGCCGTAGGTGTCGGTGTACCAGCCCCCGTAGGCGAAGTTGTCGGTGTTCTGGATCCCGCAGACGGCGCCGCTCGTGGAGCCCGACTGGCAGACCCACTCGTTGGCGTAGACCCAGTCCCAGCCGACGACGCCCTTGGTGAAGGTGCCGGTGGAGTCACCGTCCCAGATCCGTCCGGCCGAGCTCTGCGGAAAGGTGTACGTGACCGTACGCAAGCACCGCGAGAGGGACGGCACCATGACGCCCGTGGAGGACTGGGTTGATGTCCTGGGCCCCAACGATGTCCGCCGCCTGCCTCCAGGTCGCGCGGTGGTCATCGTGGACGCCGCGCTCCCCACCATCGTCCGTACCGAACGGGTGTGGAAGCGCAAGGACTACAAGCAGTGGGCCAAGAGCGGCGAGCGTATCCGCCTGCCCTACGTCGAGCAGCGCCCGGCGATCCTCCCGGATCCCTCGCTGCTCCTCGACCCCGTCGCGGGGCCGGCCTTCGAGACTCCTGACGAGCTCGCGGCCCGCCGGCGGCCGCGCCCCGTCGAGCAGGCCGAGGAGGCGCCCCCGCTGGGCCTGCCGTACCGTCCGGCGGTGAAGACGGATCAGCCGCGGCCAGGTTGTCGCTACGTCCTCATCTGGACAGGGAGAATGCCAGGCGATCGGGTCAGCGCCGCGGCTGGTCGGCCTGATGCCCCGCTGTGGCTCCAGCTGCTTGCGCGGAACGAGAATCGTGAGCGTGGCGCGACAGCCCCGTGACCAGCCTCCTGGTCATGGGCCCCCCGCGACGAGCCCAGCCTCCGCTCGATCCGCGACCTCGTCCTCGGCTGAGACCCCGGCCCCCGAGCCCGAGGTCTCGCCGCTCACGCGCGGGTCACCGCTGCGGGAGGTCGCCCGGCTTGTCGACGTAGCCCGTGGTCTCGAAGGTCTGCCGGAGCAGCGGCGTAGAGGTTCCCGCCTCGATCACGTCGAGCTCCAGGACCTTGGCCGTCCTGTCGTCGAAGATCAGACGGTAGGTGATCCTGCCGGGCCGGTCGTAGTCGTCGGGCCCCGTCGTCTCCAGGGAGACCCCGGTGCGTCCCAGGCCGTCGGCGACCCCGGCATGTGACGTCAGCCCTGACGCGGTGTCCGCCAGCACCTGGTAGAGGGCCGCCCGGGTTCCCGGGGTGATCGGCGCGGTGAGCAGGTCCCAGCCCGTCGCCGACATGTACGCGGCGAGCCCCTTGCCCTTGTCGGGGCTCTGGGCGTACAGGCTCTTCAGCCTGGCCTTGAGCCCTTCCTTGTCCGTGGGCAGCTTGGAGACGTTGGACCAGGTCAGGCTGGGGTTGTCGATCGACACGATGCCCTCGGGCGCGCCTTCCTTGGTACGCGGCCGGTCATCGCCGGACAGGGTCGGCGAACCCGCCCGCTTCCACTTGGCCTCGTCCTCCGGTGTCGCGAACGCGATCCGCACGTCCTGGTCCCGGACCTCGCGGCCGGTGCCGTGCTTGAGCGAACGCCAGGTCTCCGTCGTCTCCGCGCGGGTCGCGATGTACGGCAGCCGTGCCATCTTCAGCTCGGTGACCCTCTTGTTCCAGTCCTTCGTGTAGGCCTTCAGCTCGGCGGGCCTGCCCTTCAGCTCCTTGGTCCTGGCCTCCTGCTCGGCGATCAGCGCACGAATCTTGGTCATGTACTCCTTCGGGGCCACGCGGACCAGCTGGGAGGTGTGCACCCGCGAGTACCAGAAACGGCCCGCGTCGACCGGCTCCTTGGCCGCCACCGTGGCCGCCGCCAGCAGGACGGTCCGCACGTTCACGGTCCGCACGCCGGTGGAGGAGGCGGTGGTCTTCGGCGTCGAGGTGCCGATGGCGAGCCGCCCGCTGGAGTCCGGCCGCGGGGAGTTCCCGGATGAGAGGTGGGGAACGACGATCACAGCGGCCGCCAGCCCCGCCGCGGCCGTACCGGCGATCAGGAGAAGCGGGCGACGCTGGGACATGGCGGACCTCCGGGGGTTGTGCCGGGTACGAGGTGAGTCGATGGCTCGGGCCAGATCGGCCGAGCGGCGCCGCCGATAGGCGTCCTCGGTGAGAGCGTCGGGGCGCAGGGTCGCGATCAGTTCGTTGACGGCGTCGTTTTCGTTCATGCCTGTTCCTGGAAGAAGGTGAAGGGGGGCGCGGGGCGCAGGGCGTCGGCCAGGCGACGGCGAGCGCGGTGCAGCCGTACGTTGTACGTCCGGGCGGAGCAGCCGGCGACCTGAGCCGCCTCCTCGGGCGTCAGGCCGTACCAGCTGGCCAGGACCACCGCCTCGACGTCCTGTTCACGCAGGCCGGCGAGCACGGCGAGGGCCTCCTGCCGGTTGGCGACCCGTTCGGCGACATCGCCTTCGGCGAACGTGCTCAGTGCCGCGAGCCGGGCGACCAGTTCGTCACTGCGCAGCCGGCGGACCCGCTGGTTGCGCAGCAGGTTGCGCGTCACGCCGAGCAGCCACGGCAACGGCGGATCGGGCAGGTCGTCCAGCCGCCGCCAGGCGACCAGGAAGGTCTCACTGGTCAGGTCCTCGGCCATGGCAGGCTCGGCGCGCAGCAGGGCGTAGCCCAGCACGTTCCGGTAGTGCCGGTCGTAGAGGCCGGTGAATCGTTCTTCGGGATCGTCCACGCTAAGAACTGTCACGAGACCCCCTCACGATTACCGATGACCTCGAAAATCACCGCAGATCGTACATAGGGTCTTGACCGGCACCTTGCTCACGAGCGCACGCGTGACCATCGCGTGTGGGGTGTGGAGGTGCGATGGCCGAGGTTGCCCATCACGTAGTCACGCAGGTCGGTACGCACCTGCCTGGGATCCCAGCGCGCGCTGTTCAACAGGCGCTGCATCCGATCCGGTGCGGCGTCCCCGGCCGCC
>JAOPYI010000244.1 GCA_025964675.1 Sphaerisporangium sp. | reverse complement strand
TCTTCATCGGCACGATCATCGTGACCTCCTTCATCTCGCGTGCCACGCGGTCGCTGGAGCTGCGAGTGGACGAGGTCAGGCTGGACGAGCGGGCGCGGGCGTTCGTCGAGGAGGTGGCCGCGTCGGGGCAGCTCCTCCTCATCGCCACCAACCCCGACGAGCGCGGCCGTGTCAACTACCGCGAAAAGGAACGCATGGCCCGCGAGCTGCACCATCTGCCGCCGGACACGCCGGTGCTGTTCCTGGAGGTGATGATCAGCGACGCGTCGGAGTTCAGCAGCACCGTGGAGGTCAAGGGAGACGTGCGGAACGGCTGTCGCTTCCTCGTCGCCCGGAGTCCCACGGTGCCCAGCGCGATCGCCGCCATCCTCCTTCACCTGCGCGACATCACCGGCCTCATCCCGAAGGTCTACTTCCACTGGGCCGAGGGGAACCCGGTCATCGCCTTCCTCGGTTACCTCGTCCTCGGCGGAGGTGACGTCGCCTTGCTGACCCGCGAGGTGCTACGCAAGGCGGAACCCCGCGTGGACCGCCGGCCGCAGGTCCACGTCGGCTGAGCGGGTACGGCCGCCGTGGTCAGGACGCGGGGCGGCTTGTCTCCAGCAACTCCCGTTCGAACCACGAGATGGTACGGCGGAGCCCCGTGGTCACGTCGATCTCCGGCCGCCAGCCGAGCCGTCTGGCGGCAAGCGAGGTGTCCGGGCGGCGGACGGCGGGATCGTCCACGGGCCGGTCGACGAACACGATGGGCGAGGACGAGCCCGTCAGGTCGCGGATCGTCATGGCGAGCCGGAGCATCGACAGCTCCGACGGGTTGCCGATGTTGACGGGTCCCTCGAAGCCGCTTTCCGCCAGTGTCAGCACGCCCTGCACGGTGTCGTCGACGTAGCAGATGGACCTGGTCTGGCTCCCGTCCCCGGTCACCGTGATGGGCTCCCCGTTGAGTGCCTGGCGGACGAACGTCGGGATGGCCCGCCCGTCGTGGGGCCGCATGCGCGGGCCGTAGGTGTTGAAGATGCGAACGATGGCCGTGTCCACGCCGTGAGAGTTGCGGTAGGCCGTCGTCAGCGACTCGGCGAACCGCTTGGCCTCGTCGTACACGCTGCGCGGTCCCACGGGGTTGACGTTGCCCCAGTACGTCTCGCGCTGAGGGTGCTCGAGCGGGTCCCCGTACACCTCGCTCGTGGAGGCCAGCACGAACCGGGCGCCCTTCTCGCGGGCGAGACCGAGGGAGTGCAGCGTGCCGAGGCTGCCGACCTTCAGCGTCGCGATGGGATGGCGCAGGTAGTCGGTGGGCGACGCGGCCGAGGCGAAGTGCAGCACCAGGTCGACCTCCCCGGGCACGTGCACGAAGCCGGTCAGATCACATTCGATGAGGCGGAACCTCGGACGCCCCATCAGGTGCTCCACGTTTCCGGGCGAGCCGGTCAGGAAGTTGTCCATGCAGATCACGGAGGCGCCGCCGCCCAGCAGCCGCTCGCACAGGTGCGAGCCGAGGAACCCCGCGCCCCCGGTGACGACGACCCGGTGTGCCGTCATCGGACGCTCACTTCCCCAAGGTTCACGGCGGCGTCGAGGACCACCTCGGTTCCGATCTCCAGCAGGCCCGGATCGGGCCGGTTGGCATGCGGGTCGCCGGAACGCCCCGACCACAGGGCGACATGGCGTCCCCCGGGTGGCGGCCCCCACTCGTCGGGCGACACCGGCCCGAAGAGCACCACCGACGGCGTGGCGAACGCCGTGGCCAGGTGAGCGACCCCCGTGTCCCCGCAGATGAGCAGGCGTGCCCCCGCGACGAGCCGCGCCAGGTCGCGAAGGTCCGTACGCCCGGCGTGCACCGACTCGACCGGCAGCCCGGCGAGCGTGGCGACCCGGAAGGCGAGGGACCGTTCGGCGGCGTTGCCGGTGATCAGCACCCGGTGACCCGAATGGTGCAACGCGGCCGCCACCTCGGCGAACCGCTCCGCCGGCCAGCACCGTGCCCGGGACGCCGCACCAGGATGCACGATCACGTGCCCGGCCGACCCGCCGCCGGGCTCTTCGAGCGGCGTACGGGCTGTCCGCGCTTCAAGCGAATGACCGGCCTGACCGTCAGGCCCGTCCAGGAGCAGGTCGGTGGGGTCGGTGGCGACGCCGTACCACTCCAGCAGGTCGCACCACCTCTGTACCTCGTGCGTCTCGTCGCGCCAGGGCGGCCCGTCGAGGCCGGGGAACTCCCGGTGCGCGTGCGTGAGCAGCCGTACGGGACGGGTGCGGCACAGCGCGGCGATGCTCTCAGGCCCGCGCCCGTGCAGGTTCACCGCGACGGCGGGCCGGTCGAGCGGCACGGGTCCCGGACCGGAGACGTCGAGCAGCTCGTCGACGGCGTCGATCAGCGGGACCAGGCGGGCGAGGGCGGCGGGCGCGGCCAGCACGATCCGGTGACCCGGGTGGGCACGCCGGAGCGCCCGCAGCGCGGGAACGGCGGTGAGCAGATCGCCCAGACCCAGGGCACGCAGCACCAGCAGCACAGGCGCCGCCGCATGTGTCTGTGGTGCGCGTCGCGCGGCCTCTGCCGAGCAGGTGCGCCACTCGTCGGCCGCTGTCGACCCGTTCACGGCCATGACGTCTCCGTGGAGGGGCAGACGACCAGCTCGCGGATCTCGCAGCCCTTGGGCTGGCTGAGCGCGAACACCACGGTCGCGGCGACGTCCTCGGGCTGGTTCAGGCGGGTGTCAGGGCCGGGCCTGTACTGCTCGTCCCGGTCGTCGAAGAAGCGCGTGTGCATGCCGCCCGGCACCAGCATCGTGACGCCCACCTGTCCGGCGAGCTCGGCGGCCAGCGCCCGGGTGAACCCCACCACGCCGAACTTCGCCGCGCAGTACGCCGTGGCGTCGCTCACCGCCCGCAGGCCCAGCGTCGACGCGCACGTCACGACGCGGCCTCCCGAGCGCAGCAGGTACGGCAGGGCGGCGCGGACCACGGAGGCGGTGCCGAGGAGGTTGACCCTGATCACCTGTTCCCAGTCCGTCGCGGGCACGGCCGACAGCGGCCCGCACCTGTCGATCCCGGCCGCCGTCACCACGCCGTCGAGGCCCCCCGCCCGCTCGGCCAGCTCCCGCACGGCCCGTTCCGCCTGTTCGCGGTCGGCGAGGTCGGCCACCACGTGGTCGACGCCGTTCTCCGGGGCGTGGACGTCGATGACCAGCGGTCGTCCGCCGACCTTGGTCACGGCGGCGACGGTGGCCTTCCCCAGGCCCGACGCCCCGCCGGTGACCAGGATGTTTCCGATCATGATCGTTACTCCTCGGTTCTTGGTGGCTGTGGGGGCCGGGGTCACATCACCTCTTGCGCGGCGGCGATCAGCCCGGTGGTGGAGTGGCCGGGCACGGTCGGCAGGACGACGATCTCGCCGCCGGTGAGGCGCACCGCCTCGGCCTCGGGCAGTTCGAGGCCGGTGTAGTCGCCCCCCTTCACCCACACGTCCGGACGAAGGTGCTCGATCAGCACCGAAGGGGTGTCTTCGGTGAAGACGACGACCGCGTCCACGCAGCCGAGCGCCCGCAGGATCTCCACCCGATCGCGTTCGGCGACGACCGGCCGGCCCGGTCCCTTGAGGCGGCGGACGGAGTCGTCTGAGTTGACGCAGACGATGAGCGCGTCGCCGAGGGCCCTGGCCTGCCGCAACAGGCTCACGTGCCCGGCGTGCAGCAGATCGAAGCATCCTCCGGTGGCGATCAGCCTGCCGCCCGTCGCCCGTACCAGGGCGGCCAGCTCCACGGCCGTACGCGGCCGGTCGCCGAGCGAGGGCTGGGGGAGGCGGATGGCGGCGGCCCCGCCGGCCTCCACGAAGCGCGCCGACTCCATCACCGCGACCGTCACCGCTTCCTCGATCGATGCCCCATCGCGCAGGGCCAGCGCCGCCGCGGCGGCGAACCGGTCACCCGCTCCGCAGGCGTCGCGCCCGAAGACGGGCGCCGGTGGCCGCACGTGGAAGGACCGGCCGTCCCGGCTGGCCAGCACGGCTCCGTGCATTCCGAGGGTGACCGCGACGGCCCCCGCGTGCAGCTGACGTACCAGGTGGCGGGCGGCAGGCTCGGGGTCGGCGCACCGCTGCGCGCAAAGGACGGCCGCCTCCACCTCGCTCGGCGTGACCAGCGCGCACCCCGGCACGGGAAGGGAGCCGGAGGGATGCGGATCCCAGACCAGTGGCACGGTCAGGCAGTTCAGCAGGTCGCGGATGGTGTCGCAGGAGCCGCGCCCGTAGTCGGACACCAGGACCGCGCCGGCGTTCCGCAGCGCGTGTGCCGCACGCTCCCCCTCGGGGCCGCGCCAGGCGCGCCCGTCGCCTGTGTCGATCCGGAGCAGGGTCTGCCCGCGCGCGCGGACCCGCGTCTTGCGAGACGTGGTTCCCCGGAGCGGCAGCCGTACGACCTCGGCGAAGCCGGACAGCAGGGATCGCAGGCGCTGCCCGGACGCGTCCTCCCCGAGGGCCGTGATCAGCACGACCTCCGCGCCCTCGCGCGCCGCGAGCAGGGCGGCCAGCCCCGCCCCTCCCGGCCGGCGGTGCTCCGCGCGCCCGTGGACGACGGGGACCGGCGCGTCCGGGCAGAGCCTGTCCGCGTCGCCTTCGATGTCCACGTCGAGCAGCGAGTCGCCGACGACGACGATCGGCCCGGCGGTCATTCCTCGGACCCTTCGAGCACGGCGCACAGCATGTGGATCACCGCGAGGTGGACCTCCTGGACGGTGGCGGTGTCCCGTGAGGGCACCGCCAGGGTCTCGTCGCACAGCCCGGCCAGAGGGTTCGGCGCCGGGCCGGTCAGCGCCCACGTGATGAGGCCCTCCGCGCGTGCCGCGTCGGCCGCCGCCAGGACGTTCTTGCTGGCCCCGCTGGTGGACAGGCAGAGCAGGACGTCGCCGGGACGGCCGTGCGCCCGTACCTGCCGTGCGTACACCTCGTCGGGGCCGAAGTCGTTGGCTATCGCGGTCGAGGCGGAGGTGTCGGCGTGCAGGGGGATCGCCGCGTACGGGCAGCGATCGGTGCGGAAGCGGCCCACCAGCTCGGCCGTCAGATGCTGCGCCTCGGCCGCGGAACCGCCGTTGCCGCACGCCAGCAGCCTGCCGCCGCCGGTCAGCACCTTCGCCAGCTTGCGGCCCCAGACGTAGATCTTCGGGGTGTCGGCGTCGACGGCGGACAGCGCGGCGCTCAGGCGCGAGAGATGCGGATGCATGGCTCAACCTCCCGCCGTTGCGAGCCTGTCCAGGCGGTCGCCGATCAGGCTCCGGTACACCGTCTCCGTCTGGGCGGCCACGTGCGGCCAGCCGTACCTCGACCGGGCGCGGCGCACCCCCGCGGTGGCGAGCGAGGCCCGCAGCTCCGGCCGGGCCAGCAGGTCGCGCAGCACCCTGGCAAGGATCCGGGGGCGGCGCGGCGCCACCAGCAAGCCGCAGCCGGCCACCGTGTCCAGGTGGCCGCCGACGGCGGACGCGACCACCGAGACCCCGCACGCCATCGCCTCGACCGGCACCATGCCGAACGGCTCGTACCAGGGCGTGGTGACGACGACCTGCACCGATCGCATGAGGGAGGGTACGTCCGCGCGCTCCACGCTGCCGATCAGGCGTACCCGGCCGCCGAGCCCGGCATCGGCGGCCAGCCTGCCCAGCCGCAGCGACTCGTCGTCACCCTGCTCACCGCCCGCCACGATCAGCTGGGCGCCCGGTACGTGGCGCAGCGCCTCGATGACGGTGTCGACGCCCTTGCGCGGCACGAGCCTGCCGATGCTGAGTATCCGCGTGTACCCGTTCTGGCCGGGGTGCAGCGTGATGGGCCCGTCGGGGCGGAACAACGCCAGGTCGACGCCGCAGGGCACGACCACGATGCGCCCGACCGGCACGCCCATCGCCGTCAGCTCCTTCACCTCGTCGGTGCAGGTGGCGATGACGGCGGCGGCGCGCTGCCCGATGTCGCGCTCGATGGCCACGCGGCTCGGAGGGCTGGTATCCGCCGCGCCCTGCCAGCGCCGCTTGACCGTGCCAAGCGCGTGGAACGTCTGAACGACAGGTATGCCCAGCGCGTCGGCCGCCGCCAGCGTGGCCATGCCGCTCATCCAGAAGTGGGCGTGCGCCACGTCGGGCCGCTCGGACTCCCATCGGCGCGCGAGATGGGCGGAGAAAGCGGTCATGTGGGGCAGCAACTGATCCTTGGGTAGCGGTTCGGGCGGCCCGGCGGGCACGTGCTCGACGGTCACGCCCGGTGCCATCGGCGTCGTGTCCGGCTCGTCCGCGTGCGAGCGACGCGTGTAGACGGTGACCGCGTGCCCCAGCATGGCGAGGGCGGCGGCCAGCCCCGCGACGTGCACGTTCTGCCCGCCGGCGTCGACCCCGCCGACCGCGGCGAGCGGGTTGGCGTGCTCGGACACCAAGGCGATCCTCATCGCGCTCCCTCCTTGACGCCGTCCGCGCCACGCCGGCTATTCGCGGTGAGGATGTTCGCCTCCGCGGCGGCGCGCGCGGCGGCGGAGGCCGCTTGGGCGGCGACCAGGCCGATGACCGTCTCCACGACGTCCTGGCTGGTCACCGATGAGAGGCACGGGTGGCCGGCCACCGGGCACACGCGCGCCCTGCTTCCCCGGCATGACGCCTGCTGGTCGCCGAGCAGCACGACCGGCACGCGGTACGGCGCCCAGCGCGCCGAGGGCACGACGGGAGCGAACAGGCTGACCACGGGCGTGCCCACCGCCGCCGCCAGGTGGGCGGGACCGGTGTTGGCGACCACGACCACCGACGCCCCGGCGAGCACGGCCGCCAGCTCGGGGAAGCTGGTCACGCCGCCGAGGTCGCAGCCGTACGCTCCGGCGACGTGGGCGGTGAGCGCCTGCTCGTCCGGATCGCCGGTCACGACCACGCGTGCCCCGGCGAGCACGAGCTCCCGTACGGCGCTCGCGTGGAAGTCGGCCGGCCACGCCCGCGCGGGCGCCGACGTGCCCGGGTGGAACACCACGTACCCCTGCGGGCCGGTGAACTGGTCCACCGAAGGCAGGGGACGGCGCACGGCGAGCGCGCCGTCGTCTCCGGAAGGCAGCTCGAACCCCGCGGCGCGGGCCAGGTCGAGCATGCGCACGGCCTCCGGCACATCGACGCTCTCGTCCACGATGTGCCTGACGTCGAGCAGCGAGCCGGGGTAGTCCTCGCTGATCGCGGCGATCCTCGGAACGCCCGCCAGGCGCAGCAGAAGCGCGAGCGGCAGCGACGACTGGTGGAACGACGTGAGGATCAGGGCCTGGTCCGGTGCCGTCTTCTCGACCAGCGAGACGAGCCGTTCCACGTGCGCCTGAGCCAGCGGTTTCGGGTCTGGGTCGATCCACGGGGCACGCCACTCCAGCACCCGGTCCACGCCGGGCAGGAGCTGCGCCGCCGCGCCGCCGTTCGGGCCGGTCAGGAGAACGACCTCCCGCGCTCCTGCCGCGACCGCGCGGATGGCGGGTCCCGCCAGCAGGACGTCGCCCGCGTTGTCGAGACGCGCCACGAGGACCGTCCCGGTCGTCACCGGCGTACCCGCAGTTCACCTCTGAGGCGTTGCGCGCAGGCCACGGGTGGAATGATCACGCTGGTCACGGCCATCCGCAGGACCTCCTCGGGAGTACGGGGTCCCGGAGCGAGCCGGGCCCAGGCGAACTCTGCGGTGAGCATGAGCCAGGCCGTCCCGGCCGCCGCGGCGAGAGCGGGAAGGCGTCGGCCCTGCCCGTGCCTGTGTGCCACGAACAGTGCACAGCACACGAGACCCAGCCCGGTGGTCAGGGCGTGCCGGGACAGGCGGCCGGGAAGGCCGCCGATGGCGGTTCGCCAGTACGCGCCGTGCACCTGCCGCATGAGCGCGTCGTCGGCGTTGCCCCGCTGGGCCCGCACGCTGGTCCAGAACCCGTCGTCGCGCACAGGGTGGTGGGTGACGCGCCTTCCTCTGGAGAGCCCGTGGCCCGCCTTGAGCAGCCGCAGCGCGAGGTCGGCGTCCTCCCGGTAGGCGCGCGGGAACCGCTCGTCGAAGCCTCCGACGCTCTCCAGCGCGGACCGCCGGTAGGCCATGTCGGCCGTGGTCCAGTCCGCTCCCATCAGGGCGGCGGTGTTCCGCTCGGCGTCGGTGGGGCGCCGCTCGGCCGGGAGCCGGACATTCAGGCGTCCCTGGGAGCCGGCGACGTCCTCGGGAAGGTCGGCCAGGTCGGCGAGTAGCGTCTCCTTCCAGCCGGAGAGTGGCACCACGTCGTCGTCGAGGAAGGCGATCCACGGCGTCTCGGCCGCTCGCCAGCCCATGTTCCTGGCGGCGGCGGGTCCCCGCCCACCCGTGCGCAGCACCCGGACGTGGTCCGGCACCCTGAGCGCCGGGCAGAACCGGGGACGGTCGTCCACCACGATGATCTCGACGTCCGTCCCGAGCGCGGCCAGGACGCGGTTCAGGCTCCGCCGGCCGATGGTGGGTATCACGACAGTGATCATGAAGAGAACACCTCCCCGCGGCTCACCAGGTACGGCCCGATGGCGAGCACGTCCACCGGCGCGGAGCCGAAGCACTCCAGCGCGTCGCGAGGATCGTCGACCATGGGCCGGCCCGCGGTGTTGAGGCTGGTGTTGACGACGACCGGCAGCCCCGTACGGGCGGCGAACCCGTCCAGCATGCGCGCGAGCAGCGGCTCGGTGCCCCGGTCGACCGTCTGGACGCGTGCCGTCCCATCGGTGTGGACGACCGCCGGGATCCGTCCCCGCCAATCCGGGCGCACGTCGTGGACGAACAGCATGTACGGGCTCGGGAGCGGGCCGCGACCGAACATCTCGTGGGCCCGCTCGGCGAGCACCATCGGGGCGAGCGGACGGAACTGCTCGCGTCCCTTCACGGCGTTGAGCCGTTCGGTGTTGGCGGACAGCCCGGGATGGGCGAGCAGAGAGCGCCGCCCGAGCGCGCGCGGGCCGTACTCCGACCGGCCCTGGAACCACGCCACGATGCGGTCGGCGGCCAGCTCGGCGGCCACCGCGTCCGCCAGGTCGTCGGGCCGCCGGTACGGGACCCTGGCCGCCTCCAGCCAGGCGGCCAGCTCGTCGTCGGTCCATCCACGGCCGAGGTCGGCGCCGGTCATCGGCGCCACCGGCTCCCCGTGGAGGTGGGACAGGTACAGCGCGCCGCCAAGTGCGGTACCGGCGTCGCCCGCCGCGGGCTGCACCCAGATGCCGTCGAACGGTCCCTCGTCCAGCAGCCGCGTGTTGGCGACGCAGTTGAGCGCGACCCCGCCGGCCATCGTGAGACACCGCTCGCTCGTACGCTCGTGCAGCCATCCGGCGAGCTCCAGGAGCACCTCCTCCAGGCGGGTCTGGACGCTGGCCGCGAGGTCGGCGTGGTCGGCGGTCCAGCGGTCCTGTGCCGCGCGGTCGTTCCTGCCGAGGGCCTTGGCGTAGCCGCTCCAGTCGACCGGCTCGACGCGGAACCCGCCGTCGCCGGTCGTGTAGATGAGTTCCCGCAGCTCACCGAGGTGACGCGGCTCGCCGTACGACGCGAGGGCCATCACCTTGTACTCGTCGCTGGACCGCTGGAAGCCGAGGTGGGCGGTGACCTCCTCGTACATCAGGCCGAGCGAGTGGGGCAGCTCCTGCGCGGCGAGGACGGTCAGCTCGCCGTCACGGTAGTGCCCGGCCAGGTGGGACACCGCCTCGCCGCGGCCGTCGCAGACGAGCACGGCGGAGTCGCGGTACGGCGCGGCGAGTCCGGCCGACGCCGCGTGGGCCACGTGGTGGGGTACGTAGCGCACCTGCGCGGAGTCGAGGCCCGGCAGGGCGGTGGCGAGGAACGCCGGAGCGCGGCGCGCGTACGTGGTGCGCAGCTCCTCCCAGCGCTCGTCTACCCCCGTTCCCGTCTGCAAGCCGTTGTGAGCGGGGACTTCTCGCCGGTCTCCGTCCTGGTCGAGCCGTACCAGCTCCGGATCGTAGGAGTAGGCGACGCCGTCCAGGTCCTCGGGCCTCAGCCCGGCCTGCTCCAGGCACCAGGCGGCGGCCTGCTCGGGCAGTTCCCACGCCGAGAAGGGCACCGGGCGCTTGCCATGCTTGCGGCGGCTGAACCGCTCCTCCTCCGCGGCCGCGACGACCTCTCCGTCCACGACCAAGGCCGCCGCCGGATCATGAAATATGGCGTTGATCCCCAGAAACCGCATCGGCTTACCTCCGTTGGGCCGCGGGAGTCTGGTTACCGAGAGGAGCGGCTCTCAAACGCGGCTTTGCGTATAAGTCGAGGTAGACAGGCGGGAATCTTGAACTTTGTCACGCTTAGTAGCGGCTGGGGGAGTTTTGTCGGCTTGGTCGCCGGGTAGCCAAAGCGGTGGGGGACGACCCGCGGAGGTGTAGCTTGTCGAGCATTGATCACCCGCCGGCCGCGGTGCTGTTCGACCGCGACGGGACGCTCATCGAGGACGTTCCGTACAACGCCTCGCCCAGCCGGGTCGAGGCCGTGCCCGGGGCGCGGGAGGCGCTGGACCGGCTCCGCTACGCGGCCGTGCCGATCGGCGTGGTCAGCAACCAGTCGGGTGTCGCCAAGGGCCTGATCAGCCTGTCCGCCCTCGAGGACGTCAACGCGCGCGTGGAGGAGCTTCTCGGCCCCTTCGACGTCTGGGCGGTGTGCCCGCACGACGACGGTGACGGGTGTGCGTGCCGCAAGCCCGCGCCTGGCCTCGTCCTCAGCGCGGCCTCCACCCTCGGCGTCAGCGCCCGGGACTGCGTGGTCATCGGTGACATCGGCCGCGACATGGAAGCCGCCCGCGCGGCGGGAGCCAGGGGCATCCTGGTGCCCACCGCGCAGACGATGCCCGCGGAGGTCGCGGCGGCCTGGGAGGTCGCCGCGGATCTCGCCGTCGCCGTCGAGATGGCCCTGAACGAGCCATGTCCACGGTGCCGCCGGATGGGGTCAACGCTCGGGCTGTTGCGGTGATCCTGTTCTCCAGCGTGTCCGGGTGGGTCGGGGTCCTGCGATGAGGATCCTGTTCTGGCATGTTCACGGGTCGTGGGCCACCGCGTTCGTCCACGGGGCCCATGATTACGCGGTGCCCCTGACACCGGGCAGGTGTCCTGACGGGCGCGGCCGGGCGAGGACGTACCCCTGGCCCGCGACCGTGCGCGAGGTGCCGTGCGAGCTGCTCGCCCGCGAGGAGTTCGACGTGATCGTGCTGCAGCGGCCCCACGAGATCGAGCTGGCCGAACGCTGGACGGGACGGCGGCCCGGCCGCGACGTGCCCGCCGTCTACGTCGAGCACAACACCCCGGCGGGAGACGTCCCGCGCACCCGGCACCCGCTGGCCCATCGCGATGACATTCCCCTGGTCCACGTCACCCACTTCAACGCGCTGTTCTGGGATTCCGGGCGTGCGCCCGTCCAGGTGATCGAGCACGGTGTCGTCGACCCCGGTTACCGCTACACGGGCGAGCTGGCGCGCGCGGGCGTCGTCGTCAACGAGCCCGTCCGGCGCCTACGGGTGGCGGGGACCGACCTGCTCCCCGGCTTCGCCGCCGCCGTCCCCCTCGACGTCTTCGGCATGAACGTGACCGGCCTTCCCGCCGAGCTGGGCATGTCCGAGTCGCCGGCTCGAGTCGATCGATCTTTTCGCGATGACGGTGCCAGCGATCGTGATGAAGGTGATCTTCGATGTCAGGCGCGTCGCCTCGAGGTCTTCGAGGATCTGCCGCAGGCGGACATGCATGCCGAGCTGGCACGGCGCCGGGTGTACCTGCATCCCTACCGGTGGACGTCGCTCGGCCTGTCCCTGATCGAGGCGATGCTCCTCGGCCTGCCGGTCGTGGCGCTCGCCACCACGGAGGCCGTGGAAGCCGTACCTCCGGAGGCGGGGGTGATCTCCACGCGCCCGGCTACGCTGATCGACGCCTTGGAACGCTTCGCGGACGATCCGCCGCGCGCGCGGCAGGCCGGGAAGGCGGCGCGGGCCGCCGCCCTTGCGCGGTACGGCCTGGAGCGCTTCCTCGCGGACTGGAACCGCCTGTTCCGCGACATCGCACGCTGATACATCCAGACCTGACCGGCTCAAGCTACTGGAACCGTCCAACTGGCTCCGCGTCCCCGATCACCCTCGACGGGGTAGTGGCTACGGAATACTGTATGAGCATGGCAGGTGAAGAGAGACACAGGCCGACATCTCCCATCTCTCCTGGTTTCCTCAGCCGTTCACGTACTGTTGCGCCGCCGACCTGGAGCCGGTGGCTGATCCCCCCGGCGGCGCTTTCCGTCCACCTCGCGATCGGCCAGGCCTACGCGTGGAGCGTGTTCAAGCCGCCCCTGGAGTCGGCGCTCGGCCTGTCCGGCACGCAGAGCGCCCTGCCGTTCCAGCTCGGCATCGTCATGCTCGGCCTGTCGGCCGCCTTCGGGGGAACGCTGGTCGAGCGCAACGGCCCGCGCTGGGCGATGTTCGTCTCCATGAGCTGCTTCTCCTCGGGCTTCCTGATCTCCGCCCTCGGTGTGGCCACCAGGCAGTACTGGCTGGTCGTCCTCGGGTACGGGCTCGTGGGCGGCATCGGCCTCGGCATCGGGTACATCTCGCCGGTGTCCACGTTGATCAAGTGGTTCCCCGACCGGCCAGGCATGGCCACGGGCATCGCCATCATGGGATTCGGCGGAGGCGCCCTCATCGCCTCGCCGTGGTCCACGCAGATGCTCGACGCCTTCGGCACCGACACGGGCGGCATAGCCAGGACCTTCCTCGTACACGGCCTCGTCTACGCGGTCTTCATGTCCATGGGAGTGCTCCTCGTACGCGTCCCGCCGGACGGCTGGCTCCCGCGCGGCTGGGCGCCCTCGCGGGCCGCCGCGCGACCATTGATCACCACTGCCGACGTCTCCGCCCGCAACGCGATCCGTACGCCGCAGTTCTGGTTGCTGTGGGTGGTCCTGTGCTTAAACGTCACCGCGGGCATCGGGATTCTGGAGAAGGCCGCGCCCATGATCCGCGACTTCTTCGCGACCACGGCCACGCCGGTCGCGGCCGGGGCGGCGGCGGGCTTCGTGGCCCTGCTGTCCCTGGCGAACATGACGGGCCGGATCGTCTGGTCGTCCACCTCCGACCTGATCGGGCGCAAGAACATGTACCGCGTCTACCTCGGCGCCGGCGCGCTGTTCTACCTGGTGATCGCGCTGGCCGGGAACACCTCCAAGCTCCTGTTCATCGTCTGCGCGCTGGGCATTCTGTCCTTCTACGGTGGAGGGTTCGCCACCGTCCCCGCGTACCTGAAGGACCTGTTCGGGACGTACCAGGTGGGGGCCATCCACGGACGGTTGCTGACCGCCTGGTCCACCGCGGGCGTCCTCGGCCCTCTGATCGTCAACGCGATCGCCGACGCGCAGAAGGCGGCCGGCCGGTCCGGGCCCACGCTGTACACGTCATCCCTCTACATCATGATCGGGCTGCTGGTCGTGGGCTTCCTGGCCAACGAGCTGATCCGCCCGGTCAGTCCCGTACACCACGAACCTCGGGCCGGAGAGGCCGCCCAGCATGAGTCGCTGGCCACAGGAATGGGAGACGCGTGATGGCTCCGACCCGGCACACGTTCCTGATGATCCTGGCCTGGGCCTGGGTGGGGGTCCCCTTCGCTTACGGCGTGTACGAGCTGTTCCAGAAACTCACCCAGCTCTTCGGCGGCTGAGCTGGGCATCTCATGAGATGCCGAGCCCGTCCCGCAACAGGCTGAACGCCCGGTCGGCGGCGACGACGGCCGAGGGATAGACCGCCGCGACCGTCGCGCCCTCGGCCAGCTTCGACCAGTTCTCACGCGCCAGCACGCGGTGCACGGCGATCACCTGGGCGGCGGCGAGACGCGCGGTGAGGTCGTCGGTGGCGACGGCGAGCGCGACGGCGAGTGCCTCCTCATCCTTCGCCATGTGGTGGAACAGCCGGGCCGCCAGGCTCGGCGTGGAGAACACCATGCGGTGGTAGCCGAGCACCTCCTGGTGGTCGTTCAGGCCCGTGACCGGGTCACGTCGCTCCAGCCCCTCCATGAAGTGGCGGCGCAGCGCGGCCAATGGTCCCTCACCGGGTTCCCGATGCGTGACGACACGCGCCGCCTCGCCCTGGTGGTCGGCGATCCGGTGAAGGACGAGGTCTTCCTTCGTGGCGAAGTATTTGAACAGGGTCGGTTTTGAGACCTCTGCCGTCGCGGCGACCTCGGCCACGGAGACGTCGTCGAAGCCGCGCTCCAGGAACAGCGAGATCGCCGCCGAGGAGATCGCCTCGTGCGTCCGCCGCTTTTTGAGATGCCGAAGTCCTGTCACTCGTTCACCCTAGCAAATGTTAACCTGGTCAATCTCTTAACCCGGTTAAGTTAGGAAGGGTGGGTAGATGACCGAACTCGATCACGAGAAGGCGTACGTCGTGCGGTGCGGGGCGGCGTTGCGCACGATGCTCGACGGCGCCCGCCTGAACGTCGTCATCGGCGAGCAGGTGGCGGGTGACCGCTACAGCGCCGAGCGGCTCGGGCGCCACCTCAAGAGCCTCGCCAAGCAGCTAGGCGAGGAGCCGGACGGCCCGCCGTTCTTCGGCCGTCTCGACTTCGGCTCCGGCACGGAGGCCGGTGACCACCGTGGTCAGCGCTACTACATCGGCCGGCGGCACATCTCCGGCGACGTGGGCGAGCCGCCCATGGTGATCGACTGGCGTGCCCCGGTCTCCCGGGCGTTCTACCGGGCCGGCGCCTCAGACGCTCAGGGCATCGCCGTACGGCGCCGCTTCGGCTGGGCCGGCAAATCGCTCACCGGGTACGAAGACGAGCGACTTGACCGAGGCGAGGATCTGGGGACCACGAGCCGGATCGTGGCAGCTGAGATCGAGCGTCCCCGCGTCGGCCCGATGCGGGACATCGTCGCCACCATCCAGCCCGAGCAGGACGAGCTCGTTCGCGCCGAGCTCGAGGAGTCGATCTGCGTTCAGGGGGCTCCCGGCACGGGCAAGACAGCCGTCGGCCTGCACCGGGCGGCCTACCTGCTGTACGCCCACCGGCAGCGGCTGCAGCGCGGAGGTGTGCTGGTTCTCGGCCCCAACCGCGCGTTCCTCGGCTACATCTCCACGGTGCTGCCGGCCTTGGGCGAGGTCGACGTGGAGCAGACGACCGTCGACCAGCTGCTGGCCAACGGCTCGATGATCCTGGGCGGCGACGGTGACGCCGCCGCGGCGGTCAAGCACGACGCCCGCATGGCGGCCGTACTCCGCCGGGCACTGTACGAGCGAGTGCGCAGGCCCACCCAGGCGATCACCGTGCCCGACGGCTCCTACCGCTGGCGCGTGTCGCAGGACGAGCTGCGCCGCATCGTGGACGACACCCGGCGCGGGGAGACGCCGTACGCCGTCGGTCGTGAGCGCGTGCTGTCGCGCGTCGTGGACCTGCTGCGACGGCAGGCGGAGGCGCGCGGGCACACCCCGGGCGCCGTCTGGTCACGCAAGATGAGCAGGGCCGTCACCCCGTTCCTGGACGCCGTGTGGGCGGCTGTACGGCCGGAGGAGGTCGTGGCCGGACTGCTCGGCGACCCGATGGCGCTCGGACGGGCGGCGGACGGGCTCCTGACGCCGGACGAGCAGTCGGCGATCGTGTGGGCCAGGCCACCGCGCACGTACAAGAGCGCCAAGTGGTCCTCGGCCGACATCGTGCTGATAGACGAGGTCGCCGGCCTGCTTGAACGCACGCCCGGCTACGGTCACGTGATCGTCGACGAGGCGCAGGACCTGTCACCCATGCAGTGCCGGGCCATCGCCCGAAGGAGCGAACACGGGTCCATCACCGTGCTGGGCGACCTGGCGCAGGGTACGGCGCCATGGGCCGCTCGCGACTGGCGTGATCAGCTCGCCCACCTGGGCAAGCCCGAGGCACAGGTGATCGCGTTGACCACCGGCTTTCGCGTGCCCGCGGCCGTCGTCGCCCTCGCCAACCGCCTCCTGGAAGCGCTGAAGGTGAACGTGCCGCGGACACGCTCCTTCCGGACCGACGGACGGCTCCGCGTCCAGAAGGTGCCCGACCTCCCACGCGCCGTCGTCGCCGCCGTGCGTGACGCTCTCCACCACGATGGCTCCATCGCCGTGATAGCCGCCGACGCCGCCACAGAAAGCCTCGCGGTGGCACTGTCGAAGGAAGGCATCACGATCGCCCAGACCGGTGTGGTCAGCGGTGCCGAACGGGTGTCCGTCGTGCCCGCGACGATGGCAAAGGGCCTGGAGTACGACCACGTGGTCGTGGCCGAGCCCGCCGACATCGTCGAAGCGGAGAACCGCGGTCTCAACCGGCTCTACGTGGTGCTCACCCGCGCCGTCTCACGCCTCGACGTCCTGCATTCCCGCCCGCTCCCACCCGAGGTGCAGCCCTCCGCGAAGGAGTGACGTGGACCGATGGTCCGTCCGGCTTTGACAGCGCTACGGGACCAGAACGATCTTGCCCTTCACGCGATCTTTGAAGCCGGGGCGAGGTAGACGATTCTCATGCCGCCCTCGCCGAGCCTGTGCGCAAGCGTGTACGGTCCCGATCCGGCGCATGTCAGCCACGCCAGGTGTTACCGCGATCTTTCACAGGTTCGGCCAAGAAATGCGTCTTGGTGGACCTGCGATCCCCGCAGAACTGGCCTAGAACCGCGGCGCGGAACGTGACG
>JAOPYI010000229.1 GCA_025964675.1 Sphaerisporangium sp. | reverse complement strand
GCGTCGACCTGGTCCAGCCCGAAGCGGTGGGTGATCAGCGGAGCGTAGGTGAACCGCCGGCCGGCGACGAGGTCGAGGCCCTCCGCCATGGCCGCCATCATCCGTCCACGCTGCGGCGAGAACCCGTTGACGACGGTGACGCCCTTGTACCAGAGGTCGATGTCGAGCTGGAGGTCGCCGCTGCTGTGGTAGCCGATGACGCAGAGCGTCCCATGTGGCCTGACCAGCCGGCCGGCCACCCGGAGAGCGCTGTCGACGCCGGCAGCCTCGGCCACGACGTCCATCCGCAGTTCCTGCCCGTTCGGTCCCTCGCGAAGATACCGGTCGGGAACCTCGCCGGGATCGAACGCCTCCTGGGCGCCCGCGCGCAGCGCGTGCTCCCTGGCCTCCGGCCTCGGATCGACACCGATGATCGTGGCGGGCACCAGGTTCCGGATCAGCTGGATCAGCGCCAATCCCATGAAACCGAGACCCACGACGGCGACACGGTCTCCCCTCCGGATCCCGGCACGGCCGATGGCCTCCACCAGGCAGGCGAGTGGTTCACCAAGGGACAGCTCAGGCGCGAGGCCCTGCGGCACCGGCAGAAGGGCCCGCTCGTCCAGCAGCACCCGCGTCGCGAAACCGTCGCCGCCGAACCCGGTGACGACGTCGCCGATCTTCCACCTCGAGTCGGCTGAGCCGAGCGCGACGATCGCGCCGCTGATCTCGTGCCCCAGGCGGATGGGCGCCTCGGGGGTGCCCTGCTCCCGCCAGGGCCGGCGGTCGGACGTGCAGACCCCGCAGGCCAGCACGTCGACCAGCACCTGGTCAGGTGCGGGCACCGGCTCGGCAAGCTCGACTAGCTCTGACCTTCTGGGTCCGACGACCTGGCTGGCTCGCACGTTTCTCCCATTGTTCGCTGGACGGAAACATCCAAAGACGTCTGCGTACCTCTTGTCAGGTCTTGGACCACAAGGTACGGTCATGGCTCACTATTGGTCCATAGTGATTACATGATGTCTAGCCCCTCGATCGTGACGGATCGCCAGGGCGAGGAGAACGATGGCCGGCCTGGCGAAGCCGGCCGGTTCCGGACGATCGTCCGCCCCCGACCGCATGGGCGGAGCCAGACAGGAGCCCCGCCCGCCCACGCGTCCCACACACAGCACCGATAAATCGAGGTAATAGACATGTTGCCTGGCATCGCAGCACAACTCTGGACTTTCCATGACTTGGCCGCCAAGGATCTGGAGGGTGTGCTGACCAGAATCAGCGAGCTCGGCTACCTGGCCGTGGAGCCGCTGGGTCTGCACGGTCGCTCACCCGCGAAGGTCCGGGAGCTTCTCGACTCGCTGGGGATGACCCTGTCCAGCGTGCACGCGCCTTTCCCCGCCGGCCCCGACGCCCGGAAGATCCTGGACGAGCAGGCCGAGCTGGGTGCCAGCACCCTGGTATGGAGCCTGGAGAAGGAGGAGTTCGACACGCCTTCGGCGATCTCGAAGGGTGTCGAGCGCGTCAACGAGGGAGCGGAACGAGCGCGCGCCTACGGAATGACCATCGGCTACCACAATCACTACGCCGAGTTCTCCAACGTCTTCGACGGCCGGCGCGCCTACGACCTGCTGCTGGAGCAGCTCGATCCGAACGTCGTGCTCGAGCTCGACATGTACTGGGCGAAGCTGGGCGGGGCCGATCCCGCCGAGATCATCGGCGGCCTCGGCGAGAAGCTGCGATTCCTGCACGTCAAGGACGGCCCTGCCGAGACCGAGGCGGACTACATGGTGCCGGTCGGTCAGGGAACGGTCGACATCCGGGCCGCTCTGACCGCCAATGACGCCGTGCGCTGGCACATCGTCGAGCTTGACCGCAGCCGGATCGACCAGTTCGAGGCATTGCGGCAGAGCTACGACTACCTCGTGGGCAACGGCCTGTCCAGAGGCCGGCTCGCGAGCGGAACGACGGAGGCCCGCTGATGGGCGCTCGGCGCGCTGAAGGTCCTGTTCTGGACGCTGATGCATTCAAGCGATTTCGCCCGTGCGCTCATACCGAGCCTCGGTGATCCGCATACTATGGGCGAGAGCGTCAACGTCGTCAGCGGGGAAATTCTCACGTGGGACCAGATTCACCTGTCCTTGGCCGCCGCAGCCGGCGTGACACCCACACTGGTGCACCGGTCCAGCGAATCCATCGAGACCGAGGTAGACGGTGACCGGCGAACGTGAGTCCGCAGTAGCCATCAGGGCCGACCATCCCGAACCACTATGGATTCAAGCGGTCGATCTCATCACGAGTGAGATCGCCCGCGGAGTTCTCAAGCCGGGCATGCGCCTGCCGCCCGAACGTGAACTGTGCCGGCAACTCAGCATCAGTCGCGTGACGCTGCGGAAGGCTCTCACGAAACTCGTCGAAGACGGGGTGCTGAACTCGTCACACGGCCGTGGATGGTATGTCGCCACCGCGGGCACGGCCCGCAAGGAATGGCCGAACAGCCTGGAGTCCTTCACCGAGACGGCCACGCGCATGGGACTCACCGCGTCGTCGGTCGTGTTGCGCGCGGACATCACGCCGGCGAGCCTCGACGAGGCGGAGGAGCTCTCCATCGCCCCGGGAACCCCTCTGTTCCGCCTGGACAGGGTGCGCCTGCTCAACGGCGTCCCCATCGCCATCGATCAGGCTCGCATCCCCGAAGCCCTGGTGCCGAACGTGGCGGAAGCTGACTTCCAGACGGAATCGCTCTACGACAAGATGTCGGAAGCCGGCCTGGAGATCGTACGGGCGGATTCGACCATCGAGGCGCGTGAGGCGGACGACCACATCGCGAAGCACCTGGGCCTCCAAGCGGGCAAACCTGTGCTGGTGATGCACCACCTGGTCGTCGACGGTCTCGACAAGCCCCTCCTGGCGTCGACGATCCAGTACAGCGGCGACCGCTACCGCCTGCGCACGTCCTTCGCCAGGTCGGGCACCTTCTCTCGAACCGCGCATCCCGGCCGCTGAGCCGCTTTATTCAGGAAAAGTGATCGGTATCGGCTTGCTGAGCTCTGGACTCATTGGCGACACCTACGCGGACGTGTGAAGCCTCTCCGGTGTGATGCCCAGGGCGGGAGCGGCGTGACCGGCTTCGAACGTGCGACCTCTCGCGTCCACGACAGGCGGGAGGGCCGGCGGCCGGGTTGACAACCACGGACCATTGCCGATGCCTTGTATCAATTTGGCCTTGCTTGTATCGTTTTGGTCCATAGTTGCATCATTTGGTATTCATGGGGTTCTTTCGGGTCCGCTTGGGCGCGAAAGCGTTCCCGTGGCGGCCTCGGAGTCGCCGAGATCCAACCGGGTTCCTTCCACCTGATCCTGAGGCGTGATCCATGACTTCCCTCACCCCCGAAAGCACCCGCGGCGAGGCATCCCTTGTCAAGGCCCTGGCCATGTTGAGTCCAGAGGAGATCGACAGGTCGAGAGAGATCCTGGTCCGCGAGGGACTGGTCACGGAGAACACCCACTTCTCCTACTTCGGCCTTTGCGAGCCGGACAAGCGCGAACTGCTCGGTGAGACCGGCCCGCCGGCTCCACGGAGGTTCCGCGCGCTGCTCATCGACATGAGCACGGGCGAGTCGCACGATGTCATCGTGTGCCCGGCCGAGGACCGGGTGGTCTCCAGCATCGTCCTGGACACGGCCACCAACGGGTCGGTCCCCGTCGTGATGCAGGAGTTCGCGATGGTGGAGGAGATCGTCCACCGGGACGAGCGGTGGCTCGCCGCCATGCGCCGGCGCGGCCTGACCGACCTCTCCGTGCTGCGGGCGCAACCGCTCTCGGCGGGAGCCGCGCTCAACGACGACGAACGGGGGCGGCGCCTGCAGAGAGTGTTCACGTTCGTCCAGAAGAACGAGAACGACCTCCCGTGGGCGCATCCCGTTGACGGCGTCACGGCGTACGTCGACGTCATCAGCCGCGAAGTGATCGACGTCGTCGACCATGTCGTCCTGGAGGTCCCCCAGGAGGACGGCAACTTCCACGACCCGGACTTCAACGGACCGCTCCGCACCGGGCTGAAGCCGATCGAGATCACGCAGCCGCAGGGGCCCAGCTTCCACATCGAGAACGGCGTGCTGGACTGGCTGGGCTGGCGGCTGCAGGTCGGCTACGACTCGCGCGAAGGTCTGGTGCTCCGCGACATCTCCATCGAGGACGAGGGCCGGCGCAGATCACTGATCTACCGGGCGTCGATCGCCGAGATGGTCGTGCCCTACGGCGATCCGAGCCCTCAGCGCTTCTTCCAGAACTTCTTCGACAGCGGAGAGTACCTGCTCGGGTCGTTCGCCAACTCCCTCGAACTCGGCTGCGACTGCCTGGGCGAGATCACCTATCTCGACGTCGTGGTGGCCGACAACAGCGGGCGGCCGCGCACGATCCCCCAGGCCATCTGCATCCACGAGGAGGACGCGGGCATCCTGTGGAAGCACACCGACTCGTTCACCAAGTCGACCGACACCCGGCGCAACCGCCGTCTCGTCGTGTCGTTCTTCGTGACGGTCGGCAACTACGACTACGGGTTCTACTGGTACTTCTACCTCGACGGCAAGATCGAGCTCGAGGTCAAAGCGACCGGCGTCGTCTTCACCTCCGGTTACCCGGGCAAGGGCTACAAGTACGCCTCCGAGCTGGCACCCGGACTCGGCGGCCCGCACCACCAGCATCTCTTCAGCGCGCGGCTGGACATGATGGTGGACGGCCCGACCAACGCGGTGGACGAACTCGAGGCGGTCCTGGTGCCCCGGGGTCCGGAGAATCCGACCGGCACGGGGATCACCCAGCGCGTCACCCGTCTTCGTACCGAGTCAGAGGCTCAGCGGCTCGCCGACAACACCAAGGGCAGGGTGTGGCGCATCGTCAACCCGCAGGTCCAGAACCGGCTCGGCGAGGACGTCGGGTACGTGCTCTATCCAGAGGGCCGGCCCGTGCTGCTGGCCGACGCTCAGTCGGATATCCATCAGCGCGCCACATTCGCCACCAAGCACCTGTGGGTGACCAGATATGCGCCGGACGAGCAGTATCCCGCGGGCGACTTCGTCAACCAGCATCCCGGGGGCGCCGGCATCCCGCAGTGGGTCGAGGCCGACAGGGACGTGGACGGCGCGGACATCGTGGTTTGGCACACGTTCGGCATGACCCACTTCCCCCGGCCCGAGGACTGGCCGATCATGCCGGTGGACTCGACCGGATTCGTCCTCAAACCGCATGGCTTCTTTGGCCGCAACCCCACTCTCGACGTGCCTCCGTCGGAGGGAGATCACTGCCATCCCGGCGGAGCGGACCACGGAAGCCACGTACACCACTAAGATACCTCTTGATACATCTCTAGACCAAAGGTAACATGTGGCGACAGTGGTAGCGGTAAACGACTCCGATCGCTCATCGTGGACCCGGCCGGCAGTGAGGAGTATTTCGTGGCAGATGACGTGAGTCTGGCGGTGAGCGGCCGGATCACGAATCCCTCTCCACTGGCTCCGGACTGGGATCCAGAAGAACGAACGCTCTAGTCCGGATGCCCGGATATTCATGTCGATCAAGCGGGGAAACCATGACTAGTCAATACATCACCTTCGCAAGCGCAAGGGAGGACCAGGCTGGGGCGCTTGAGACCACTGTCGGAAAAATCAGGGACGAGGTGGTGAGCCAGCAGGAACGGGGAGAATTCCGCGGCCCGGGTGCCATCTTCGTCGGCATCGGGGCGAGCCTCGCCGCGGCCTGTGCTCCGGCGTGGACACTGCGCAGCAGAGGCATCCACTCCTGGCGGCTCGGCGCCGGCGACCACCCGCTGCCCTTCCCCGTCAGCGACCACCCCATCATCGGGGTCTCGCAAAGCGGCCGCAGCGCCGAAACGCTCGCCGTACTCAAGTCCGTCGACATGAGCCTGCGCTACGCGGTGACCAACAACCAGCCGTCGCCGATCAGCGATGTCGTCCGGGAGACCCTGTCTCTCGGCAACATTCCCGACAGCTACGCGTCCACCGTCGGTTACACCGCGACGATCATCGGCCTGGGCATGATCGCCGAGGCCTGGGACGGCGGCACGATCGATCCCGGCTGGGAGAAGCTGCCCGCCCTGCTCCGCGCCACCGAGAACGATGTGAGCGAGCGGGCGCGAGAACTCGTCGAAGCCTTCGTGGGAACCTCGTCGGCGGATTTCGTGGCGGCGGGACCGTCGGTAGGATCCGCCGAGGCCGGAGCGCTTCTGTTCCGTGAGATCGCCCGCGTGCCGAGCACCGCGATGAGCACGCGGCAGTATCTTCACGGCGCGATGGAGTCGGCCGGCGAGGGAGCGCATCTCATTCTCGGCGACGACCGCGAGCTTGAGGTGGCCCGGACGCTCTCGTCGGCGGGCCACCGGGTCATCGTCGTGTCGAGCGAACCGGTGGCCGAGGGCCCCCGGCTGCGCGCCGTCCGGCTGCCCAAGCTGCCCCCGTCGCAGCGGGCGGTCCTGGAGGCGATCGTGATGCAGGTCCTCGTCGCCGAACTGGCCGACCTGTCCGGCATCGACGTGGAGGAGTTCATCTTCCACAACTCCGATACCAAGGTCACAGACGACCACGAGGCGGGAGCCCCCGCGTGACGCGTGTGGTGGCGGGGCTGGACATCGGCGGCACGAAGACCGCCATCGTCGTCGAGTCCATGGCCGGGGAGCGCATCGCGGACGTCGAGATACGCTCCGAGGAGTGGGAGGCGTCACCGCCCGGGCAGGCGGCGGCCTGGATCGCCACCCGCCTGGCGAACGTCGTCCCGCAGTCCCACGACATCGTCGCGGCGGGAATCGGCGCCCAGGGATGCGACACCGTCGAGCACTGCGAGGCGCTCCAGGACGGGCTGCGTGCGCTCGGCCACAACGCGGTCGTGGTCAACGACGCCGCGCTTCTCGTGCCGGCGGCGGGTCTGGAGACGGGCATCGGGGTCATCTCCGGCACGGGCGCCATCGGAGTCGGGCAGGACGTCGACGGCTCGTATCTCCTCGCCGGTGGATGGGGCTGGGTGCTCGGGGACGACGCCGGTGCCGCCGGTATCGTGCGCGACGCGACCAGGGCCGCGCTGCTGCGGCACGACCGGCGGCTCCCCGACGACGGTCTGTTGCGAGCCCTGGAGGCGGCCTTCGGCGTGAACGGGCCGGAGGCGCTCGCCCGGGCGGTCAACGACGAGCCGACCGTGGAGAACTGGGCGCCCAGGTGTCCCGCGGTCTTCGAGGCCGCGGAGCAGGGGGCGGCCTCGGCCGTCGCCGTCATCGACGGCGGAGCCGCCCACCTGGTCACGCTGGTGGATCAGCTGATCCGCCGTGGCGCGCTCGGATCCGACGTCGTGGCCGCCGGAAGCGTCATCGTCAACCAGCCGCGGCTCTTCGCCGCCTTCACCCGGCTGCTGCGCGATGCGCACCCCGGCCTCTCGCCACGTCTTCTGCGTGAACCGCCTGTCACCGGCGGGGTGGCGCTGGCGCGCCGGCTGGCGACGGCGGGTCAGGCGGAAGCGCCACCACGGACGAACGACGTCCGCAGGCGGTAGCGGTCACCTCGGTAGGTGATGGCAGACACCAGCACGACACGCCCCGTGGAATCGACCATGGACTGGTGCATCACGAGGACCGGCTCGCCGGGTCGGAGGTCGAGGTACGGAGCGATGTCCGGACCGCACGCCCTGGCCTCGATCATCGACTCGGCGACGACCGGTCCCGCCCCGGCCGCCGCCAGCACCTTGAGCAACGACGCGTGCGAGAAGTCCGTACTCGCGAGCTGCGGCACCACGTGTGCGGCCACACGAGAGGCGTCCACGCCGATCGGGACGCCGTCCAGCATCCGAACCCGCTCCAGCACGAAGAGCTCGGTGCCCGCGACCACCCCGAATTCATCGGCCTCGTCCAGGGATGCCTCTTTGACCTCCGCCCGGAGGACCTTCGACGTCGGGACGAGCCCCTTGCGGCGCGCCGTCTCGGTGAACGACTCAAGGGAGTTCGGCCAGTCGCGATCGGATCGAGTCGCTACATACCACCCACGTCCGTGCGACGACCGGAGCACTCCCTCGTCGACCAGGTGCTGGAGCGCGCGCCGGAGCGTCACGCGGCTGATCCCCAGCTGGGCGCACAGGTCACGCTCAGCGGGCAGGCGCCTGCCGGCCGGGAGAGCTCCTTGCCTCACGCGGCGCTCGATCACCTCGGCGGCCCGCACCCACAATGGTTCGGAATCGTCCGAAGCGATGAGGCTCGCTTGGGACACCATGTCCAACCCGTCCATGTCCTTCTCTGACCTCATCCGTCCATCGGCGAACACGGCGTCCAACTCACAGCGGATTCCCGCGGGCGGGCGTCATCCATCGCGGTCTCCGACCAGACGATCGAAAGCGGCGTCCAGATCCGCGTCGATCTTCTGACGCGACGGATCCTCGTCGAACCACTCCAGAATCTCACGCGCTCCCCGTGCGAATGGCACCCGCGAAGAGAAACCAGGGACAAGTCGTTTGATCTTCGAATTATCATAGATCATGGAATGACGGAAATCGTCCACGAGAACCGGCCCCATCCAGTCGATTTCCCGTCCGATGTCCTCGCTCGATCGGTGGACGATCCGGGGTTCGACTCCGGCGGCCCGTGCAAGGGAGAGATGGATCTCGTCCCAGGTGAGGAGCTCATCGGACGTAATATGAACGCTCTCCCCCAGGACGTGACGATTACCGAGCAGCCTCACGAGTCCGCGGGCGAAATCCCGGGCGTGCATGAGATTCCACAGCGAGGTCCCATCCCCGTGGACGACCATCGCCTTTCCCGCGCGCCAGCGCGCGATCGTGGTCCATCCCGCCAGGTTGGGGATCACTGTCTCATCGTATACATGGGCCGCCCGGACGATCGTCAGCGGGAAACCCTCATAGCGATGGGCCTGTTCGAGCAGTTCCTCACATCGGAGCTTCTGCAGGGGATACTCGAATCCGTTGTTACGCCGCGCGGATGACTCCACCACCGGCAAAGACGCCGCGGGCCGCGAATACACCGACCCCGTCGAGATGAAAACGTACTGTCCCGTCCGGCCGCCGAAACTCGCCACATCCGCTTTGACGTCGGCGGGGGTGTATCCGATGAAGTTCACCACCACGTCGAACGTCTCGTCACCGAGCGCCGCGCGCATCGACCGATCGTCGTGCACGTCGGCGTGGAGCGAGCGCACCCCCGCAGGCACGGGGCGTAGGGTCGACCGGCCCCTCGTCACCACGGTCAGATCGATGTCCCCGGCCTCGCCCTCCCCGGCGAGGATCTCGCGCACGCAAGCGGCGCTGATCACCCCTGTGCCCCCGAGGAAGAGCACACGCAGCGGCCTCACCGCGGCCTCGTCTCGGTGGCCGGCCCAGGGGCGGCCAAGATAGGGGCGGCTGCGCCGTCTCCGACCTTCCGGCCGTTGCCGAGCGGCCAGCGCGTCGACCACGACGCTATCTCGTCGTCGGGGACGCCCGCCGCCCAGAGCGTCGCCTGCCGCACGAGCTGCCGGAAACCCGGGTTGCCCCAGGCCCGTGGATCGTGGCCGAGTGCGGTGTAGCACACGCGGCCGTCACCGTGGTCGCGCACGTAGGCGATCGGCTCGGTACCGGTTGCCGTCTCCCGCTCCGCCAGGACCTGGATGTCAGGCCCGTACTCGAGAACGTAGTACTCGTCGTCGATGGCGAAGTCGCTCATGTACCGGGTGACCGGATGCGTCCCCCGCGTCCTCACGTCGAACCGGCCCTCCGATCCCGCGTCTCCATGGGAGATGTAACGCGAGCCCACCAGCTCGAATGCCGCTCGATCGGCGTCCAGGCCGCCCTCTCCGAACCCGAAGATATTGCTCGCGTGCACCGCCACCAGTCCCTTGCCACCAGCCACCAGGTCGGAGAGAGCCTGCTGCTGACGCTGATCGAACGCGATGCCGGAACGGTAGACGACGTACACGTCCGCTTCGGCCGTCGCGGGCATCGGGTCGGTGAAACGGTCCATTCCCACGGCACGGGCGCAGGGAATCCCCGCCTCGACGACCATCTCCTGCAATGCCAGTGCGGCGCCGATCAGGTCGTGGTGGATGTCGGTTCCGTCGACGATCACCATCGCCGTCGGCGTACTCCTCAACTTCATCGTGATACCCCCGGTCCTACGTTGAGCTGTGGTGAACGGGGTGCCGTGCCGCGAGGTGACTCCGCGCGGCACGGCTTCCCTCCCCGAAACGTCTCAGCCGGCCTTCGCGGCGGCCTCGGCGTACTCCTTGGCGATCTGGTCGCCACCGTTCTGCTTCCACTTCTGGACCGCCGACGTCAGGCTCGATGCGGGATCGCGCCCGAGGAACACCGAAGTGATCGCGTCCTGCATCTGCTGCTCCAGCGAAGTGCCCTTGGTGTTCTGCGTCTGTGAGTACAGGTGCGCGGCCGGGTTCGCCAGGATCGTCGGAACCACCTGCTTCTGCCACTCGTAGTTGGCCTGGTCGATCCCCGGGGCGCCCTGCGGGTCACAGAGCACCTGCGGGCCACCGACGATGTAGGCCAGGCCGAGGTCCTGCTCGCGCTGTCCCCTCACCGTCAGGGTGGCGACATTCTTCTTCATGGTGTAGTCGGAACCATCGGCCCCGTAACTCATGACGAAGGACTCCTTGGAGCCGAAGGGGGCCGCGACGTAGTTGAGGACGCGGAGGAACCGGTCGACCTTCTTCTTGTCGCTCGTCTTCTTCAGCATCGTCATCGCGTAGGCGCCGCCACCCTGCCAGTAGAGCGCCTTGCCGCCGTCCTTCTCGAACGGGACCATCATCCCGACGACGAGGTCCTTCTCGTCGGCCACGATGCCGAACGCGCGGGTGCCGTCCATCGCCATCGCGAGCTTGCCCGACCTGAAGAGCGCGTCACGCTGCACCTTGTTCTTCATCATGGTCGGCGTGTCCGGGTGGAAGTAGCCGGCCTTGTACATCCCGGCCATCTCCGCGATCGCGGCGACGAATCCTGCGTGCTCGTAGGCCGACGTGAAGGTTCCGTCGCTGTTCCGCGTCCACTTGTTGGGCACACCGAACGACATCTGCATCAGCTCCGAGATGCTGTTGCCGAAAGCGTAGACACCGGCCTTCGCGTTCGTCACCGCCTTGGCGAGCTCCTTGAACTCGGCGAGGTTCTTCGGCTGCGGGTTGGCCCCCGCCGCCTGGATGACGTCGGTCTTCGTGTACATCTGCGCGGTGTACACCGGATCCGACTTCGGCACCCCGTAGATCCGGCCGTTGAGGTAGCCGTTGAGCCAGGCCGCCTCCTGAATGCCGGCGAGGTTGGGGTATTTCTTCACCGCGTCACCGGACAGATATTCGCTCAGATCCGTGAACTGCGCCTCGGCGAGCTGTGGAAGCCGGGAGATGTTCTGGTAGAGCGGAACGGACACGACCTCCGGAAGATCGTCTCCGGCGACCATCGCCGGGAACTTCTGGTCGAAGCTGTCGAACGGCACCTGAACCGGCTTCACCTGGAGATTCAGCTCCTTGTTCAGGAGCTGCCAATACGCGTTCTCCTGCAGCGGGGGCGCGGGCTGTCCATACGTCATGATCATCACATTGAACTCCCCACCGTCCCCGACCGGTTCGTTGACCGTCTTGGGCCCGTCCATGGGGAACGACGCGTAGACGTCCATGAGGCCCTGCGCGTTTCCCTCCAGCAGGGGCTTGGGCTTCACCGGCGGCACGTAGGTGGGTATCGGCACGGCCTTGGCGGCGGTGGACGTGCTGCCGGACCCGCCCGATCCCGATCCACATGCGGCGAGCGGGCCCCCGAAGGTGACCAGGGCGGCCCCGAGCCCCGCACCCTTCAGCATGGTCCGGCGGCTCAACGGCTTTCCAAACGACTGGAACGTCATTATGTCTCCCTTTTATGAGATGTCGGCTAACCCTTGATGGCGCCGGTGAGCATGCCTTTGGACATGTGCTTGGTAAGGAAGGGATATACGCAAAGGATCGGAATCGTGGCTATCACCACGAGGGCCATCTGGATCGACTGCGCCGGCGGCGCGATCTGCCCCGGAATGTGGGTCGCGGTCGTCGTAATATTGTTCTCCAGGACGAACGACCGCATGACAAGCTGGAGGGGCCACATCTCGGTGTCATTGAGATACAGGAGCGGGCCGAAATAGTTGTTCCAGTATCCGACCGCCAGAAAGAGGCCGACGACGGCGACGACGGCCCTCGACAGCGGAAGCACAATGGACCACAGGATTCGCCATTCCCCCGCTCCGTCCATGCGCGCGGCATCGAAGAGCTCCTGTGGTATCCCCTGGATGAAGCCACGGATGATGACGATGTTGAACGCGCTCACCGCCCCGGGGATGATCAGCGCCCAGTACGTGTTGAGCATGCCCAGTTGCTTGACCATGAGATAGACCGGAATCATGCCGGGGCCGAAGAGCAGGGTGATCAGCACGAATGTCAGCAGTCCCCTCTGGAAGAGGGACCCCTTCCGGCTCAGGCCGTATGCGGCGAGCACCGTGCAGAACAGGCTGAACGCGGTGCCGACGACGGTCACACCGACACTGATGACGATGGATCGCGTCACCTGCGTTCCGTCGAAAATCTGCCGATAGGCCTCGAACGAGATCTGGGCCGGCCATATGAGGTAACCGCCGTTGGCGTCGATCTCCTTCTTGGTGGCGACGCTCGTCGAGACGACCACGAGGAATGGGAAGATCACGACAGCGCTGATCAAAATGAGGGCGAGACCCTTGAGCGCGATGGCCACCGGTTTCGGCTTACCCAGCCATACGGGCCGATTGACAGAAGTCATCGCTGGTACACACCTTCCTCACCAAGTCTGTGGGCCAGTTTGTTCGCCACCAGGACCAGAAGGAGGCTGACTATTCCCTTGAGCAGTCCTGCGGCGGTCGCGGTCCCCCAGCTGCCGTCGATGACCCCGTTGTAGTAGACGTAGGTGTCCAGAACCTCGGCGGCGCCCGGGCCGACCGCGTCCCGCTGCAGGAGTATCTGTTCGAATCCCACGGTGAGAGAATCGCCCAGGCGAAGGATCAGCAGGAGAATGATGATCGGCCGCATCCCCGGCAGGGTGACGTGCCAGAACCGGCGCCAGGCGCCGGCACCGTCGATGACGGCCGATTCGTACAGGCCCTGGTCGATGGCCGCGATCGCCGCGAGGAAGATGATCGTTCCCCAGCCGGCGTCCTTCCATATCGCCTGAGTGGTGAGCAGCAGCTTGAAGGTGCCCGGGTCGGACATGACGTCGAACGGGCTGAGGCCGTGCGTGATGAGGAATCTGTTGACGACCCCCGCGCCGCCCGCGATCTGCTGGAAGAGCGCGACGATGATGACCCACGAGAGAAAGTGGGGCAGATAGATGACGGACTGCACGAATTTCTTGGCGAGCGGCATCGCCACGGTGTTCAGGAACACCGCGAGCAGGACCGGGATCGGAAAGTAGAGCAGCAACTGCAGGAACGTGATTTGCAGTGTGTTCCACAGGGCGTGCCAGAACGCCTGGTCCTGGAAAAGCGAGGTGAAGTTGTCCCAGCCGACCCAGTCCGACCCGGTGAACCCCAGGAACGGCACGTAGTCCATGAATGCGATCACGCTTCCCAGGAGCGGGATGTACGTGAAGAGCAAGAGCACTATCACGGTGGGCGCGACCATTACCAGGAGTGGTGAGTCACGCCATAACTTCGCCAGGAACGGCATCTTTCGCGGCGGGGTCTCGCCCGAAGTCTGGAGCTTTCCCGCGTGGGGGGGTTTCACCCTGGGCGATGCCTGATTGACCGCCATGCTCACCTCTTTATCGAGTCGCTCCGCCGCCGGTTCATCCCTGTTACTGGGCCACAGACCAGCGAAGTACCGGGAAGATACCACTTGCACCACGTCAAGACAACTAGTACCTTCACGGCACAGGCTGGCGTGAAGACTGCTCCACAACGCGCCACTCGAATCGAGATGTCGGGACACACTTTGGATGCCTACTCCTCCCTTCTGCCACGACCGGCAGCGGCCTCCTCTCGCCCGGGAGTATGCCGTTTAGATGGGAAAATGGCGGCCAGCGTCGCCGGGTCGGACGAGACCCAGAGGCTCCTTCAGAGGTTCCTCTCCGAGGTCAAACCGCTGGACGAGATGAGGACAGCCAGCGATCCTCGTAATACCACTGAAACCAAGTGGTTCACGGTGACCGACGCCGAGGAGGAGCTGGCGGCCGGCGCGTACGTGCTCGAGATCGCCGAGGATCGCGTCGACATCCGTGCGAGCGGGTCGGAGGGGGTCGTCAACGCGCTCACCACCCTCCGGCAGCTGCTGCCTCCCCAGGCATGGCGGCGAGGAGGCCCACCGGCCGGCGGCTGGAGCGTGCCCTGCGGAATCGTCGTGGACACGCCGGTGTACGGCTGGCGCGGGGCGATGCTCGATGTCGCGCGACACTTCTTCCCCAAGCGCACCGTCCTGCGCTACATCGACCTTCTCGCGGCGCATCGCTTCAATCGCCTGCACCTCCATCTCGCCGACGACCAGGGGTGGCGGGTGGAGAGCCGCCGCCATCCGCGGTTGCACAGCATCGCCAGCTGGCGCCCCTCCACCCGGCTCGGCCCCGACGGCGTACCGGACGGGACGCCTCACGGCGGCTACTACACACTCGACGATCTGGCGGAGATCTCAGCGTACGCGCGTTCGCGCGGGATCACGATCGTCCCTGAGATCGACGTCCCCGGCCACACCTCCGCCCTGCGCGCCGCCTACCCTGAGCTCGGCGAGCCCGGGCGTGAGCACGCGGTCCAGGACACCGTCTGGGCGGGCGGATCATCCATCAGCCCGACGCGGCCGGTGGTGTCCTTCCTCCAGGAGGTCCTCGAGGAGATCCTCGACGTCGTGGACACCCCGTACGTGCACCTCGGGGGTGACGAGTGCGACATGAGCTGGTGGACGTCCGATCCGGCGATCGCGGCGGAGATGGCGGAACACGGCTACACCGACGTCAAGCAGATGCACGGGCACTTCCTCCGTTCCCTGGGCGGGTTCCTCGCGGGTCGCGGCGTGCGCATGGTCGTGTGGGACGAGGGTTTCGTCACCGGTGGCGTGCTGGACGACACGATCGTCATGGCGTGGCGCGGGCACGAGGTGGCGGGACGCGCCGCGGCGTCGCACGATGTCGTACGGGCTCCGCTGTTCCCGACGTACTTCAACTTCGACCAGTCGGACCTGCCCGGCGAGCGGCGTTCCGAGGGCGGCCCGATCACCCTCGGCGACGTGGCGGCGTTCCCTCCGGCCCCGGACGAGTGGCCGGCCGACCGGCGTGCCCGCGTCCTCGGCGGCCAGTTCCAGATCTGGACGGAGTGGGTTCCCAACGAGCGGCATCTCGACTACCTGTCCTTCCCCCGCGCGTGCGCGCTGGCCGAAGTGCTGTGGGCCGGGAAGATCACGGACCTGCCCGAGTTCGAGGAGCGTCTGGCCACGCACCTCGCGCGGCTCGACGCGCTCGGCGTGGAGTACCGACCGCTCGACGGGCCGCACCCGTGGCAGGCCGGGGGCACGGGAGTCTGGCGGCGCTCTGGGGAGGGGCAGATCGAGGAGACCAAGAAGTGGGTCGAATCCGTCTCCCGCGAAGCGTAGAGCCCCATCGCGAATCTTTCTCCAGCCACCGACCAACGGAAAGTTGGAAACCATGGAACAGAAGCTCCTGTGGGGCGCCGCCACGTCGTCGTACCAGATCGAGGGTGCCGTCAGCGAGGACGGCCGTACCCCTTCGATCTGGGACACGTTCTGCGCGACCCCCGGCACCGTGACGGCCGGAGAGACGGGCGACGTCGCCTGCGATCACTATCACCGGATGCCGGCGGACGTCGCGCTCATGGCCGAGCTCGGGCTCGACGTGTACCGCTTCTCCCTCGCGTGGCCCCGGGTGCAGCCGGACGGAGCGGGGAAGGGCAATCCCGCGGGCATCGCGTTCTATGACCGTCTTGTCGACGAGTTGCTCGCGAAGAACATCCTGCCGTGGGTCACCCTCTATCACTGGGACCTGCCGCAGGCGCTGGAGGACGCCGGAGGATGGCCCAACCGGGACACGGCGTACCGCTTCGCGGAGTACGCGGCCGTCGCGTACGACGCGCTCGGTGACCGGGTGAGCCAGTGGACGACCATGAACGAACCGTGGTGCTCCGCCATGCTCGGCTACATCACGGGCCGGCACGCGCCTGGGCGCCGGGACGCCCGCGCGGGGTTCGCCGCCGTGCACCACCTGCTACTGGGACACGGCCTGGCCTCGCAGGTGATCCGCGAGAAGGCACGCGCGAACGGCCGTTCGGAGGGCCTCGAAGTCGGCATCACCCTGAACCTCGCCCCCAAGATCCCGGCGAGCGAGTCGCCAGAAGACATCGCCGCCGCTCACTGGGAGGACGGGCTCAGCAACCGCCTCTACCTCGACCCGTTGCTGCGCGCCGAGTACCCCGCCGACGTCGCGGCGAAGCTGGAAGAGCTGGGCTGCCCGCTCCCCGTCCAGGACGGGGACCTGTCGATCATCGCGCAGCCGGTGGACGTGCTCGGCGTCAACTACTACTCCTCCAACGTGGTCGCTGCGGCGCCGGCGGGCCCGAACGGCTGGCCGGCCTCGACGGCGGTCCAGCGAGACGTGGAGCGCACCGCGATGGACTGGGAGGTCACCCCAGAGGCGCTGACGGGCCTGCTCCTGCGGCTGGAGCGTGAGTACCCCGGCCCCGCGTGGTACATCACCGAGAACGGCGCCGCCTACGCGGACGCGCCCGACGCGAACGGCTTCGTGGACGACGCCGACCGGGAGCGCTACCTGCGCACGCACATCGACGCCGCGCTGGAGGCACGCGCGCGGGGTGCGAATCTCCGGGGATACTTCGCGTGGTCGCTGTTCGACAACTTCGAATGGTCGTACGGCTACGACCGCCGGTTCGGCATCGTGCGGGTCGACTACGACACCCAGGAGCGCACTCCGAAGCGGTCCGCCAGATACTACGCCGACCGCATCCAGGAGGAGAAGAAGAGGGAGCTGATGTCTCCCGTCCAGACGGGCTGAACCCGGTCACCCCGGGTGGATGCCGCTTACGGACAACGCCCCCGGTGAGCTGCCGCCCGGACCACCGCCGACATCATGCCTGTACGAGCCCGCGATGGGGTAACGATGCTCAACATTCTGACGAGTCACCTCGGATACAACACGCCCGGGTCGAAGAAGGCCGTCGTGCTCCTGCGCGAGCCCGTGGCGATCGAGGGCGCCTTTCTCGTCGACGACGCCGACGGCACGAGGACGGAGTTGGCGGTGGGCCCCGAGCTGGAGGTCGACCGATGGTCGGTGGGCACGTTCAGGCGGGTCGACTTCACGCACGTCCAGGCCGAGGGGCGGTTTCGCGTCGAGGTCGTCTCGGCCGGCGGCGTCCGGAGCTCGGAACCGTTCACGATCGGGCGGCTCCGTCTTCACTACTCCACGCTGTCGGACGCGCTCTATTACTTCAAAGCGGTCCGTTCGAGCGGCGAGATCGACAGGAAGGATCGCGGCGCGCGGTTCTACGGCGACGATTCGGGGCGCGCGGTGGACGCCCGCGGAGGCTGGCTCGACGCGTCCGGCGATCACAGCAAGTTCCTCAGCCATCTGAACTACACCCGCATGATGAACCCCCAGCAGACCCCTCTGTGCGCGTGGGCGTTCATGGCCGCCCGGGAACAGCTCCGCGCGAAGCACCCCGAGCTGTTCCGGACCCTGGGAGCCCGGATGCGCGACGAGGGGCTCCACGGCGCGGACTTCCTCGTGCGCTTCCAGTCGGAGAAGGGATTCTTCTACACGGCGATCTTCGACGCGCTCACGAAGAACCTCGACGAGCGCGTGATCAACGCGCCGTTGCAGGACAGCGTCAGGACCACGCGCTGGCAGGCCGCGTACCGCCAGGGCGGCGGAATGGCCATCGCGGCGCTCGCCCGGGCGGCGACGCTGGACGACCACGGCGACTTCACGGCGGAGGAGTATTTCCAGGCCGCGTACCGGGGTTTCGTCCACCTCGAAGAGCACAATGAGGAGTACCTCTACGACGGAACGGAATCCGTCATCGACGATTACTGCGCGCTGATGGCCGCGGTCGAGCTGTCCAACGCCGCCGGGACGCTGCCCGGCGCTTCGGACACCGTCGTGCCGCGCCAAGCCGCCGAGCGCAGGGCGGCGTCGCTCATGGAGCGCTACACCGAGTCCGGCAAGGGCCACGGTCACCTGCGCGGAGACGTCGAGGGCCGCCCGTTCTTCCATGCAGCCGAGTCCGGCCTCCCTGCCGTGGCGCTGATGCGCTTCGCGGAGGTGTGTCACCGTTCGCCGCTCGCGCCCAAGGCTCGCGCGGCCGCGCTGGCGCTCCTGAGGGACGTGGTGCGGCTGGTGGACGAGGTGGACAATCCGTTCGGCTACTTCCGGCAATACGTCCAGCCGGCCGGCTCGGAACCTCGCGGGAGCTTCTTCTACCCCCACGAGAACGAGACCGGATACTGGTGGCAGGGAGAGAACGCCAACATCTGCTCGATGGCCTACGCCGCGCTGCTCGCCAGTGAGCTGCCCGAATGCGATCCTGGTCTGTGCGACCGGCTCAACAGGCTCGCCGAGGATCAGCTGCACTGGGTGACGGGGCTGAACCCGTTCGACTCCTCGATGATCCAGGGCCGGGGACGGAACAACGTCGAGTACTCGACCGCGTTCCAGAACGTCCCGGGTGGCATCCTGAACGGCGTGACGAGCGGATTCGAAGACGAACGGGACATCGCGTTCATGCCGGACGAGCACGCGAGCAGCGGAGAATCATGGCGCTGGGCCGAGCAGTGGATCCCCCACACCGCGTGGTTCCTCCTCGCGGTCTCAGCGGTCCGATAAGGGAGTGCATCGGTGACGACGATCCGCCCCTACCAGCCCTTCGACCTGCCGGGCGTCTACCGGGTGTGCCTCAGCACCGGTGACTCCGGCCGGGATGCCACCGCGCTGTACAGGAATCCCGATCTGCTCGGGCACATCTACGCCGGCCCGTATCCGATCGCCGATCCTGGCCTGACGTTCGTCGCGGTCGACGAGCACGGCGTCCTCGGATACATCGTCGCGACCGCCGACACCTTGACGTTCGAGACCTGGCTCGAAGACAACTGGTGGCCACGACTGCGCGAGCAGTACCCCAGAGAGCTCGCCGGCGACCCCGGCGACGGCACGGAAGACTGGTTACGCGTCGCACACCTGCACGAGACCAAGCCGGCCCCCGACGATCTCTACGAGCGGTATCCCGCGCACCTCCACATCGACATCATGCCGAGAGGCCAGGGGTCGGGCCTCGGCCGCCGCCTCGTGCGGACCCTCGTCGAAGCCCTGCGGTCGCGGCGGGTACGCGGCCTGCACCTGGGCGTGGGAAGCGGCAACCCCGGGGCGCTCGCGTTCTACAAAGCCGTGGGCTTCACCGAAGAACGCCGCGCCCCCTGGGGCTCCACAATGGTGCTGGACCTCCGCGGCGAGCCGAACCTGGGGCCGGAGCTCAGAAGCTCTCCCTTCGCAGAGGCTCCTCCTGCACCGCGTCGCTAGCAGTTCAGCCGTTTCGCCCCCGCGGGGGTGTGGTCAGCGGGGGGATGGGCTGTTCGCGGGTCTGGCGCTGACGGGCCGCATGTCGGTCCAGGTCGTCTCTATGTGGGCCAGGCACTCCTCGCGGGTGCCCTCGAAGCCGTTCGCGCGCCAGCCGGCGGGGGTTTCACGGTCCAGCGGCCAGAGGGAGTACTGCTCCTCGCCGTTGAGGACGACGCGGTGCGTGGCTTCGGTCACGGGGACTCCTTCAGCGATGGTTCGAGCTTCGATGGGGCTTCGAAACCTGGATCATGCCAGGTGGAGGACGTTTCCGTACGCGGCGGCGCGCCGGGGGCGAGGCGGCCTCCCGTACGGCCGCGCGGGGCTTCCACGCGCCCCCACCCCCGGGTTCAGGCGTAGCCCAAATTTTGATCACCGGTCGGCAACGGGGATGATGGGGCGCGAGCCTGCCATGGTGCCGCCCGGATTCTTGCGTTCCCGCGTCGATGAGAGGATTCCCCCGTGCCTCAGTACGTCCTTCACGGTGGTGACTACCACGCCGAGATAGCCAGGCTCGGCGCGGCCCTGCGGGTGCTGAGGCACGGCGACCGCGACCTCGTGGCGAGCTGGCCGGAGGAGGGGCCCATCCCGCACTACAGCGGCACCCTCCTCGCCCCCTGGCCCAACCGCCTCGCCGGCGGGCGTTACACCTTCGAGGGTGAGCGGTTCGAGGTGCCGGTCAACGAGCCCGAGCGCGGCCACGCCCTGCACGGCCTCGTGGCCTTCGCCGACTGGGAGGTCGTCGAGCTGCTCACCGTCGAGGAGGACCACGGCTTCGTACGGCTGGCGCACACGATCGCGCCCTCCCCCGGCTACCCGTTCCACCTGGCGCTCCAGGTCCGCTACGCCCTGAGCCGCGACGGGCTGACGACCACGCTGACCGCCGAGAACATCGGAGACCGCCCCGCACCGTACGGATGCGGACCCCATCCCTGGCTGATCGCCGACGACGGTCCTGAGGGAAGCTGGGAGCTCGACCTGCCGGCCGAGCGCGTGCTGCTCACCGACGACGTGCTCCTCCCCACCACGCTCGAGCCCGTGGGGGGCACACCGTTCGACTTCCGGGTGCCCCGGCCGCTCGGCGGCACGGTCGTCGACGAGGCGTTCAGCGGGCTGGCCGCGGGCCCCGACGGCGTCACCAGGGTGCGCCTGCGCGGCCCCGGGGGCGGGGTGCAGATCTCCTGGGAGGCGGCGGCCATGCCGTGGGTGCAGGTGTGCACCGGCACAGGGTTCGGCCACCGCGGCATCGCCGTCGAGCCGATGACCTGCCCCGCCGACGCCTTCAACTCCGGCACCGACCTGGTCGTGCTCGACCCCGGCGGCAAGCACGAGACCGGCTGGACGATCTCGATGGTGTGACCGTCCCGGCCGAGCCCTGACCCGTCCCGACCGAACCCCCCACCGTCCCGACGAGCCGAAGTGATGTGACCGATGGAGAGCAGGACCAAGCGCCGGCTGTCGGCCGCCCAGATCGACGCGCTGCTCCTTGGAGCGCTGGGCACGGGGGTGGCCTCGGCCGAGGAGCTCACCGACGGCTTCGCCAACGGCGTGTGGCGGCTGACCCTCGACGACGGCCGCCAGGTCGTGCTGAAGGTCGCCCCGCCCCCCGGCCTGGAGCTGCTGCGCTACGAGCGCGACCTGCTGCGCACCGAGGCGCTGGTGTACCACCTGGCCACGCCCACGGGGCTTCCTCTCCCCCGGCTGCTGCACTCCGGCTTCGACGATCCGGAGCTGGGCGGCGACTACCTGATCATGTCGGCGCTCGACGGGGTGCCGTGGAACCAGGCCGCCTCCCTCGGAGACGCCGACCAGCGGGCGCTCCGGCACGAGCTCGGGCGCCACCTCGCCACGCTGCACGCCATCCCCGGCCAGGAGCTCTACGGCTATCCGTACGCCGGGCTGACCGGACCCACCTGGCGTGACGCGTTCATCGTCATGACGGGCGCCCTCATGGACGACGCCCTGCGGTACGCGACCCCGCTGCCGTGCTCGCTCGTGGAGATCGCGGGTGCGATCCACTCCAACGTCCACGTGCTGGACGAGGTGACGGCACCCGCGCTGGTCCACTTCGACCTCTGGCCGGGCAACGTCTTCCTCTCACTGCCGCCCGAGGGGCCGCCGGAGATCCAGGCGCTGATCGACCACGAGCGGGCCTTCTGGGGCGACCCGCTGGCCGACTTCGTCACCCCCACGATCTTCGGCGAGCTGGCCGACGACGACCCGATCCTCGTGGGCTACCGGGAGGCGGGCGGGAAGCTCGACCTCACACCGGAGGCCCGGACACGCGACGCGCTGTACCGCTTGTACCTCTATCTCATCCTGCTGGTCGAGAACGGCCCCCGGCAGTATCCCGAGGAGTCCTACGCCCGTATCCGCGACCTCGCCACCACCGGGCTGACGAACATCCTCGCGTTCCTCAGGCAGCGGTGACGCACCGGCCCCGGGCGGCGGGGCCGCGCGTACCTGACGCACCGATGGCCCACCGGCCTCGACAGGCGACGGCGGGCGGGTAGGGCCGCCCAGGAACCGGGTCCCCGGGCGGCCGCCCCGTTCGAGCCGGCCTCCGCCCGCACGTCAGGCGCCGGCGTCGCGCTTCGAGCGAGTGCCCGCGACGAGCTGGTCCGAGGGGTACGGCTCCGCCGTCTCCGCCCGAGTGGGCTGCGTCGAGGCGCCGACAGGCTTGTCGGCACGGCCCTCGGCACGGTCGTCGACACCGTCACCGTCACGGTCCGGCACCTGGACGTGCCGTCCCGCGGGCTCGGCCACCGGGGCGGCGCCCGGCGTGGCGGCGGGCGCCGTAGCGCTCTCCGCACTGAGCTTGCGCTCGAGCCGGCGCTTCTCCTCCTCGAGGCGCGCGACGCGGTCGCGCGTCTCCACCCGGGCCTCGCGCAGCTTCTTGCGCTTGGCGCCGGCGCGGCGCATTCCGCCGCTGAGCGCGATCAGGCCGATCAGGAAGACCGCCGCGGTGGCCGCGCCGGCCAGGAAGAGCTCCAGCTTGCTCAGCTCGAGCGTCCGGCCCAGAACCGTGATCGACGCCGCGATGCCACCGGTCTCGTCGTTCGCCACCGCGACCAGGGCCGCGCCGGCGAGCACCATCAATAAAAGGCCCAGCACAATCATGTGACCTCAACTCCAAGTCGCCTCGGTGCCGGCCCCAGAAGGGACCGACATCCGACTGCCCGGGGGCGGGCCGGTTATTCCTCGACGGAGAGGTGCGCGCGAAGGTAGTCCCGCTCGGACACCGGGCAGGCTTTGTGGAGACGGCGATATGTGCAATGATTTCAACGGGTGATGAAAATGCGGACCACCACGTGTGTGATCGCCGGAGGAGGCCCCGCCGGGGCCATGCTGGCACTGCTCCTCGCCCGCGCGGGAGTAGAGGTGACCCTCCTTGAGAAGCACGCCGACTTCCTGCGCGACTTCCGCGGAGACACGATCCATCCCTCGACCCTGCAGGTTCTCGACGAGCTGGGGCTGGCCGAGGAGTTCCACGCTCTGACCCATCGCAAGGCGGGCAACCTGGCGATGTGGACGGATGACGGGGTCGTCCAAGTGGCCTCCTTCAAGGGCCTTAAGACCAAATATCCGTACATCGCGTTCGTGCCGCAGTGGGACTTCCTCAACCTGGTGACCGCGGCGGCCCGGCGCTACCCGGCCTTCCGGCTCGTCATGGAGGCCGAGGTCGTCGGGGTGATCCGCGAGAACGGCGCGGTGCGCGGCGTCCGCTACCGCGACGGCGAAGGCGAGCACGAGCTTCGCGCCACCCTGACCGTCGGCGCCGACGGCCGGCACTCCGACGTCCGCCGGGCGGCGGGCCTCGTCCCGGTGGAGCGCGGCGCCCCCATGGACGCGGTCTGGTTCCGGCTGCCGCGCGAGCGAAGCGACCCGGACGACACGTTCCTGCGCCTCTCCGAGGGCCACATGATGGTGGCGATCAACCGCGAGACGTACTGGCAGCTCGCGTACCTCATCCCGAAGGGCGGGTTCGACCGGCTGAAGGCCGAGGGGATCCAGGCGCTGCGCGCCTCGGTCGGCGAGTTGCTGCCCTTCCTCGCCGGTCGCACCGGGAAGCTGAACGGCTTCGAGGAGGTGAGCGTGCTGCAGGTCCTGCTCAACCGTCTGCGCCGCTGGCACCGGCCCGGGCTTCTGCTCATCGGGGACGCCGCCCACGCCATGTCGCCGGTCTTCGGCGTCGGCATCAACCTGGCCGTCCAGGACGCGGTGGCCACGGCCAACCTGCTCACCGGGCCGCTGCTCGCCGGGGAGGTGCCGGAGTCGCTGCTACGCCGCGTCCAGCGCCGCCGCATGTTGCCCACAGTGATCACGCAGCTCGCCCAGCGGCTGGTGCAGAACAGGCTGATCCGTCCCGCGCTCAGCGGCACGGTGAAGCCGCTCCGGCTGCCCAAGAACCTCGCACGGCTGCCGGTCGCCGGCGCCGTCACGCGCCGCTTCATCGGCTTCGGCGTCCTGCCCGAGCACGTGCGGTCGCCCGAGGCCTGGTACGGGCCCGGGACGGCGGCCCTCGACGAGGACCGGACGCACGAGCCGCGTGGCGAGGATGCCACCGATCGGCCGCGAAGTTGAAAAAGCTTTCTCACCCTGTGGACACCGGCTCGGTCGCACAGGCGAAGGTGCAATAGCCTTCTAGCGTGAGCGCCGAACCGATCAACCTCGATTCCTGGCGGGACCTCCCCGCCGCCCAGCAGCCCGACTGGCCCGATCCCTCCGCGCTGGAGCGGGTGGTCTCCGAGCTGCAGGGCCTGCCGCCGCTGGTGTTCGCCGGCGAGTGCGACGAGCTCAAGGACCGCCTCGCCGCCGTGGCGCGTGGTGAGGCCTTCGTCCTCCAGGGCGGCGACTGCGCCGAGACCTTCGCCGGGGCCACCGCCGACAACGTCCGCGACAAGCTGAAGACGCTGTTGCAGATGGCCATCGTGCTGACTTACGCGGGCCGCGTGCCGATCGTCAAGATCGGCCGCGTGGCGGGGCAGTTCGCCAAGCCGCGTTCCAAGGCGACCGAGGTCCGCGGCGGCGTCGAGCTCCCGGCCTACCGCGGCGACATGGTCAACGGCTTCGACTTCACCCCGGAGGCCCGCACCCCCGACCCCGCGCGGCTGCTGCGCGCCTATCACTCGTCGGCGGTGACGCTCAACCTCGCCCGGGCCTTCACCAAGGGAGGGTACGCCGACCTGCGCCAGGTGCACGCCTGGAACCAGGACTTCGTGGCCGAGTCCCCGGCGGGCCGGCGCTACGAGAAGCTCGCGCGAGAGATCGACCAGGCGCTGGCGTTCATGCACGCCTGCCGCGCCGATCCCGAGGAGTTCCACACGGTCGAGTTCTACTCCTCGCACGAGGCGCTGATCCTCGACTACGACCGGGCGCTGACCCGCGTCGACTCGCGCACCGGCCTGCCGTACGATGTCTCGGCCCACATGGTCTGGATCGGCGAGCGCAGCCGCCAGCTCGACGGCGCCCACGTGGAGTTCTTCAGCCGGATCCGCAACCCGATCGGCGTCAAGCTCGGCCACTCCACCACCCCCGAGGACGCGCTCGCGCTCATCGACAAGCTGAACCCCGACAACGAGCCCGGGCGGCTGACGTTCATCACCCGCATGGGCGCGTCCCGGGTCCGTGACGCGCTGCCCACGCTGGTGGACAAGGTCCAGGCGAGCGGCGCGAAGGTCGCGTGGATCTGCGACCCGATGCACGGCAACACCTTCGAGGCGCCGAGCGGCCACAAGACCCGCAGGCTCGACGACGTGCTCGACGAGGTGGCGGGCTTCTTCGAGGTGCACCAGGCCCTCGGCACCCATCCTGGCGGCATCCACATCGAGTTCACCGGTGACGACGTCACCGAGTGCGTCGGCGGCGGCCACCCGATCGTGGAGGAGGACCTCGCGCTGAGGTACGAGACCGCCTGCGACCCGCGCCTCAACCGGAGCCAGTCCCTCGACCTGGCCTTCCGGGTCGCCGAGCTCTACCGCTCCAGCTGAGACGGGCGGCCTCCGGCGTGGCCTCGCGGCCACACCGGAGCCGTGAGAACGTCGTCGGGCCCCTCCCCCAGTCGTGGGAGGGGCCCGACGCATGTCCGGCCGGGGCCGGGTGTGGTCAGGGCTTTCGGCCGTCTTCGGGGCCCTCGGCGCCGGCGTCGATGTCGGCCGCGATCTCCTTGCGGATCGCCTCCATGTCGAGCCCCCGCACCTGCCTGATCAGGTCCTCGAGGGCGGGCTCGGGAAGCGCGCCGGGCTGGGCGAAGACGACGATGCCGTCCCGGATCGCCATGATGGTGGGAATCGAGGTGATGTCGAAACCCTCCGCCAGAGCGCGCTCCGCCTCGGTGTCGATCTTGCCGAAGGTGATGTCCTCGTGCTTCTGGGAGGCCTTCTCGAAGACCGGGCCGAAGGTGCGGCAGGGACCGCACCAGGCGGCCCAGAAGTCGAGGAGGACGATGCCCTCGTCGGCGATCTCGTTGAAGTTCGTGTCGTTCACCGCGATGGTCGCCACAGGTGGTTCCTCGTCTCGTGTCTGGGCGCTTGCGATCGGCATAACCATCTACCCGGTTGCCGAATTCCTCACCTCGGCCTCACGGCCGCCCGAGGCGGAGCGGCCGTGAGGTGATCACCAGGCGGCGTCCTCCTTAGAGGTCCAGGCCGAACAGCAGCGGGTCGTGGTCGGAGGAGCGGAACGCCTCCGGCGAGTACAGATAGGGCGGGTTGAACTCGGTGTTGTAGTCCATGAACCGGCCCTCGTCGGCGTTGATGTGCCAGATCGTCGCACCGGTGACGAGCTTGAGCAGCTGCTTGCCCACGAGCACGTGGTCCAGCTCGCCCGAGAGGCTGTCGAAGACGTAGCTGTAACGGTCGTGCTTGGCGACGAACTTCTTGCTCACGCTCGCCAGCTTGCCCGCCTCGAGGGTGTGGATCGGGTCCTCCTCGCCGTAGGCGTTGAGGTCGCCGAGCACGACCGGGTTGGTCAGGTCGAGCGTGTCGATCAGCCCCAGCACGGCGTTGGCCTGCCGGATCCGCTCGGCGTTGAAGCAGCTCTGCCCATCCCCCTGGTCGAGGTCGGCTCCGGTCGCGTCGCCACAGCCCTTTGACTTGAAGTGATTGACGATCATGGTGAACGGCGTCGGGTCGCCCTTCGCGCGCTTGAACTCCTGGATCAGCGGCGGCCGGCGGAACACCGGGTCGGTGGAGGACTGCGCGACGCCCACCGGCTTGACGACGGCCGGTTTGTAGATCACCGCGACCTGGATCGCGTCCGTGCCCGGCACCGGGGAGACGATCCCCTTGTACGTGCCCGCGCCGACGGCGGCGTTGAGTGCGTCGACGAGCGTGTTCAGCGCCGTGGTGCCGTTGTTCTCGACCTCCATGAGGCCGGCGACGTCGGGGTCGAGGCCCTTCAGCGTCGAGACCAGCTTGGCCAGCTGGCGCTGCTTCTCCTCCTCGGTGTTGGCGCCGCGCGAGTTCAGCGTGGTGAACCAGTTCAGCGTGTTGAGGCTCGCCACCTGGACGTTGCCGCCAACCTTGCCCGGCTTGGACGGGCGCGGGTTGTGGGCCTTGAAGACGACCGGCTGGGTCGGCTCCACCCGGTAGAGGTTGAAGCCGTAGGTCAGCACGCCCGTCAGGCCGGCGGTGCCGTCACCCACGCGCACGGTGTCGGAGCCGTTCGTGTGATACGGGAGCACCGGGGGGTTCTGCGCGTTGGAGCCGTCGTCGAGCAGGATCCGGCGGCGGGCGTCCAGGGCCGGGTCGATGTTTTTGCGGTCGGTGGGCTGGAACAGCCGCCCGTTCGCGGAGAGCGTCATCTCGCCGTAGCGGCCCAGGTTGTACACCTCGGACACGGTGAGCTTCTCCGGGAAGGTGGTCAGCATGCCCTCCAGCGGCTCGAGGCTCGCGCCCGAGGCCAGCGGCAGGTCCACCTTGGTGGGCTCGATCGTGCCGGTCCCGCAGACATCGACGTCGCTGACCTTGGACAGCTCGGTGAGGCCGTTGAACTCGACCGGGGTACCGCTGACCAGCACGTGGTCACCGGGGCCGGCGGGCTTGGACGTGAACACGAACACCGCGTCGGAGGTCGCGGGGTCGGCGTCCGGCGTCGGATCCTGGATGTAGAAGCCGCCGAGCTGGCCGGTGCCCTGGAAGTCGCCGGTCACCACGCCTTCGACGCGTACGGCCTGGCCGGCGAGCGGGGTGGTGGTGCCGCTCCCCTGGACCTGAGCGATCTGGTGGGTGGCCGGGATCTCGCACGGCTGGCCCGTACGGGTCGGCGTCGGGCTCACCGTCGGCGTTTGCGTCGGGGTCGGCGTCGCGGTCGGGGTGTCGGTGGGCGTGGGGGCCGGGCTGCCGGTCGGGGACGGGGTGCCGCCGCCGCACGGGGCCGGCGTGGCCGCCGAGTTGCGGGGCGCGGGGGGCCCGGTGGTGAAGTCGGCCGCGTTGGCGTCGGTGTCGGCGCAGCCGTTCCCGCCGCGCAGCGCCACGGTGGCGTTGGTCAGGGCCGGGGCCGGCGTGCCCTCGGAGAAGTTGGCTGTGCCGTATCCCACCAGGTCGGCGATGAGGGCGAGCTGGTCGGCCGCGCAGACGGCGGAGCCGCCGTTGCAGGCGAGGCCGTCGGCGGACCGGACAAGGGCCACCTTGCCGGCCGTACCGCTCAGGTTGAGGCCGCCCGTGGTGTCGGGCGCGGGCAGCGCGCCGCTCGGGGTGGCCCCTGCGGCCAGTTGGACCAGGTGATACTGCCCCGGCGCGAGAGAGCCGGTCAGGTCGACCTTGTTGGAGGCGAAGTTCCCGGTGCCTGTGGCACTGGCGTACTGCACGGACCAGCCGCTGAGGGAGACGTCCGAACCGCTGCGGTTGAACAGTTCGACGAAGTCGTTGGTGAGCGGGGCGCCGGAGTTGCCGCCTCCGCCGTACACCTGGCTGATCACGACGGTCCCCGGTTCCGCGGAGGCCGGGGACAAAGAAATGGTGGCGAGACCGGCGATCGAGATGCCGGCGGCCACTAGGGCGGCGAGCGCCCGGGATAGAGCACGCATGATCGGGAGCGTAAGGCCGTGAAAGCCTTTGATCTCATACTAGAACTAGATAGAAGATGAAATAAGGGAATCTTGACACTTCGTGTCGAGTAGTGGTCGGTAGACTTGGCGTGCTCTGATCTAGCGTGGCCGGGAAATCTCACCGCTCCAGATACACTCTGTCAGCTTTCAGTCACGATTTAGCGACCTGTTACCCGACATTGGGTATGACTTTGACATGACGCCCCCGTTGAAGACCCTGTCCCTCGACGTCGGCTGGAGGACGTGCGACGCCTCTCCCGCGTGCGTGGGCATCACCCGCAGGCCGTATGGCCGCTGCCTGGCGCACCTGACGCCGGCCGAGCTCGACGAGACCCTTCGCGATCTGCTGCCGGGCCTCAGCGTGGACCTGCGCGGCACGACCGTCGGCGAGGGCCTGCTCGGCCGGATCCTCGACGCGACCGATCGCCATCTCGGCCGTGCCAGGTTCGACCACGCGGTCTTCACCGGGCCCGCGCGTTTCGGCGAGGTGGTCTTCGCGGGTGACGCGACCTTCGACCACGCCACGTTCGACCGTCTCGCCTCGTTCTTCGACACGCGGTTCACCCGTAACGCCTCTTTCCGCGAGGTCTGCTTCTCTCGCGAGTTATCCATGCACGGAGCCCGCGTACGAGGGCACGGCGCCTTCGACGACGTCCGCATCGGCAGCGACGGGCTCTTCGGCGACGCCAGGTTCGGCAGGGACGCGTCGTTCCGGGGAGCCGACTTCCACGGGTTCGCGGCCTTCGACCGGGTCCTGTTCGACGGTGACGCGATCTTCCGCGGCGCGCGCTTCCGCCGCGCGGTCTCCTACCGCAAGGCCGTCTTCGCGGGCACGGCCGGGTTCGAGGGTGCTCGCTTCCACAACGGCGCCTTCCTCACCCAGGTCCGCGTCGGACGACGCCTGGCGCTGTCGGGCGTCCACGCCTCGGCCGCGCTCGAGCTCGACACGGCCGGCTGCCCGATCGACCTGCGCGAGGCCAGGATCTCGGGACGGTTCACCGCGCGCCTGTCCGACGCCGACCTCGACCTGCGCGAGGCGGTGCTGACCGGTCCGGCGGCCATCACCCGGCGCGCCGGGAGGCTCCGCGTGGTGTCGCTCGACCGCCTGGACGCCGCCATGCTCACGATGACCGGCGTGGATCTCAGCACCTGCCGGCTCGGCCAGCTCCGGCGGCCGGAGACCCTGCGGCTGTCGGACTGTGTCTTCGCCGCCACGCCCCGGGGCGTGCGAGTCGGGCTGCGCTGGCCGCCGATCCTGTGGTGGACCAGCCGCCGGGTCCTCGCCGACGAGCACGCCTGGCGCGGCTGGTCGGCACGGGCGGAGCAGCCGCTCGACCCCGGGCTCCTCGCGGGCCTGTACGAGCGGCTCAGGCGGGCCGTGGACGACAAGAAGACCTCGGCGGACTTCGCCTTCGGGGCCATGGAGATGCGCCGCCTGGCGAGCCGGCGACGGCGCGCGAGGCTGATGCTGTCGGCCTACTGGCTCGCCTGCGGGTACGGCCTGCGCATGGGACGCACGCTGGGGTGGGTCGCGCTCGTGGCCGCCGTCGGCGCCGTAGCGGTGTTCTGGGCGGCCGGCGCCCACCCGTCGAGGCGCCCGATCAGCCACCGCTCCCCCGACGCGATCCCGGTCGTCCACGCCGCGCACGCCTCCTCGCCGGGCGCCCGGTGACCCTCACCTTCCGCCGGCTCCTGAAAGGCCGTACTCGAGGTACGGCCGGCGCTGGAACGCCTGTCAAGAGTCTTTCCCCCACTCATGATCCCAGGGACATTTCAGGGATTCCCCGGATTCCCTGACTCTCCTATTGACGACACAATGGGGACTGAATTCTCATCACGGGCGAGACATGAGGAGACCATGGCGAGCGCGGGTGTCATCGACGACTATGTGACCACGCTCGACCGCACGCTCCGCGGGCCGGGACGGGTCCGGCGCGACCTGCTGACCGAGGCACGCGACAGCCTGTCCGACACCGCCGAGGCCTACCTCGCCGAGGGACTGGACAGGCTCGAGGCCGAGCGGATGGCGGTCGCCGAGTTCGGGCAGGTCAGCGAGGTCGCGCCCGGCTACCAGGGAGAGCTCGCCGCGCAGCAGGGCCGCAGGACCGCCGCGGTGCTGTTCCTGACCGTGCCCTTCACGACGATCATCTGGAGCGTGATCTGGCGGATCTTCCCCGAGGATCCGTCGGCAGCTCTGACGGTGAAGCCCGCCTGGTTCACGCCTCTCGCGCACTTCCTCGACTGGCTGCAGTTCGGCATGGGAATCCTCGGCGCTCTCGCCCTGATCGGTCTCGGCCGGGGGCTGCGCAGGATCCGGCGCCCCGAGCTCGTCACCAGGGCACTCGGGATCCTGCTGTGGATCCAGGTGCCGGTGATCCTTGGGATCTCCGCCGCGCTGACGGCCGGCGGCGCCTCCACGCTCAAGGGTTTCGACGAGTATCCGCCGGGGTTCGCGGCGAGCTTCTTCAGCTACGCGGTGGCGTGCTGGCTGCTGTGCAGCGCGACCCGCTGCCTGACCGCCTCTCGCGCACCGGCTCCCGCCATCACGGGAGCCGGCCGGTCTTGGTAGGAGGCGCGGGGGTTCACGGCAGAAGGCGCGGGGTCAGGACACTGCCGATGGCGTCGGTGAACGCCCGCCACTCCGACCGCTCGCCGGCGAGAGCCGTGCGGCCCGACGGTGTGAGCCGGTAGGTGCGGCGCTTGCGGCCGCCCACCGTCGCCCACTCGCTCGTCAGGTGGCCCACGCGCTCCAGCCTGCGCAGGGCGGGATAGACAGTGCCCGTCGGCACGCTCAGCGCGCCTCCGCTGCGCTCCTGCAACGCCTCGATGATCGCGTACCCGTGCAGCGGCTCGTGCTCCAGGACGGACAGCAGCAGTGCGTCCATGTGGCCGCGTAGCGCGTCGGTGTTCACCGAGAAATCCTATCGGGTTGCTTCATGTAGGCAGTCTACAGGTAGGCTCCCTATACGTAGGCAGACACAACTACGGAAGAGGAGCCATGGACGTGCTCGACCTGGCCCGGCTGCAGTTCGCGGTGACGGGAAGCCTGCACTTCCTGTTCGTGGTGCTGACGCTGGGCCTGGCCCCCCTCGTCGCGATCATGCAGACCCGCCACGCCATCACCGGCAAACCGGTCTTCGAGCGCATGACCCGCTTCTGGGGCCAGATCTATGTGATCAACTACGCCCTGGGCGTGTTCACCGGCCTGGTGATGGAGTTCCAGTTCGGGCTGAGCTGGAGTGGCCTGACCCACTACGCCGGCGCGGTGTTCGGCGCGCCGCTGGCGATCGAGTCGCTGGTGGCGTTCTTCCTGGAGTCCACCTTCCTCGGGCTGTGGATCTTCGGCTGGAACCGTCTGCCCAAGAAGCTGCACCTGGCGTGCATCTGGCTGGTGACGCTGACCGCCTACGCGAGCGCGTTCTGGATCCTGGTGGCCAACTCGTTCCTCCAGCATCCGGCGGGCAGCGTCCAGCAGGGGGACCACCTGGTCCTGACCAGCTTCGGGGCATTGCTGACCAACCCCAGCCTGATCATGGCCTTCCCGCACATCATCGGCGCGAGCCTCTTCACCGGCGGCTTCGTGATCATGGGGTGCAGCGCCTATCACCTGTTCCGGCGGACCACCGAGCAGGAGTTCTTCCGCCGGTCGCTGCGCACGGGCGTGGTCTGGGCGCTCGTCGGCACCACGGTCGCGAGCGGCTTCGGGTACGCCCAGTACGGGATCCTCGATGAGATACAGCCGGGCAAGCTCAACTCGGGCGTGCCGCAGATAGCACTCGGCATCATGATCCTCATCGGGCAGGGCATCCATTTCACGGTGATGCTGTGCCTGCTGCCCCTTCTGTGGCGCGATCGCCTCGCCCGCTTGCGATGGGTGCAACCTATACTCATGATCATCACACCGCTGCCCTTCGTGGCGGCGATCATGGGCTGGCTCGTCCGCGAGATCGGCCGGCAACCCTGGCTGGTGTACGGCAGGCTGCGCGTGGCCGACGCGATGTCGCCCGGCCTGACCAAGGGCATGGTGACCTTCTCGCTCATCGCATTCGTCGGCGTGCTCTGCCTGCTCGCCGTCACCGACTACCTGCTGATCGCCCGCGCCGTACGGCGTGGCCCCGCGCACGTCGCCCTCGGCGCGGCGGAACCCGCCGAGCCCACCCCCTCACCGGCCCTCGTCCTCTGACGGACCCGGCAACCCCCCGAGGAGCTCCCCCCATGGAGATCATCTGGCTCGCGGTCTTCGCCGTGCTGCTGATCGGTTACTTCGCCCTTGAAGGGTTCGACATCGGCGTCGGCATGATGCTTCCCCTGCTCAGCCGGGCCAGCGAGCGCGCGGGAGAGCCAGGCACGCGCCAGCGGCACCGTGACCGCGTGGTGGCCGCGATGGCCCCGTTCGTGCTCGCCAACGAAGTGTGGCTGGTCGCCGCCGCCGGAACGTTCTTCGGCGTGTTCCCCTCGCTCGACGGCACGGTGCTCAGCGGGCTCTACCCGCTCGTGGTCACGCTGCTGGTGTCCTGGATACTTCGCGACGCGGGCCTGTGGTTCCGGCGCAGGCTGGACGACCGCGGCTGGCAGGCGTTCTGGGACGTGGTCCTCTGCGCCGCCTCCTGGGGCATCGCCCTGACCTGGGGCGCCGTCCTGGCGTCCATCGTCCGGGGGTTGCCCGCCCAGCCTTTCGACGTGCTCGGCCTGCTGTACGGCGCCGTGGTCGCCGCCGCCTTCGCCTTCCACGGCCACGCCTTCGTGGCGTGGAGGCTGTCGGCGCAGAGCGAGGCCGGATCCAACAGGCGGCGCCTGCTGCTGTCGGCCGTCGTGGCGGCCCTGCCCGTGGCGGTGCCGCTGGTCGCGCTCGTTCCGTCGCTGCTCGATCACACCGCGCCGTCGGCGACACTCGGTGTGATCAGTCTCATCGCCCTGCCGGTCGCACCCATCCTGGTCGGGGCGCAAGTATGGGTATGGCGCACCTTCGGCCCGTCCAGGTCCACCGGTGCCGCCGCCCGCACCCCGTCGTTCTTCTAGGGAACCGATGCACAAAGATCTCCTGCGCCTGGCGCGGGCCGAGCGGACGGTACGCCGTCACCTGCTGGTCTGCGTCATGGCGGCCGTGCTCGGGGGGCTGCTGGTCCTGGCGCAGGCCGAGTTGCTCTCCGGCGTGCTGTCGGGCGGCCTCACGACCATGGCGCTGCTCCCGCTGGCCGCCGTGGTCGTCGCGCGGGCGCTGTCCGGCCTGCTCCAAGGGGTCGCCGCAGGCCGTACGGCCACGGCCCTGAAGTCGGTGCTACGGCACCGGCTGCTGTCACGGCTGCGCGATCTCGGGCCCGCCCGGCTCACCGGCCACCGTTCCGGCGAGCTGGTCACGCTGGCTGGGCGGGGCCTGGACGCGCTGGACCCCTACATCACCGGATATCTTCCCGCGGTGGCTGTGGCCGGTGTGGTGCCCGTTGCCGTGCTGGTCCGGCTGTTCGCGGCCGATCTCGGCACCGCCGTCATCGTCCTTGTGACCCTTCCCCTGATCCCGGTCTTCGGGGCGCTGGTCGGATGGCAGACCAAGGTGGTCACCGAGAGGCAGTGGCGGGCCCTGTCCCGCCTCGGCGGCCATTTCCTCGACGTCGTGCGCGGCCTCCCGACGCTCCGCGCGTTCGGACGGGCCCGCTACCAGGCGACGGTGATCCAGCAGGTGGCCGACGCGCACCGGTCCGCCACCATGCGGACGCTCCGCGTCGCCTTCCTGTCCTCGCTGGTACTCGAACTGGTCGCCTCGCTGTCCCTGGCCCTGGTCGCCGTGCCGGTCGGGCTGCGCCTGCTGTCGGGCTCGCTCGACCTGCGTACGGCCCTGCTCGTCCTGCTCCTCGCCCCTGAGGCCTACATCCCGCTCCGGGCGGTCGGCACGAAGTTCCACGCCGCCATGGAAGGCGTCGCCGCGGCCGACCAGACCTTCGCCGTCCTGGAAGGATCCTCCGGTGAAGAGCCGGCGTCCCGCGGGGACCTCGCCGCACTCCCGGCGGGCGTGCCGGAGATCCGGCTGGAGAACGTCACGGTCCGCTACCCCGGCCGCACGGACCCCGCGCTCGAGGGCGTGTCGCTCGTCGTCTCGCCGGGCGAGCTGGTGGCGCTGGTGGGCGAGAGCGGCGCCGGCAAGAGCACCCTCCTCCACCTGCTGCTCGGCTTCGTGACCCCCTCCGAGGGACGGGTCCTCGTCGGCGGCGTCGACCTCGCCGGCCTCGACCACGACGTCTGGCGCCGGCGTCTGGCGTTCGTGCCCCAGCGGCCCCACCTGTTCGCGACCTCTGTGGCCGACAACATCCGGCTCGGCTCGTCGGCCTCCCCCGAGGAGGTCCGCACGGCCGCCGCCGCTGCCGGGGCCGCCGAGTTCGTGGAAGCCCTCCCCGAGGGGTACGCGACCGTCGTCGGCGAGCGCGGGGCGGACCTGTCGGCGGGGCAGCGCCAGCGCGTCGCGCTGGCCCGGGCCTTCTGCCGCCCGGGCGCCGAGATGCTGCTGCTGGACGAGCCGACCGCGCGCCTCGACGGCAGGAGCGAGGCCGCGATCGTCGAGGCCACCAGAACCCTCGCCGCCGGCCGGACCGCGGTCATCGTCGCCCACCGTCCCGCGATGATCGAGCTGGCCGACCGGGTGATCCGCGTGGAGTCCGGAAAGATCGTGTCCGACCGGCTCGCGCTCGGAGGCCGACGATGACGCCTGACCCGCTCGCGCCGCAGATCGGCGGGCGACCGATTCGCCGGGCGGGTGGCCCGCTGAGGGGGATGGGCGGGCGGCTGCTGACCGCCGCCGCCGCGGGAGCCGCCGCCGAGCTGGCCGCGCTCGGGCTGATCGCTGCGGCCGCCTGGATGATCACGCGGGCGGCCGAGCAACCCCCGCTCGCCGCACTCAGCGTGGCGATCGTCGCCGTACGCGCCTTCGCGACCAGCCGTGGCGTCTTCCGCTACGGTGAGCGCCTCGCCGGGCACGATGTGGCGCTGCGCGCCCAGGCGACCACGCGCGAGAGGCTGTACGAGGCCCTCATCCCGTCCGGACCGCTCAGCCACCGGGGCGCCGACCTGCTGAGCCGGATGGTGGACGACACCGACGCCGTCCAGGACCTGCTGGTCCGCTGCCTGCTGCCCGCAGTCGCCGCCACGGTCACCGCCGTCGCCGCCGTGACGCTCGCTGTGTTCCTGCTTCCCGCCGCCGCGCTCGTGCTGCTCGCGGGACTGCTCGTCGCCGGGCTGCTGCTGCCCGCCGCTACGGCCGTCGCCGCCAGGCGCTGGTCGGCTCGGCTCGCACCCGCGCGGGCCGAGCTGGCGGCCCGGGTCGCCGACCTGGTGCACGGGGCCGCCGACCTGGCCGCCTACGGGGCCGGAGAGCAGGCGCTCGCCGCCTCCGCGGAGGCCGGCGCGAGGCTGGCGGCGCTCGAACGGCGGCGGTCCAGGGCGAACGCCGCCGCCCTCGCGTTGGGCACGCTCGTCCAGGGGCTCACCGTGGCGGGGATCGTGCTGGTGGCGCTGCGGGCCGGGATCGGACAGGTGCCCACCGCCGTCCTGGCCCTGACCGCCCTGGTGTCGTTCGAGCCCATCCTGCCGCTCGCCGCCGCGGGTGAGCGGTTCGCCGGGGTGACGGCGGCGCTGCGCAGGCTGAGGGAGATCCGGGCCACGCCGCCCGTCGTCCCCGAGCCCGCCGTGGCCGCCGCGCCGCCGGAGGCGCCGTTGACCGTCCAGGTACGGGACCTGGTGGTGCGCCACGCCGCGGGCAGGGCCGCCGCCCTCGACGGGGTCTCACTTACCCTGACACCCGGCAGGCGCGTGGCAGTGGTGGGGCCGAGCGGGGCGGGGAAGAGCACGCTGCTGTCCGCGCTGATGCGCACCGCCGACTTCGAGTCCGGGGACATCCTGATCAACGGCACCGCCATCGGCGACCTGTCCCCCGACGACGTGCGCGAGCGGATCACCGGCCTCACGCAGGACCCGTACGTCTTCCGGGCCTCACTGCGCGACAACCTGAGGCTGGCGGGTCCCGAGGCCGATGAGGAGGAGCTGGCGCGGGCGGTGCACCGGGCGCGCCTGGACACCTGGGTCGAGCGCACCGGCTGGGACGCGACGCTCGGCGAGGACGGCCGTACGGTCTCCGGCGGTCAGCTCCAGCGGCTCGCGCTGGCCCGCGCACTCCTGCGCGACCCCGACGTGCTGCTGCTGGACGAGCCCGCCGAATCCCTGGACGGCGCCACGGCCGACGCGCTGATGGCCGACCTCCTCGATGTCACGCACGGCCGTACGACGCTGCTGGTCACCCACCGCCTGCACGGTCTCGAAGGCGTCGACGAGATCATCGTCCTTGAGGACGGGCGGGTCGTGCAGCGAGGTCACCACGACGAGCTCGTGGCCACGCCCGGCTACTACCGGGACGTGTGGCGCTCGGAAGCCCTGACCGCCCGGACCGGCTAGAACGATCACCAACGATAGCGCCCCGGTCAGTAATGGACTTGCCGCCGGGCCCGCAGCGTTCCCGGCGGCAAATCCAGCTCTGACGCGCTCAGCCCGTGGTGGTCTTCTCGGTCAAAGTGACCGTGACCGTGGCGGTCGAGCCGTTGCGCACGTAGGTCAGCGCGACCTTCGTGCCTGGTTTGTACCCGCGAACGGCGCCCACCACCGTGTCCGCCCCCGCGACCGGCTTGCCGTTGATCTTGATGATCAGGTCGCCCGCCTTGAGCCCCGCCTGCTCGGCCGGGCTGCCGCTCTGCACCGAGCCGATCACGGCCCCCTCGGCGCCCCCTGTGGCGTCGGCGAGGTTGACGCCGAGGAACGCGTGCGTGGCCTTGCCCGTCTTGATGAGCTGGTCGGCCACCTGGTGCGCGGTGTTGATCGGGATCGCGAAGCCCACGCCGATGTTGCCGTCGCCTCCGTTGGTAGCGATGGCACTGTTGATGCCGACCACCTGTCCCGAGGCGTCGACCAGGGCGCCGCCGGAGTTGCCGGGGTTGATCGCGGCGTCGGTCTGGATCGCACCGCCGATCGTCGTACCCGAGCTCTGCGGCTGCTGCTGCTGTTGCTGCTGTTGCTGGCCCAAGCCGCCCTGGCCCCAGCCGGGCGGCAACTGCTGTTGCTGCTGCGACTGGCCGCCGACGGTCAGCGTGCGGTCCAGCGCGCTCACGATGCCGGCCGTCACCGAGCCCGCGAGCCCGAGGGGGCTGCCGATGGCGAGCACGGAGTCGCCGACCTTCAGCCCGTCGCTGTCCCCGAGCGTCGCCTGGGTGAGCCCTGAGACGTTCTCCGCCCGGACGACCGCGAGGTCGGTGGCGGGGTCGGTGCCCACGATGGTGGCGTTGGCGGTCCTGCCGTCGCTGAACTTCACCTGGACCTTGGCGTTCTGCCCGATGTCCGCGACCACGTGGTTGTTGGTGAGGATCAAGCCGTCGCCGGACAGGACCACGCCCGAGCCCTCGACCTGACCGCCGGCGGCGGTGACCGTGATCGAAACCACCGAGGGTTGCACGGCTCGCGCCACGTCCGCCACGGTCGACACGCTGGAGTTGGAGGCGGGCCTGACGATGGGGCTGGAGGTCACGGTGGCGTTCCCGGCGACGGCGGTCGCGACGAAGGCCCCCGCGGCCCCGCCCCCGACCGCCACGGCCGCGAGGGCGAGTCCGGCCACGGCCTTGCGGCCGGTCGTCCACCACGGAGCCGTCACGCCGCCGGCCTGGAGGGGGATGCGCTGGGTGTCGCCGGCGGGGTGCCCCGGCGGACTCCATTGGTTCTGGTAACCGCCGGCCTCGGGCGGGGTCTGGCCAAACTGGGTCCATCCCCGCGAACCCGGCGCCTCGGCCGGTGTGGTGTTTCCCGTCGACTGCTCACGCGGGTCTTCGGTGCTCATCTGTACCCCTAAGGTCATCCGCACCCGCCGCTATTGCGGCGGCCGGCTTCGGACCGGTAAATCAATCATGACAAATCGGCGATAAGAGCTGCCTAAGCCCTGACTGGACGTTTGCTGAACGTGCCGCACCGTGCCGAGCGGGGACATGGACCGCCCGCGAGGCGGCCCTGACGGCCGTCTCAGGGTCACCGGCCTGCGCCCCATGGCCATCCCCGCGAATGCCCGTGAAGCGGATATCGGGGAATTCTTCTCGGCCACGGGCGGGCCGTGCCATTCCTGGAGTGCCGGGTGATCGCCAGGGTAGATTTCACGAGCGACGGCCTGTGAACCGTTACGGGCACTCTCGGGGGTAATTAAATGAGACATATCATTATATCGGTGGTGGCGCTGTTCGGGCTCGCGATGGGGGTCTCTCCAGCCGCGGCCGAAGAGGACCCTGAGGACCCGCTATGGCAGCAGCAAACCGGTCGCCCCGGCCTTTCCGTTACCACTCCAGACATCACCGGACATCCCCATACAATCGGGTACGTCGACATAGACGGGCACGCCGTGACGGAGGGTGACATCGTCATCGGAACACCCACCGACGCCGCCTCCGGGAAGATTCAGATGCCTGGCGTATTTCCCAACGTCACAGATATCCCCGAGACCTCGCCCGAGCCGATCCCGGAGTTCCCCGGCCCTTCACGCCAGTCGGGGAACTGCCGCCGCCCCTCGGCGGGGGCCGCCACGACGCAGGCCGGGGCCCTGTGGCCGGGCGACAAGGTTCCCTACGTCCTGTCCCCCCTCCTGTCCCCTGTGGCCCGCGAAGCGATCACCCAGGCGATGAAGGACTTCCACGAGAACACGTGCATACGTTTCATTCCCCGTACCCAAGAGGACAGTTATCTCAACATATTCCCCGGTAACGGTTGTTACTCGTACGTGGGACGGGTGGGCCCCATGGCGCAGGACGTCTCGATCGGGAGCGGATGCGAGCGGAAAGGCATCGCCATCCACGAGTTGATGCACGCGATCGGGTTCTACCACGAGCATTCCCGTTCCGACCGGGACTCGGCGGTGACCGTCCATCTGGAGAATGTGATAAAGGGCTACGAACCCCAGTTCCAAAGGCTCGTCCCGCCGCAGAACCGGCTTTTCGGCGTCCTCGACTACGGTTCGGTGATGCTGTACGGAAAGAAATTCTTCAGCGCCAACGGGCTGGACACGCTGGTGCCGGCGGTTCCCGTCGAGATCGGCCAGAGAGCCGGTTTCAGCCCGGCGGACCTGGTCGCCGTCCGCACCCTTTACGGCTGCCCCGCGAGACCCGCGCCCGTGGTGATTCAGGGGCCGGTGGGCCAGTATTCATCCTTGAGCAGCCGCTTGTAGAGCTTGCCCGTGGGATGGCGGGGAAGCTCGGCCCTGAAGTCGACCGACCTCGGGCACTTGTAGTGGGCGAGGTGTGCCCGGCAGTACTCGATCAGCTCCGCCGCCAGCGCGGGTCCCGCCTCCGCCGGGTCGGCGGGCTCCACCACGGCCTTGACCGCCTCGCCCATCTCCTGGTCCGGGACGCCGAAGACCGCGACGTCCGCGACCTTGGGGTGGACCGACAGGACGTTCTCCGCCTCCTGCGGGTAGATGTTCACGCCACCAGAGATGATCATGTACGAGCGGCGGTCGGTGAGGTAGAGGAAACCGTCCTCGTCCAGGTAGCCGATGTCCCCGAGCGTGGTCCAGCCCCGGCCCTTCGGATCCTGGGAGGCCAAGGTCTTGGCCGGGTCGCCGTGGTACTCGAACCGGGCACCGTCGGCGAAGTACACCGTCCCGTGCTCGCCCGGCGGAAGGTCGTCGCCGTTCTCGTCGCAGACATGCGTGACGCCGAGCAACGGGCGGCCGACCGTGCCCTTGTGACTCAGCCACTCCTCCGAGCCGACGTACAGGAAGCCGTTGCCCTCCGTGCCCGCGTAGTACTCGTGGACGATCGGGCCCCACCAGTCGATCATCTGCTCCTTTACCGGCACGGGGCAGGGCGCGCCGGCGTGGATGGCGCAGGTCAGCGACGACAGGTCGTACTTCCCCCGCACCGCCTCCGGCAGCCTGAGCATCTTGATGAACATCGTCGGCACCCACTGCGAGTGCGTGACACCGTACTTCTCGATCAGCGCGAGCGCCTGCTCGGGGTCGAACCTCTCCATCACCACGATGGTCGCGCCGATCCGCTGGAACGCCATGCAGTAGCGCAGCGGAGCGGCGTGGTACAGCGGAGCGGGTGACAGGTACACCGAGTCGGCCGACGGAGCGAACAGGAACCGCACCAGCTGCAGCAACCCGCCGGGGACGTCGAGCGGCACCTTGCTCAGCCGGAGCTTGACCCCCTTCGGCCGCCCGGTCGTGCCGGACGAGTACAGCATGTCCGTCCCCTGGCACTCGTCCTCGAGGGGGGTCGCGGGCTGCGCGGCCACCGCCGCCTCGTACGGCTCGAAGCCGGGGGCGACGCCGTCGATCATGAGCCTGACCTGGACATCCGGGGTCGCCCGCGTGATCGAGACGGCGACGTCGGCGAGCGCCGCCGAGGTGATGAAGACCTTCGCCTCGCAGTCGCCGACGATGTAGGCGAGCTCGTCGGCCTGGAGGCGGGAGCTGATCGCCGTGTAGTACAGCCCGGAGCGGTGGGCGGCCCACGCGACCACGAAGAACAGCGGGTGGTTCTCCAGCATGAAAGCGATGTGGTCACCCGGCCGCAGCCCCGCCGAGCGGAAGAACCGGGCGAGCCGGTTGGACTCCTCGTCCAGCTCGCGATAGGTGACCACCCGCCCAGAGCCGGCCATGATCACGGCGGGCTTGCCCGGTGTCTGCGCTGCCACTGCTCCCGGATGCATAAAACCGAACGCTACTCGGCCGGGCGCCCGCTGAAAAGGATCCCCCTGCTCCGACACGGCCCGCCGGGGTGCGACCCGGCAGGCCTTCGCACCGGTCGCCTGGTCAGGCCGACGCCGGCTCGTACGGGTCGCGGAGGGGCTCGATGCGGGCGGCGAACTCCGCCTTCACCCGTTCCATCTTCGGGCCCGGGGCGTAGAACCGGCCCTTGGTCTCGCCGTATGGTGTGAGCCAGTCGCGGGCGGCCAGCTCCCGCAGGTCGCGTGCCGCCTGGCCCTGGCTCAGCGACTCGTCCGCCTGGTAGGTGCCGCGCCGGAGCCGCCTGCTCACGAACACCTGGTAGAGCGCCGCGACGCACCTGGTGTGAAGACGCTCCTTGTCGACCTGCTCCCCCAGCAGGAGCCACACCTCCCCCGCCTCGGCGAGCCGTCGCCGCACCCGCTGGGCCTGCATGTGGTGCGCCCGCAGGCAGAACCGCACCCAGGGCAGCGTCTCACCGTGCGGGCTCCAACGCCTTCGGTCGACCTCACCGAGAACGTCGTGATAGTCGTAGGTCGTTCGCCCCTCGCCCAGCCATTCCTCGATGGACGAGAACTCCGGCGTGGTGATCTGGTCCCGGCCGAGTACCAGCGTCTGCAGCGCGCGAGACCCCCGCCCGTTGCCCTCGCGCCAGGGATGGATCTTCACCAGGTTGAGATGGGCCATGGCCGCGCGGACGTAGCTCGGGACTTCCAGGTCTCCGACGTTGAGCCACCTGATCAGCTCGTCGAGCAACTCCGGGACGTCTTCGGCGTCGGGGCCCTCGTAGAGGACCTCGCCGGTCGCGGACCGGACGTAGATTTCGCCCGGCCGTACCGTTCCCGGGCTGTTGTTCTGGTGATGGCCGATCATCATGAAGTTGAGCGCGTTCAATGTACCCGTGTCGAAGCGGAAGCACCTAGCCAGAGAAAGGTGCCGGATGTAGGTGAGCGCCTGCTGGTAGCCGGCGATCTCGCGGATCACGGCGGCCGAGGCCTCCAGAGGCTCCTCACCGAACATGATCGACTCGATGTCCTCCACGCTGGCGCGGTGGCCATCGATCGAATTGGACCCCTGGATCGCCCGCGCCTGGAGCTGGCGCCTGAACTGGCCGTCCCAGCGATGGGACTCCGCGAGGCGGTACTTCAGGTCGCGCCGCATGTCCTCGATCTCGCCCAGGACGGTCTTGTCGGCGGATGCCAGCTCCGGTGTTCCGTACAGCATGGCCTCATGACAGCATGGACGAATCATCCAGTCAAATGACTAGATGATTCGTCCATATATGTGCGCCAAGCCCATGTCAGGCGGCGGCGGTCTCCACCACCGTCGCCGGGGTCAGCGCGATGGCGAGCACCTCGCGCACGTCACTCACCACGTGGACGGTGAGTTCACTGCGCACCGCCTCGGGCACGTCGTCGAGGTCGGGCTCGTTACGCGCCGGGATGAGCACCGTGGTGATGCCCGCCCGGTGGGCGGCGAGCAGCTTCTGCTTGACCCCGCCGATCGGCAGCACCCGGCCGGTGAGCGAAACCTCGCCCGTCATCGCCACGTCGGACCGCACGGGGCGGCCGGACAGCAGCGAGGCCAGAGCGGTGGTCATCGTGACACCCGCCGAGGGGCCGTCCTTCGGGATGGCGCCCGCCGGGACGTGGATGTGCACGGACCGGTCCTTCAGGGACCCGACCGGCAGCTCCAGCTCGGCCCCGCGCGAGCGGAGGTAGGACAGCGCGATCTGCGCCGACTCCTTCATCACGTCGCCGAGCTGCCCGGTGAGCGTGACGGCGGTGGAACCGGTCTCGGGGTCGGCCAGCGACGCCTCGACGTAGAGGACGTCACCGCCGGCGCCGGTGACCGCGAGCCCGGTGGCCACGCCCGCCACGGCCGTACGCTGCGCCGACTCGGGCAGCGACGACTCCGGGACGTTCCTCGGCCTGCCGAGGTAGCCCACCAGGTCGCCGGCCCCCACGTGCACCGGGAGGGACGCCTGGTCGAGGGCGGCGTTGGCCGTGACCTTGCGGAGCACCCGGGCGATCGACCGCTCGAGCGAGCGCACGCCCGCCTCCCGGGTGTACTCCCCGGCGAGCCTGCGCAGAGCCTCGTCGTCCACCGTGACCTCCGAGGAGGTCAGGCCGGCCTTGTCGAGCTGGCGCGGCAGCAGGTGGTCACGGGCGATCGAGACCTTCTCGTCCTCGGTGTAGCCGTCGAGCGTCACGATGTCCATGCGGTCGAGCAGCGGGCTGGGCACGGCCTCCAGGACGTTCGCGGTCGCGAGGAAGAGCACGTCGGACAGGTCGAGCTCCACCTCGAGGTAGTGGTCGCGGAAGGTGTGGTTCTGCGCGGGGTCGAGGACCTCGAGCAGCGCCGCCGTCGGGTCGCCGCGGTAGTCGGCGCCCACCTTGTCGACCTCGTCGAGCAGGACGACGGGGTTCATGCTGCCCGCCTCGCGGATGGCACGCACGATGCGGCCCGGGAGCGCGCCGACGTAGGTGCGCCGGTGACCGCGGATCTCCGCCTCGTCGCGGACGCCGCCGAGGGCGACCCTGACGAACTTCCTGCCCATGGCGCGGGCGACCGACTCGCCGAGCGAGGTCTTGCCGACCCCGGGAGGGCCGGCCAGCGCCAGGACGGCGCCGCTGCGGCGCCCGCCCACCACGCCGAGCCCCTGGTCGGCGCGGCGCTTGCGCACCGCCAGGTACTCGACGATGCGATCCTTGACGTCGTCGAGCCCGGTGTGGTCTGCGTCGAGCACGGCCCGCGCCGCGGCGATGTCGTAGGAGTCCTCGGTGCGGTCGTTCCACGGGATGTCGAGGACGGTGTCCAGCCAGGTGCGGATCCAGCCGACCTCCGGGGACTGGTCGGAGGTCCGCTCCAGCTTGTCGACCTCCTTGAGCGCGGCCACCCTGACCTTCTCCGGCAGGTCGGCCGCCTCGACGCGGGCGCGGTAGTCCTCCTCCTCGGAGGCGGCGCCCTCGCCGTTCAGCTCGGCCAGCTCCTTGCGGACTGCGGCGAGTTGCTGGCGCAGCAGGAACTCGCGCTGCTGCTTCTCCATGCCTTCCTGGACGTCCTTGCGGATGGTCTCCGCGACGTCGAGCTCGGCGAGGTGCTCCCTCGCCCACTCGACCAGCAGGGCGAGCCGCTCCGCGGGGTCGGGGTTCTCCAGCAGCTCGAACTTCTGGGCCGTGCTCAGCCACGGCGCGTAGCCGGAGCTGTCGGCCAGCACCGAGGCGTCCTCGATCTGGTTGATGGCGTCGACGATCTGCCAGGCTCCACGCTTCTGCATGACCGTGGTGGCCAGGGCCTTGTACTCCTTGGCCAGCTCACCGGCACGCTCGTCGGCGGGGACGGTCTCCATGGGGGTCGACTCCACCCACAGGGCCGCGCCGGGGCCTGCGGTGCCGGAGCCGATGCGCACCCGCTCCACGCCCCGCAGGACGGCCGCGGGCTCGCCACCGGGAAGCCTGCCGACCTGCTCGACGACGGCGGCGACGCCCACGGCGCCGTACTTGCCGTCGATGCGTGGAACAAGCAGCACCCGGGGCTTGCTCTGCTTGGACGAAGCCCGGGCGGCGTCGATGGCGGCGCGCACCTCGGTGTCCGACAGGTCGAGAGGAACGACCATGCCGGGCAGGACGACCTCGTCGTCGAGCGGCAGCACCGGGAGGATCAAGCTCTCACTCATGCGAACTCCAAGGGTTGAGTTACATGGACTCAAGTAATGAGAGCCCACGATTGTTCCCAAGTCTGCGCTTGTTCGCTGCCAGCGATCGTAATTCTGTAATCCGCCCGTTGGCGCGACGTCTCCGGCGCGACGCCATCAAGGTCGTCCGCGGCGAACAGGACGTGGCCGCCCCACTCGCGGGGAGGCGGATCGGCGTACGGCAGGGCGTTCCCGGCCGGGCAAACCCGGAAGGCCGAGATCTTGCCCTCCGGATACCAGGCACAGACCTGGACCAAGCTCCCAGAGCAAGTCGAATGTCAAGGATGATGGTCAGCATGGATAAAGGCGGCATCCGCGTGAACTCCCCCAGCGGCCGGTGGATCCTGTTCACCACCGTGCTCGGCTCCGGGATGGCTTTCCTTGACAGCACGGTCGTCAACGTGGCGCTGCCCAAGCTGGGCGAGGACCTGGGCGCCTCGATGTCCGGGCTGCAGTGGACGGTGAACGCCTACACCCTCACGCTGGCAGGGCTGATCCTGCTCGGTGGTTCCCTCGGTGACCGGTACGGCAGGCGCAAGATCTTCGTCATCGGCGTCGCCTGGTTCGCCATCGCCTCAGCCCTGTGCGGGCTGGCGCCCAACATCCAGACGCTCATCCTCGCCCGCGCGCTGCAGGGGATCGGCGGAGCGCTGCTCACCCCCGGCTCGCTGGCGATCATCCAGTCGTCCTTCGCCCGGGAGGACCGTCCCCGTGCCGTCGGCGCCTGGTCGGGCCTCGGCGGCGTGGCCGGTGCGATCGGCCCCCTGCTCGGCGGCTGGCTCGTGGAGACGGCGGGCTGGCGCTGGGTCTTCCTGATCAACCTGCCAATCGCGGCGCTCGTGGTCGCGACGGCGGTACGGCACGTTCCGGAGACCCGGGACGAGACGACCACCGGCCGCTTCGACGTGCTGGGCGCGGCGCTCGCCGCCCTGGCGCTCGCCGGGGTCACGTACGGGCTCATCGAGCGCGGGTCGCCGGTCCCGCTGGTCGCGGCGATCGCCGGAATCGTGCTCGGAGTGGCGTTCGTGGTGCTGGAGGCACGTCGGTCGCGAGGCGGGCCGGTGTCGGCGCTGGTACCGGTCCGCGTGTTCGCCTCACGCGAGTTCACCGCCGTCAACGTCGTGACGCTGATCATGTATGCGGCGATGGGCGTCGTCTTCTTCCTGCTCGTCGTGGAGCTTCAGGTCGCCGGGGGCTTCTCGCCCATCGCGGCCGGGTGCTCGATGCTCCCGGTCATGCTGCTCATGCTGCTGCTGTCGCCCCGCGCGGGCGAGCTCGGCAGGCGGATCGGGCCGCGCCTGCCGATGACCGTCGGCATCCTCGTCTGCGCGGGAGGCCTGTGGCTGATGAGCAGGATCGGACCCGGCTCGTCGTACGTCGTGGACGTGCTCCCCGCGGTGACGCTCTTCGGCCTCGGGCTCTCGGCCGCGGTCGCCCCGCTCACCGCGACGGTGCTGGCCACCGCCGAGGAGCGCTACGCCGGGGTCGCCAGCGGCGTCAACAACGCGGTCGCGCGGACGGGGAGCCTGCTCGCCGTCGCCGCCATCCCCCCGCTCGTCGGCCTCACCGGCGCGGCCTACACCTCGCCGATCGCCTTCACCTCGGGTTTCCGTGCGGCCATGCTGGTCAGCGCCGCCATGATGGCCTGCGCCGCGATCCTGACCTTCGTCACGATCAGGACCAACGCGCTCCGCGAGCCGGAGCGCAAGATGGCCTGCGAGCTGGGCGCCCCGCCCCTGCAGCCCTGCGAGCCGAGCGAGGAGACGGACGCCGGCACGTCGGGGATCCACCCCACGACGAGGCCGAGGTAGCGACTTCACACGGTGGCCGGCTCGGCCTCGGAGAAGGTCATCGCCGGGGGCCTGCGCGTGAACAGCCGGGTCAGGCCGAGCAGGTAGACGAAGCCGACGGCCATCCAGATGAGTCCCACCTTGAAGGTCACGCCCGACAGGCTGGTCCACAGCCAGACCGTCAGGCCGAAGCCTGCCAGCGGCAGCGCCCCGTAGAGGAGCAGGTCCCCCGCCGACCGCCTGCGCCCGTCCACCAGGTAGTGCTTGACCACGGTCAGGTTCACCATCGAGAAGGCGATCAGCGCGCCGAAGTTGACCATCACCACCGCGTTGCCGAGGCTGATGAAGAGCGCGACGAGCGAGACCGCGGACACCACGGCGACAGCGAGGACGGGCGTCTTGAACCGGGAGCTCAGCACACCGAACACGCGCCTCGGCAGCACGCCGTCCCGCCCCATGGAGTACAGGATGCGGGAGACGCTCGCCTGGGTGGTCATCGCCGAGCCGAAGGCACCGATGACGTAGATGCCCACGAAGATCGTCTGGAACGCGGCGCCGCCCAGCGCGGCCATGATGTCCACGCCCGCCGTGTCGGGGTTGGCGAAGTCGTCGTAGCCGGGGTGCACGAGGCTCCCCACCCAGGCGACCACGATGAACAGCAGGCCGCCGATGAGCGTGGTGAGCATGATCGCCCGCGGGATGCTACGGCGGGGGTCCTTCGCCTCCTCCGACAGGGTGGAGACCGCGTCGAACCCGAGGAAGCTCAGCGCGAGGATCGCCGCGCCGGAGAACACGCCCGTACCGGGGGTGAACGCCCCGAAGAGCGACGGAGCGGGGTGCCCCGTCAGGTGCTTCACGGCCAGCGCGACGAAGACCACGATCAGAACCACGGAGACCCCGACGACCAGGGCGTTCACCCGGTTCATCACGGTGATGCCGAGGATGTTCAGCACGAACACCACAAGCAGGGCGCCCAGAGTGAAGATCCACTGAGGTACGCCAGGGAACTGGCTGTTCAGGTAGATCCCGATGAGGAGGAAGTTGATCATCGGCAGGAAGAGGTAGTCCAGCATCAGCGTCCAGCCGGTCATGAATCCGACATGTCGCCCGAACGTCTGCTGGGTGTAGGTGTAGGCCGATCCCGCGGCGGGGTACGCCTTGGCCATCCGCCCGTAGCTGAACGCCGTGAACAGCATGACCACCAGGGCCAGAACGTACGCCGATGGCAGGTGTCCCCCGGTGACCTGCGCGACGGCGCCGTAGGTCGTGAAGACGGCCACCGGGGCGAGGTAGGTCAGCCCGAACAACGTCAGTCCCGGGACGCCCAGGACCCGCTTCAGCCCAGGCCCGGCAGCGGACTCGCTCATATGTCACAACTCCTGAAGGTTCTGGTACCGGCCATCCACGTGCCGAGGACGGCCGAACGGCCTGCGATGTCGTGGGGATCCAGCTGCCGTACGTCGCCGTCCAGCCAGACGAGGTCGGCGGCCTTCCCAGGGATCAGAGAGCCGCGCTTCCGCTCGGCGAAGGCCTGGTAGGCCACTCCGGCGGTGTAGGCGGACAGGGCGTCGTCGAAGGTGAGGCGCTCCTCGGGCAGCCAGCCGCCTGCCGGTTCCCGCTCCGCGTTCTCGCGGGTCACCGCGACCGGCAGCCCTGCCAGCGGACGGTGGTCGCTCACCGGCCAGTCGCTCCCGAAGGCAACGTGCGCTCCGGCGCGGAGCAGCGAGCCGACGAGGTACTGCCGCCCGGCCCGCTCGCCGCCGATCCTGGGAATGGTCAGCTCGGTCATCGCCGGGTCGATGCGCGCCCACAGGGGCTGGACGTTCGCTATGACGCCCAACTCTGCGAAGCGCGGCAGGTCCGCCTCGTCGAGCACCTGGACGTGGGCGATGACCGGCCGCCGGTCCCGGGGCCCGTTGACCCGCGTGACGTGCTCGATCGCGTCCAGAGCGGTCCGCACGCCGGCGTCGCCGATCGCGTGCAGATGCGCCTGCAGGCCCATCGCGTCGACGGCGGTGAGGGCCTCCAGCAGCTCCTCGTACGGCCAGATCGGCATGCCACGCGTGCACGGGTCGTCGCTGTATGGAGCGAGCAGCGACGCCGTGCGGTTCTCCAGGATGCCGTCCAAGAAGAACTTCACCGTGTTCGCGCTCAGCCGGTCGTCGCGCAGCGCCCGTACCCGGTCCCGGTCGGCGGCGAACTCGGCGAGCTGGTCGCGCCAGCGTTCCGGATCGGCGCGCAGGCCCAGGTTCACCCGGGTGGCGAGCAGGCCACGCCGGGACGCCTCCAGATATCCCTCGACGGAACGGTGTTCCACCCAGGCGTCCTGGATCCAGGTCACCCCGGCAGCCGCGTAGGCCTCGGTGGCGAGGCGCAGCGCCCGTACGAGATCGGCGGTGGTGCGCGCGGGGGCTGCGCCGAGGACCGCGTCCACCGCGTCCCATTCGTACATCGTGCCGAGCAGCTCGCCGTCGGCCCGGCGGGCATAGGCGCCGCGCGCGGTGTCGGCGGTGGTGGCGTCCAGACCCGCCCGCGTCATTGCCTGGGTGTTGCACCACAGCGTGTGGTAGTCCCAGGCGCGCAGGGCGACGGGCCGGTCGGGTACGGCCGCGTCGAGCCAGCGGGCGTCGAACACGCCGCCGGGGGTCACGGTGGCGTCGTAGCCGGCGCCGATGATCCACTCGGCCTCCGGATGCGCGCCGGCGTACCGGCGCACCTCCTCGACGATCTCCTCCACGCTGCCGAGGCCCCTGACCTGGGGGCCCATCGTCTCGAAGCCGGCGTGGTCGGGATGGCAGTGCCCGTCGCCGAAGGCCGGTAAGAGGAGGCCGCCCTGGAGATCGACGACCTCATCGGGTGTCCGGGCCAGAGCCTCGGCCCCGAGTGCCTCGATCTGGCCGTCCTGGACGGAAAGGGCGTCGGCGGTGGTGCCGGTTCCGGTCCAGACGATGCCGTTGTGGAAGAGCGTGCGTGTCATCGGCGTCCAAAAAAGAATTTCGTTCGTTTTGTGCGGAAGAATAGGTTGTCCACCGGCAAAGCGGAAGGGGCGGGCGAGCAAAGTGAAGAGGCGCGTGGGCCGGCCTGCCACGCCGGTGCTGAGCAGGGAGGTCATCGCACGCGCCGCGCTCGGGCTCATCGACGACGCAGGAGCCGAGGGTTTCTCCCTGGCCGCCCTGGCCCAGCGGCTCGGGGTCCGGCCTTCCTCGCTCTACAACCACGTCACCGGCAGGGACGACATCCTGGCGGCGGTCCGCGAGTTCGTCTCCGACTCGATCGACGCCTCGATGTTCGCCGAGCTGCCCTGGGACGAGGCGATGGCCCGGTGGGCCCACGGCTACCGCGCCGCCTTCGCCGCGCACCCGCCCGCCATCTCGCTGCTGGCCACGCTGCCGGTCTCAGGCGCCCTGCGGACACTGCGCATGTACGAGCAGGTCGTCACCGGGCTGCAGCGTGGCGGCTGGCCCACTGAGACGGTCATACCGGTCATGGTGGCGGTCGAATCTTTCATCCTCGGGTCCGCTCTTGACGTGGTCGCCCCGCCCGACATGTTCGACTCCGGGCCCCTCTCGGCGGAGGTGCCCGCCTTCGCCGCGACCGTACGTGCCCGCGACGCCTCCGCCGCCGCACGCGGACGCCCACCCGCCGACCTCTCCTTCGAGGTCGGCCTGCGAGCGATCATCGAAGGCCTACGCCACACCCTGCGCGACCTGGCAGGATAACGGCCTTTCGC
>JAOPYI010000215.1 GCA_025964675.1 Sphaerisporangium sp. | reverse complement strand
GTAGGGCACGAGGTTGGTGACCGGCCGCGCCGCGCGGCGCCGCACTTCCCTGATCACCTGCGCGGCCTCCTCGTCAGTCAGTCCGAACAGCGAGCGGAGCCGACGCGCGGCTTGCCGATCCTGCGCTGACTGACTGATCTTCTTCTGGTCTTCTCCCTGATTTTCTATATGCACGCGGGTTTCCCGCGACTCGGCGTGACCTGCGGCGTTGCCCTGTTCTCCCTGGTCGGGCCGTGTCGCGGATTCCCCGCGAGTCGGTGCCGCCTGGTGGTTCGCGGTGTTGTGGCTGGTCGCGCCGTGTCGCGGGTTTCCCGCGTCCGGTACGGCTCCTTGCTTGGTGAATCTGCCCTGGTCAGACCGGCTCGCGGTTTTCCCGCGAGTCGGCGGCTCCTCGGCAGGCGGTTCACCCTGCTGTGGCACGTCGTACAGGACGCTTTGGGTCGTGAGCTTGCCGTCCGGGCCTCTCACCCGCTGCCGCACGAGGTACCCGTACCGGCGGAGTTCGGCCAGCTGGCGGCGCACGGCGTCACGGCCGTTGGCGGCGTGCTGGGCGAGGAACTCCTCATCGCTGCGAAAGCCGTCGGCGTGGCTGAGCATCTGCACGGCCAGGCCGCGGGCGCCGTTGCTTAGGCGTGGGTCGCGGGCGAGCGTGTGCGGGACTCTCGTCCAGCCGCCGGGGTCGCTGCTGCGGATCGTGATCGTCAACGCGCACGCACCTCTCGGGTACGCGGCGGCTTGCTGGGCATGCTGAAGACCCCCGTGTCAGGGCAGGTTCGTATGGCGCCGGGGCGTGATGCGGCGCCTGGGGAGGGTTAGGAAGTCGTCAGGACGACCAGGTGATCAGTCGGCGTCCTCGGCATTGCCGAGCGCGTCCTTCTCGTCCCGGGCGACCTTGGCCCATCGCCCGGTCGCCTCGCCCTGGATGATCTGTCGGATTCGAGAGAAGTGCAGAGGATGACCCTCGCGTCCGAATCGTTCGCCGATCTGCTTGTACGTCTGCCCCTGGTCCTTCAACTCCCGGGCGGCGGCCTGCCGGATCTGTGCGACCTCGGCGTTCAACGCCTTGACCTGTTCGAGAGCCTCGGTCGCCATCGCGCCGCGCTCACCGGCGTCTTCGATTGCTCGGAGGTCGTCAATCAGTTTGCGCAGCACAGTGGCAGGCCTCCTCATGTCGGTCAGTGTAGAGGTCACCTCACAAGCCAACCCATAGCTCTTAGAGGTAACCTCTTGTCTTGTGTGATAGGTTACCTCTAAGCTTGGCGTGTGAGCAACCAGCAGAAGGAGCCCCTCGAGATGAACCTCTTCCGTCGGATCACCCGCTTCGTTGCTCCTCGTGTCTCTCGCGAGCTCGAGCAGCTTCGCGGGCTCCGCGAGGTCCGCCTCGCCGAGGCCGCCCCGGCGACCGCTCCCGCCCCGCTGGCCGAGGCCGGCGCCAAGAGCCCAGTGCCGTCGACGGCCGACATCCAGGACGCCGCCCGCCTGTACGACCTGGCGCGCGAGCAGTCCAACGCGGCGGCGCGCACCAAACGCCGCGCGGAGAAGACGCTGAGCCGCACCCCGGACGGCACCTACGGGGCGGTCACGGTGGAGCGAGCAGAGTCCGGACTGCAGACCGCCGACCTCGATGCGATCCGGGCGATCTTGGCGAACCACCATGGAACTGATCAGCGAAGGCTCGGGAACCTGCCCCCGCAGCCTGACCACACCTGCGTCGATGTCAACCTTCAGAACCGTCATATCGACACCGGTCCGTGACTTTCTCGATCTCGTGCTGGATGTCGGCCGCCGAGGGAGGGTTCCTGCAGAGCCCGTGGAACTCGGCAGGCTTCTGCTCGCCCCGGCCGAGCCAGACGGTTACTCCATAACGTGTACAATTGAAGAATTCTTCAATCCACACCGTGTTGGGCCGCATGAGGTTGCTTGAGAGAGACGTCCCAGGGTCGGCGAGTGACCCGGCCGACACCCGGCACGCTGGTGACCACGGGAGGTATGAGATGGACAAGTTGGCCGAGACGCTGGTCCAGCGTGTGCAAGTGGCGCGGGCAGCGATGGCGGAGGCCGTGACCGCGCACGACCTCCGCGCGGTCTCGCTGATCCTCGACGAGTGGGAGGCCGCATTGCTCCTCGCGCGGCGACGCGGTGTGGAGGTCCCCCCGCTCAGAGCGGAGCTGATCGAGATGGCACGGGAGAAACGGTGATGGCTGTAGCGGTTCCGCTGTACCAGGCGAAGGCGGAATTCTTCCGGATGCTCGGGCATCCGGTGCGGATCCGGGTGCTGGAGTTGCTGCAGGACGGGCCGATGCCGGTCCGCGACCTGCTGAGCCAGATCGAGGTAGAGCGCTCCAGCCTCTCCCAGCAGTTGGCGGTGCTGCGGCGCTCGGGCATCGTGACCGCCGTCCGCGACGGCGACACCGTTATCTACGCCTTGGCGGGCGGTGATGTCGCGGAACTGATGCGGGCCGCGCGCCGGATCCTGACCGACCTCCTGGCCGGTCAGCAAGACCTCCTCGCCACACTGCGCGAGGCCGAGAAGAATGAGCTGGCGAAGAGCACGTGAGCACCCCAAACGCGGCCGGCAGGGCCGTTCGGACCCTGCGAGATCGACTGCTGGAGGTGCTGCCCAACCGAGGCATCTTGGCCACCATGGGCCGCTCCCCCCGCAAGGACCTGTTGGCGGGCCTGACTGTCGCCATCGTCGCGCTGCCCCTGGCGTTGGGTTTCGGGATCTCCTCGGGTGCGGGCGCCCAGGCGGGACTGGTCACCGCTGTCATCGCCGGCGCGGTCGCGGCGGTGTTCGGCGGCTCCAACCTGCAGGTCTCCGGCCCGACCGGGGCGATGACCGTGGTGCTGGTGCCGATCGTGCACCAGCACGGCAGCGCGGGATTGCTGACGGTGGGCCTGCTGGCCGGGGCCGTGCTGGTGCTGCTCGCGCTCGCCCGCGCCGGACGGTACATGGCGTATGTGCCGGTCCCGGTGGTAGAGGGTTTCACCGTGGGCATCGCTGCCGTGATCGCCCTACAGCAGGTTCCCGGCGCGCTGGGGGTCAAGACCCCCTCCGGCGACAACCCGGCGGTGGTGGCGTTCGAGGCCGCCCGCGGCTTCGTCACACAAGCGCACTGGGCGGCTCTCGCGGTGACCTGCGTCGTGGTCGTCGTCATGCTGGTCGGGGTCAGGTACCGGCCCACGGTTCCGTTCTCACTGCTGGCGGTGGCCGCCGTGACCCTGATCGTCCAGGTCGCGCATCTGCCCGTGGCCACCATCGGGCATCTGCCCGCCGGGTTTCCCGCGCCCTCGATGGCGTTCTTAGACGCCTCCGCGATTCCCGGGCTCCTGCCCGCCGCGCTCGCGGTCGCCGCCTTGGCAGCACTGGAGTCGCTGATGTCGGCGACCGCCGCGGACGCGATGAGCATCTCGGAGCGGCACGACTCAAATCGTGAGCTGTTCGGCCAGGGCCTGGCCAACCTGGCCACCCCGCTGTTCGGCGGTGTTGCCGCGACCGGCGCCATCGCCCGTACCGCGGTCAACGTCCGCAGCGGCGGAGCCTCCCGGCTGGCCGCGTTGGTCCACGCCGCCGTCCTGGCGGCCATCATGTTCGTCGCGGCCCCGCTGGTGGCCGGGATCCCGCTGGCGGCACTGGCCGGGGTGCTGATCGCCACCGCGATCCGGATGATCGAGGTCGGCTCGCTTCGCGCGCTGGCCCGCAGCGGCCGGGGCGAGGCCCTGATCATGGTGTTGACCGCCGCCGCCACCCTAGCGTTCGACCTGGTCACCGCCGTCATCGCCGGGCTGGTCGTCTCCGGGATGCTCGCCCTGCACGCGGTCGCCAAGGCGGCGCGGTTGGAGCAGGTGCCGCTCCACGCCGACCTGCCCCCGGCCGACCATCACGAGGAAGAACAGGCACTGCTGGGCGAGCACATCGTGGCCTACCGTCTGGACGGACCGCTGCTGTTCGCCGCCGCCCACCGCTTCCTGCTGGAACTGACCGAGGCCGCGCAGGCGAAGGTGGTGATCTTGCGGATGTCGCGGGTCAGCGCCCTGGACGCCTCCGGCGCGCGGGTGCTGGGCGATGCCATCGACAAGCTCACCCGCCGTGGCACGCTGGTACTGGTCTCCGGCGTCCGCAAGGCCCACCGGCCCCGCCTGGACGCCTTGAGCATCCTGGACCGGCTCCACGCCGAGGGCCGGGTCTTTTCCACAACCCCCGAAGCGATCGCTTTCGCCCGCGCCCACCTGCACGGGGCTGGGCTGCTGCCCGCCCACCTCACCGGCCAAAACGAGGACGTGACGGGCAATGCGGTCGGAGCGTGTCAATGAGCCGACGCGCACGCAGATCCACCTAGCCCCAGTGCCGGGCCCGCACGCAGACGCTGTGGTTGATCGGTGGGCCACCTGTCACGCCACATCGTGCCAGCACTCCGGCCTTGCCACCCGCCCGAGAAGATGAGGAAGAAGACAGCTATGCGCTTCGAAGTCACCCACCACCTGTGCGGCCACGACGTTCCCACTCATACCCTGACTGACGCCGCCGGGGTTACAGCCCTGCTGCACCAGGCCGCCTGCACCGGCAGCCGTCTGCACATCCGCCCCTGCGCCCCGGTCAAAAACCCCTTGCAGCCGCTGCCCATCACGCCGATCCAGGAGCCTGCTGAGCTGACCGATCTCCCCCCGAGCTGCTGACCGGCTCTACGCCGTCGCCTCCCTGGGAACCTGGCCGGGCGTACGCACTGGTGTTGTCGGCGCCCGCCCTTTGGGGAGGGGCATCGTCGTGATCGGTCCGCAGAAGATCGAGGCCAAGGCCAGGCGACCATCAGGTCAGACTGGCCCTGGAGCTGGAAGAGTAAGCAACTTTCGATGTCCTTCGTCGACATGGGGGACGTTGACACCCGTCTCGATAGCGCCGCCCACTACAACCAGGCGGCCAAACCACTGAGAGTAAGCCGACCAGACTACCGGCACAACGCTCCGGTGCTAACGACGGTGGTGAAAGAACGAGGGTTCAACCCGGTGACCTTCGGTGTCCACGCCTGCCTGTGGGTGTTCCTCCACTGGTGGTTGGCGCTGCTCACGGTCGGCCTGTGGCTGCTCGTCACGATCCCGGTCACCTTCATTGGCTGGCGCGTGAAGAAAACCGTCCCGGTACAACAGATCCAGGGGCCGGATCCGCCTCACGCCGGGTAGTAGAGCCGCCGCTCTACTCCTTGAGGCTGACGAGCTCAGCCTTCACCTGGCTAGCTCGGCGAGCCTACCGGTGGCCCCGGAACTGCCCAGACCGGGGCCGAATGTTGTGCCGCCATATCGGGGTGCCAGCGGCGTTTAAGCAGATGGCGGCCATGCGGGAGGAGCGGCCTTCGGCCGAACGGCGTAGGCGTGCATCTGGCTCCCGCTAGGCCGGCGTTGAGGAGCCATCTCGGTCATGAGATCGCCCGTGCACGGCGAATTTCAGGAGTTTCGCGAGCCGCCTACGCGCGCGCAGCCGAGGAATTGCGCGATTTTCGCGACACCCTACGCGCGGGTGCGCGTGGTCACTCGGTCGGCGGTGCCTTCACCAACAGGCCGCGGCCCGGCGCAGTCTCCAACAGCCCCTCGGCCTTGAGCACGTCGAGCGCCTTCTTGATGGTGTTCGGCGAGATGTCGAACTCCTGCTCCAGTTCCATCCGCGACAGGATCTGGCCGGGTGAGAACTCACCCGAGGCGATGCGCTCACGCAGGATGTCGGCCAGCTGCACGTCTGCAGGAACGCGAGCGCGGGGGTCATGATGGGCTGGGCATGCTCGGTGCTGGTGAGCTCGTCTCGGGTGATGCGGTTGACGAGCCGGGTGAACAGCGGGGCGGGGATGAGCGCTCGGACGTCGCTGTCGGTCCACGTGGCTGCGGTCTGGCCTGCGGTGATGGACAAGCGTGCCTCCCTCTCCCGGTCTGCGCCGGGGGGCGTTGGGGTGTGTCTCAATCACGGTCGCCCCTGAGATGTGCGCGCATCAATGCCGGTGTTGGAACATTGCCGCCGAAGGCAATGTTTCGCCGCAGCTACCGGAGTTACTGTCGGCATGGGAGTGCGGGATACGCGCCGGAGGTCACGTGGCCATCGCCATCAGTCGAGCACGTCGGGCCGAGATGAATCGCCGATCCAAGGACATCCGCCAGGACTGCCAGCGCTGCGGGGTGGACGTACCCGAGACGTGCACGCAGATCCTCGCCGGGGTGCCGGACATGCTGCCGCTGGAAGCCTGGCGGCTCGCCTACGGCTGGTCTCGGCGGCAGACACTCGAAGCGTTGGCCGGCATCTACCGGGAGGATCGGCTGGGAGTGCCCTCCGTGACGACGGCGATGCTGTGCCGGTTGGAGCACGGCACAGTTCACCCCGGCCCCGGAGTACGGGCCCGTTCTGTGCTGCCTGTACGGGGTTTCTCCCGCGGAGCTGGGGTTACGAGAGCCGAAGCGCCGCGCGTCTCCTCGCCGCCCCTCGGCGCCGGTGGTTACCTTGGGCGCCGATGTCAGCGACGACGAGAGCGGGGACCGATGCGACGCCGGACACTCATAGCCGCCGCAGGACTATCAGTCCCGCTGCATCTGCTCCAAAGGCTCGACGACGCCCTCGCAGCGCCGGCGGAACCGGGACGCCCGGAAGGGCCCGCGGAGATCCAGCGGCGACTGCAGGCGGCGCGCCGGCAGTTCGACACGAGCGCCCTGGCTGCGCTGCTGGCCGGGATGCCGGGGCTGCTGGCCGCGGCGGAGGACACAGCGGAGCGGGTTAACTCGCCGGGCGGGTGGGGGTTGTTGGCGGCGTCATACGCCCTGGCTACGGACACGTTGAACAAGGTCGGCCGGAAGTCGTCGGCCCGGGTCACCGCGGACAGGGGCATGCTGTACGCGAAACGGTGCGGCGACCCGGTGGCGGTGGGTGTCGCGGCACGGCCGCAAGGCATGATGCTGCGCAAGGACGGCCGTCACGGGGTCGCATCCAAGGTGGTGTTGCGCGCCGCAGACCAGCTCGAAAAGGCCGGCTTGCGGACGCCGGCGCAGGCGTCCACCTACATACGGCTCCTCTGCGCGTCTGCCTACACGGCGAGCTGGGCCGATGATCGGGAACGTGCGCTTGAGCTAATCGGCGAAGCGGAGCGCGCTGCCGCCCGGCTGGGTGCCCTAACCGGGCCGATGACCGCCATGCCGTTCGTCACGCTGTACCGGTCGAACATCTTCTATGCGCTCGGGGACGCCGGAACGGCGTTGTACGTCGCGCGCAGCCTCAAGCCGGAGATGTACCCGACGCCGGAGAGGCGGGGGCGGTTGTATACGGACCTGGCGCGGTGGTGGTGGAGGTTGGGTGAGCCCGAGCAGACCGCGCACGCGCTACTGGCCGCCGCAAAGGAAGTTCTGGGCGAGGTCCGCGACCGTCCAGGGAGCCGGAAGATCGCCGACGATCTCGCCGTCCGGTACCCGCGAGTGGCCGGCGTTCGGGAACTCGCCGCCGCGGTGAGCGGGAACCACGCGTAGCTGCTCGCGTAGGACGTCAACCGCTGCCCTGCGCCGGGCGTCTCACCTACGTCTCGGGGACACACCACCCGAGGAGACCGCGTGATGACCGTCCAGACGCCTTCCCCCGCGCCTGTAGCAGCGCATGCGGGGAGCAGGCAGGTTTTCCAGGTCGCGCTTCTCGGTGCCCTCGTCGGCGCGGTGGTGGCGCTGGCTGGCGGGTTGACCGTCGCCAAGATGGCGGGGCTGTTCGCACGTGCACCCAGTCGCCGTCGATCACCGCCCGCGCGTAGCCGATCTCCTCTTCGAAGGTGGATCCACTCAAGATCACGCGTCGCTCTGTCATGTGGCGAAAGGTAGGCAACCAGCAGCGATATGTCCAATACTTCCCCGAGAATCATCTGATATCTCTAAAGGTATGGACCGTCCTGAGCTCAGCCTCCAGCAGCTTCACGCCTTTGCGGTCCTCTCCGAGGAACTCCACTTCGGGCGCACAGCGGAGCGGCTGGGCATCGCGCAACCGCCGCTCAGCCAGCAGATCCGCCGCCTGGAAGCGAAGGTCGGGCACCCGCTGTTCACCCGAGGACCCGGCGCGGTCGCCCTCACCGCGGCAGGACACCAACTCCTGCCCGCCGCTCGGCGCGCACTCGACGAGATCGCCGTCGGCCTGGACACGGCCCGACGCACTGGCAGCGGTGAGGCCGGTCGTATCCGGATCGGCTTCTCCGCATCGCTCGCGCTGACCGTCCTGCCGGGCTTGTTGCGCGCCTACCGCGATCAGTTTCCCCAGGTGGAGATGGAGATCCGTGAGATGACCACAGCGCCGCAGGTGACCGCTCTGCACGAGCATGTGATCGACGTCGGGCTCCTGCGCGAGCCGCCGGACGAGCCGGGGCTGGCGACCGAGACGATCTTGTCCGAGGAGTTCATCGCGGTCCTGCCAGCCGCCCACCCCCTTGCGGCCCAGCGCGTCCTCCCGATCAAAGCACTCGCGGACGAACCGTTCGTGCTGCTGCCCCGCAGTGCCGGACCAATGTTCCACGACCGGATCCTCGACTTGTGCCGCGGTGCGGGTTTCGAACCCCGCCTTGGCCAGCAGGCGGTCGAATGGCAGACGGTCTGCGCGCTCGTCGAGGCAGGACTGGGAGTGTCACTCGCCCCGGCGAGCATCCGCCGGATCCGCCTCAACGGTGTCGCATACCGCCGGATCGAACCGAACAGCGCGCGCACCACCGTCGCAGTGACCTGGCGTCGCGACGACCAGAACCCCCTGGTTACACGATTCCTGGAGGCCGCCCGCAGCGAACCCTGAATCCCCTCCTCCCTCTCCGCACATCGACCAACACATCGGAGTCATTCGTCTAGACGGTGATCCACTCGGTGGAGGTGGTCACCTCTTCCAGCACGTCGGGCAGCGGCTCGACGCCCAGGCCGGGGCCGGTCGGCACGGCGAGGTGGCCGCCTTCCAGCTCGAACGGCGCGGTCACGTCGGTCGCGAAGTAGCGCCGCGACCCCGACGTGTCGCCCGGCAGGGTGAACCCGGGCAGCGCGGCCAGCGCCACGTTGGCGGCCCTGCCGAGCCCGGTCTCCAGCATGCCGCCGCACCACACGGCGATCCCGTGCGCCCGGCACAGGTCGTGGATGCGGCGCGCCTCCAGGTAGCCGCCCACCCGGCCCGGCTTGATGTTGACGATCGAGCAGGAGCCCAGCGAGATCGCGGCGGCGGCGTGCGCGGCCGACTCGATCGACTCGTCCAGGCAGATCGGCGTCCGCAGCCGCTTCGCGAGCTGGGCGTGCTGCACCAGGTCGTCGTTGGCGAGCGGCTGCTCGATCAGCAGCAGGCCGAAGTCGTCGAGCCTGGACAGGTGCTGGACGTCGGCCAGGGTGTAGGCCGCGTTGGCGTCGACCTGGAGCAGCACGTCGTCGCCGAACCGCTCGCGGACCGCCCGCACCGGCTCGATGTCGTGCCCGGGCTCGATCTTCAGCTTGATCCGGACGTAGCCCTCGTCCAGGTAGCCCTCGACGACCGACAGGAGCTGGGGGATCGTCTCCATGATGCCCACCGACACCCCGCAGGGCACCCGGTCGCGGGTCGCCCCGAGGAACCGGCCGAACGACTCGCCCGACGCCCTGAGCTGCGCGTCGAGCACCGCCGTCTCCAGGGCCGCCTTGGCCATCCGGTGACCCTTGATCGGTTCGAGGGCGTGGCCCACGCCGTACGCGTCGACGTTGACGGGCAGCGCCGGCAGCAGGAAGCGGCGGATCACCTCGGCTGCGCCGTCCACGTACTCCGGGCTGTAGCGAGGCTCGGACATCGCCACGCACTCGGCCCACCCCTCGGCGTCGGGCGTGACCACGCGCACCAGCAGCACGTCCCGCGTCGTCTCGGTGCCGAACGACGTGCGGAACGGCGAGACCAGCGGCATCGCGATCCGCCGCAGCTCCACCCCAGTGATCTTCATGTGTCCCTCTCTACCACGTAGTACGTCTTGCGATGGAAGCCGGTCACCGTGGCGCCCTCCTCCATGAGGCCGCCCAGCACGTCGCGCACGGCGTGCCGCCACGCCTTGGCGGCGCCGGCGTCCACCCCGCGCAGCCGCTCGATGTCCTCGGGGACGGCGACCAGCACCACGCGCCCGTCGGTACGGCCCTCGACCGGGCGGTCGCCGTCGTCGCCCAGCCCGACCACGGCGTCCTCCGGCACCGCCGGCAGGTACGGCACCCGCCGGACCGCTGCCTCGACCCGCGGATCGGTCAGCGGCCACACGGCCAGGATCCGGTCGGACTCGTCGCCCTGGTTGATGGCGTCGGCCATCACGCCGTAGAAGTTCGGCAGGTACTCCGCCGGCCGCGCGCCCAGCTTGGCCAGGTTGAAGTGCGCGTTGCGGCGGACCAGCGGGTCGTAGGTCCAGGTGATCCGGGAGATCCCGCGGTCCAGCGCCCACAGCCGCTGGTGCAGCTTCAGCTCGAAGCCGATGCCCCGTCCCGCCGCCGCGCCCGTGTTTTGCGAGTGCAGGGTCGAGTCCTGCCCGAAGAAGCCCACCGACGCCCCGACCATCCGGTCGCCGTCGAAGGCGCCGGAGACGTAGTTGCCCGCGTGGGTCAGCGCCCGCATCAGCCCGGCGGTGATCGGCCGGCTGTCCGGCTCGAACCCCCAGATCCGCTCGAACAACTCGTCGACCTGCTGGAACTCCTCGTTCGCATGGAGTTCCCTGATCATGGCCGAGATCGTCATGGTCGAGTAGTCGAACCCGGTGGTCCCCGACACGTGCACGCGGTCGCCGTCGACGACGGCCCTGGCGTACCCGATCTGTTCCTCAAAGGTCGATCCGCTGAAGATCGCGCGTCGCTCCGTCACCCGACGAACGCTAGGAGGACCAGGGGTGATACGTCCAATACGCGCTGGTCGATGAGTTGATATCTGTGGACGTATGGACCGTCCCGAGTTTCCCCTGCCACAACTGCACACCTTCGTCGTGCTGGCCGACGAACTCCACTTCGGCCACGCGGCCGAACGGCTCGGCATCGCGCAGCCGCCGCTGAGCCAGCAGATCCGCCGGCTGGAGGACAAGGTCGGGCGCGCGCTGTTCGACAGGGCCGATTCCGCCCTGCACGATCCAAGATCAAAACTCATCGCCGAGTTCAAGGACAACCATTGAGGCGTGCCATCAGCTCTCGATTGGTTGCGCGGGCTGCGTCGAGGTCGTCGGTGAGGTCGGAGACCTGATCGCGCAGGCTTTGGATGAGTCCTTCGAGTTCGGCGACCCGGCCGCGGATGACATGCAGATCCTCGTTCGGCGGAAGCCCGACGTCTTGGGCCACCGCCTGTCCGAGGGCCTTGGAGAGGCGGCTTTCCAGGGCGATGACGCGCAGGCGGAGACGGTCGTTGTGTTGACGGGTGTTGAGTAGGTCGGCCTGAGGGAGGCTGCGCTGACCGCCGGGGTTGGTCGTGTTGGCGGTATTGCGGCGGCGGTGTCTAGGACGGCCGCGTGGAGTTCAGAGTGGCGGTGGATGAAGCTGCGGTGGACGCCGGCGGCGCGGGCGACGGAGGAGATGGTGATGTCGGCCCCGGCCTCATGGAGGACTTGGAGGGCTTGTCGGACACGTTGCTTGCGCGTCTGGGTGTCGCGGTGTCGGGCCTTGGCCAGCGGGTTCAGGGGTGCCGTCGGTGGGGGTCATGGGCGCGTGGTGACGTGTCGGATGTCGGTGGGGATGGTGGGCATGCCGAGGTGGACGGTGCGGCGACAACCCTTCAGACGACCCACACGTTTAGGAGGCACGTGCACACCGCCAAGAAGCGCAGGAGATCTCCCGGAGAGGGATCGGTCTTCAAGTACACCCTGGCCAACGGCCAGACGCGATTCGGGATCAAGTTCATGGTTCGGCAGGAGGACGGCAGCACGAAGCCTGTTCTTCGCCGCCGTGACGAGAACAACCAGCCGTGGATGACGAAGAAGGCGGCACAGGCCGCGGTGCGTGACGCGCTCGGCAAGGTGGAGCGGAACGACTGGATCGACCGTCCAAGCAGACCGCGCACAAGCGGGAGCGCGGCGGCCTGGCCCTGAAGCTGGCCCGGGACGACGCCCTGGTGCTCGGCGACATCGAAGGGCAGTGGCGGCACCCTGAGCGATTCTCCCGGACCTTCAAGGAGCACCTGACCAAGTGCCGCAGGCACCTGGAGGCCGGCGGGGTGGAGCTGCCCGAGGTGCGGCTACACGATCTACGCCATACTCACGCGACGCTCCTGCTTGCCAAGGGCGTGCCGGTCAAGGTCGTCAGTGAGCGCCTCGGCCACGCGAGCCCGACCGCGACCCTCACCGTCTACGCCCACGTGATGCCGGGCAACCAGCGGGACGCCGCGGAACAGTTCGCCTCGCTCGTCGCTGAGGCCTGAAATCCATGATCCCCAGGCCGGAAGTATCAGGGCGGTATCACGGGACCGTTTCGAGGCCAGACATGAAGATGCCCCGAGTCCGTGACCTGCACGTTCTCGGGGCTGATCTTGTGTCCGAGGGGGGACACAAGCGAGACGTACATACCATTCGCGGCGTCTACCCGGCTCATTCTCTCTGGTCAGGGATGGTGAACTCGAATGGAGCCGCAGCGGTCGTTTCGTTCCGGCACATGCGCGAGCTGTGCCTGCGTCACGGTGAGGACCGGCTGGCCGCCGTACTCATCCCCCTCGCCGTGGACGGCACCATCGTCGTCGCCTCGATGTCCATCCTCCTGGCCAACCGGCACGGCTCCCGCGGCGGAGTCTTGGCCTGGACGCTGCTGATCGTCGGCAGCCTGGCCAGCCTCGGCGCTAACGTGGCCGTCGCCGAGCCCGGCCTGATCGGCCGCATCATCGCCGCTTGGCCCTCAGCCGCGCTGATCGGCAGTTACGAACTTCTGATGTCCCAGATCCGCCGGGTGGCCGCAGGTGTGCATGACGATCGAGAAACGGAGCAGATGGGGGACTCTGAAGTGGACGATGAGGGTGATATGGCTGGCCCTCTCCCCGTCGATGAAGCCCGCACCCGCCTTCGGGATCATGAGATCGTCGAGCTGCATCGGACGGCATGGCGGTGGGCGCAGGCCAACCGCCATGCCGATGGTGCGCTTCCTTCTGGTAAGGCGATCGCTGAGCAGTTCGAGCGCAGTGACCGGTGGGGGCGATGGATCAAGAATGCGGGCCTGGCGGGAGAACTCGGCTGAATCGATGCTGTCGCCAGCATGGGCGATTTCCAGGCGTTGTGGTCACGGCGGGAGTAGCCTGGCTCTCGAATTAAGGATAGCCTTGAATTTGGGAGGTTCTCTTGGCCTGGACGGTGAAGGTCACGGACGAGTACGCCGCCTGGTTCAGCACCTTGATCAAGGAGGATCTCGATTCGGCGACCCAGGTCGCGCAGGCCGTTGCCGCTCTCCGCGAGGAAGGACCGACGCTGGGCAGACCACTTGTGGATCGGCTCAAGGGAAGCGCCCTGCATCACCTGAAGGAGCTGCGGCCGGGCTCTCGCGGCAGGTCGGAGATCAGAGTCATCTTCGCCTTTGACCCCACCCGGGCGGCGCTGCTGTTGCTGGGCGGCGACAAGGCGGGGAACTGGGATCGGTGGTACAAGGAGAACATCCCCCTGGCCATACAGCTCTATATCGACTACACCAGCGACAACGACGAGGAGTGAACATGCCGAAGCGGACACCGGGGGATTGGGACGACCTGGAGCGGCAGCTGCACGCGGCAGGTGTTTCTCCCTCCGTGATCGAGGCGGGCGCTAGGAAACTGCTCGCCGAGGCGAGAGGCCACCAGCTGGCTGAGGCTCGCAAGCAGCTGGGCTTTGGTCAGAAGGACGTCGCGGCGGCTATGGAGGTGAGCGTTGCCCGAGTCTCGCAAATCGAGCACGGCGAGGCTACCTCCATTGAGGTCATTGCCCGCTATGTCGAGGCGCTCGGAGCACGTCTTGATCTGGTTGTCGATTTCGGCGACCGGACTTTGCGCTTGCCCGTGAGTGAGAAGTCGTTGGACAGTGCCGCCTGACATGGCGACGGTATCTCATTGTTCTTCGAACCAATCGGGTGCGATCTGGGTCAGTTCGGCGTCGGGAAGGACCACGCCGGCCAGACCGAGGCGGCGCACCAGGTCTTCCGCCTGCTGATGGGCGAAGTCTGATCCGGACCCGGTCACCGACCTGGAAGAAGGCGAAGACCTCGCGTCCGAGGGCGTTGTTGCGCTCGTGCTGACGCTGGTTGACCGCCCGGGCGATCTCCGGAAGGTACTCGTCGAGATCTCCGCTGGCGATCAGGCCGATCAGCGTGCGGATCTGCCAGCGCGCGTCGGCCGCGGGGTCGACGTGAGTGGCGACTCCAACGGTTCGCGTTGCTCGTTCATGACGCCAAGCATGCCGTACCCGGACGTCGCCGTCGCCCAGCTAACTCCACAGCCTGCTGCCCGGGCCGCGAGCACATGCCTGGGAGGGGCTGCCGCGGGCTGTCGAGTCGGATCAGAGGGGAATCTTCCAGTTCTGCATGAGCCAGGCCAGGTCGGCTTCGTTGCGCCTGCGGGCGCTGCGCTCCCGTTCGAAGAGAGCCTCGGTCTTGGTCAGGACGAGGGTGTACGGCCGGCCCTGCCTCCTGGTCTCGTGCCGGACCGGCAACTCGGCCGCGTCTATCCGGGAGTGGACATGCGATCGGCCCGGTTTTGCAAGCGGCCACTCGAAGGCAGACCTCTTTGGGTCCTGGAGGAACGTGCCGAGTGTCTCGCACACGTCGCACGAGCAGCCGGAGGGCGGCTCGATCGACCAGTCGTCGGACGTACGCAGCGGCCGGGCGAGCGAGGCCCGAATCTGTTCGGCGCAGTGGATGGCCAGGTTGTCGAAGCCGCGGTCGTGCCCTCTGTCCGTCGGCGCCGGCTCGGCAGCCCGCAAGGTGGCCATCACCAGCACGATCACCTGGTCGCTGTCCGCATTTGCGAGCTTGACCGCGTCGTCCAGCACGGCTGCTGATCCGGCCTCGGCCGCGGCTGTGAGAACACCGGCGAATGGACGGCCCTGACCAGTCAGCCATTCGTCCCGGCTGCTGGTTGACGGTCCCGTGAGAGAGGGGCGGACCCGGTCGGCGAACCACTCCCACGACAGGTCCAGGATGCGGCGGGCGATCGCGGTCCCCGCGCTTCCGGCGGACCGCAGTGTCGCGCACAGGCGCGGGAGCTCGGCGAGCCATTCGGGCATCTCCGGCGAATAGCTGTACGCTCCGGTGTGCCAAGCCCTGGACCAGTCGCGCAATCGATCGGCCAGCCAGGTGTCACCGTAGTGCGACGCCAAGTCCGCGAGCGCGGACGCGTGATCAGGGATCAGCCGCTCAAGCTGGAACGGACGCAGGAGCATCGCGGCGATGTCCGCGTCGTCCAGTCCCCTGGCGGTTGCGAGTGCCCTGCCGAGGAGTTGGTCCTGCGGGCCGGAGCGGGCAGCGGTGTCCCAGAACGGTGTCATGCTCTGTGCCGCGTCGCGGGCGTTAGCGACGGCTTCGGCACTGACCATCTCGTCGAGCTTGTCCAATGCCCAGGCTGAGGAGGCCCGGGCTCGGTTGGCGAAACCTTGCTCGCGCGGCCAGATGACCAGCGCCGCTCGCCGATACCAGCGGTCCAGAGTGTTGCCGTAGTTGCCCATGTAGCCCTCGTACTCCGAGGCGTAGGGCGTCAGATCGGCCGTCGGTGTCGTCGCGGTCACCTCCGTGCCGAGAATGGTCAGCGAGATCTCCTCGGGGCGCTTTTCCTCCGGAGCAACCCAGTGGGCGAGGGTGATGGAGGAATCGATCAAATCCTGGAGAACGTACTGTTCGTCATCGTCGGCACTCTCGCAGTCCTCGTCATCCTCCTCATAGTCGTGGTCGTACCACGGATCGGCGTCGATGGAGTCGTACGCGTCCCAGGTTTCCTGGATCTCCGCGAGGGCCAGCATCACGTCGCATCCCGCCCTCTCCGCTGCCGTCCGCAGCAGAGCGGCCCGGCTGGCGTCGGCGCCTTTCAGCCGGGACCAGCTCAGCCCCCGGGCGGTGTATTCATGATCGAGTAGGTACACCAGGCGCGTCGGCGGGTCGGCCTGGCCACCGCCGTACGGGACGGTGACCGGCGTGGCGAAGTGCTCGCCGAGACAGGCCGCGAGCTCTCCGGCCGTCTCGCTGTCGGCGGCTGCGCTGCTGTCTCCGGTCACGAGCAGGTTGTAGGTGAGGGTGATCCGGTTCCCCGTCTTCACCGGAGGACCTGGTGGCGGCAGTCGGCGTAGAAGGCGACCAGCGAGACCGCAACCTTCGAACCCCGGTACTCCGCGGTCTGGCCAAGGTGCTCGATGACGAGCTCGCCGCCGGTGTGCGCGGACGGTAGCGTCACCACCAAGGTCGCGACCATCGAGTCGTCCTTCTCGGAATCTTGATGTGTGACGAAGAACTGGCCAGTCTCATACAGCAGCATCGAATGCAAGTCCGGCGCGAGCTCGCAGTGAGGAGGGAGTCCCAGCTCCTCGCGCATCACGTCCAGGACTCTCGCGAACGCGTCCGTCCACTCGATGTGCACCAGATCCTTGGGGATCTCCCAGGTGTCGCGGACCTCCGGGTCGGTCAGGGTTTCCTCGCGATGCCCGAACTGCGCGCGGCTGGCGAGCCCGCGCAAACGGGCGGCCTGCTCCTCCGAGACGGGGAACTGGAGCGGGCCGACTCCGTCGACCGTAACCGACAGATCCGACATGAAGAGCTTCCGGTAGACGCTCGACACGGCAGGCTCCGCCGATCCGCCCAGTAGCTCGCCCAGTCGTCCGCGGGCCGTCCCGGACACCAGACACCACTCCCTCTCACGCGAGAACTCAGCCAGTTACAGGAGGCTCAGCCAATTACAGGAGGCTATGGCGTATCGCTGGGCGGCGATGCCGAATCCCAGTGCATAGCGAGCAATGGAGCGGAGCCCCATGGGCTTCCTCCAGGAACCCTCAGCCGAGCTTCCACCAGATCTTGTCATTGGAGGCAGCGGCGAGGTACCCGGCGAGCTCGCTGAGCGTGATCGGCTGGTACTTGGTCGCCATCACCCCATCGTATCCAGTGATCTTCGCAGCGGGACGGGCAGTTCGAGGCAGCCTGGAGAGCCGTCGCTGAAGGCGGTCTCACGGCGAGGCCGCTTGGGATCAGCCGCCCGTCGGCGTGATCGAGTGCAGCAGCGCGTCGAACTCGCGGTCGGGCCTGACCTCACCCGACTGGCCGCCGGCACCAAGCTGATCAGCCCGTCCATGCCAGCAGGCCACAAGGCTCTGATCGTCTCCACCGTCCCCGACGGGGATACGAGCCTAGTCACGGTGGAGGTCACCGGCGGCATGGGCCGCGCCCGCGTTCCGAAACCAGGAACCGTGCCCGCCTTGGGGCAGTGCGTCGCCTATCTTCCCGACCCCGGCTGGCGCCCGACACCGGTGTTCCCGGAACCTGATCAGATCCCGTGGACACACGCCGCCGCGCCTGACGCGCCGGATAACGACACGGCCGAATCCGATGAAGCCGCTGTAGAGGAGTGGGGCGATGGGGACTGACAACGACGACAACGGCACGGCGTTCGACGCGGCCGTGGAGGCCGACGCGGCCATCACGGCGATCCTGACCGACCTGGCCGGCACCAACCATAAAGACCCAATGCCACTTCGTGACGCCCACGGATAGGTGAAACTTGGGGTGCGTCGCCCGCTCGACGTCGTACTCGCTTAGACCTGCGAGGCTGTCCTAAAGACTGACGCTGGAGCCTGCCCGGTAGGTACCCCGGATTGCCGCTACGAGCGCGTGTCACAGCATCTCGATGTTGTCGCGGGCTCCGCGGGCGGCGCACTGTTGTCCATCTTCGGGGGACAGACCGCGGAGGCGCAATGGAGGTCGTCCATCCCCGGGCTGCCGGGATCGACGTGCACAAGAAGATCGTTTGGGTGGCGGTGCGGCTGCCCGGCGAGCACAAGCCGATCGTCAAGAAGTACCCGACGTTCTGGCGGGCGTTACAGAAGATGGCCGCCGACCTCGCCGAACTGGGCGTCACCGATGTGGCGATGGAGTCAACCGGCGTGTACTGGTGGCCGGTCTACCACGCGCTGGCCCAGACCGGGCGGATCGCGGTGTGCGTGGCCAACGCCGAGCACCTCAAGAGCGTTCCGGGCCGCAAGACCGACATCCGCGACTGCCAATGGATCGCCAAACTGCACCAGTTCGGGCTGCTGCGGCCCAGCTTCATCCCGGCCCAGGAGGTGGCGGCGCTGCGGGCCCGCACCCGCTACCGCAAGAAGCTGATCGAACAGCGGATGAGCGAGGGACAGCGGCTGGCCAAGGTGCTGGAGGACGCCGGGATCAAAATCGACTCGGTGGCCTCCACGCTGCTGGGCGTCTCGGGCCGGGACATGATCGAGGCGCTGATCGCCGGGGAGCGTGACCCGCGCGTGCTGGCCAACCTGGCGCGCGGGGTGCTGCGCGCCAAGCTCGATGATCTGGTCATGGCCTGCGACGGCCGCTTCACCGACACCCACGCGCAGATGTGTCGGCTGCACCTGGACGCCTACGACCACGCCACCGCCAGGATCGCCGAGCTGGACACTCTGGTCGCCCAGGCCGCCGCACCTTTCGAGCCGGTCATCGCCGGGCTGATGACCATCACCGGGATCGGACGGCGCACCGCCGAAGTGATCGTCGCCGAAACCGGCGGCGACATGTCCCGCTTCCCCACCCCCGAGCAGCTGGCCGCCTGGGCGGGCCTGGCCCCGGGCAACCGGGAATCGGCTGGCAAACGCAAGCGCGCCGGCACCCGCAAGGGCAACAAGCACCTCAAGGCCGCGATGGTGGAAGCAGCCTGGACCACCGCCCGCACCCGCTCCCGGATCGGCGCCCGGCTGCGCCGCCTGACCCGCCGCTTCGGCAAGCAACACGCCAAGAAGGCCGCAGTCGCCGTCGCCCATACCCTGCTCCGGATCGCCTGGGCGGTGATGGCCAGGAACGAGGCCTATCGCGAGGACGGCGCCGACTTCTACGCCCAGCGCGAGGCCAGGCACGCCCAGCACTTGGCCGCCCGCTACCAGAAAACCCTGGAACGCCTCGGCTACCAGGTCGCGCTGATCCCGCCTGACCCCGCCACGGTCCACACCCCCGACCCCGAGCACCCGGAGGAACCCGCAGCTTGACCCCCGGCAGGCCAGCGGCCGGTCACGCCATCACGACCGAGCCGCCATTCCCGCCTGCCCGCCTACTGTCCGCTGCCGCGCTGTGGCTGAGGCCAAGTTTCGTCACGGCGGTGGTCGTCGACTCCCCGCCCGGCGCCGGAGCACCCTGGTGGTCCGCGCTGCCGGAGAGCTGGTCAACGGCGGCGAACGCCCGATCATCGTCGCGCAGACCAACAACTGGGTCGACGACCTCATCGTGCGACTGGCCGCCGCGCATCCGAACGTCTCCATCGGCCGACTCAGCGCCAGCGGCTACGCTCCGCCACCGGCTGTGAACGACCCGGCGAACACGGCTGTCGGCAACACCCTGTCCGACCTGGCCGGCTGCCAGATCATAGTCGGCACCTCCGCCAAGTGGGCCACCGTCCGCGACGGTACGTCCGGCTGGGCGATCCTGGACGAGTCCTACCAGATGCGCTCTGACATTCTGCTGCAGATCGTCGAACGTTTCGACCGCGGCCTGTTCGTCGGCGACCCTGGTTCAGGAAGATCGGTGCGTTGTCGGGTCACAAGGTGGGATGCGGGCGGACGGGGATGGTCCATCAACCGCGGCTGAGCATGCGGGCGAAGGCGTCCGGGGTGACGATGGGGATGCCGTAGGCGCGGGCTTTGCGGGCTTTCCCGGACAGGGTGTCGGGGTCGGCGGCGATCACGAGGCGGACCTTCTTGGTGACAGTCGGGTGCGGAAGGTAGGACGCCTGGCGGGCGCGTTCTTCCCATGCCTCGCGTCCGCCGTCCATTTCGCCGGTGAAGACGACCAGATCGCCCGGTTGCAGCTGGAATCGTGTCGGGCGCTCGGCGTCGTGTGGGGCCCGGGTGCCGGTGAGGGCGTCGTCGACGGCGGTGGGCGGCAGGTGTAGTAGGTCGGCGATGAGTTCGATCTCGTGGCGTTCGGCGGAGCCCTCGAACCCGTTGGACCTCGGCGAGGATGCCACCGGAGGCGTGTACGGCTGCAGAATGCGTTCAGGCAACCCGGATAGAGGTGCCGGTCGTTATCGTTGCGTGGGCATCGAGGCCATGAAGGTACGGGCGAGGCGGTCGATTTCGTCGTCTCTGGATGCCTCGTCGACGCGCTGATCTCGGTCGATCCGGCCGCGTTCGGCTTTCAGCCGGCGCTCCTCTTCGCGTAGCTTGATCTCGTACCCGCCGGTCGTCTGCCGGGTGGTGAAGTTCAGTTGGGCCTCGTGACAGGCTGAGCCCGCGCGGAGTTCCTGAGTGAGGAGGCGGTCGTACTCGGTCTTGCCGTTCAGCATCTTCGAGATGATCGGCATGCAGTCGAGCAAGACGAAGATGATGCGCAGCAACCAGTGGGCGAAGTTGACCATGCCGCTCTGGCCCGCGACCGTGCCCAAGGCCTCCCATCGGTCAAGTAGACCGATGTCAGCGTAGGCCCGCTTCTTGTCCTCGACATGCTCGGCGATCTTCTTGCTGAGAGTTCTTGAGCGGTCCCTTTCGGCGCCAGCGCGATCGGTCGTGAGCGAGCCGAGCTTCTCCCTCAGTTTCGCCACGTCCGCCCGCTGCTGGGGGATGTCATGGTTGTCGAGGAAGGCGTTTAGTCGATTCTCCCGGATCTTGCACTCGGGGCCGTTGCCAGATATGCCCGTGGTCTGGTCCGTTTTCTTGCCATTACATTCCTGGTCTCGGCGTTTCTCCCGCCTCTCCTGCTCCGCTATGTTCGCCGCCAGCTGATCTTCCGCAGTCTTGAGAGCGGCCCGGCTCTCCTGCATGTGGTGTTCGACGGCGGATGCCTGGTCGCCGCCATCGAGGTGATAGTCGGTGCAGTCGACGCCCGAAGGAGCCGGCCCGCTCAGGGGGTTGCACTGCTTGTACCGGCTCTCCGTCAGGCTGATCGCCTGGTCGCGCTCCACCATGATCTGCCGGTCGAGTCGCTCCTGGAAGATCTTCAGGGTCAGCGGTTCGGCGATGAAGATGCCGATGACCACGGCAAGGGCGAGCCGGATGAGCACGTTGCCCCAGCGGGACCAGCCGTCATTGTCGCCGTGAAGGCTGGTGATCAGGAATCGGTCGACGTTGGTGATGATCAGACCCCACAGCACCGCAACCGGCACCAGATACAGCGGGGACGCCTGCGAGAGCAGGGTCAGCGCGCCCATTACGGAGGCGCCCGCGATAAGCGCGGTGCTGACCACGATTCCGCCGAGGCTGGTGTAGCGGGAACGTTCCTGCGGGACGCTTGCCAGGATCTTCTCGTCGACTCCGGTGAACCGGCGCAGGAACGCACCAGGAGTGAGCTGTCCTCGGCGCTGGGGGCGGCGTCCGTGCTGCTCGGCCGTCTTGGGTCCGTGGAGGATGTCAACCACGGACGTCCTCCTCCATGAAGGGATCGTCGTCGGTGTCGCCCGCCGTCACCTCGGCGCGCACCTCGTAGCCGGGCCCTTCGAGGCTCTCCACCTCCGCTTCCGGCTCGATGTCGTCGAAGGTGGTGAGCAGTTCCTTGCCGGTCGTCTCGTTGAACAGGCCCTGGGCGATCGCCGCTCGGACAACCTCGGCCCGGGCGCGGGCCTGGGCCACCTGCAGATCGTGGTTGAGCTGGATCCCGCGCTGGGTAGCGCTGTACTCCCGGTCACCCAGGGCGGCGTAACGGTCGGCGATCTGCTGATTGCTGAGCCCCGGGACGGCGGCGTACAGGCCGTCGGCGGCGGCGGGACCGCTGGTCAGGAAGTCCCTGACCTTCGCGGCCTCGGTGATCTGCTGATCCCGGTCGAGGGTCGACTCCTGCCGGTTGAAGTCGTTGGCGCTGTGGCCCTTGACGTGCAGGTAGTCCTGCTCGTCGAGCTCGAAGTCACGGTCGAGCTTGCGTTTGACGTCGCGCAGGCCGTGTTCGCCCTGGATGTTGTGCAGGCTGGTCTCGTAGTGCCGCCGGCCCCGGGCGATTTCGTCGGGGGCGTACACGTCGAGGCCGACGAACTCGGCCGACATGCCGGGCAGCACACACGGCACCACGGTCGCGTAAGCCTTCACCTGAGCGTGCACGATCGTCCACAACTCGTGGGCCTCGTGCAAGCCGTGGCTTCGGCCGAGCTCGAAGAGCTTGTGGTAGTCCCGGGTGTAGGTGATCAGGTGATTGGTGACGTCGGTAAGGCCGGCGCGCACCACCTCGATCGGTTCGTCGACTGTGCAGCGGAACTGTAGCGCGACCATGAAGTCGTGGGCACCGGAGGAGTTGATCGGCACGTTAATCGTCACCGGGTGGTCCTTGGCCATGTCCACGACGCTGACGCTGCCGCCGTGCAGCACGTGCGGTTCGTCGCCGTGCAGCCGCCGGTCGCCCAGCACGAACGTGCCGTCGTACTCGAAGACGAGCCGCTGATGTGGGAGCTGGCGGGGCAGGCTGGAGATCGGGCGCCGGGGTTTACTCAGGAACCCTTGCTTGGCGACAGGATCGAGCGGAATCTGGCTGATTACGGGGTAGCTCATGGACGCTTTCCAGTGGTGTCGAGGGACAGTACGGTCGGGCTCAAGAAGATCCGGAGCAGCGACAGGAGAAGCTCAAGCCGGTTCTCGTCGGTGTTGCGGGAGATGGCGTAACGCCGCAGGTCATGGGCCAGCAGCGGCCGTTCCTTCGCGGGAAGCGTCTCCACGAGCGCTGCGAACAGGGCACGGACACGGTCGCGGTCATCGTCGTCGCGCTCGTCGAAGGCGCAGACAGCGTCGTACAGGGCGGCCAGTGCCTCCTTGCGGTAAGGGCGCTTGACCAGCACCGCAGACCAAAGTCTGGCGAGGGGGGCAGCTGATTCGGGGCAACTGCGCAGGTGAGCGGTGACTGTGGGGATCCTGGAGCCGTCCGCGCGAGCCGACAGGACACTCAAAATCGCCCGAATCAGCGGGTCGACCGCACGGCCGATCCGCCTGTCGTTGCTGATCTGACGCGCCAGCCGGTCGAGCATCGGGAGGGCGTTGCCGGTGGCCTCGGTCAGCGCTGCGAACAGATGGGCCAGCGCGATCTCCGCATGCCGGACAGGCTTCTCACTGTCTCTGATCTGCAGCCAAAGCATCCGGGTCGCCTCCCGCGGGAACCGGATGCCCAGCTCACCGGACCAGGCAAGGGTGGCGGTGAACTTGGGTCTGGCGGCGGACGCCCTCGTCCACAAGCTGACAGTACGCAGCACCTCCGGACGAGTCGTCTCGTCCAGGCACAACCATGAGATGGCCATCGCGGCGGTGGCCTGGCTGCGCATGACACCCCTTCCGCGGGCCCATGGGGTGAGAAAGGTGTTTTCGACGTACGAGTAGTCCGCGACGGAGGCCAGAATCGCCACCCCCCTGGCGATCTCCGCCTGTACGCTCGGGTCGCGCTGAGTGGCGCACTCGTTCAGCCATTCGGTGACCGGATCCCACAGCCGCATGCCGTGCCGCTGGTACAGCTCCCGCATCACATGTATCCGATGACCCCCGACCTTGAACTCCAGCCTGCGCCCCGGTGACAGGCTGAAGAGCGAGCCCTCCGCCACCCGGACCAGGCGGCGACTCGGCATTGGATCATCCGCCGAAAGGGCGTCCGCGCTCTCCGCGCCGATGCCGGCGATGGTCTCCAGCCGGGCGAGCAGCGACTCGAAGCCGCTTTCAGTGAGGCCGGCGGTGAAGGCCATGGCGGCCATCTCGAAGAGCTCACCTCGAGTACGCGGGCCATCGAACCAGGTGACCACTTCTCGCCGCCCGGCGGACTCCAGCCTGCCGAGCGCGTCGGCCAGTGGAACCCCTGAGGCCAGATCACGCGCCAGTGTCACCACGTCGGTCATGGCATGGTCGTTGGTGATCTGGGCGGCCGCCTCGTCAGCGACCTCGGGCGCCACCTGGTGAGCCAGCAGAATGTCGCGAGCCGACGGAGGTACCCAGGAGATCCGGTCTCCTTCGGGCAGCGAAGTGGCCGTCCCCGTGATCACCAGGTAGGCCCCGACATCGCGGACGCGGCGCCTGATCTCCCGTACGTGAAATTCGGCGATGCTCCCGTCAACGTCGTCCCTGGGCCAGCCGCACAACAAATAGCCGTGAGCCTTCCGGTATTCGCGGGCGGCCAGCGTCTCCAGCGTGTGGGCCGGGTTGAGCTCCACCACCTCGCGCTGCCCGCCGACGAAGTCATGAAGCAGATTGAGCGCCGCCGTCCGGCGGCCCGTGCCGGCATTGCCGATCAAGGCCACCATGTTGCTGCTCTCCAGCTGTTCGGCGGCGGCCTGGTAGATGGCATGGCGCACGTAACAGGTGCGGGCCTCCTTCATTTCGTGCTGGGATACGGGGCCGGACGTGCGGCGAGACTTGGGGCGGGAGCCCGAGATGCCGAAGGAGGCTCCGTCGATGTTGCCGTGGATGTGGTTGATGACGGTCTGGACCTGGGAGACCTGCGCGAAAATTTCGTCTGTCGCCTCGGCCTGATCAGTCAAATCGACCGGCGTGGCTTCCTCGCCGACCATGACCCCCTCAGCCGGCGAGTCAGTTTCGGATGCCAAAGTTGATCTCCTCACCGGAAATGGGGGCGGTGATCAGGTTGACGGTCATCTGCTCGGCGTTGAACTGCTGCGCGAACTGCTCCGCGGCGGCGTCGACACGCACCAGCCTCTCCAGGGACTCCAGCAGGTCGTCGCGCGACTCCGGGTCGGCCGGTCGACCATGCTTGGAGCGGAACTCCTTCACCTTCGCGAGCAGTTTCCGGGCACCATCCAGCCCGGTCTCGGTGCCATAGGCGCCGAGACGTTCGAGGGCGCCACCAGCGATCAGTGCCCACAGGGTGTCGGCGACCTCGGGCAGGTTGTCCATGTCGAGGGTTCCTTTCTGATCCAGGTCTTCTGAGGGGATCCACATCCAGGCGATCTCGATGCGTTCCTTGGTCGGCACTTCCAGCCTGGTGAAGGTCTCTGGCCGGTAGGAGGTGTGGAGCTGCCGGACGACGTCCTCATAGAGCCGATCGGTGAGGATCAGCACCAGGTCGGCGCGCGGGTTCTCCTTCAGGGCGGCACGAGCGGCCTTCGCGTCGAGCAGCCGGCAGGTGGTCACCACGACCTGGCCGACGAAGCCCATCGCGCCACGTTTCACGACCCCGTGGCCGATGGAGACGCGTATCCGCAGGCGGGCGTCGTCTCGGCGTTCGCGGTTGTGGTCGTGGAGCGCCTTGCGCACGTGGCGGACCAGGTCGTCGATGACCCGGAGCTCGGGCTCCCCTTCGGGCAGGACGATGACCTCACCGTCGCCGGCCTCCTGGCGGGTCCAGGTCTCGCGGCGCAGGCCTGCCTCTCGTGCGCCACGGTCCATGACCTGGGCCAGACCCGACTGGATCGAGTCGTGCCGCAGGTCGTCGCCGCGGCCGTATCCCTCCGCATCGACCGCCACGACCAAGCGGCGGCTGAAATCACGCTCAAGCATCACGTCACCTTGTGGTTACGAGAAAGATCGACCAGTGTGGTCGGGGAATGAAGTCTGGCGAAGATCGCGTGGCCTCAAGACGTACCAGTACGCTTTACCGGAAATTGGCTAGACCGATTGGGTTGATGACGATCTTCCGGCGATGGCTGGGGTCGATCAGTTCAAGGTCCTTGAAACGTCGGATGGCCTTGAAGACGGCGTCCTTTCTGGCTCCGACAAGATTGGCGATCTCCTCATGGGTGAGATCGACCCCGAGGTCCCGTTTTCCGTCGGCCCTGTCGACTCCGTGCCGGTCGGAGATTTCCACGAGCACGTTCGCGACCCGTACGGGCACGCTGAACTGGGCGAAGTCAGTTCTTCTCCGATTGGCCCAGTCGAGCCGGTCGGCGATCATTCTGGCCAGTGCATTCCATGCCGCCGGGTGGCAATCGAGGAAGTCGGTGAACGCCTGTGCGCGGATGACGTGCACCAACATCGGGCTGCACGTGGTCACCATGGCCACTCTCGGCTGCCTGCGGAGGGCCGCCAGTTCGCCGACCACGTCGCCACTGACGCGGATGCCCAGCATGGCTGCTCCGCCCGACTCCAGGTAGGACGTCACCTTCACGCACGCCGTGAGCCGCTGACCGGGTATGGACCTCAGTAGATAGACCTCGGATCTCTCTCGATCTCCTTGATATATGAGCGGTTCGCCGGCCTTGCGCGGAGACGATGGTGCGAGAGCCAGAAGTACTGTCCGGTCCTCCGGGCTGAGTCTGTCCATAAGGGTGCCAATAGGCCATCTAGCCGGGAGATGATCATTTATCACGTGCCATGCGCCTTGGAGTCATTGATTCAGAGCTTTTAGAAGCTACACCCCAAAATGACCCGACCCAAGCTGAAAATGGCCTTCAGAGTATCAGTTTGGGGCATTTTGTCCATCTATTCCCGAAAAGTGATTAGAGCCTCAGGGGAACGGAACAATATTCCTGTGATTGGCGTGAATCGCTGGAACGCAGGCGACGATCTGCGAACTATGTCCTTATGGGGCTATATGTCGGAGTTTCATCAGATAACGGTGCGCTTGCCCAGAATGTCATCCGGCCAGGTGAGAACGCTCGTGGCGGTTGCGGGTCCTCGGAGCGGTAACTCTGGCCGATCATGTCGGCATGGAGCGCGGGAGGCGGAATGATGATCCGCTGTGCTGCTGCAATTGGCCTACCTGACCATGACGAACGCCTTTGCGGTGCTGCGGCTGCTACCGATGAGCGACCGGGACAAAGACACCGAGATCTTGGCTCTGCGCCATCAGATCGCGGTGCTGGAGCGCCAACTGGGCAAGCAAAAGGTGCGGTTCAGCCCGGGCGACCGGGCCTTTCTTGGGGCGTTGCTGCACCGGCTGCCGCCGGAGGTGTTGCGTCGGCTGCGGCTGCTGGTACGTCCGGACACGGTCCTGCGCTGGCATCGCGACCTGATCAACCGAAGGCACGCTGCCAGGTCCAAACCCAAGCGGCCGGGCCGGCTGCGGACTGTGCGTTCGATCCGCGCCCTCGTGCTGCGTCTGGTCCGGGAGAATCCCAGCTGGGGGTACCGGCGCGTCCACGGCGAGTTACTGGTCGTGGGAGTGAGGGTCGCTGCCTCCACCGTGTGGGAGATCCTCAAGGACGCTGGCATCGACCCGGCGCCCGAGCGAGCCTCCACCGCGTGGGCCAACTTCCTGCGCTCTCAGGCGGACGCCCTGCTGGCCTGCGACTTCTTCGAAGCGGTCACCTTGACCGGGACGCAGATGTATGTGTTCGCGGTGATCGAACACGGGAGCCGCCGGATCCGGATTCTTGGCGCGACCGCGCACCCGACCGCCTCCTGGGTAGTCCAGGCCGCGAAGAACCTCATCATGGACCTGCAGGACGCAGGCTGCCGGGCGCGGTTCTTGATCCGGGACCGGGACGGCAAGTACCCCAAGCTGTTCGACACTGTCCTGAAGGACGCCGGGATCGAGGCCGTGCTCAGTGGCGTCCG
>JAOPYI010000211.1 GCA_025964675.1 Sphaerisporangium sp. | reverse complement strand
AACCCCAACGGCCATGCCTACGTGCCGGCCGAGGCGCGGGCGGTCGTCACCTCACGCCCGACGCGGGTCGTCGGCAAGGGCACGCCGGCGAGCTGCACGTCGCAGGCCGTGGTGGCGGCGGTCGCCGGGGGCGGCGTCATCACCTTCTCCTGCGGCCCGAACCCCGTGACCATCCTGATGAAGACCACCGCCAAGATCCGGAACGCCAGCCCGCGCGTCGTCCTCGACGGCGGCGGCAAGGTGACGCTCAGCGGTGGCGGCAAGCGGCGGATCCTCTACATGAACACCTGCGACCAGGCCCAGGGATGGGCCACGTCGCACTGCGACGACCAGGCCCAGCCCCAGCTCACGGTCCAGAACCTGACGTTCGCCGACGGCAACGCCACGGGGCAGCGGGTCGACGGCGGAGGGGGCGGCGCCATGTTCGTACGCGGCGGCCGGCTGAAAGTGGTCAACGCGCGGTTCGTCCGCAACCGGTGCGACCCCACCGGGCCGGATCTGGGAGGGGCCGCCATCCGGGTGCTCGACCAGTCACGCGACCTGCCCGTCTACGTCGTCGGCAGCACATTCGGCGGAGCCCCCGGCCAGGGCGGGGCGTGCTCCAACGGCGGCGCGCTCAGCAGCATCGGCGTGTCATGGGTGGTGCTCAACAGCGTCATGTCGTACAACAACGCCATCGGGCGAGGCGCCAACCCCGCACGCGGCGGCAGCGCCGGGGGCGGCAGCGGCGGCGCGGTCTACACCGACGGCAACCGGTTCACCGTGCGGATCGCCGGCTCGATCGTCCAGAACAACCGTGCCAAGGAGGGCGGCGGAGCCGTCTTCTTCGTCAGCAACGACCGCACCGGCACGTTGCGGGTCGAGCACTCGGCGCTGCGTGACAACTCGAGCGCCGGGTTCGAGACGAAGGGCTTCCCCGGCATCTTCTTCCTGGGGGCCGGCAAGCCGGTGGTGATCTCCTCCACCATCAGATGACCGGCCCGGACGGCTGACCGGCGTACGATGACCGGAATACGACTAGAACCGGATTCGGATAGATCGGGGAGACGATGCGCATCGGGCTGTACCTCAATGAGTCCTCGGGGCCGGACGCGATCACCAAGATGGGGGAGAAGATCGCGAGGGCGGCCGGCGACGGCTTCGCCTCGGCCTGGGTCTCCAACATCTTCGGACTCGACGCGCTGACCGCGCTGGCCGTCGCGGGAAGCCAGGTGCCTCACATCGAGCTGGGCACCGCCGTAGTTCCGACGTACCCGCGCCATCCGGCCGTGCTGGCGCAGCAGGCGCTCACCACGAGCACGGCCCTTGGGGGACGGCTCGCGCTCGGCATCGGCCTGTCCCACCAGGTCGTCATCGAGAGCATGTACGGGTACAGCTACGACAAGCCGGCCCGGCACATGCGGGAGTACCTCTCGGTGCTGCTTCCCCTCCTGCGCGGCGAGCAGGTGGACTTCGAGGGAGAGACGCTGAACGCCCACCTCGGCCTGAGCACCCCCGGAGCCGGTGAGGTTCCGGTGCTGATCGCCGCGCTGGCGCCCCGGATGCTGCGCCTGGCCGGAGAGATGGCGGACGGCACGGTGCTCTGGATGACCGGTCCGAAGACCGTCGCCGATCACGTCATCCCCACGATCACCGAGGCCGCGCGGGGGGCCGGGCGCCCGGCCCCCCGGATCGTGTGCGCGCTCCCGGTGGCCGTGACGGCCGATAAGGACGCCGCCAGGGCCCGAGTCGGCGAGGTGTTCGCCATCTACGGCCAGCTCCCGTCCTACCGGGCCATGCTGGACCGGGAAGGCGCCGAAGGCCCGGCCGACGTCGCGATCGTGGGCGACGAGGACGAGGTCGCCGGCCAGATCGAGGAGCTCGCCAAGATCGGCGTGACCGACTTCGCCGCCGCCACCTTCGCCTCAGGCGACGACGGGATCCGCACCCGGAACGTCCTCAAGACCCTGGCCGCGCAGAAGACCTGACACGCTTACCTCGCGACGGCGAGGCCGTCCCCGCTGAACGTCGCCGCGGGCATCATCAATCGGACGGCTCGTCGAGGATGACGGCCCCGGTGGTGCCGTCCACCGTGATCTTCTGGCCGGTGGTGATCCGCGCGGTGGCGTGGGCGACGCCGACCACGGCGGGGATGCCGTACTCGCGGGCCACCACCGCCCCGTGGGAGTTCGCGCCGCCCATCTCCATCACCAGGCCCCCGGCCGTGAGGAAGAGCGGCGTCCAGCCCGGGTCGGTGGACGGCGTGACCAGGATCTCTCCGGGCTCCAGATGCGCTCCCACCGGGTCGAGCACGACCCGGGCCGTCCCGGTGACGGTGCCAGGGGAGGCCGCTGTGCCTGTGAGCGCGCCTTCGGCGGGAGGAGCGGCGCCCACCGCTTCGGGCTCGGTGCCGTCGGAGAGCAGGACCCGGGGCACGTGCCTGCGCCGCAGCTCCCGCGCGTACGTCGCACGCCTGGCCTTGACGAGGTTTCCCTGGTCGGTGCCGCCGAGCGCGGCCCGGGCCTCGGGGAGGCTCAACATGAAGACGTCGTCGGCGGCCTCCAGAAGGCCTCTCTCCGCCAGCTCGTGGCCCACCGCCGCCACGTGTTTCCGCATCTCCGCCAGCGTGATGATCACGTAGTACTTGGGCGTCTCGCGGTAGCCCGCCAGCTCGCGGGTCCGTCGCAGGGCGAAGCGGACGATCCGGCCGCGCAGCCCGCCGGCCCGGCGGGCGAGCCGGTCGACCATCGCGTCCGCCTCGCGCGCTCCCCGCGCGAACTGCGCGTCCGGTGCGAGGGCCGGATCGTCCAGCCTGAGGTAGTTGGCCAGCACGCCCAGCACGTGCGAGGGGTCGTCCGACCATCGGGGCATGCCCAGATCGATCTCCGCGACCGCCCGGTGACCGTATCTGGACAGGAACTCCGCCAGCTCCTTCCGCAGCACGGGCGGAAGGGGGCCTTCGGGACGGGCCGGGCCGCTCAGGGCGCGGGCGGAGTCCTCGTCGGCGCGGATCCGGGTGGCGGCGTGCCACAGGGCGAGGTCCATCTCGGTCGTCACGTTGTGCGGCAGGCCGCGAAGGACGGTCTGGAGCTCGCCGGGCTTCGTCCGCCCGCGCAGGAGGCGGCTCGCGAGGCCGAGCATCAGGAATCCCGCCGCCGGTCCCGGGGCGATCTCGGGGAGCATGGGGACGATCTCAGAACGCAGGCAGTGCTCGACGTGGTCGAGCCGCCGGGTTGCGGTCGCATCGGGAGCGAGGGCCAGCCGCTCTCGCAGCCGGTCGCCCATCCCGGCGATACGCCGCTTCACGCTCTGCGGGCGGGCGAGTGCCTGGGCGACCCTCACCGGTATGCGGTACCTGACGGCCAGCCGCGCGACGCGGCGCAGGGCGGGCATGGGCGACCGCTGCGTCAGGCTCAGCCGGGGATCGTCGAACAGCCCCCGCAGGACCACCGCCGACCGTGCCTCCATGACGTCGAGCACCCGGGGGAAGAAGGCGCGGCCGAAGCGGCTGCGGAGGATGCCGGTCACATCCCCGAAGACCCGCATGCCCGGTTCGGCCATCGGAACCGTGCCGGCTGGCCGGCGATCGGACGGCAGGCCGTAGAGCCCGGTGAGGGAGGTGCCGAGCGCGCGGAAGACGGAGATCCCCATCGGCGTGATCGGCCGGTGCAGGCCCTGGGCCAGGCTCACGCACAGGTACACCCGCAGGCCGTCAGCGCCCTCGGCCAGGGGATAGAGGGTCGTGATCGGCCGCGCCTGGGTGAGCCAAAGCGTGCCCGCCGAGTCGATCGCCCACTCGATGTCCTGCGGAGAGCCGTAGTGGGCCTCGACCTGGGCGCCGAGCTTGGCGAGCGCCACGACCTGCTGATCGGTGACGCACGCGCCGTCGCGGGCCTCCTGCCTCACCTGTTCCGTGCCGCCGCCCGCGATCGAACGGACGGCCAGAAGCTTGTCCCCGAGGTTGCGTTTGGTGATCGTCTTGGATGGGCTGACCACGAAGTGGTCCGGGTTGACGGCGCCGGAGACCACAGCCTCGCCCAGCCCGGGAGCGGCGTTGATCACGGTCTCGCGGCGGCGGCCGGTGACGGGGTTGGCGGTGAACATCACGCCGGCGACCTCGGACTGGACCATCCGCTGGATGACGACGGCCAGGTGGACGGCGCCGTGGTCGATGCCGTTGGCGGCACGGTAGGCGACGGCACGGTCGGTCCACAGCGAGGCCCAGCACCGGCGGACGGCGTCGAGCACCGCGTCGGGCCCCACCACGTTGAGGTAGGTGTCCTGCTGGCCCGCGAAGCTGGCGTCCGGCAGGTCCTCGGCGGTGGCCGACGAGCGGACGGCCACCGCTCCGGCGGCGCTCTGCCGTACGGCTCGGGCGATGTCGTCGGGCACCGGGGCGGCGAGCACGAGGGCGCGGGCGCGGCCCGCGAGCCCGGCCAGGGCGGCGGTCTCGTCGGGGGCGGTGCGCTCGAGGGCGGCCAGCACGTCCGTGAGGCCCGCGTCCGCGGCGACGCGGCGGTACGCCTCCGTTGTGAGACAGAGCCCGGGGGGCACGGGCAGCCCGGCCCGCGTGAGCACGCCCAGGTTCATCGCCTTGCCTCCGACCATCGGAAGCATCTCAGCCGTGATGTCCTGAAATTTCATGATGAGCGGGTGGCCGGTGGGCGCGGAGCCGGCGAGCCGTTGGTCATTCTGAGGTTTGAGCAATGGTCTCGTCTCCCTGCGGCGTGGCCGAGGGGCTCTCGGCCCCCAGTACATCGTCGTATGACTCAACCATAAACTCATCACTCGGTGAAATGACACCCTCCCGAACGCGAGCTGGTCGCCGCCCAGGACGCCGAGGACTGTCTAACTCATGGTGTTGCCGCCGTTGACGGCCAGGCGCTGGCCGGTGATGAACCTCGCCCCCGGGGAGGAGAGGAACGCGACGGCCTCGGCGACGTCGGCGGGCACGCCCATGCGGCCGAGCGGCACCCTCTCGCGGTAGTCGCTCACGTCGGAGCCCTCGTGGCGTTCCACCGGGATCCAGCCGGGCTCGACGGTGTTGACCGTGATGCCGAGCGGGCCCAGCTCGCGCGCCCACGACCGGGTGAGGCCGTGCATGGCCGCCTTGGCCGACACGTAGTGGCCGAAGTCGGCGTTGCCCAGGTCGGCGACCTCGCTGCCGATGTTGATGACACGTCCCTCGCCGGCGGCCCGCAGGTCGGGCAGGACCGCGTGGAGCAGCAGCAGGGGCGCCTTCACGAAGAACCGGAGCTGGTCGAGATGGTCATCCCAGGTCTGCTTCTCGATCGGCATCATCGGCTGCGGCCCGGTCGCGTTGTTGACCACGACGCTGATCGGGCCGGCGTTCTCCCGGATCTCGGCGACGCCCCGCCGTACCGCCTCCTCGTCGGTCACGTCGAAACGGGACACGTGGGCCGCGACGCCGATACGGTCGGCCACGGCGGTCGCGCCCGCTGTGTCGTGGGCGTAGTTCACGACGACCTTCCAGCCGTCGGCCGCCAGCCGCTCGGCGATGACCGCGCCGAGCCCCCGCGACGCCCCGGTCACGAGTGCGCATCCCATATCTCTGTCCTCTCCGAGGTGGAAATGCACTCATCCTTGCCCATCGCGGTACGGTTCACGCACAGGGGCCGAAAACTCGGACATACGGGGCTCGTGACCCGGCGGCGAGCTCGACAAGATCCTGCGCAACGTCGAGGCGCTCGGCATCGGGCCGGTCGACGAAGAGTGACCCGCGTCCCGGTCTAACCGGCTGTGAGGGCGGGCACCGGCGCGTCGGCGTGGAGACGGCGCAGCACCCGGCGGAACGCGTAGATCGAGATGCCGACCGCCACGCCGCTGATGGCCGCGACCACCGAGGTGCGGACCAGCAGGTAGGTGCCGATCGACTGGTGCAGGAGCAGCCAGATGCTGACCGTCGAGTTGGCCAGCAGCACGAACGCCCACAGCAGCGTGATCCGCGCGAAGAACCGCCGGACCCGCTCGTGCCGTAGCACGGTGGAGGGCAGGTGGATGTAGTCGAGGGTGAGCTTCTGGACCAGCGGGCGGTTCAGCCGTACGGACGCGAGGAAGGCCATGCTGATGCAGATCGTGCCCAGCTCCGGCTGGAGGAAGTAGACCACCGCGCTGCCCGTCCACCAGCCGAGCGCGGCTCGTGCGGTGATGGCGATGGCCGCGAGCATCATCGTCCCCGGCACCGGCCGGCGGCGGACCACTCGCCACAGGACCCCGGCGTAAACCCATGTCACCGCGGCGACCAGCGCCCCGTCCAGGCCGAGCACGGCGAGCGCGGTGTAGAACACGGCGAGCGGCGCGACAACGCCTTCCAGGAGCTTCGGCACGGCCTGCCGGAGCAGCGCGGTGATCCTCGGGAGCGTGAAGGACGTGGGGCTCATGCTTCTCCCATGGACAGCGGAAGACCGACGCTAAAGCTTCGACGCCTACCCCGGGATGGGAATGCCGAACCTGAGCTGAAATGCCGAAGTGTGGTCATTGGTCGCCCACCGTACACAATCCCTAGGAAACCGTATATATGCGGAAAAAGATCGTCTTAGTGGATCAATCGCGCCACCTGCGAACACGCCCCTTTCCTGGTGATGTCGTTGAACATCGGATAACAGTTCGGGAACAGAGGGTTTCGGGATGGCGAGCGGCCCGCGAGCATGAGGCTATGGCAGTGCAATCGCGCACGCATGTCCGGTCGGCTGGGTGCGTGGCCGATGTCGCGGTCCAGTTGACGCGGTGGCCCGACCTCGCCGTCAGTCGTACCCGCAGAGCCATAAGGTTCCGCACGCGGGGGCGTGAAATTATCCGCATGTCCGGTGACCACACCGCCGAGCTCCTGCTCACGGCTCCCGTCATCGATCGATGGGCACGGGTGCTCGCCGACTCGCATCGTGTCACCCTAGGTCACAACACCGACTGGATCCGGGTGGAGATCGAGGACCGCGCGGGCGCCGAGATGTTCCTGTCACTGGTCAGCGTCGCGCTGAAGGTCAACCAGGACGAGACACGGCCGTCGGCCTAGTGGTGACCCCCCGCCACGGCGGGGGTCAGCCGAGGCTGGTGGTGGCCAGCTTGGCGCCGAAGGCCAGGAAGAGCGCCCCGACCCCGGAGGTCAGCCCGGCCGAGAGCTTGCGCCGCCGCCGGAACTGGCTCGCCAGGTAGACCCCGCCGAAGATCAGCGTGGAGAGGTATATCACGCTGAAGAGCTGGCATATCGCGCCGAGAATGAGGAACGAGACCGCCGGGGCGCCGTAGTGCGGGTCCACGAACTGCACGAAGAACGAGATGAAGAACAGGATCGCCTTCGGATTGAGAAGGCTGATCGTGAGAGCTTTCCTGAACGGGTCGGAAAGATCCGCCACCGCCTCGGCCTGCTTCTCGGCCTGCTTTTCCCCTTGGCCAGCCCGCCACGATCTCCGCGCGGAGCGGATCATGCCGATCCCGAGCCAGGCGAGGTAACCCGCGCCGGCGTACTTCACGACGTTGAACAGCAGCGGCGTTGACCGGAGCAGTGAGGCGACCCCCGCCGCCGAGAGCACCATCAGCACCGTGTCCCCGGCGAAGACCCCGGTCGCCGCGCGGTACCCCGTCCGCACGCCCCGCTGGGCCCCCGTCGACAGGACGTACAGCGAGTTCGGGCCGGGCAGCAGGACGATCAGAAAAGCCCCGACCACGTAGGCCCAGATGTTGGTGATGCCGAAGAACATGCCGCCAAGCTCCAGAGTTTCGAGGGGTGTATCACGCTATACCTGCGCTAATCGCGCCGTATACGCGTATTGGATGGAGTCGCCGCTGCCCCGGACGTCCACGGCGTAGCCGTTCCGGGCCGGCCGGGCGACGTCCCGCCGCGGGCCCGGTCAATGGGGCCTTCGCCGGATGGGTTTCTGATCTTCCTTCGCTTACTTCACGCCTTGAAGGCTCGCCGCCCTCACCGGCGGACCATACGTCTCCAGGCAGGGGGGTAGACCAGCCGGATCTCCTTGTCAGATGGGGTCTGCCTGCGGGCAAAGCGTGGAGTTTGGGTCTTGTGGGCGCGCTGCGGCGGAGCTACGATCGCGACAACTCTTAGGAAACTTTCCTAAAAGAATTCACCAACGGAGGCGTACCGTGCCCCGTCCACCTCCTGAGCTGACATCTTTCTGAGCTGTGGAAAACACAATGGCGTGAGCCACCCCCCGTCCTCCCCGCGTCCCCGCCCCCGGGATGCGTATGCCCCGCTTTCGCCAGCATGGGAGCGATCATGCGCCGCACTTTCCCCCTGATTGTCCTCACCGCCGTGGCGAGCCTCCTCGTCGCGGTGTTCGCACCTTTTAGCGCGCAGGCCGCGTCGGTGACCGCCACGTTCGTCAAGACCTCCGACTGGGGTTCTGGCTTCGAGGCCAAGTACACGATCGCCAACGGCACCTCCGGTACGGTCAACGGCTGGACCGTCGAGTTCGACATGCCGTCCGGCACCGCCGTCGGCACGTACTGGGACGCCCTGCTCACCCAGTCGGGCAGCCACTACACGTTCAAGAACCGCGACTACAACGGCTCGCTTGCGCCTGGCGCCTCGGCGGCCTTCGGCTTCGTCGGCAGCGGCCCCGGCTCCCCGCTGAACTGCAAGATCAACGGCGCCTCCTGCGGTGGCGGCGGCACTCCGAGCCCGACGCCCACCCCGACGCCGCCCGGGCCCACCCCCACGCCGACCCCCACCCCGACTCCCACGCCGACGACCCCGCCGCCCACGGGCAGCATCCTCGTCGCCCCCTACATCGACATCACGATGTCCACGCCGTCGCTCGTCAGCGCGGCCAACGCGACCGGGGTGAAGAACTACACCCTCGCCTTCGCGCTGGGCGACAGCACCGGGTGCAACCCCGCCTGGGGCGGCACGATCCCGCTGAGCGACTCCCGGATCATCAACGACGTCCGGGCACTCCAGGCGAAGGGCGGCCAGGTGATCGTCGCCACCGGCGGCGCGGCCGGGCCGTACCTGGAGCACAGCTGCGGCACCACGGCCCAGCTTCTGGCGGCCTACAAGAAGGTGCTCGACACCGTCGGCACCAACTACCTGGATGTGGACGTCGAGGCGTCCATCGACGTCAACAAGGTCAACTCCGCGCTCAAGCAGTTGCAGGCGGAGCGCGGCACGGTCATCAGCTACACGATGCGCATCCAGGGCCAGGACTACGGGATGGACCCGTTCTCGGTCCAGATCCTGCAGGACGCGGCGGCCAAGGGACTGAACGTCCTGGTCAACCCGATGCTGATGGACTTCGGGTTCTCCGGCAACTGGGGCGACGCGATGGTCTCGGCGGCCAACGCCACGCTCGGGCAGATGAAGACGATCTGGCCGTCGAAGACCGATGCGCAGCTCAAGCGCCTGCTCGGCCTCACGCCGATGATCGGCAAGAACGACACCGGCCAGACCACCACCCAGGCGGACGCGCGAAAGGTGCTCGCGTACGCCCAGTCCAACCACGTCGGCCGGGTCGCCTTCTGGTCGGTCGGCCGCGACAACGGTGGCTGCCCCAACGGCACGCTCTCGCCCACCTGCAGCGGCGTCAGCCAGTCGGCCTACGAGTTCACCTCGATCTTCAAAGCCTTCACGGGCTGACATCTGGTCGCCGGTACGGCTCGCGCCGGCCGTACCGGCTCAAAGAGGAGCTTTAATGCGATTTTTCCGACTGTGTGTCGCGGCGCTGGTCGCCGCGGCAGCCGTCCTGGTCATGACAACGGGGTCCGCCTTCGCGGCCTCTGCCACCGCGACCTTCACCAAGCCCCAGGACTGGGGAAGCGGGTTCGAGGGCAAGTACACGGTCACCAACGGGACCTCCAGTGCCCTGAACGGCTGGACCGTCGCCTTCGACCTGCCCGCCGGCTTCTCTGTCACCACCTCGTGGGACGCGGTGATGACCAGGAGCGCCCAGCACTACACCTTCACCAATCCGAGCTGGGCGCCGACCCTCGCCGCCGGAGCGAGCGCCAGCTTCGGCTTCAACGGCAGCCCCGGCAACTTCAGCGCGCCGCTGAACTGCACGCTCAACGGCGCCTCCTGCTCGGGCGGCACCACGAACCCCGGCGCTCCGGGTGCTCCGGGCACTCCCAGCGTCACCGGCACCGCCAACACGTCGATCTCGCTGTCCTGGACGGCGTCGACCGGCACCGTGACCGGCTACCGGGTGTACGAAGGCTCGACGGTCAAGGCCACGGTCACCGGCACCTCCGCCACGATCGGCTCCCTCGCCACCTGCACGACCCACACCTACACCGTCAAGGCGTACAACTCGGTCGGGGAGTCGGCCGCCAGCGGCTCGGTCACCGGCACCACGACCGGGTGCACCAACCCGCCGCCCGGCGGCACGGGAGCCCCGTACCTCTACATGGGCTGGGGCAACCCGCCGAGCCCGAGCACGGTCATGAGCGCGACCGGGATCAAGTGGTTCACGATGGCCTTCATCCTGTCGAGCGGCGGCTGCAACGCCGCCTGGGACGGCACGCGCCCGCTCCAGGGCAGTGCGGACGCCACGGCGATCTCCCAGATCCGGGCCGCCGGCGGTGACATCGTCCCGTCGTTCGGCGGCTGGAGCGGCAACAAGCTCGGCCCGAACTGCTCTACGCCGCAGGCCCTGGCCGGCGCCTACCAGCAGGTCATCAGCGCCTACAACCTCAAGGCGATCGACATCGACATCGAGAACAGCGACGAGTTCGAGAACGAGGCCGTGCAGGACCGCATCCTCAACGCGCTGAAGATCGTCAAGCAGAACAACCCCGGCATCAAGACGATTGTCACGTTCGGTACCAGCACGACCGGTCCGACCTACTACGGCACCCGCCTGATCAACCAGGCCGCGGCGCTCGGCGCGAACATCGACGTGTTCACGATCATGCCGTTCGACTTCGGCGGCGGCGCGAACATGTACCAGAACACGGTCAACGCCGCAGAAGGCCTGAAGAACGCGCTCAAGACCGCCTTCGGCTGGTCCGACGCCACCGCCTACTCCCACATGGGCATCTCCGGCATGAACGGTCTGTCGGACCAGCAGGAGAACACCACCCCGGCGATCTGGACCCAGATCCGCGACTGGGCCAAGTCAAAGGGCCTCGGCCGGCTGGCCTTCTGGTCGGTCAACCGCGACCGTGGCTGCGCGGGTGGCGGCGTCCAGTCGGCCTGTAGTGGCATCGCCCAGAACGACTGGCAGTTCACCTCGATCACCGCGGGCTTCTAGCCCCCGTCACCGCGAGCCCCGGCTCGCGAACAGGACGCGGGCCTCCACCGCCCGCGAGCCGGCCGAGACCCGCCGTCCGCGGTCGAGGCCCGATGACTGTACGGCCCGCACAGCCCGCCCCCCCAAGGGACGTGCGGGCCGTACACCCCCCCGCGCCCCGGCCCGCCCGCGGGGGCGGGGTCGTCACCTCACTCCTCACCCTCGGGAGGTTGTCATGAGACTGCGCCCCGCTTCCTGGCCGCTCACGGCCGCCGCCGCGCTCCTCGCCGTCGCCGCCGCACTCGCCGTCCCCGGCGCCGCGTACGCCGACACCGCCGTCTTCGCCAAGACGTCGAGCTGGGACACCGGCTACAACGGCCAGTTCACTATCACCAACACCGGTTCCGTGACGCTCAACGGCTGGACCGTCGCCTTCGACCTGCCGCCAGGAACCACGGCCGGGACCTACTGGGACGCGCTCATGACCCGGACGGGTGACCACTACACGTTCAAGAACCGCGAGTACAACGGCACGCTCGCCCCCGGAGCGTCCGCCACCTTCGGCTGGGTTGCCGCCGGCACGGGCTCGCCCACGGCCTGCACCCTGAACAGCGCCTCCTGCTCGGGCGGAACGGGCCCGACCCCAACCCCGACGCCGACCCCAACCCCGACGCCGACCCCAACCCCGACGACGACGCCCCCGCCGGGAACCCCGGGATCGCTGTTCCACGCGCCGTACGTCGACATGGGGGCCTGGCCGACCCCCAGCATCCCCGCGATGAAGTCGGCGTCCGGGCTGAAGAACTTCACCCTCGCCTTCATCACGGCCTCCTCCTGCAAGGCGATGTGGTTCAACGCCTACGACCCCCGCCAGGGATGGGCCAAGGACCAGATCGACGCGATCCGCGCGGGCGGCGGCGACGTGAAGATCTCCTTCGGGGGCGCGTCCGGCATCGAGCTGGCCCAGGCGTGCTCCGACGTGAACACGCTGTTCACCGAGTACGACGCCGTCGTGAAGGCGTACGCGCTGAAGTACATCGACCTGGACATCGAGGGCGCGGCTTCGGCCGACCCCGTGTCGGTGAACCGCCGGTCGCAGGCGCTGGCCCGCCTCCAGCAGGCCAACCCCGGCCTGAAGGTCTCCCTCACGCTGCCGGTCCTGCCCGAAGGTCTCACCGCCGACGGCCTGAACGTCGTGAAGTCGGCCCGCGACGCCGGGGTGGCCCTGGACGTCGTCAACGTCATGGCGATGGACTACTACCGGTCAGCCGACTACGGCGACGCGGCGGTCCAGGCGGCACAGAGCACCTTCACCCAGCTCAAGTCCCTCTACCCCGGAAAGACCGACGCCCAGGTATGGCGCATGGTGGGCGTCACGCCGATGGTCGGCCAGAACGACGACGGCCGGGTGTACGACCAGGCCGACGCCCGCCAGCTTGTGACGTTCGCCAAGAGCAAGCACCTGGGCGAGCTGGCCTTCTGGGAGATGACCCGTGACCGCAACGCCTGCACCGGAGCGCTCTACATGTGCACCAACATCGCCCAGTCGCCGTACGAGTTCTCCAAGATCTTCGCGGGGTACAACGGATGACCTCCATCGCCTCTCGGTCCCGTCAGAGGGCCCTGTCCCGCCTCAGGGTGGTCGCCGCGACGGCGGTGGTGGCCCTCGGGATCGCGGTGCTCCCCGCCACGGCGGCCCTCGCGGCCAACATCGCCACCAACCCAGGATTCGAGACCGGGCTCAGCGGCTGGGCCTGCGCGTCCACCGCGAGGACCGTGACCAGCCCCGTCCACGGCGGCTCGTCCGCGCTGGAGGCGACCCCGGCGGGCAGTGACTACGCCCGCTGCTCCCAGACGGTGAGGGTGAAGCCGTCCTCGTCGTACAGCCTGTCGGCGTGGGTCCGCGGGAGCTACATCTTCCTCGGTGCGCTCGGCACCGGCACCACCGACGTCAGCACCTGGGGCACCCCCGGTGCGGCCTGGGCCCCGCTCACCACGTCGTTCACCACCGGATCCACCACGACGTCGGTGACGATCTATGTCAACGGCTGGTACGGCACGGGCCCCTACAACGCCGACGACGTGGTGCTGGACGGGCCCCCGGGTGACGGCGGTGGCCCGCAGGTTCCGGCCGCTCCGGCCGGGCTCGCCGTCACCGGCACCACGTCCTCGAGCGTCTCGCTGAGCTGGTCGGTGTCCTCGGGCGCGACCGCGTACAACGTCTACCGGGACGGAACCAAGATCGGTACGCCCGCCGGGACGACGTACACCGCCACGGGACTGACGTCGGGAACGACCTACCGGTTCGCGGTCAGCGCCTCGAACCCGGCGGGGGAGTCGGCGAGGTCGGCCGAGGTGACGGCCACGCCGTCGACCAGCCCGCCGCCCCCCAACACCCTGCCGAAGCGGGTGCTGGTGGGGTACCTGCATGCGTCCTTCGCCAACGGATCCGGATATATCAGGATGAGTGATGTCCCGAACGCCTGGGACGTCATCGACCTGGCCTTCGGCGAGCCCACCTCAGTGACCTCCGGCGACATCCGGTTCAACCGGTGCCCGTCCGGCGAGTGCCCGAACGTCGAGAGCGACGCCGACTTCACCGCCGCGATCCGCGCGAAGCAGGCGGCCGGCAAGAAGGTGCTCATCTCGATCGGCGGCCAGAACGGCCAGGTGCAGCTCACCACCACCGCCGCGCGTGACAAGTTCGTCAGCTCGGTGGGCGCGATCATCGACAAGTACGCCCTCGACGGGCTCGACATCGACTTCGAGGGTCATTCCTTGTCGCTGAACTCCGGTGACACCGACTTCAGGAACCCGACCACACCGGTCGTGGTGAACCTGATCGCGGCGCTGAGGACGCTCAAGGCCAAGTACGGCTCGAAGTTCGTGCTGACCATGGCCCCGGAGACGTTCTTCGTCCAGCTCGGCTACCAGTTCTACGGCCCGGGGACGGGCGGGGCCGACCCCCGCTCGGGGGCGTACCTGCCGGTGATCCATGCCCTGCGCAACGACCTCACCCTCCTGCACGTGCAGGACTACAACTCCGGCCCGATCATGGGACTGGACAACCAGTACCACACGATGGGCGTGGCCGACTTCCACGTGGCCATGACCGACATGCTGCTCGCCGGCTTCCCCGTCCGGGGGAACGCGGCCGACGTCTTCCCGGGGCTGCGTCCCGACCAGGTCGCCATCGGCCTGCCCGCCGCGCCGTACGCCGGGAACGGTTTCACCACGGTGGCCGAGGTCCAGAAGGCCTTCGACTGCCTGGCGAAGGGGACCAACTGCGGTTCCTACAGGCCGCGCGGGGTCTACCCGACCCTGCGCGGCCTCATGACGTGGTCCATCAACTGGGACAAGTACAACGGATCAGAGTTCTCTCTGAACCATCGGTCGTACCTCAACGCACTACCGTGATGCACACCGACCACTCGATCGTCACCCATTGGAGTCAAAATACTTCTTTGTGTGAACAATTCTGGATAGATGGTGGCAATTTTCGCACCCGAGTGGTCGGTTTGGCCTGGCTTCCGGCAGGCTAGTGAGCGTCATGGACTACGCAATTCTCACGGGGTTCGTCCTCGTATCAGGTGTCGTGCTCGCGGTCGTCGCACAGTGGAAGGGCTGGAAACCGTCTCTCGCCGTCGCTCTCGCGATCGGTATCGGCTTCCGCGTCCTGATCATGATCCTGTCGGCGACCGACACCTGGCAACCGGTCGACTTCATGAACAGCTTCAAACCGGCGGGCGAGGCGATCCTCGCCCACCGGGATCCCGTGCTGGAGAGCAACGGCGGCTGGCACTTCCTCCCGACGATTCCCTACGTCTACGGGTTACTCCTGTGGATGCACATCCCGTGGGAGATAGCCGGCCGGCTGGTCACCGTGGTCTCCGACATCATCCTGATCCCTCTCGTCGGCAAGCTGGCCGGCGGGAAGGACGCCGGCCTGCGCGCCTTCCAGTACGCCTGCAACCCCCTCGCGATCCTCGTCGCGGCCGTGCACGGCCAGGTCGAGCCGGTCTCCCTGGTGTTCGGCGTGGCCGCCTTCATCGTGGCGAGGAACGCCAGAACCTCGCGGCCCCTCCGCAACGCGATCATCGCGGGCCTGCTGATGGGCCTCGCCCTGTGCGCCAAGAGCTGGCCGATCTGGCTGGTCCCCGGCATGCTGCTGTTCCTGCCCGACCTGCGGAGCCGCGTCTACGGGTTCCTCGCCACCGGGGTCGCGCCCATCTTCTTCCTCGTGACCCTGCCCATCGGAGCCGGCACGTCCCTCGCCGAGCTACCCAAGGTGATCCAGACCATCGGCGACGTGCGCCCGATCATCGGTGAGTGGGGATGGACGGCGCTCAAGGTGGGTGGTGACTGGACGCTGGACGCCGACCTCGCCCGCTACGGCCAGTGGATGATCTACGGCACGCTGCTCGTCGTGGGCTTCCTGTGGCGCCGTGCCGACCCCATCGATCTGACCACGGCACTCCTGCTGGCCTTCATGGTGGTGACGCCACGTCTGGGCGCGCAGTACCTCATGTGGTTCATGCCGTTCCTCGTGGCGAGGCCGACGCGGTTCACCTGGCCCGCCATCATCGGCACCTCCACCTGGGCGGCTGTCGGGTATCTCTATCTGACGCAGTTCAACAGCGAACGCTGGTGGTTCCTCCACGAGCCGTGGGCGATGAGCTCGGCGCTTTTGCTCCCCGTCCTCGTCGCCACCATGCCGTGGGGAACCCGCCGGACCGAGAAATCCTCTCTTCTCCCCAACACCGAGCTTCCGCGCTCGCCGGTCGGCGCCTCCGCCTGACCCGCGCCTCAGCGTGTTCTGAGGCGTGGCGCCTGACTATTCCTTCGGTATCTCGCCCGAGACGAGCGCGCCGGACCACTTGGCGCTCGGGTCGCTGTCGATGAGCAGGGCGCGTGTGAGCAGGGTGAGCGGGATGGCGAGAAGCGCCCCGAGCGGCCCCAGCACCATCGCCCAGATGATCAGGGACAGGAACGTCACCGTCGTGGTCAGGCCCACGGCGTCGCCGAGGAACTTTGGCTGGATGAATGACTGGACGACGATGTTGACCACCATGTAGACGACGATCACCAGGATCATCGTGCGGATGCCACCGGTGAGGAGCGCGAGGAGGGCGGGTGGGACCAGCCCGATCACGAAGCCGATGTTCGGGATGTAGTTCGTGATGAGCGCGAGCACCCCCCACAGCAGGGGGAGCGGCACGTGCAGGAAGTAGAGCCCCACGACGTCGAGGGCGGCGCAGATCAGGCCGAAGATCGTGGAGACGAGAAGGTAGCGGCGGGTCTTTTGGGCGAAGGTCGTCAACGCCCTGGTGATGGCGGGGCGCTCGGCGGAGGCGGCCGTCATGATGCGGGAGATGATCGGCGCGTCCAGGCTCATGGCAAGTACAAGGATCACGATGAGCAGCAGGCTGGACACCACGCCCAGCACGCTGGAGAGCAGGCTCTGGGCGAACTCGAAGATCTTTCCGGGGTCCAGGGACTGGAGCGCCTTGTTGACCTGCGGGGCGATGCCGTGGGCCGCCGCCCAGTGCTGCGCGTCGGTTACGAGCTTGTTGAACTGGGCCGAGTAGTTGGGCACCAGCACCGCCATCTGCACGACGGCGGTGGTGAGGATCGCCACCATGCCGAGCAGGACGACGATGACCACGGCCAGCGGGACCACGACGATCAGCCAGCCCGGCGCACGCCTGCGGGTGAGCCAGCCTCTGATCGGGGAGACGGCGACCGTGAGCACGAGCGCGAGAACGACGGGCCCCGCGATCGTGTCGATGGCCTTGATGCCGGCGAGGGCGATGACGGCAGCCGCCACGACGAGCAGCATGACCAACGCTCGGGGAACGGCTCGATCGTTCACGGCCTGCCTCAATCCGCTCGGGAATCCTTTGGTTCTACCGCTTGTTGTACTGCTGTTGCCCTCTGGGGCGAAAGCTTCTACTCGATCGTTGCCAGTTATGGATCGAGAGCTGGCGCGGGACTGCTAATGTTTTGTCGTCGGCATCGCCCGGCCAACATCCCCGCTACCACTTCGAAGTGGATGAGGCGTGGGCGCTTGTTGGGCACGATGACGATATCCCTCAAAGATCTACCTGGCTCCGCTTGCGGTGCCAGGGAAGACGGAGTAAGTTGGAGGGGTTGCCCTGGAAACGGGGTGGTCTGAATGCTAGTGGGTTCGGCTGGTCGGAAGTCAAGTGCTGGTAACGGCGCGGTTTGCTCCTGGTCAAGCGGACGCGGTAGGATGAGGGCATACGAGATG
>JAOPYI010000204.1 GCA_025964675.1 Sphaerisporangium sp. | reverse complement strand
CCCTGAACGAGATCGCCCGCCGGGCCGGGGTCGGTCCCGGAACGCTCTACCGCCACTTCCCCACGCGGCAGGAACTGCTGGTCGCCGTGTTCAAGGACAGGGTGACGACGCTGTGCGCCAAGGCCGGGACGCTGGCGGTGGAGTCCCTGCCGGGGGAGGCGCTGACCGGGTGGTTGCGGGCCCTGCTCACCCATGCCCTTACTGACCGAGGGCTGGGGACCACGATGATGAGCGCCGGACCCGCGTCCGGCTTCGACTGCTCGGCGATGATGCGATCGGCGGCGGCCGGCCTGCTCGTCACCGCCCAGCAGGCAGGGGCCGTACGCCCGGACCTCGAGGTGGACGACCTGTTCGAGCTCGTCACCGGCCTGGCACTGGCCACCGGCAACCTCGATCGAGCCACCCGCCTGCTGTCACTCACCTTGGACGGCTTGCGCAACCCTGTTTAGGACGGTCGGCTGCTCGCCGTACGCACGGTGCTCGCCTCCCGGCATCGACATGCCGGGACGCGCTAGTGGGTGTGCGTACCCTCTGGAACCTCGTCCGCGGTGATGGCGCCTTCTGACGTGCCACTCAGGTACACATGCTGGTGGCCGTTTCCGGCGTCGACGTTGATCTGGTCGAGCTGGGTCGCCGCGATGGACCACATCGCGACGGCGGCCGAGCGTTGGCGTACGGCGAGGTCGACGAAGGCCTGCTGCTCGCTCGCGGGAAGCCGCCGGCCGGCCACATACGTGTCGACCGCAGTCGACATGGCGTTCACCGCATTGCGAAACGCCGCACGCGCCACGTTGGTCGCGGTCGTCCCCGAGGGTGTAGCCGAATGCCTGTCGACAGCCTGCCGCAGGACCCGCTGCCAATCGCCGACCGGCACAGGTCCCGCCGGTGGCACGCCCGAGGCCTTGTCCTGGGGGGCCGCTTCGCTGAACCCGGACAGCACCTTGTTCAAGTCGGCGGCGGTCACGCGCGCGAGGGAGGTCAGCTCGCTGATCTGCTTGACGTCTCGCTTCGCGTCCGCCGCCTGCATGTCGGCGATGGCGGCCGTGGTGGCGTCAGGGCGGCCGACGGCGTATCCGATCACGGCCCCGAGCGCGCCCGCTATCAGAGCGGTGACGACGACGGCGATCGCGTAGCCGGATACTTTCGATTGACGGACACTCGGCCTAGACGCGGCCCGATATGGTTTGCCCACCTTTTGAGACATCGGCGGCTCCTTTCGCCGTAGGAACCCCGTGTACGACTGTGGCGTTGAGGTTACCATTGCCAGCCACGATGTTCGTGATCTTCCCCAAGCCAAGCATGGCACACGAAGGATGAGACCGACCGCCGAAAGGGATCGACGTTGAAGAGGCTGGTCGTCCGGCTCTGGCGGCTTCTGCGAGGCCCACTTCAGTGGCGGGTTCTGTGGATCCGGCACGCCAAGTTCATGGTCGGAGTCACCGGAGTGGTGAGAGATGCCGACGGCAACGTGCTTCTTCTGAAACACCGGTTCTGGCCGGAAGGCGTGCAGTGGGGGCTGCCGAGTGGTTACGCGAACAAGGGCGAGACCTTCGAGGACACGGTCGTCCGAGAAGTACGCGAGGAGACGGGCTTGCACGTCCGTGTCCGTCAGCTCTGCTACCTCAAGAGCGGCTACCGGTTGCGGGTGGAAGCGGCCTACGAGGCGGAGGCGACCGGCGGCACGATCGGGATCGACTCCTTCGAGATCCTGGAAGCGCGGTGGTTCTCGCCGGACAGCCTTCCCGAAGGAATCCAGGAGTCCCATCGGCTGCTGATCAACGGCAAGCAGGAGTAACCAGGCCCCCGCGGATTTCTTCGAGCCTCTTCGCCGGGACCGACCTGCTCGACCCCGGACTCGTCGACGTACAGCTCTGGCGGCCCTAAGACAATCATCAGCGGCTGATCGATCTCCGCGTCCTCGGCGGCGTCGGCGAGGACCGTTGAGGCATGGAGCCGATCGTCCGGCAGTACGGTCCGGCCGGCTCACAGGACTGAGAGCCCTCCCTGCGGTGAGGGCTCTCAGTCACCGGGTGCGTTGATCGCGCACCTTCTCCGGGCTTTCCGCGCGGTGTGGTGCTCGATACGCGGCCCGTTTCCGCTCGCGTGGTGCTCGGTCAGGATCCGTTCGGACGGTGTCGTCCGGGAGTCGCCTCTCAGGCGCGGAGTTCGCCGCCCTTGATTCCACGCAGGAACGCCGACCATTGACCGGGCGTGACGACCAGTGCCGGGCCGGCCGGGTTCTTGCTGTCTCTCACGGCGACGATGCCGGGTAGGTTCGACGCGATCTCGACACAGTTGCCGCCGTCAGATCCACTGTGGGTGCTCTTGCGCCACCGAGCGTTCCGAAGATCATCCATCTTGATCCACCACTTCATGTATGAGCTTGAGCGACTGTCTGAACGGTATGGCTTCTGAACTGAGCGCGTCGTATCGACGTAGCAACCTGGCGATCGTGGGGCGATCCTCCACGACGCGCCCGTTTGGTTGTCCTTCCACGTAGGCGGCATATGAGGAGCCGTTCCGTTCAGCGATGATGAACCCGCCCAGCAGCCCGCAGAGCGCCTGAGCCGTGTAGGGGACAACCTGGATCGTGACCTGCGGATGTTGGGCGATCTCAAGCAGGTACGTTAGCTGCTCGCGCCGGACTTCCGTATCTCCGATGGGGCGATGAAGTACGGCCTCATCAATGAGAGCCGAGATGAACGGAGGGTCGTCGCGTTGCAGGATCGTCTGCCTCTGCATGCGACCCGCGACGCGTTCGTCTACCTCCTCTGGTTTGACGCCGGGCTCGGCCGCGAGAATCAGCCGGGCATATGCCTCCGTCTGGAGTAGCCCAGGGACGACCATGGGCTCCCAGCCTCGGAGGGCCGTGGCGTCCTGCTCCTCGTCCAGCCACGGCCTGAAGTGCTCCGGCGCCCGGTGCCACGTGGTGGCGACGTACAGCCTGGTCATGGTGCCGTCCAGGTTAAGGGCTTGGTCGCACAGTTCCGCGAAGCGCTGTGACGGGACACGCTTGAGCGACTCGATCATGGCCACCATGGATTCCGAGAAACCGATGCGCTCCGCGAGCTGCTTCTGGGTGAGGTTCGCCGCGGTCCGGTACCGCCGCAGCTCGAAGACGAATAGGGCACGTGGGGACTCATGGGGATTGATTTCATTTACCGGGGTCATTTGCACCTCCCGTTTGTATGGGGGATTGGGGTGGCGCCTCACCGGCTGGGTCACCCATATTGTGGTCGGGGTGTGAGCCGAATTCGCTACCCATCGTAGCCGCCTGTTGACAATCTGGTAAGGCGAAGTCTTAACGACGCGCGAACCTCCCGGCGAGCGAAAAGGTGTTTGCGCATGACGGCAGGACGCCTATTGGGCGTTACCGAACTGATCGGTTCTCCCGAGTCGGTCTCACAGGCGCGTGAGTACGCCCGGCGAAAACTCGGCGACGGTCACCCCGCCCTCGATGACGTAACGCTGCTCGTTTCCGAAGTGGTCACCAACGCCGTTCTTCACTCGAACTCGAAGAACGGGGGGAAGGTGACCCTCGCCATTGCGGACTGCTACGACTTCATACACGTCGACGTGGTGGACGCCGGGGGTGAAGCGGCCCCGCACCTTTGCGAAGACATGCTGGCCGAGGGAGGGAGAGGTCTGATGCTCGTCGACATGATCTCGCAACAATGGAATGTCCACGAAGGCGATGCCGGGCGAACCGTTTGGTTCGAGGTGAAGTACAAGCCCGGGAGCGAGGAGGGCCGTTGTCCTGCCGGCGACGGCAACCGGCTCGATTCCCGTCAGGCCAGGACAACGCCATAGGCGAAGACAGATAATCTTGCTCAAACGGGGGCGGCAGCATGGAGGAATCGTCCGCAACGAGCCGGCGATTTGCCCCCGGCCGTGCTGTCGCCCCATTCAATCCTTAATCGCAATGGACGACCGGACAGCAGGAAGGGTTATCTATTTTTAGGAGGAGCACATTCTTGTCGACCTTCACTCAGGGGAAGGTCCGCTGGAAGTGCTCGGCCTCCCTCCAGTGGGTGGTGGCGGACCGGCCGTTGAGCAGGCCCGCGGCGGCCAGCACGTACGACGCCGCGGCGCCTGGAGCAAGGACCATCTCCCCGCCCTGCTGCAAGCCCGCGCGGCACGCGACTCGTAACCGATGCCTCCATGCCACGTTCCGGGCTGCAATTCGATCTCTTTGTCCGATGGCCATCCGTTTCGTCGCAGCGGTCATTACGCTGACCGCTGATCGGGTGCCTGTGGGGTGACAGCCCACCTCGGCACGCAGCAGCTCACGTGGTCCGGCCAGGACGACGAACGGAGACAACGGTGACCTCGGAGTTCGGCACGCCTCAAGGGGATTCGTTGGGTGACCTCACGCGGTTCTCACCTGACAAGCCTTCCCCGGCACGGGTCTACGACTACATCCTCGGCGGCAAGGACAACTACTCCGCCGATCGGGAATCCGCCGAGCGGGTCATGCAGGTATTCCCCGAAGGCCGCGAGCTGGCTTGGGCGAACCGCCGGTTCATGTACCGGGCTGCGAGCCACTGCGCGCGGCATGTCGACCAGTTCATCGACATCGGGACCGGCATCCCCACAGCGCCCAACGTCGCCGAGGTCGTGCACCGAGTGTCACCCGACGCGGTCGTGGTCGGGGTGGACAACGATCCGGTCGTGCTGGCCCATGATCAGGCGTTGATCGCGGGCGAAGGCGTGCACATCATGGCAGGCGATGTACGCCGGCCCGATCAGATCATCGATAGCTTGAACGGGGTCATCGACTGGGCCCGCCCCGTCGCCATGATCCTCGTCGCCGTCATGCACTTCGTCGCGGACGAAGATGATCCATCTGGCATCCTGGCCACCTTCCGCAAGGCACTGGCCCCCGGCAGTCTGATCATCATCTCCCACGTCACCCGAGACGGTGTCAGCCAGAAGACCATCGACAGGATCGACGCGGTGTACGGCAACGCTCCCACTCCGCTCCGGCTTCGCACCGCCGAGCAGATCAATGGCCTCTTCGCCGGGACCGATCTGCTCGACCCAGGACTCGTCGACGTACAGCTCTGGCGGCCCGAAGACAATCATGAGCGGCTGATCGATCTCCGCGTACTCGGCGGCGTCGGCGAGGTCCGTTGAGGCATGGAGCCGATCGTCCGGAAGCACGCCTGCACCCGCTCGGGCAGGCCCATCACTGGTCCGTGCTCATCTGCGCACCAGGTCCGCCAGCACGACGGCTTCGCTGATCTCTGGGTGCTTGGTGGCGGTGAGCAAGGTGAGTGTCCCTTGCGTGGCCAGCTCGGCAAGGTGGGCAAGCCCGGTGGCCGGCTCCGGCTCGTCCAGCTCGGCCCGGTAGCGGCGAGCGAACTCCTCGAAGCGCTTCGGATCATGTCCGTACCATTTGCGGAGGGCGGTCGAGGGTGCGACCGTCTTGCACCACTCGTCGAGATCGGCCTTGGCCTTGGTCATCCCTCGCGGCCAGATGCGATCGACCAGAACCCGCCGGCCGTCGCTCTCTTCTCTGTCGTCGTAGACCCGGCGCACCCGTACGTCAACCGTGTTTGCCATCGTCTGCCTCGTGATCAGCTCTCCTGCTTAGGCTGCCTGGCCGGGGGCCGCGCCGGGACCGAGATGCACAACCCGCTCGCCAGAGGGCACGCTGCACGACCGGTTCTTTGTGGGCCATGCCCGCTCCGGCCGGTGGTAATCCGGCACCCCACTGAACCCGCCGGACCACGACGGCATCGCCGACGGCGACTGCCGCTCATCGCGGGTTTCGTGCTGCTAGAGGGCCCTCCGCCAAGCTGTAGATCATGACGTCATCCTCTTCATGTGAAGTCGGCGCTTGATCGCGCGTGCGATCAGCGGAAGACCGACGAGGCTGGGCAAGGCCCACGAGCTCCAGGTCGGGAGCTGGTCCCAGATCGGCAGGTTCTTGCTGTTGTCGATGTAGAACCCGGTCAGCAGCGCGATGTAGGAGAGCCCCATTCCGAGGATGTGGAGGTACGGCCGGCGCCGACGGTTGTGGTAGCCGACCAGTCCCGCCGCGAAGGCGAGGGAGCCGACGACGAACAGGTGGGCGTTCTCCCGCCAGCGGATCACCGCCAGGATCGTCATCGTGGCGAACACGACCCCGAGGCCGAAGATATAGATCCGGCCGAACCGCAGGTGCCTGGCAGCGCCCTTGGCCGACAGCGCGGCCACCGCACCGCAGGCCACGCACACCAGACCGGCCGCGACATGTACGGCCAGCGCCGCCAGGAACACCGGCCCCGCGTTCGGCACCGGGACACCAAGGATCTCGATCTGATCCACACCGGCCTCCATACGTAGCATTGCTATATATAGCGACGCTACTCCAGTGATTGCCTCGAATGGAAGAGTCGATGTAGCGTTACTACCTATGCGGGCTGAAGCGCTCAAGGGACACCTGGACGGGCTGCTGCTCGCCGCGTTGGAGGACGGGCCGCTGCACGGGTACGCGGTGAAGGAAGCCCTCCGCGAGACGACCGAGGGGCGCATAGACCTGCCCACCGGCACCGTGTATCCGGCGCTGCACCGCTTGGAGCGGGCCGATTTGATCACTGGAAGCTGGTCGGTCGTCGGCGGGCGGCGCCGCCGTACCTACGAACTGACCGCCGCCGGCCGCACGGCGCTCAGCGGCGAGCGGGCCGGCTGGCAAGAGTTCGCGACCGCGGTGACCGCGGCGTTGGGGGCGCGGCAATGGCCGGCCACGACCTGATCGCCGCACAGCTGGACGTCCTGTCGGCCCGGCTTCCCGCCCAGGCGGTGCAGGAGCTCGCCGACGGACTCCAGGAGGCCTACGAGATCCACCTCGACGCCTGCGGCGATCCCGGGCAAGCCGCGCGGGCGGCCATCGCCGAGTTCGGTGATGCCGACACCGTCACGGCCGCGTTCTTCCACCACTCGCCGTGGCGGCGTGCCGCCGTCCTCCTGCTCGCCACCGGGCCGTTCATGGCCGTCGCCTGGGGCGCCACTCTCCTTGCCTCCCATGCCTGGACCTGGGCGGTGCCACTGCCTGTCAAGATCTTGTACGGCACGGCGCTGGTGACGATCGTGTTCGCTCTGGTCATGGTGGTCCGCGCCAAGCGTGCCTACAGGCGGACACGACTGGCCATGGTCGGTAGCGCCCTGGGGTTGATCGTGCTCGACGGGCTCACGCTCACCGCGATCGCGATCACGGTATCGACTCCGGTGTGGCCGATGGCGTTAGCCGTACCGGCGAGCCTGATCCGGATTCTGGCCTCTGTGCGCGGAACTCGAGCAGCGCTCACCTGATATCGGTGTCGAGCGTGGCTGGCGTGAAGCGCCTGGTCGCGTAGATGGTTCGTGCGGCGCACCCCGAAGGGACTCAGGAGAGGGTGCCGGAGGTGCTGGTTCGGAAGGATGCCTCGCCGTCTGAGGTGTTGACCTTGATCCGGCTGCCGGAGCAGGTGACGTCGGGCTTGTCGGTGCCGGGGACCACGATGGTGAGGAGCGAGCCCATGGCGGGGGAGACCACCACCGAGGCGGGCACCTTGCTCATGTAGGACGGCGACACCCACCCCTGGTACGGGTCAGCCTGGCCGCGCACCACCGACTGGCCCGAGACCGGCTGGCACGACGGCATGGC
>JAOPYI010000194.1 GCA_025964675.1 Sphaerisporangium sp. | reverse complement strand
GCCGACTAAGGTTCTGCGCGACTGATCAAACGAGGAGTGGCAATGAGCGAGTACGCGGTGACCTTCGATTTGGTCGACGCCGACAAGGACGGGCTGATCTCGGCCGGAGAGCTGCTGCACCTCATGGAGGTGCTCGGCCAGCCGGTGTCCGCCGAGGCCGCCGAGGCGGCGGTCCAGAAGCTCGACAACGACGGTGACGGGCGCATCTCGCTTGAGGAGTTCTCCCGCTACCTAAGCCCCAGCAGCTGAAGCTACGCCGGGCAGCTCGCCCTGATGGGCGACGAGCAGCAGTTCGGCTACAAGGGCCTGGTGATCGTGGACGAGGTGACAGGAAGCGTCAGCCGCGTGTTGTCATGATTAATGGTGTGGACGGACGCTTTCAGACCAGTCCCGGTCGACAGGGGCTCCCCGGTGCCGAGATTTCGGGCGTACTGCGGATGGGCGCCACCCGAGAGCTGCAGCCTGAGACGGTGCCCCTTCATCAACCTGTGAGCGCAGGGAGACAGTCGTGCGGTGATGTGCTGTACCTCGTCGGCGGCCGCTGTGGTGTCAAGCCGGACCAGGGTGTCGGTGATGTTGTGTGAGCGGCCCTTCTTGTCGACATCGCAGATGCGGATGAAGATGTCGGCGTAGGAGTTGTCCACGCTCAAGGACACATCTACAACAGGGAATCCCTCGAATTCCAGTTCCGCGGTAAGCGCCGGAGTGGTGAAGGTCAGGACATCCCGCCTTGCCTCCAGGTCCCCGTTGTTTCGTACGCCGGCACCGGCGCTGAGCCTCCGGCCACCCACCGAGGGTGTCGGGTCGCTCGGGTCAAAGCGGAATTTGGACCGGCCGCCCGGTGAGACCGTCGTTCCGAGCAGGCCGTCGTCGTTCGGATACCAGGTGGTCTCGGTGCGGCTCGGTGGCCATACAGGCGAGGCATGCCAGGCGCCGCTGCCGGTGATGAAGGTGTGGACCGGCTGGGTACGCCGGCCCGGTCCCTGGTTACCCAGGTGCATGTCCAACCAGTTCAGGGCTTCATTGTCGATGACGGCTGATCCCTTGAGAAGATGGCCCACATGAGTCCACGGGCCGAGCGTCAAGGCGACGTCGATCCCCCTGGACCGTAGGGCCTCGTACTGCTCAATGGTCTGTCCTACGAATATGTCCTGCCAGCCGCCTACCAGCAGCGTCGGCGTCTGAACCCGCTGCCCAGCGTCAGTGAAGTTGTAACGACGCCAGTAGGGATCGGTCAGGTCTGGGCGTTCCAGCCATTCCCGGTACCATGGCGCACGTCCGCCAAGGATGGACTCCGCTGCGTGTGCCATGGGCAGACCTGCGGACGCGGCTTTCTGCCGGTTCACCGTTTGCTTGTTTCCCGCGAGTTGCCGGAACAAGCTGGGCCTGTTCTCGAACGGGACACTGTTGGCATCACTCCAGCCCAGGAAGTTTTCCAGGGCGAACGAACCGTTCTCCCAGATGGCCCGGCTGAAGTCGTGTGGTCCCGCGATCATCACACTCGCCCGGAGCTCCGGCGGTGGGTCCGCCAGCAGGGCCCATTGGGTGAAGGCCAGGTAGGACATTCCCATCGTCGCCAGTTCTCCGTTGAACCATGGCTGTTCGCGCAGCCAGACGATCGTGTCCTGGGCGTCCTCGGCTTCCCGCACCATGGGCTCAAAGGTGCCTGTGGAGTCCAGCGTTCCCCGGCAGCTCTGCAGGATCACGTGGTAGCCCCGCGCGGCGAATGTCCGGCCCCAGAGCTGGGCGACCGGCATTCCTCGGCCATACGGCGTGCGGATGAGGATCGTGGCGCTGCCGGCGCCCGAGACCACAGGGGCGTAGTGGTCGCTCACCAGCACAAAGCCGTCCTGGGTCGGCGTCCGCAGACCGCGCTCCACGACGTACTTGTTGCGTGGTGCGGGCAGCTTCCTGAGCCGATCGAAGAAACGGTCGACTGTGCGGGCGGCGAGCCCAGGTGATGTCTTCAAGATGACTACCTCGATGTGTGGGTGAGTCGCTGAGGACGCCACGAGTCCTTCCCGGTCTCAGGGGCCTCCACTTCCCAGCCGCCAAACGGACCGACTGGTCAGGTTAACCGTAGCATGAAGAGGACCAGCCGGTCAGGTTCCGTTAAGCTGACGCCATGACGAACTCGTCGGCCGCACGGTCGCCGCGGACTGACGCCGTACGCAACCGGCAGCTGCTGTTGAGCGCCGCGGCCGAGGCTTTCGCCGAGCACGGCACGGAGGTATCCATCGCTGAGATCGCGCAGCGAGCCGGCATCGGGAAGGGAACGGTCTTCCGGCACTTCGCCACAAAGGAAGACCTGATCGCCGCGATCATGGGCGAGATGATCGACAGTCTCATCACCACCGGCATGGGGCTGTGGGATGCCGCGGACCCGGCGGCTGCCCTGCTCGAATTCATGACCACCGGGATCGAGCTGCTGGCCAGGGACCGCGCGTTCTGCGAAGTCGTGGGGCGTCCGTCGCTGCAGCATCCGGCCGTCCGGGCCGGTATCGACCGGCTGTGTGAGGTCGTGGAAATACTGACCAACCGGGCTCGCCGGCAGGGTGTCATCCGCCAGGACATCACCGGGCAGGACATCGTGTTGCTGCTCGGCGGCGTGCGCCACACCGCGGCACCTCTGGCGGACACACAGCCGCAGCTGTGGCGCCGCTACCTGGGCTTGATCTTCGACGGCATACGCGCCCAGGCCGCTCAGCCGCTGCCGCATCCCCCGCCGCGCCGCCTCGAGTTCACCGGCCCCTATTGCGAGTCAAGCCACTAGGTCCCTGTTTCTTGGATCAGGAGCCAGAACAACCCAACGGCATCGACACCATGTCATAGGAGACTAGCGAGCCTGGCGGAAGATCGCCGGAGTACGGCCCGCACCGCGCGGAGAGGCGGTGCGGGCCGTCACGCGTTACGCGAGACCTGGAATCGTTTCGCTCGCGGCCCGGTTGCATGGGGCAGGCCCCCGCAAACCGGCCAAACCCTACTATTAATGTAGGCTTCCGACTCCACGTGGGTCGCCCCCATATACGCGGCCGTACGGCTGTCGACCAGGAGAAACAGTGAACAGGAAGACGACGTCGCTCTTCGGCGCCGCCATCGCACTCGCGCTCGCCCTCACCGCCTGCGGCGGTACGGGTGGCGGCACGGGGACGAAGAGCACCTCGCCGGCGAGCTCGTCCAACACGGACGCGACGATCGGGATCGGATCGGTCTACGAGCCGCAGAACCTCGACAACACCGCGGGCGGCGGCCAGGGCGTGACCGAGGCGTTCAACGGCAACGTCTACGAAGGCCTGTTCAGGCTCACCGACGATGGCAAGGTCGACAACCTCCTGGCCAAGGACTTCAAGGTCAGCCCCGACGGCCTGACCTACACCTTCACGCTGCGGGACGGCGTGAAGTTCCATTCGGGCGACCCGCTGACCTCGGCCGACGTGAAGTACAGCATCGAGAAGGTCACCGCGGCAGGCTCGCAGTCCGCCCGCAAAAGCAGCTTCGACGTGATCAAGAACATCGCGACCCCGGACGACCACACGGTCACCGTGACGCTGTCGAGCAAGTCCATCTCGTTCGTGTACAACCTCAGCTACATCTGGATCATCAACGACCAGGCGAAGAACCTCGCGACGACCGAGGACGGCACCGGCCCGTACAAGCTCGGCACCTGGAAGCGCGGCGCCTCGCTCAGCCTGGACAGGTTCCCCGGCTACTGGGGCACGGCCGCCACGAACAACCAGGTGGTGTTCCACTACTACACGGACGCCACAGCGCTGAACAACGCCCTGCTGACCAACGCGGTCGACGTCGTCACCAGCGAGCAGAGCCCTGACGCCCTCGCGCAGTTCCAGAACAACAGCAACTACAAGGTGAACAACGGGCACTCGACCACAAAGCTGCTCCTGGCCTTCAACGACCGCAAGGCGCCGTTCGACAAGCCGCTCGTCCGCAAGGCCGTCACCTCCGCGATCGACAGCAAGAAGCTGCTCAACTCCATCTGGGGCGAGTACGGCACGCTGATCGGCTCGATGGTGCCGCCCACCGACCCGTGGTACGAGGACCTCACCAAGGTGAACCCGTACGACCTGACCCTGGCGAAGAAGGAGCTCTCCGACGCCGGGTACGCCAGCGGGTTCAGCTTCACGCTCGACACCCCGAACTACGACCCGCACCCCACGGCGGCGACGTTCATCAAGTCGGAGCTCGCCAAGGTCGGCATCACGGTCAAGATCAACGTCATCACGGCCGACGAGTGGTACACCAAGGTCTACAAGAACCGGGACTTCGCCGCCACGATGCAGGAGCACGTCAACGACCGCGACGTGGTCTGGTACGGCGACCCGAAGTTCTACTGGGGTTACGACAACCCGCAGGTCACCGCCTGGGTGAAGCAGGCCGAGGAGTCGGACACGGCCGACGGGCAGACGGCCCTGCTGAAGAAGGTCAACCAGCAGATCGCCGCCGACGCGGCCAGCGACTGGCTCTACCTCTACCCGCAGATCGTCGTGGCGTCGTCGAAGCTGTCCGGCTACCCGGTCAACGGCCTGAACTCCCAGTTCTACGCCTACGGCATCAAGAAGAGCTGATCCGGTCCGTCGCGGGCCGGAGTGGACTCCATCTCGGCGTCCCTGGTACGGCCCGCCGGGCGCGGTCGGTTTGCCCGCCCCGAGGGTTGTCCCGTACGGTCCAGCGGGCGCGCGGACGTGCCTCCCCCCACAGCACAGATGATCGGCTTGCTTTGACTACTCCCCGCCCTGAGGGACGGGGATTCCTCGCGTCGCCACGGGGAGTTCCTGCTTCACAGCCGACTGCCGAAGGGAGGACCCTTGCGGTCTGACATCAGCTCCACAGGCCGACACGGCAAGACCTGCCGCCAGGATGTTCTT
>JAOPYI010000160.1 GCA_025964675.1 Sphaerisporangium sp. | reverse complement strand
TGGGCCTGCTGCTAGCGTGAATACGCAACCGAAAGTTGCCTGTTAGCCGAGGAGGCACACCATGATCCCGAGCATCGAACGAGACATCCTGATCGAGGCGCCCGTCGACGTGGTCTGGCGCGCGGTCACCGAGCCCAGCCAGATCAGTAGCTGGTTCAGCGACGCCGCGGAGGTCGACCTGCGTGCGGGCGGCGAGGGCACGCTCACCTGGACCGACCGGGCGACCAACAAGCCGGCGACCGCGTGCATCACCGTGCAGACCATCGAGCCGCCGCACACGTTCGCCTTCCGCTGGGTCTATGCCGAGGGCGTCCAGCCGCGCGAGGGCAACTCCCTGCTCGTGGAGTTCACCCTCACCCCCGAGGGGGAGAACACGCGGCTGCGCGTGACCGAAAGCGGCCTGCGGGAGATGGACTGGGCCGAGGAGCAGAAGGCCACCTACGCCGACGAGCACACCCAGGGCTGGATCAGCCACCTCAGTGACCTGGACGCGTACGTGGCACAGAAGCGCCAGGCGTCGGCTCGGTGATGAACAGCGACGACGAGGAGCTGTGGGCGGCGGTCGCCGAACCGAGTCGTCGCCGGCTCCTTGACGTCCTGCTCGCCCACGGCGAGGCGACTCCCACCACCCTCGCCGCCGAACTGCCCTTCACCCGCCAGGCGGTGGCCAAGCACCTCGCGGTTCTCCACCGTGCCGGGCTCGTTGAGGCACGGCGGGACGGCCGCGAAGTCCGCTACACCGTCCACCCCGAACGGCTCGACGCGGCCGTCCGGGCAATGGCAAACGTCGCATCGCGGTGGGACGTACGACTGCAGGGCATCAAACGCGTCGCCGAGTCTGCCCACCGCGAGGCACAACGCAATGCCCAAGACGACGGAGACTGACGACCTCCGACCGTCGAAACCGGCACACTTCCATGGCGAGGGCCCCGGATGCGGATGGCCCTCCCCGTCGTTATCTCGACCTAGGGGGCTTTCTGGATGAGCACAGGCGTGTCGCTGTCGGCGGGGGTGACCATCAGGAACCGTTGGTGATCGCGGTTCGCGGTCGCCGGGGTGAGGACCTCTCGCAACGGGCCGATCGCCTGCGCGACCTGCGCCCCGGCGAGATTCGTCGGGAAGGTGGCGAGCGCTTCCTTCCGCCCGAAGGGGGCGGTCCGCGAGGTCACCAGCCACAACGTGTACATCTTGCCCGGCTCCAGGCCCGACACCGCCGTCTGCACCAGGTCCAGCGGACCCAGCGAGTTCACCGACACCGTCGCGTGCCCCCGGCCGGTGCCGCTCGGCGCGACGAGGGTGAGATGGCCGGCCTTGCCCGCGTCGCCGAGCGGAGTCAGGTTGGCGGTGCCGGGGCCGGACGGCACGGCCTGCGGGACGTAGACGAGTGCCTGCGGCTGCTGGCCGATAGGGATCGTCGTAAGGACCTTGTTGGTGAGCGTGTCGATCGCCGAGACCGAGTCCTGGTTCTCCAGTCCGACGTACACCCGCGTACCATCGCCCGACCCCCAGACGCCGTGCGGCAGGTCACCGGTGGGAATGGTGGCCACCAGGGTCGGCTTCGGCCCCCGGCGATAGACCTTCACCACGTTCTCCTCGCCCACCGACACATAGGCGAACCTGCCGTTGGCGTTGTCCACGAGCGTCACATGGTTGGTGATCGGGCCGCTGTCGAGAGTGGCGAGGATGCGGAAGGGCGGCCGCGCACTCATCACCTGCGTCTTGCCGGAGTCCTTGAGGGTGAACCAGACCTCTGTTCCGTCCTTGCTCACCGCCAGGTTCGGGGAGAAGGGGCTGACTTGAGGAACGCGGGCAACGACCTGGTACCTGTGCGGGTCCACCACGTCGAGTTCGGGGGTGAAGCTGGAAGGCACGAACGCGTACCTCCCGTCCGGGCGGAACAGCACCATGCCGGGCCCGTTGGCGGTCAGTACGCGGCGGGTCTCCTTCATCTTCACCGGATCGATCACCGACACATAGTTCTCCCCGCGCACGGTCGCCCAGACCTCCTTGCCGTCGGGCGTGAAGAACGCCTCGTGGGGTGAACGGCCGATATAGACGATGCCCTTGATCTTGTTGGTCGTCGTATCGAGCAAGGTGACCGAATTGGAACCGATGGACACGACGGCCAGTGTCCGGTGGTCCGGTGAGAAACCCATGCCATGCACCAGCAACTGGCCCTTGTACAGCGGACTGAGCGCGCCGGGCACCGGGTCACCGAGACGAATGACGCCCAGCAGTTTGTTGGTGGCCGGATCGATCACGGAAACGGTGTTCGAGGTCTGATCGGCGGTGTAGACCCGGTCCCGGCTGGAAACCGGCACCGACCCCGTACGCCGTCTCTGTTGCGGCGCGCTCGCCGGGGCTGAGCGCAGCGAGGCCATCCGGTGGCGCATCACCTCGATCTCCTGCTGCTGGGTGACGATGATCTCCTGAGCCAGCCGTCGCATGACGGGGTCGCGGCCGTGCGCCAGCACGGCTTTGGCCATGTCGACGGCGCCCTGGTGATGGGGGACCATCATGGCGGCGAAATCGTGGTCGGGATCGCCGGTCATCGGCGCCGACCTCATGGCCTTGTCCATGGTGTGCATGCTCTGGGTGATCTCATGCTGAAATGCCGGGTTGCCAGTTGTGTGGGGCATATGTTCTCGGTGTGGGCTGGATTGCCGGGTTCCGCACCCGACCGCGCTGAAAACGCAGCACACCACGGTGCCGAGAACGCACAGGCGTTGTGGGATGGTCGTCATCGGGTACTCCGTCCTACGCAGGTGCGCATGCCCTCTGCTCTCCCTGGTCACGACGGTGCGGGTGAGTCCTTCGGGCACCGGACACCCGGTTCCGCGGGGCGTGCCGCAGGGCTCCTCTACTCGGAGCGGCGTCAACCGTAACCTCTCAAGTCGACGCCGGTCGTTGGAGCTTCACATCCCCTGGTCGTGCAGTGGCGGTAAGGCCTCCCGCCCCGAACTCGACCGCGTCCTGGCTCTGATGGGCGAGGGTGACATGCTGAAGATCGCAGACCAGATTTCACTCGAGTGCTGGAAGTACATGAGGTAGGTTCTTGCCGCGGCGCTCGCGCACGGCGTCAAGGTGCAGCCACTGTCGTGGCACAGCCAACACCCGAATCAACCAGGGCTTGTCCTGGGCTACGCCGCCAACACCCCGACTGACATCAGC
>JAOPYI010000013.1 GCA_025964675.1 Sphaerisporangium sp. | reverse complement strand
GGGGCGAACAACGCCGCAACGGTTTGGATCTGGGATCCAAAATATAGTCGCCGTTGTCTCACCGTCAATTGTTTCGCTGGTCACGATATGCAGGTGATCCCATCTCGTGGTCGATGGGTTACGGCACGAGGAGTTCTTCCTCGATCGTTTGCCAGTCCCGCTGCCGGTGAGGAGCAGGTCCACTGTGGAGCGCCCGCAGCGCAGCGAGGACGAACGACAAGGAGGTGCGACGAGCGGCTGCGAATGATCGGCAACGAGGAAGGTCGCCGCGCGGGATCGCCCATCACTCCTTCGACCTGCACAGATGCGCGACCCAGGTTGGTCAGATGGTGAGCCTGCCGGAGCGCGCCACGCCCGAGAAACACGCGAATGCCCACAGGCGCCTCTGGTCGTCGGGGAACAGCAGGTCATAGCTCCATGCGATGGCCGCCCAGAGGGTCCGTTGACGGAACGGGCGGTGGCTGGTCGGATCGTTCAGCAACGTGAACCGGTCGCCCAGGCGCCAGGCGATCTCCTGCACGCAGAGCGCCTTGGCCCGTGCGGCGGCCAGTTCGATGGCAACGGGAGACCGTCGAGCGAGCGGCACACCGCCTCGATGATCTCCAGGTGCTCGTCGAAACCCACGACGAGCCCCTACCGAATGGCCTGCCCGGTCGACCCGCCTCAGCAGATCAACGGCCGAGGAGGGTCGACCGGCCTGCGGCGGCAGAGGACAGGTGCTTCGACTGCCCGCTCAGGCAACATGGGGGGACTAGCTCAGGCCTTTGCCCCGTCGATCTTCTCCATTTGAACTTCTACGCCGTTCTTGCGGCACTCCTCGATGTACATGTCCCGCAACGCCGAGTCCTCATAACGGAAGTCGATCTGCTGGATCCCCTTGGTCGAGTCTCCTCCCTCGCTGTCTCCGCCGAGAGCGACCGACGCGTGCAGCGCGACAAACTTCGCCGGCTTGGTACCGGTGTTGTAGTGCTGATGCCAATAGCCGGCCGACGGCGAGATAACGCTACCCTCTGACCAATCGAAACGATGCGGCTCTTCGCCGTCCTTCCACATCAAGGTGTATCCGGTGGAGTCAAGGGTGTAGATATGCGCACCCGGTCCGTGACGATGCGCCTTCTTATAGGTGCCGACCGGAAACTCCGAGATGTGCGCGAACATCGTGCTACCGGCCAGGTGGATGTACATGTTCATGGTTCCCGCGCCACGCTTAGACCGCGGCACGAGCTTCACTTCACGCAGATCCGCGATGAAACTGGTATCGAGGATGCCGCCGTAGTACTCGGTGAAGTACTTCCCGGGCCGGCTGTAGAAGTCTGAGATATCCGGATCAAAGCGATCTCGGAACTGGTAGTTGCTGTTGAAGATGAAATCAGGATCCCGGTAGAGCTCCCACGTCACCGGCGCATCGGTAAGCGCCATGAAGCGAGCCGGCTCAGTGCCGCTGACGTTGATGTGTTCGTAATTGCAGTTCAACGGAATGGCGAATAGGCTGCCCCGGGTCCATTCAAAGGTGTGCCGAGGGCTGTTGTCGTCCCACCACAGCGTCGTCGCTCCATGCCCCTCGGCGACCACGATAATCTCTTCATACATCTGCCGCTGAGGAGTCAGGCTTCCGCCTGCGGGAATCTCGCAGACGTAGGCTTCCGAGATGCTCTGGTCGCGGAACTCCAGGAACGCGCCCCGCCCCCCTCTCCGCGGCCAGTCGCCAAGCTCGACCGCGCGGACGTCCTGGATGAACTCGCCGTTGTAAGCCGGGAGATTCTCCTGTTTGATCCAGTTCTGGTATGCGTCATACTTGTCGCGCATATAGATGACGTATGAGTGAGTGTCGAACTCGGTCTCGGTCTTACGTTCAGGCACACGCAACTCCTAGGTAAGTGATAATTGTCCGTCGGTGTTCAGGTACCAGCACTTGGCAGGATCTGTCCACTGACCTCCACGTAGGTCGTTCCCTGCCCCGTGGTGATCACCGATTCGTTCGGCGCGGCAGCGGACTGCCGGACCTCGGGAAACACCAGGGTCTTGACCACGACCGGAAGCACACGACCGTTCTTGATCGGAGCACCGACGTCGATGAAGTCGTTGGCGCGCAGTCGCAGGCCGTCTATACAGATGACCTCGCGATCAGCTCGAACCGCAGCCCTGAGGGCGGTGCCCAGCGATCGCGCGCAGTCCTGAGACAACACGACGACGACCGCACCGGCCGGCAAATGACGCTGGGCCGCCAAAGCAACGCCCTCGGCGATCGCCGTGAGCGTTCGATAGTACGGCCGACCACCCCAGCTCAGTGAGAGCGCGACCGGATCCAGCAGATCCTCGCGTCCCCCAGCAGCCAGACCCCGATGGATCTCCTCAGCCACCTGTGCGGCTGTCATGTCGTCGCCAAGCTGATCGAGGGGCGCCTCGACAACCGGCAAGTTGAGACGCGGAGTCGCTTGTTCGGAGGAAATGAACACCGTGTCGCCGCTGAGCTGAGTAGTGAACTGCGAGAGTCCGACCACCGTCGCTCGCATCCGTTCCGCCGCGGGACGAACGATCCAACCGGCCGCCCGCGCCTGACTGGATATTTGCGCAGCGAGCGTCGGTCCGAGGTCGCGCACCTCCGCACCGACGGCGTCCAGGTACTCAGACACACCACCCGACATCACTATCTCGCCTACCTCGGCGAGCCCGCGAAGTGGTTCGGTGAGCACCAGAGCCTGCGTCAACGCAGAGAACTCCGAGGGGTCCTTGGACATGTACTCGACAACCGCGCCACCCAGTGCGGCACTGAGAACCTGTTGATCATGATCTGACAACGGCTCGCCGAGCACCAGTCGCACGCCGGATTCCTGGGCGACCAGACGTGCCGCTTCGTCAATCCGCACCACAGTGCCGCCTTCGAGCGCGACGAGCCTGCCACCGACGTTCAGCGCGGCAGTACCAAGGATCTCGCCTCGTTCAAGGAGGGTGAACTTCGTGGTACCGCCGCCGACATCGACGTTGACGATCGTCGAAGCCTGTTCGCGCGATGCCAGCAACGCGCCAGAGCCACTGGCTGCCATCCGCGCTTCGAGATGATGCCCAGCCGATGTGCAAACGAACCGGCCCATGCTCTTGCTGAACATCGTGGCGATGGCACGGGCGTTTGCCTTCCGCGCCGCTTCACCAGTCAGCATGACGATGCCCGTGTCGATGTCGTCATAGGTCACGCCAGAACGCGTGAAGTGCTCGGCAAAGAACCCGCTCAGCTGCTCAGAGTCGATCTCGGTCGATGACCGATACGGAGTAAGCAGAACTCCGGAGCGATAGAGCTCTTCCTTCGAGATGATCTCGTACCGGCTCATCAGCGCAACACCGAGACGTCGGAGCGTGACCCGCGACAGCAAGAAATGGCTGGTGGCGGAGCCGACATCGATACCAACCGTGGTCAGGCTGACCTGGTCGACCTGGCCATCCTCGGGCTCGGTCGGCTCGTTCAGGTCCAACTCTGGGATTGCGGTGAGTTCTCCGTCGTCATGGTGATGGTGACGCACGGACAGATCCCTCCGCTCGGCAACACGTTCAGTGCCGCTTGACATCACAGCAGAACCTCCATGACGTCGCTTGCTTGTCTTACGCAAGAACTTCTGAATACAATATCCAGGATACTTCCCACACCGCCCCCTGCACAAGCGCCAGTCCTGCTCCTGGGGTAGCCGGCGCACCGCCAGCACCAGGACTGCCTTCGAGATGAGGTGACCTTGCCTGCGGTGAACCTCCCTCCAGGCGCCCGACAACCCAGCCTCTTCCGGAGCCGCAACTTCCGCGTGTACTGGACAGGCGGCTTTGCCTCCAACATCGGATCGTGGCTGCAGAACGTCACCGGCTCGGTCTACATCATGGAAGCGACTCATTCGACGTTCTTGGTTGGCCTCCTCAACGTCGCCACCTTCGTGCCGCTGTTCTTGTTCTCGATCGCTGGCGGCATGATCTCGGATCGATTCGATCGCCGCGCTGTCATTATCGTTACGCACACGATCTCAGGTGCAGTCGCAGCCGCGGTGGCGCTTCTGGCCGCCTTCAACCGGCTAAGTGCGCCACTACTACTCGGAGCGGCGTTCCTCCTCGGCTCTTCCTATGCGATAAGCAAGCCCGCATTCACCGCCATCCTTCCTTCCTTTGTCGCGCGCAGCGAACTGGCTCGTGCGACCGCGATCAATACCCTTCAGTTCAACATGGGCATGCTCGGCGGATCGGCACTGTCGGCCGCGATACTAGCGATCGCCAGCCCCACGTGGGCGTTCGCGGTCAACGCGATCTCGTTCCTCGCGCCGATCGTGGCAATGCTGATGTTGCGGGTCGATCGCCAGGAACGCACCAGCTCCATCCGGGGAAGTGGTCGAGAAGGGCTTCGGTTTGTACTGAGGTCGCCAGCGATTCTCACCATCCTGGCTGCTGTCGCACTTGCCAATGCATCGTTGGAATGCCTACGCACGCTGGCACCCTCCCTACTCGACACGACGATGCGCCTCGACGCCGAATCCGCTGGCCTACTGGTCATGGCATGCAGCGCCGGCGGAACCGCCGGCATCTTCGGCTTCACGTTCCTCACTGGTCGCTTCTCGGACCGTCATCTGCTTATCGTGGCGTTCGTCATGCAAGCGGCTGGGCTCGCTGGACTGGCCGAATCGAGCAATATCTTCATGGGTATCGCGTTCTCAGTCCCCATCGGCCTGGCTTTCGCCTTGAACATTCCGATCCTCAGCGCCAGCCTGCAGCTGCTGAGTCCGGACCTGCTCCGGGGACGAGTGATGAGCTTCTTCTCAATCTCGATGTTCGGCCTGCGGCCACTGTTCTCGCTACTTTCCGGCGGACTGGCTGTGTTTCTAAGCCCTCCCCTGGTGCTACTGGTGTTCGTTCTCTTCCCACTTCTGGCCTTGCCGATGCTCGGTGCCAACAGCCGGGCCGTGGCAACCACACGAACTGGCGACACATCTGGCTAAGCTGTTCTGTCATGACAGGTTGGTGACGCGGCTTGCTGGTGGTCGGCCGTTGAGCGCGGTGCGGCCGCGGTCCGTGCTGATCCCCACCCCGCCCCGCTGTCGTCGGTGAGGTCTGGATCCGTTCCGCGGCCCGCCGCAACCGCTACCGCTCCCCCCACGCACCAGACCAGCGCAAGCCGGCCGAACGCCACCAACGCCCGTGTTCCGCAGCTGATGGTGTACCTAGAGAATCCCCTTGACCCCCAGGACGTTGGAGTAGGCGTCTCCGCAGCTCAACGACATTCAGGCGGCTTCGGATCTCCGACTCTGCATTATTCGTCCTGCAACACGGCAGTGGTGTACTCACTGACCAGGGTTTTCGCCTTCTACAGTCCTTCGCTGGCTGCCACCGTCTTTCACCCTCTTACGGAACGAAGGCGGAACCAGCGGTGACCCGCTCGTCGCTCCTACGGTGCCCCAGAGTTCGCCATAGTGACGGGGCGTATTGCGCAGGACTATCTTGACGCCATGGAGCTGATCGAGGAACGCGAGTGGGATGCCAACGTGCACGGCACCAAGAGTCCAGCTCGGCGAGGTGAGTGCACATGGGCGGCACCATGCCCGGACCAAGCGACTCGAAGCGTCCTGGTACGAGATACGCAAGCCGAGAAGTGGTGGGCCGTTTGCGATCATCACTATGCGGATTCTGCCGTGCTCGGGCAGGCATAGGAGGTCTCTTGGCCTGATAGGCCGGGTTCTAATTCCGGAAGTCCGACACCGCGTTGTTAGACGCGGCTCATCAGTAGCTCGGCGGACCGCTGGTGATGGTACGGGGCACCCCAATACCCACGTGTCGGCGCAGATGAATGCCCTGGTGGCGGCTGGTCTCTGGCCGACGGTGTTCCGGCTACCCGCCTACGCGCCGGAGTTCAACCCGGTCGAGGAGGTCTGGGCGCATGAAGAAGACCCTTGCCAACCTCGCAGTACACACCGTCGACGAGCCCGCCTGGTCAAGAACCGCCCAAACGGATGCAGTACGGGCCCAGCCTGATCACCGGGTTCACCGCCAAGACCGGCCTGGACTTCCAGCCAATCGCCTATCGATACGCTAGACCACATCCGACTTGCCGCTGCCGCCACGCAGTACGGCAGCAAAAGTCACCGTGATGGCAACCATGACAACGCTGAGCACCGCAGCCTGATCGGGCAGACCGTAATCCCATCGATCCCAGATGAGCGAGGACAGCACGACGTTTCCAGGCGACGACAGCATCAATGGCAGCGTCAAGTTTTGCATACTTGCCATAAGCACCAGCAGCGCACCATTGACGAACGACGGACGGATCAATGGAAAGATCACGCGGAACCAGATCCTCCGCATGGGAGCACCGCTTGCTGCGGCCGCTTCCTCCATGACCACCTGCAACTGAGCGATCGCGGCGCCCATCAGCCTCGTACCGAGACTGACATACAGAGTGACCTGCGCAATCACGATGATCCAGATGCTGCCGTAGATAGGCAGCGGCACAAGCAAATAGAGCAGCAGAACGCTAAGACCGATCACCACGCCGGGTATCGCATGCGGCATGAAGGCCAGCAAATCGAGAATCCATACAAACCGCGACCGTGCGCGAACGATCACCCAGGCGATCAATACCGATAGGCACATGGTAAGGATCGACACCACAACGCCGAGTAGCAACGTGTTCTTGATCGCCAGCGGGACACTCGCGCCCCCCCAGACTGTCGTCCAACCGTGCAGTGTCGTGCGCTTCAGTGCAGCCATGCTGACGCCGCTGTAGTACGGCTGAAGACTCGCCCAGATCAGGATGAGCAGCGGCAATATGAACGAGACCACAACGTAACCCATGGCCACGATGAACAGCGGCACGCGCCAGCGACCGAGATCAACTCGCTTCGGCCGACGTACCCGTCCGGTCATGGTTGCATACTTTCCACTCGAACCGATGGCGCGGTCATAGGCGATCAACGGTCCAAGTGCAAGCAGTAGCAGAAAGAACCCGTACGTTCCCGACAGGCCGTAGTCAGGCAGGCCATCCGGCGGATGCGCGTTATTGTAGATCGTTGTGCTCAAAACTGGGATCTTGCTTGGCAGTCCCAACACCAACGGGACGTCGACACTCTCCACTGAGTTCACGAACTCATAGATCAAAGCGCCGAGCAGCGCGGGGGTGAGCAGCGGAAGGGTGATCCTGCGTATGATCCGCAGCCGGCTTGCGCCGGATGTCTCCGCTGCATCCTCCAGAACACCGTTCATCGACCGCAGTGACCCGGTGACCAGCAAGAAGGTCAACGGCACCATGCCGAACGCCTGAACCAAGATCATCCCGGGAAGGCTGTATGCATTAAAAGTGATATGCAGCGTCCCCTCGAGGACCTGGTTGATCACCCCGTTCGTCGGGTTGAGCAGCAAGCTCCAGGAGATCGCCGTGATGAGCAGTGGAATCCCTGAAGGCGCCACAACCAGCACGAAAAGCCAATTACGGAAAGGGATATTCGTACGCTCGATCAGCCAGGCAAAGGACAGGGAGATCACGAATGCAAGAAGCAGCGAGCCCAACGCAAAGATCAGCGTGGACCCAAGCACCCGATAGGTCTCGCTGGAGAGGAAGACAGTCCGGACGTTCTCCATCGTCCAGTACGATCCCTCGGACAACGGCAGTCCGAAGTCGTTCTTCCGAACCGCCGAGGTGAGCAGAATAAACAGCGGCCCAGCGACTAGGTAGGCCAGGATACCCACGGCGATGATGGCCATAACCGTACGTCCGCGCACCCGGCGTTCTAGCAGTCTGTTCAGCAGCCCTGGCGAGGACGGCGGGGCCGCAGGGTTCGGCGCCTGGGATGACGGGGAATCCTCGAGAAGTGTCATCCCTCGAACACCACGCAGTTGGCCGAAGGAATCTCGATATAGGCCTTGTCCTCGCGGCGGAAGCGGACGCTTGTCGGGACCTTGACCTTGAGCTCTATCGGGCCAACAGCCACCTCGTGTTCGACGCTCTCACCGATAAAGAGCCCAAGATCGACTCGGCCGGCGAAGACGTTCTCCCGATCGGCAGTGTCGCTGTGGTGCATGAGAATGCTCTCGGGGCGAATCAGCACGGAGCAGGAGGCGCCAGTCGTCCAGACCTGATCGCTCGTGTCGTCGCAGACCAAGATACCCATCTCGGTCTGAATCTTGAGTCGGCGCTCGCCATTCTCGTTGACATCACCGACCGAATCGATGGCGCCAGCGATCACATTAGCCGCGCCCACCAGATTCCCAACGAACTCGGACCGAGGCCGGAAGTACAGATCGCGCGGACGACCTTGCTGGACGATGTTGCCATCTTGCATGACCGCGATCTCGTTCGACAACGACAACGCCTCGATCTGATCGTGCGTAACAAAAACCGTCGTCACCTTGAGCCGCCGTTGGATCCGGCGCAGTTCGGTTCGCATCTGAGCGCGCAGCCGCGCGTCCAAGCTGGACAGCGGCTCGTCCAGCAGCAAGACCTCGGGCTCACGCACGAGCGCGCGCGCTAGCGATAGCCGCTGCTGCTGCCCACCGGACAGCTGGGTCGCTCTGCGCTTCTCGAACTGAGCCATTCCTATGAGTTCTAGCATCGCCATGACTTTGTCGCGGATAGCCCCCGTACGCAGCCGTCGGCGGGACTGCATGCGCAGCGGAAAGGCCACGTTCTCGAAGACCGTCATGTGGGGCCAGACAGCGTAGTCCTGGAAGACCATTCCGATGTCCCGGCGATGCGTGGGAACGAACGCCCGCGGCGACACGACCACGACGTCGCGAAGTTTGATCTGACCACCATCGGGTTTCTCCAGCCCGGCGATACACCGCAAGGTGGTCGTCTTGCCGCAGCCACTAGGTCCGAGCAGCGTGAAGAACTGGTTCTCTTCAACGTCGAACGACACGTCGCCAACGGCCGGCGGGTGATCACCCGCGGATGCGTATCGGTGATGGAGATTGCGTACTTCAATTGCCGTCGTCACGTCGCCACCAGCTTCCCTAGTTGCCGATTTCGTGAAGTGGTTGCAGCCGGCCCACCAAGTCCGCCGAGCTCTTTGAAGGGCAACTCATCTGGTTCCGGGCTTCGTAGTGTTGGAAGTTCTCATCCCTGACCGGGCGGTCGGCGCCCGCCGGCTGCCACGCGGAGCCGGTCATGCCCGCGGCGCACCCTCGACCGACTCCACGAAATCGAACATCGACTCGTAGGATTCAGGATCTTCGCCCCACTCGGCCTTGCGAATCTTGATATCCTTGATCAACTCACGAACAACTCCGGCCATCGGCATAGGGAGCTTCAGCGAGTCCGCTCGCTCCATGACGATCGCCATGTCGTCCTCAGCCCAGGGCATTGGCCGTGGTCGGTGCCAGGTCCGCATCAGCGGATTGTCACCGCTGCTGATGATCAGCGCCGACCGCAGCTTCTCCTGATCGACACCGAGACGCATCCCAAGTCGCAGCGCCTCGTAGTTGCCGACCACCGCCACCCAGACGAGGAGGTTGTTCACCAGCTTGCCGATCTGGCCGGCACCCAGGTCCCCAAGATGTACGACGTTCTGAGCGAAGCTGTCGAACATCGGCTTCCAGCGCTCAAGGACGTCCTCCGGTCCGGCGCCCATTATCAGCAGATCGCCCTCGATCGCCCCGACCTCACCACCGCAGAGGGTGGCATCCAGGACATCGATCCCTACCGCATTGGCCTGTCTGCCCACCTCGACAGCGGTCTCCGGTGACACAGTGCTACAGAGGAAGATCGTGTGTCCGGCGCTAGCGGAACTCACGATCCCCCCCTCTGCGCAACACACCTCGAGCACCTGGTCGTCGGTGCCCACCACGACCAGCGTGCATGAGCTCGACGCAACAAGCTCGGCGACACTACCGATGACCGGGATCCCGGCGGCCTTCGCCGCATCCTGAGACCTGGTGGACGGGTCATAGCCCGCCACCGGATGCCCAGCACGCAAGAGGTGCCCCGCCATAGGCAAGCCCATCTTGCCCAGTCCTACGACCCCTATGTTGCCTATCATCATGCTGCGTCCAACTCCGTTGTATGTTTACGGCTCTAGCCGGCGGTCATGGCGGAGAACTGCTTGCCCACCGTGCCTACCAACGTGAGATCTTCAGGCGTCCGAACGCTTGCCACTTTGGAGCCGGAGGGCATTCCCTCAGGAGAGATGCTGTTGCCCTTGAACTCCGTCGCCAGCTGCGCTGCCTGACCGTCCTTGCCTGCCTTCCACGCCAGGAAGCACTTCGCCGCGTTGGGATGCTGAGCATGCTTGAGCAGCAACGCCACCTGATTCGTCTCCGGGATCACGTCCAAGTACTTGATCGCGACTGGAGCGCCGGAGGCCTTCATCTGCGCCGTCTCAGCATCACGACCAGACGTGGTGATCGGAATCTCTGCCGAGATCACCTTCGTCAACGAGCCGGTGACGCCTGAGACAACGACCGGCTTGGCGACCTCTATCAGTTTCTTGTACCAAGCGACCGTCTTCTGCTCGCCCCAGACAGCGGCCAGCGGCGCCAGCCACTTGCCACGAGGGTCTACCGAGATTTTGCCGGCGTACTTCGGGTCGACCAGCCCCTCCCAGGTATCAGGTAGATCTGCCGCCTTGACCAGGTTGCTGTTGTATGCGATCCCGCCGTAGGTGCGTTGTGTCGTAAACACCTTGGTGCCCTGGATATCGACTGCGAGCGACGGATCCACACCCAACTTGCTGAGATCAGCTTCTTCGACGGCCTTGGCTTGGAAAATAGTCAGTGCAGTCGCCGAGTCGGGCGAAATCGCATCAACGTCAAGAGCGCGACCCGCCTGCAGCTCGGCGAGAGCACGCTGGATTTGATCCTGAGGCTGAAGGTAGGTAAACTTGACCTCGATCTTGGGATGAGCAGTCTTGAAGGGTACTATCTCCTTGTTGAACATGTCCGGCTCCACACCGGACCAGAAGCTGACCTGTCCCTCTTTCGCACCAGCAGCACAGACGCTGTCTAAGGTCTCCGGACCGCCTCCGGACGCTCCGGTTGACGTGCTACTCGGCTGCGAGTTGCTGCCACAGGCAGTTGTCAATCCAACGACAAGCAGGACGGACGAGCCAAGCAGGAACTGGCTACGCAGGCTTTTCAACATTGAACACCTCCTTAATAGATTTGATTGGCCGGGTCTTCAACGTCGTTAAATCAGATGGATCTATGCGCGACGTCGAATAACCGCATCGACGAGCGCCGGACCACCAGTCGTGCTGACATGCTCTGCGGCGCGTCGAACTGCTTCCTGCAGTTCGTCAGGATTCTCGATCGGCCCCTCGGAGTACCAGGAGAACGACTTCGCCAACGTGGCGAAGTCCGGAGCCGGATGGTCGATCTCCATCCCGACGTAGGCCTTCTCTACGTCGGTGCCACGCTCACGCGCGATGACTTCCTGGTGCTCCCAGTCGTTGTAGTAGGCCCGGTTGTTGACCATGACCAACAAGATAGGCAGCTTGTAATACGAGGCCACCCACAGCGCGCCGGCGTCGAACATGAGGTCCCCGTCAGGCTGCAGGTCTACGACCAGCCGACCGGTTCCCTTATGCGCGAGGGCAACTCCAAGTGACATTCCGATCTGTGTGGCCGTGCCCAATTGGCGCCCGGGGTAGCGATAGGCCTTGTCGAAGTCCCAGGTACGAATTGCCCACTCCTCGGCCGTATTGGCCGTAAGCACCCAATCGTAGTCCTTCACAACCTCCCATACCTCAGAAGCCAGCCGCGAGGCGGACATCGGCCGTACATCTCGCTCGGCTGCTGCCTGTGCCTGCCATTTGGCCTTGACCTTGGTCCTAAGCTCAGCAATCTGTGATCGCCAGCTGGCGTTGCGGGGCGCCTCGCTCTGCGGCTCGGAGTCGACAACCTTTCGGCAGGCTTCGATCAGCTGCGGTAGAGCGAGCTTGGTATCCGCCGTAATCATCAGGTCGACGTCACGTGGTGCGCCGTGATCGTCGCTCCAACCCGAAATACCCAGGTCCTGGAAACCTACGTCAATGACAACGGCATCCGCGGCGATACGGGAAGTAGTCAGGCGCGAGACCGAATCGACGCTGCTGGTAGCCTTCTCGGCGTCCTTCATGTCCAGCAGCAGAACGAAGTCCGCGCTCTCCAAGCTCTTGGTCCCATTCGCGCACAACGGATGCCCGTTCGGGAAGTTCAGCCGTGCGTACGTGTCCTGCACGCCAATGCCAACCAGCTCTGCGAGCTCGACCAGCTGATCAAAGGCCAGCGGATCGCGGCCCGGGAATCCGGCAACGATCATCGGCCGTTCGGCCGCCATCAACTTCTCCACCGCCACCGCGAGTGCGGCCGGATCAGGGCTGATCGCCGACGGCGGAGTTGACGACATAAGAGCCGGCGGTGGCGCGTCGGCCGGCAACTTGTCTTCTTGCAATGCCGCATCCAGCGCGACATAGACCGGACCCTGCGGTTCGGTCACCGCGATGCGTGCCGCCCTGGCGATAACCGGCGGCACCGACGCGATCGACGACGGCTCATAGTCCCACTTCGTATAGTCGCGGACAGCTCCACCTTGGGTATTTGCCGAGTGAACCCAATCGATGTAAGCCCGGCGCCGATCGTGCGCCGCGGGGCCTGAGCCGCCGAAGATGTACACCGGTACCCGATCGGTGTACGCGTAATAGATACCCATGGCACCATGCAGCAGCCCGACCAGATTGTGCAACACGACCGCCATCGGCTCGCCGGTTGCCTTGGTGTAGCCGTGAGCTAGACCGACAGCCACTTTCTCATGCGGACACTCAATTATCTGCACCTCGTTGTCCAAGTAGTTGACCAGCGAGTCGTGCAGGCCACGGAATGTTGCACCGGGATTCAGACTGATATACTTCACTCCCAGGGCGGCGATGCTGTCAGCCATCAGATCCGACCCGTACACCGGCTCTCGTTTAGAATCTGGCTGATCTGTCATACTTGTCAGTCCTTTCCATTCGCTATATCGGTCGCTGAAACTTCTTCTAGCGCCGGCTGCTGCCCATGCGTCACCACAGCGGGTCTTGACATCGGGGCATACCTTTAGACTGAAGTCGTCAGCGCTAAAGCAGCTATCCCGCTTCCTGACTTGAGCGATTGCACAGAGACATAACCAGTCATCTATGCGCATCACTCATTCAATGCCGATGCGTTTCCGTTAACCTGATCGCCAATGCCCTGAAACCGCCAAGAGCTTCCAGTGCAGCAGCTACGTCCTCCACCCCTTCCGAGAAGAGTGCCATTTAACCTAAGTCATTGTCAACGCTTTGGATGCGAAATCCTGTATCAAATTCACGTGTAAGCCCCGCCTTTGCGGACCTACGACACCTCATGCACGTTGGACCTCGAAGCAGAGACCGATCTCGGGTAACAGGCGTAGCCGGCGGGCCTAACCAATCGCAACCGTGATCGCTTTCTCCCGCGTGTAGGACAGCAGCTCTTCGAGGCTGGCGCCCTTCCCCAAACCGCTCGACTTCCAGCCGCCGAACGGCGCGCCAAGTGGCCGCTTGCCCTCACTATTGACGAACACATATCCCGCCTCGACCCGACGCGCAGCCGTCAACGCCTGACTGATGTCGAGGCTCCAGATGTTTGCAGTCAAACCAAACCGACTTGCGTTCGCACGTGCGATCACGTCATCGACGTCACGCCACTCCAGAATCGACATCACCGGCCCAAATATCTCTTCCCGGGCGATAGTCATGTCGTCCGATACGTCATCGAACACGGTCGGTTCAACGTAGTAGCCGACACTCAAATCGGCCGGGCGGCCGCCTCCGGTCAGGAGCGTCGCACCCTCAGCGCGACCTGCGGCGATGTACGAGAGGACATTCCGATAGTGCGCCTCAAATGACAACGGCCCGAGATCCGTCTTCTCATCGCGCGGATCGCCGACTCGCAGAGCCTGCACAATCTCCAGCAACGCATCGACAAACATCTGTTTGACATCTGAGTGCACGTATATGCGGGAGGTCGACTGGCAGGACTGCCCGCTGGATCTTGCCAGATTCATCCCTTTGACTGCCGCTGCCGCGGCACGTTTGATGTCAGCGTCTGGAAAGACAATGAACGGGTTCTTGCCGCCCAACTCCACAGTCACGTGTTTGATACCGGTTGCGGCCGCGCGCAGCACCTCCGTGCCAACCGGAACGGATCCGGTAAAGGATATGCGCGGAATGTCGGGATGCGCCACGATGCCGGCACCGACTGCGAGACCTCGCCCGGTCAGGACTGAGAGGATTCCGTCCGGCAAGAAGTCCTTGCTTACACGGGCAAGCTCAAGCGCCGATAGCGACGTGTGTTCGGACGGCTTGAGAATTATTCCGTTACCGGTGGCCAGCGGGGCGCCGATCTTGCCAATCGCCGCCTTGAACGGATGGTTGTACGGAATCAGTCGTCCGACGACTCCGTATGGAGAGCGTTCAGAGAAGGAGATGGCGCCCGACGACGGCGGCTGAGAGGCTCCCTTAACCTCCGAGGCGAGGCCTGCGTAGTACCTGAATTCGGCGAGACCGCCCATGACATCGTCGCGCATCGCCCCGATCGGGTTTCCGGAATCTGCGGTGTCCAGCTGAGCGAAGAACTCAACCTGGTCCTCAAGCGCGTCGGCAAGTCTGGCCAGCTGCCTCGACCGTCGCTGCCATGGCAGCGACGCCCACTCTCGTTGCGCTTCAGTAGCCACCTGCACCGCCATGTCAAGATCTTCTGGCGAGGCATCGGTCAGCTGGGCAAGACGCTTCTCTGTCGCCGGATTCGTGGCATCCAGAACATCGTTGGCAGTGCTCCGCCTAAACTGGCCGTCGATGAACAGCCCGCGCACCTCTGGCCGCTCCGGACTATTCACGTCAAGGCTTCTGGCGCTCGTCTTCTCTTGCGACATTTGCATCCTTGATTTGGTTTCTAACGTACCAAAAATGCTATCCGTAACAGGAATCGACCGCGGCGAGCCCGTCCGCCTACTGCCGCGAAAGGGCAAGCCGTAGATGCTCTGCGGACAATAGAGTCGGCGTGAGCGCGAGCTCACTGTCGCCGCTGATCAACGCACGCAGAACCAGCTTCCGCGTCTGTCTCGCGTCGAGCTCCTGCTTGAAGCACAGATCAGCGAGTTCGCTCAACGCGTCGTCCGTAACCGGTTCGGTGAGCTCAAGCTCCGTCAAAGTGTCGATCAAGATCTCGCGTATCACCTCCGCAGTCGGCAAACCGATATGTTCGACCACATCCGCACGTGAGATCAACGCGCCATCGACTGCCTGTATGTGATTGGTCGTCGCCACCAATACCGTGTTTCGGCATTCCCGTGCCAACGAGTCAAGGCCGGTGAGGACAGCCTGCGTAGTGCGGTGAACATCAATCGGATTCGCGCCGGTCGATGCCTGCCTGCGGTTCACCGCCAGCGCCTCAACCTCGTCGAGGAGCACCACGACCGGGCTGCCTTCTAGCGCGATGTCGGGGATCGCCCGCTCGAACAGTTGGGCGGAAGCGCGCTGACTTCCACCCAACATCTCGCTCGGGAACGCGTGCGGGTCGACTGTGACGAAGATGACCCGCTCGGCAAGGCCCTTTTCACGCATGACCTCCGCCGCCCTATTCGCCAGGCCGTAGCACAGTGTGGTCTTACCAGTCCCGGGAGGCCCCGCCAGTAGGGCCAACCCGTGTGTAGGCAGTCCAACCATCGAGGTGCGCTCCCGCATGACCAGACTGAAGAGCATGAAGTTGAGCAACCTCGACTTGACGCCGGCCGAATAGATCGTTCGGTCCCAGAACTGCGACCATTCTGGTTTCGGCAGTACCGAGATCTTGGAGACACCTGTGTGGCGATTAGCCGACGACGCCTCCAAGGCGTCATGCGAATACGAGTGCAGGGTCATTCCGGGCGTCCCTCATTCGGATCGGGCCACCTCACGTTGGACAGGTCCGGAGCGTCTAGTGTCGGCAGTTCGTCCCACAGGTCCATGGGATCGAGCAGAATTCGCATCATGTCGTACAGCGAGTCGAAGTTGTGAACACGGATCAATCGGGCGGTGTTGTTCTTGTCGTCGTTGAAGTGCTGGTGCCATGCCCAGTGGTCGACTACCACGAGATCGCCGGGACCCCAGTCATAGGAAACGTCGTCAACGTCGCTATGGCCGTGGCCGCTCACGACGTGCAACCAGGCTTCTCCGCCGTGACGGTGCCGCGACTGCCACAGACCCGGAGCCAGTTCGTGCATGACTGCGCTCAGGCCCGACGTCCGGTTGCCGATCGACTCATCCATGAGGAACATGCTGCGGGCGCCACGCTTGGTAACCTTCGGCGTGACGTCGTCCCAGCGAGTGATCAGGCGGCGGTCCGTGCCCGGCGCCGACTGGGAAAGTCGGCGCACTCGTCGCGCATACGCATCCTCTCCAGTCCCGGGAAGCGCGGTCTGCGGTGGCGGTGCCAGCTTTTCGAACGGCGCGTCACCGCCTTCCTCCAGGATGGCAACGCCAAATGACTCGTACATCGGCTCGACGCTCCAGGTTACGAACTCGATGTCCTCGTTGGAGTCGTTTCCGTGCCGGTGCCACGCCCACCCGGGAAGGTGCAGCGTGTCCCACGGGCGGAATCGCACACGCTCGCCGTCAATCTCGGTCCAGCCGGATCCCTTGGTAACGAACATGATCGCGTCCCAGGAGTGCCGGTGCACAGTTGTCGTCGTGTGTGCCGGAATCTCATGCAGAGTCGCATCCAAAACCTTGGTCGGATGCGACCCGTCAGGTCCCATGTAGACGCCACGCCGCATACGACGCGAGAGGTCCTCCTCCATCACTACATCGCTCTTTCGAACGAGGGCGATCCGATGCTGCCGCCAGTCCTCAAGGATCTTCGCCCGGCGTTGCTTCTGGATCTCATAGTGAGTGATGGTCGAGGTGTTAGTTACCGCCTGTGCCACCGCCGGTGTCCCTTCGTAGTGCTTGTTCCGGTAAACGCAATGTATACGGTATCCAAACTATCGTGCCCGATCGATCCGACGCAAGGCTCCGAAGTAGGCCGAATTGCGGTCGTTCTGCTATCGAAGTTGGGTGCGGCTCCGCTGGAGTGCCCTTTGATCACGCGGCGAGCCCAAGCTTGTCGCGGTAGCGGGCGGCGTGGACGCGCTGGTGTTCTTGTCACAGGTGAAATCGCCAGTAGTCCTCGAAGTCGCCGTTGGCGGCGAGCGCGCGGGGCTCGAGAATCGCCTCCGCGCCGGCCGGTCCCCAGCGGGCTCCGGTCAGGTCCATGCGATCTTTGACCAGGTGGATGATGTCGGTAGCGATCGGCCAACCGCAGGTCAGCGCGTAGTCCAGGTACGGCTTCTTGGCGCTCAGGTAGTCGGCGCAGGTGTCGGCGGCTTCGCGTTCCTCGCGACCGGGCCGGGCTGCGCCGCTACCCCGCCGCGGGTCGTGATCCCGTCCGGGATGCGGGGACCGGTTCGGCGTCGTGGACGCCGGCGACCTCGGCCATCCGTTTACGCCCGGATTTCTCGCCCGGGACAGCCTTGGCCAGCCGCGGTCCTTGTTCTTGGCGGCGCAGGCGGTCAGCTGGCGCAGCGCCTCGGTGCGCATCACGACGCCCTTGCCGTCCATGGTCACACCAGCGCCCACTCCGCCGGGCTGAGGATGGGCTGGCTGCCGCGAGTTGCAGAACGCATCGACGTCCAGGACGGCGGCCCGGACGAGCTGCTCGAACTGCCGTTTACCCAGCTCATTGCCGGTCTGACGGCCGATCGCGCGGGAGGCGTCGGCGAACGGGCCGCGCACCGACTCGATCGCGGCCAAGTGCCGCAGCCCGTCGGCATGGTCAGTCCTGACGCATCTACCGATTGAATACAATGTTCTGTAGATTCAGTTGCCGGGATCGCTGGACCACGATCGGTCCGGCTCCTTAGACCAGCATCCGGTGCTTTCGCGGAAGGGCTTGAGATCATGTCATCGAGGCATCGCTCTGCGATCGTCGTCGGCGCGAGTGCAGGAATCGGACGGTCCGCTGCCCTCGCCTTTGCCGCGAGGGGAATGCACGTGGTAGCCCTAGCGCGCGATGCAGAACGACTGAGGCAACTGGAATTCGCGTCGGGCGACCTGGCAGGTCGCGTGACCGCGATGCCGTGCGACGCCGCAGACGCGCCTCGCCTCGTAACAGTTCTCGAGCGGGCCTTCGATAAGCTCGAGAACTGCGATGTCGTGTTGCATACGGCGGGCAGCGCGATGCCGGTCGGTGCGATCTGGGAATGCGACGCGGTGGAGGCGGCTTCGAGTATCGCAACGTTGGTAGGCAGCGCGTGGGTTACGGCGAGCGTGGGTATTCGCCACATGCTTGCCGGTGGCGGTGGGCTGGTCTTGCTCGCGTCCAGCGGGGCTGCGCAAAAGACCGCTGTGGGGCGCTCAATGTACAGCAGCAGCAAGGCCGCCGTGGATCAACTCGTCCGAGTCGTCGGCGCCGAGATAGCCGCGGCAGCTCCGAGCGCGGCAATAGCCGGGTTCTATCCGGGGATGGTCGACACGGCGATGCAGGCGGACCTTGCCAGGCTGGCACGTCTGCACGCGCATGGCCCCTTCGCCGCTGAGTTCGGCGAAGTTAGTGCAGCAGCCGGGCAAGGCCTGGTGTCACCTGAGGACGTCGCGACGAGCATCTGCCAACTGCTCGAATGCCATTTATCCACGCTCAACGGACAGGTTTTGAAGCTGCGTTCGGGAAACTGGGTCGTCGATCGATGAGATGTCAACGCTCTCGCTCGTAGACGACCTCACCGCCCATCACCGTCGCCTCCACGCGAACGTCGAGAAGTTCGCGTGGAGCCACTGATGTCGGATCGGTGGACAGCAGTACCAGGTCGGCATACTTGCCCACGTCGACACTTCCCGATACCCGGCTCTCCCCAACCGTCGACGCGGGGGCAGTGGTCATGAGCGACATCGCCTCGGCAGTCGTTATCGCTTCCTCCGCAGCTAGAACCTGACCTGACCGGGTCGTGCGATCGACGGCTGCTTTCAGGCCGATGAAGGGGTCGAGCGGCGAGCACGGGTAATCACTGTTGATCTGCACCGACACCCCGAGGTCGCGCGCGGTTCGCAGCGGGATCGCTCCGACGAGGAACTCCTCGCCGGCCGCGTCTAGCCATGCGTCGCCGTTGGAGTAGAGCATCGAAATCTGCGGCGACCAGACGACCCCGAGATCTGCGAAGCGCTGCAGTCGTCCGTCGCGCTGAGCGAAGAACGCGTGCTCGACGCGGTGGCGCAGCCGATTCGCCGACACGTTCCGCTGTGCTCGTTCGATCGCGTCCAGAGCCATGTCGACTGCCCGCGGGCCGATCGCATGTACCGCCACTGGGAATCCTGCCTTGTGACAATGCAGTACGGCTTCGTCCAACTCCTGCTGGGTGAGCCGCAGCAGGCCGCGGTTGCCGGGTTCATCGGGATACGGCTCGTACACGGCGGCGTTCCGGTTCGCCAGGTCGCCATCGATACTCAGCTTCACGCCGGCCAACCTCAGCCGGTCGTCTCCAAGCCCCGGCCTCAGCCCCAGGCCGGATAGATACTCCAGCGGAGTCTGCGACTCGCGGCCCCGCACGTACATGCGGATCCGGAGCTTCAGCCGGTCGGCATTGTTCAGCTCGATGTAGTCGGCGATTTCGATCGGCTCACGAACGATGTCGTGAATGCTCGCGATGCCGTGGGCTGCCAACCGCCTCATGCCCTCCTCGAGGGCAGCACGTCGGTCGGCGTCGGTCGGCCTCGGTACGACAGTGTCGCCCCGCGTCATGTCGAGCCGGAGCTTGCCATGCTCGTGCAGCACCCCAGTCGGCGCGCCGTCACCCTCGCGCTCGATACGTCCACCGGACGGCGCAGCTGTTTCCGCGTCGATGCCCGCTGCCGCCAATGCGTTCGAACTGGCGCTCAACGCGTGACGGCCGATCGTACGCAGCACCACGCAACGCCCCGGCGCGGCGGCATCCAGCTCACGCCGGTTCGGAAGTCGGCCCTCCTTGAGAAGGGACGCATCCAGACTGTCGCCCTGGATCCACGAATCGGCCGGCGTCGCGGCGGCCCTTGCGCGGACCAGTCCGAGCACGTCATCGATCGAGCGTGGTTCGAGCCGCTCGAAATTGAGGTAAAGGTGCTCCATGACCGACGCACGATGAAAATGCGTATGACTATCGACGAACGCCGGTGCGAGGAACTTTCCGGTCGCGTCGAGAACTCGCGTCGTCGGACCGGCGAGTGCGCGTGCATCGGCATCCGAACCAATGAAAATGATTCGTCCGCACTTGACGCCGAGCGAGGTCCGCTCCGTGCCGGCGCCGTGGCCCCTAATTCCGCGACACCCAACGATGACCAGATCAGCCCACAACTTCGGCGTCACAGAGTTCAGCTCCTTATTACAACTATGCCACGGGCCGCGATAAAGGACCTCGGGTGTTCGCTGTGCTCAGCGTTGGGCCGATCCCAACCCTTGCGCACGCCGAACCAGTAGGGTGATCAGATCGAACACACCCATGAATGCGAATCCCAAAATGGCGATCACGATGACGACGACAAAGCTCTTGTCCAGCTCCAATTCGGCGCTGTAGGTGCTGAGCAGTCGGCCGAGTCCCGCGCCGAGGTCTACGAACAACTCCGCCGTGATTGCCGCTACAACGGCTCGACCGGCGGCGAGCTTCCAAGACGAGAGGAGATACGGAATGGAGGCCGGCACCACGATCTTGGTGATCAGTTGCCACCAGTTGGCGCCGAACGACTTACCGACTGGCACCAGCGCGCCTTTGCTGTTTCGCACACCCTCAGCGGTTCCGATGGCGACGTGGAACGCGCTGGCGAGAACGATGATGGCCAGGGCCGTCTCCTGGCCAATGCCGAACCAGACGACGACGAGCGGAAGAAGGGCGATGCGCGGCGTCGCGTAGAGAGCATTGATGTACGGGTACAACGCCATTCTGCTGAGTCGGTAGTACCCGACGATGAATCCCAGCACCGTGCCGATCAGTACCGAGATCAGGAACCCCAGCAGGATCGTCGTCGATGTCGCGGACACGGCCGCGAAGAAGTCTTCACGCCCGGGCCCGGTGATCATGAGCCAGGCCTGATCGGCGATCCCCGATGGATAAGGCAGCAAGGGCTGTAGGTCATATACGTAGCGGGACAGCTGCCAGATCACGATCAGCACGATGAGGATGATCACCTGACGCCAGGTCGGCGACTCGTGAAGGTTGAATCGACGGTTCCGTCTCGACGTCTCCGCGGCCGACATGGCGACCCCAGACTGTTGTAGGTCCTGCTCGGTCTGCACCCCGTCGCTAGTCGTCATCGCCCGCACCAATCACGATCTCCCAGGGAGCCATGCGCGTCTGCAGCCAGCGAATGCCGGCAAGTAAGGCTACCGAGACGACGCCCACCGAGATCACTCCGACGAACAGCCGGCTCGTATGGAATTGCGACCCAGCCGTACGGATGAACGCCCCAATACCGTCATTCGGTCCCGATACCGCGGTGAAGAACTCCCCGAGGATCAGCGCCACCATCGCTTGTCCGATGCCGAGCTGCACGCCCGTCATGATCTGGGGAACAGCGCCGGGGAGCACGAGCTTGCGGACGGTGTTGAGGAATGATGCCTCCAGTGACTTGCCCAATTCCGAATATGCCTTCGTGGCTTCCTGAACGCCGGCCTGCGTGAAGATCGCGATCTCGAAGAACGACGAGTAGGCAACAATGATGATCTTGGCTTCGAGCCCGATACCGGCCCATGCGATGATCAGCGGTAGCACCGCGATCGTGGGCACCACGAACGCCAGCCGAATGATCGGACTGATGACGTCCGACGCAAAGGGAACCAACTCGGACAGCACGCCAAGTGCTATGCCGACTACCGCGGCGATCGCCAGGCCGAGCGCGAGGGATTCGACACTCGCCGTCCAAGCAGCGAAGAGGTCACCGCTCGTCACCGCGTCGACTGCCGCCTGAAGAACCCGCTGCGGAGGCGGCAGGATCAGGTCATTGCCTCGTCTTACCGCCTCCAGCAGCCACAGCACAATTATGACGACGAAGGCCACCGATGCGGGCAATGCGCGTCCGAGTCGCATACGAACCGCGGCAAACATCGGATTCATCGGATGAGGTGCGTGCCTAACGAATCCGTCCGGCGAACCCATGGCTCAGCTGCTCGCCGACGGCGAGGGCTCGTCCGCTTTGCCGAGCTTTGCGAGCGCGGCTTGTTCATAGGCCGGATCGGTGAAGCTCGACGCCGGTATCGATGACTTGATGTTGCCGAGGCTCAGCGCCAGGTCAATCGCGCCCTGGACCGATGCCTGGTCGACGACCGTGCCGTTCGGCGGGTACTGCCCCGCTCCCACAAGAAGGGCGTGGTAGGAGTCGAGTTGCGCGTCGGGGAATTCGGGGTTGTTCTCCTTCACCAGGGCCTTCCAGGCGTTCGGATCCGTCCGGAACCAACGCGCGGCTTCGATGCTCGCGGCGGCGAAATCGGTCACCGCCTGCTTCTTCGCATCGGAGTCGGCCCAGCTCTTGTGCGTGCAGAAAAGGTCGTTGGCCACCTTCGGCTCGTACGGCACGTAGTCCTGCAAGATGTGCAGCTTCCCATTGCTCTTGCTCACGGCGATCAACGCGTTGCCGGCGTCGAGTTCGGCCAGGTCGATGCGTCCGCTGAGCAAGGCTGACGACCGGGCGCTCTGCCCGCCGATCACGACCGTCTTGCTCTCCGCCGGCGTACCGAGGCCCTTGGCCATAGATTGCCAGGACGCGTTGTCGATGCTGCTGTCAGCCGAGACTCCGACGATAGGCGTCTTCGGCAACTCGCCCGGCGAGGCGTACTTGCTGACAGGCAGATATGTCACGCGGCTGTCGTTGCCCGCGAAGCAGACCATCTTCTCGCCCCCAGCCACCATGGTGCTGACCGTCTGGGCGGCGGACTCGACGAAGTCGACCTGCCCGGACACGAAGGCTGGATGCGCCGCCGTCGAATCGAGCTTCTTGGCCGTGACCTCGTAGCCGTACTTATCCTGCAGGATCTTGATCGTATGGTATCCGATGGTTTGCTCAGGTCCACCAAGTGAACTCCACGCGAGGGTGATCTTCGGCTTTCCATTGGCCGAAGTCGCCGAGGACCCGCTACTGCTACAGGCCGACACCGCCGCCGCAGCAGCGATGATGGATGCACCCAAAGCACAATGCCGCCGTACTGCTTTCGCTGCTCGGTTCATCTGAGTCCCTTTCAAGCATGAGGATTCAATGTGGTAGTGACACCGAGTTCAGCCCAAATGGCCTCACGCAATTCACTGAAACGGGGATGTGCCCGAGTGGCGAGCTGAGTCCTTGGCTTCGGAATGTCCACAGTAAAGATTGCCTTGATATGTCCAGGCGAATTCGACATCACAACTACACGATCAGATACGAAAATTGCCTCATCAACCGAGTGGGTGACGAAAATGACGGTCCGTCCGGTTCCGCAGATGCGGAGGATCTCGGCCTGCATCACCTCGCGGGTCTGCTCGTCGAGCGCGCCCAGTGGTTCGTCCATGAGGAGCACGTCGGGATCGACCGCGAGCGCCCTGGCCAGCCCTACACGTTGCCTCATGCCACCCGACAGCTCATGTGGATGATCTTTCGCTGTCTTCTCCAGTCCAACGAGCCGGAGGTAGGACATCGCGCGTTCCTCACGCTCTTTGCGATGCATCCCGAGTAGCTCGAGAGGAAGTGCAACGTTCGCGAGGATCGTCCGCCACGGCAGGAGACCGAAGTCCTGGAAGACGAACGCTCGATCGCGAAGCGACGTCGCAGACGGATCGCGCGTGACTGTTACCGTGCCGGCCTGATAGTTGGCGATCCCGTCGATGCACTTGAGCAGTGTTGTCTTACCCGATCCGCTCGGGCCGATGATGCTGAGGAACTCGCCACTGTATACATCGAGGTTGACGTTGCGAAGCGCCTCGAAGCGCTCCCCTCGGCTGCCCTTCATGTATGACTTCGACAACCCGGCGACCGACACCTTGACATTGGATGATCGCTTGCCGCTTAAGTCGGGAATTATGCCTTGAGCGCGGGCTTGTGCCGAGATGCCATCACGCCGATCCATCGGTCGTCCTTTCGCCGCCGTCTGCGGCTTCTTCAACGTAATCCCTGGCCGGTTGCAGGTTTTGAGCGAGATAGTGAAAAGAAGCGATGTTCCAACCGCTTAGTGGTGATCAATTAGCAAATTTCAACTTGTCGCCCAGGTCAGCAGGGTTGGCGAACGAGGGTTGGCCGCGCCCGAGGTGCTAGATCTGCGCCGCTCTCGTCAACCCCGCTCAGGAGGCTTGGCAGGTACGTTGAAAAAGGCTCAATGAACCACGTTGGTTCGTGTCGAAATGTCGGGGCAGGTCAGGCTCGGCCTTGTCGTCCGACATCGCTCATGACAGGTTCAGTAGTTATAGGCAGCCGGTCAAGCTAGTGCAAGCTACAACCCGCTTAAGTGGATCCAGTATGCAAGATAACATCGCATACGGTTTCGCTATCCGTCAAGGGTGGCCGGCGAAGCAAGGCTGGTCGACACCCGCCCGATCTTCGCGGTGCTGGAGGCTCCAAAGTCCTGTCGCGGGCCGTGCGTGATGTGTTCGACAGGCCGTGGATCCAAAGACGCCAAGAACACAAGATCAGAAAACGTGCGGGACCGGCTGCCGGAGAAAGGTGCGCTCGCTGGTGCAGCGGCGCACGCCCGAGACGGACATGCCGCAGGACGGGAGGAGGCCTCGCAGAGCGGCTGGCGCTCGTACAGTATCTCGCCCGCCAAGACGGTGGCGTCGACAACCAGCCACGTGGCGCCGTCGACCGGGGGGTACGTTCAGCCGACGAGGTCCGCCGGCTTCCCTGCGATCAGGATGGAGGGGGGACCTCGTCGGTGTTCAAGTATTCTGATTACCTCAGAGCGGACCTTGCTGCCCGGGGCTGCTTTCGGCCTCAGCCGGCGGCCTGGGCTCGGCTCGCAGCTTGGCCTCCGCCGGGCGGGCTGGGGTCGGCTGGCGGCTCGCCGTCATCCTCGACCTCGGCGTTCTCGTCCGGCGCCGCGTCCCCTCCCTCGTCAAGGAGGATGGACTCGATACCCTGCCGCACACCTTCGAGGTGCGAGTAGAGCCACGCTTCCGCACTGGAGAGGTCACCACCTGCCACGTGCTCCACGAGGTCGGAGTGCTGGCGCTTATGGCTGCCACTGAACCTGAAGCCGAGCAGGTAGCGCCCCACGTGGCCGCGCAGTTCCTCGATCATCTGGACAAGCAGGGGGTTGTTCTCGGAGTCGTACAGCTCGCGGTAGAAGCGCACGCGGACGTCAAGGAACTCCTTGCCCTCATGCTCCTCGTCGAGCCTGGCGGCGAGTTTGCGCAGTGCCTCGGCGCGGTCCGGGTTCATCCGGGTCATAGACAGGCGTAGCGCGTAGGACTCCAGCAGCGTGCGCAGCCGGTAGATCTCGTTGATCTGAGCCGGCGACAGGGTGCAGACCCGTGCGCCCCGGTGCGGGTGGAAGGTGACGAGGCCATCCGACTCCAACTGCAGGAGGGCGGTGCGCACCGGAATGCGGGACACGCCGATCGCCTCGGCCAGCGACTCCTGGCGCAGCCACTCCCCCGGCGCGAACGTCCCGCTGGTGATGGCTTCCTTGAGCACGGCGTACACCATCTGCCCAATGGTCCGGTAGCCGCCGGCGAGCTCATCGACGACCTCGGCGAAACGGGCGTTTTTGCTAAGGTTGTGACCCTGCCTCGGGGCCATTCCGGACCTGCCCATCCTTGTAGCTTGTTGAATGTATCCATACTACGACAACATGCATCCTGACTTTCGCATCGCCCGGGCGGCACCCCTAATCTCACAAAAATGCCAATAGCCACCCGTGGGCGCGGCCCTTGCTGGTATGCGTAGTGAGCGCTATTTCAGCTTTTGGTGGGCTTTTGCCGGTTCATTGACCACACCAGCGACGGGTCGGCCGCGACACCCAACTGAATCACCAGTGGCCCATTGAGACACACCATTGTTCACGGCGACGCTCCGGAAGATGAGGTCAGCAGCACGGGTGTCAGGTTCGGGTCTTCCGGGGAATGCCGACCTGGCCGACGATCGCGGCCGCTAGCAGCAGCGCGGCGGCCGTCCAGATCGCGGCGTTAGCGCCGTACGAGGCATACAGCACCGCCAGCAGTGTCGGCCCCACGAGCGCGCCGAGATCCACGAAGAACCGGTAGGCGCCCAGCGCCATGGCGCGCCTCGGCCCCTCCACCATGTCGGACAGCAGCGCGGTCTGCGAACTGGAGAAGAAGTCGCCGAGGCCGACCAGCAGGCCGGCGAGGATGAATGTCGGGAAGTTGCTGGTCAGGTACGGGTACACGAAGTCGCCGACCGCTAGGATCGCCAGCCCTGCCACGAGAATGGGCTTGCGACCGATCCGGTCCCCGAGCGCAGCGCCGGGAATCGTCACGAGGATCCCAGTCAGCGACATCACCGTGATCCCAGCGGCTGTCTGTACCTCGTTCAGGCCGAGGTGCGAGGACGCGAACAGGGGCAGCACGGTGTTACGGAAGCCGTGCCGGTTCACCATGTTGGCGACCACGCCGAAGAAGATGGCGGCAAGTGCCACAGCCGTCGCCACGTGACGTACTCGCACCCGCGGCGCGGGCGGCGGCGTCCCCTTCGTACGAGCGGCATTCGTGGCCGCGATCCGGCCCATCACCGGCGCTAGGATGACGCCGCTGAGAATGGCCGCGATCGCGCCCGCGGCGAATCCGGCCCGCCAACCGATCAGTGACCCGAGCACGCCGCCGATCAGGGGGTATAGCGCGATGCCGAGGCTGTTCGCCACCTGGTAGAGGCTCATCGCCCGGCCACGGATGGCAGGCGGCGCCACGTCGCTGAGCGCCGACAGGATGACCGTGGCAAGCAGCCCTGCCCCGACTCCGGCGCCGATGCGCGCCGCGAGCAGCACGCCAAAGTTCGGTGCAAACGCCGCCGCCACCGAGGAAACCGAGTTGAGCACAACACCGACGACGGCGACTGAGCGCGGGCCGATGCGCGTCGTGAGTGCTCCGGACGGCAGGTCGACGATGAGCCGGGCGAGGCCGTAGGCGGACACGTAAGTGCCGATGGAGGCCAACGAGACGTGCATCCCGGCGCGGACGGCCGGCAGCAGCGGCGTAATCAGGTTGTTGGACGCGACCGACAGGAACAGGCCGCAGAACAATACATACGCCTCACGTGGCATCCGCGTTCGGGCATCGGCTTGGTCACCGTTCAGCTCCACCTGCGCCATCGATTGTCTCTCCTATACGTCGACGGCACGGCGACCGCTGAGCCCGCGCGGAAACGTCGCGGCGATCACCGTGGCAAAGGCGCGACGCCGTCGCGTCTCACGGTCCTGTAAATGGGCGGACGAACCCGGTCCCCGCATCTGCTGGTCCGGCGTAGCTGGCTGGACGCACCGTTTCGTCAGTTCTGTAGGATCAACGAAAAGGCGTGCAAATGCAGGTACTGCCGGTTCACAGAGCCTCTCGGTCCCCAAGAAGGATATGGTATCCAACTTGGAAGTCAAGCGAGGGTCAACGGTACCTGACCCTGGTCGTCGATCACGACACCGGCCGCCTGGTATGGGCCAAAGACGGCCGGGACAAGGCCATCGTGACTGTGATCGCGCGGGCCGACCGGACCTTGTACATGTCTGACCGCCAACATCTGGACCAGCGACCTGTGAGGTCACCGTCGAGCTGAGCGGCCTGGCGCCGATCATCTCCCCCGACGTCGGAACGGACCGCGGCGGGAGAGTACCGCTCGCTCGGCCGCCACTGCGGCGACGTGCTCGGCCCGGACCAAGGGTGGTGAGTGGGCATCGTCGGCGGCGGCCACCCGTACCAAGGCGCAGGCGTCGTCGAGCAGATCTAGCGCGGTGTCGGGCTGTCGGCCGCCGAGGTGTCGGCTGGCCCGTACGGCCGTGTCCAAGGCCCCGTCATCGATACCGACCTGGTGGAAGCTCGCGTAATGTTGCCGCACACCACGCAGGATCTTCAGGGTTTGTTCGGAGTCCGGTTCCTGGATCTCGACGACCTGCATGCGGCGGTCCAGTGGCCCCGCCCGGCGAATGTGCTCGCGGTACTCCCGCGACGTCGTGGCCCCGATCAGCGCGAGCTCACCGCGGGCCATCGCGGCGAGCAACATCGAGCTGAGATCGAGACCGCCCTCGGCCGCCCCGGCTGTGACGATCAAATGGAACTCGTCCATGAACAGCACGGTCGGACGTTCGGCGTCCTGCACCTCGTTGACCAGGGTATCTACCCGGGATTCGAACTCGCCCCGGTAGCGGGTACCGCCGAGTAAGCTGGCCAAGCTGACCGAGACGATACGGGCGGCAGTGAGGTGCTTAGGCACGTTACCGGCGGCTATTCGTGCTGCCAGTCCCTCGACGATGGCCGTCTTACCGACACCGGGCTCGCCGACCAGTAGCGGGTTTCGTTTGTTCTTGCGAGACAGGATGCGTACGATCCGGTCCACTTCGCGTTCGCGACCGATGAGCGGGTCGAGCACATCCAGGGCCGCGAGCTCGGTGAGGTCGCGGCCGTGCCGGTCCAGCAACCGGCCTTCGGTGTTGTCCGCGCCCCTCCGGGGCCGATCCACCGGGGCAGAGCCGATCGGCTCTGCCCCGGTCCGCTGGGGCGGTCGATCCCGCCGTGACGATCCGGCAAGCGGGGTAGGCAGGTACATGAGGATGGTGCTGGCCAATTCGGTGACCGGGAGTTGTGCGGTATCCCCGTCTGGCGCAGCGTGCTTGCAGCTGCGGAAGAATTCCGCTACTACCGGCGACAACGCGAGTGTGTCGGACCGTTCGGTGTGGAACTCGTGCCGGCGACCGTAGTGGGATGTCGGAGGCAGCGCCGCATCCGCGAGGGTCCGGCGGGCATGCTGTTCGTCGATACCGAGAGAGCGCCAGTGCGGTCCGATCCCAGGCCGAAGGTCGAGCAGGGTCAACGCCACCTGCTCCATGCCGATCTCGTCTCGTCCTTGTCGCCGAGCGAGTGCACGGACACTGCGCATGACGTCCAGTTCCCAGCTCGTGAACTCAGGCATGAGCCCCGGTCCTCCGTTGTCAGCGGATGATTCCGGCGAGGATGCGCCCGGACGTCATTCTCCGCGTGGATTCGCCGCGTATCGATCCAGCCAAGCGGCCGGATCCGGCGCGTAGTCCTTCCAATAGTCACCGGGGGCGGTGACCCCGGGTATCGGCGGCGTCCACGCCTTCTTCAGCAGTTGCGCCGGATCACCCAGTTCGGCGGCCAGATCGACCACCGACGGATCGTCGAGGGCCGCCAGGCGACCCTGGTCGATGATGGTGATCTCCTCACCATCGGTGGCAGTCAGCACGTACGTCGGCAACTGCAGGTGGATGTGGAGGTGACCCCACGGCAGCCCTTGCTCCTCGGCCCAGGACTCCGACGGGTTGCCGTTGGCAGTGCCGAATCCCATGTGGATGTAGCCGGAACTGAGCCGTTCGAACATGGCCGCGTGTCCGCCAAGGGAGAATGCGTACGGCGGTCGGACCATCTTCGGATGGGTGCCGATGCCTACTTCCCACAGCCAGAACAGGCCGGGCCCGGGGTGCTCCGGGTACTGGATGTTGCGCGTCGCGTGCGCGACTTCGCGCCACTTCTCTCCGTACTCGCCACCGCCTTCGATGGAGGTGATCCTGCCGTCCTCGACGTGTAGCCGGCAGTGGGGGAACGGTTTGCCGTAGTGATTCAGGGTGCCGGCGACGACGCCGTTGACCACTGGCATCGGGTCGTACGGCGGCGTCGGGTAGCCGTAGAGGTGACCCAGGTAGTACTTCTCAACAAACCGTCGGCGGGAGTTGGTCCGTTCGTAATGGGAGGCCTGCCAGTGCTCGGGCTTCAACTCGAAACGCAAGTCGGTGCCCTCGGGGTCGGTGAGATGCACCGTGGCGCCCTTGCCCTTGGTCCAGATCGGTTTCCACGCGGTTTCGTTGATCCGATCCCACAGTGGCCACGGAAATCCGGCCGCCGGAAACGTGGCGCGGTGATACCAGGGGATTCCCTCGTATCGTGGGCCGTCCAGTACCGGAAGCGGGCCACCCTCACCCTGCAACAGGAGGGAGTATCCCTGCTTCACCGCGACGTCCTCGAGCCAGCGCAACCGGCCCTGCCATGCATCGAAGGCGGGATCGCGCTCGACACCGGCCACGTTGTGCATCATGCCCCGGAACTCGTCGAGGTACTCCAACGGCCGGTCGGGGACGTCGACGTGGAAGACATCGATGCTCGCGCCCCGTTCGGACATCGCCTGCACGAGCGCGGCGGTCACTGCCGGGTCGTCGGTCGCTTTCTCGACCAACAGGACCCGCTCGCCGTCCTTAATGTCGTACCCAGCGGTCTTGGTTCGATTCAGCGACGGCCCTACGACTATGGTCCGGGCGGCATCCAGCAGCGTGGGCGTGACCACTATCTGCTCGGTCTCCGCTTGGGTGGCAACCGAGCCCGCGTCTGTCCGATTAGGGTTCTGCGATGAGGTGGTCACGAGTATCCTCCCGCTCGACGGTCGACGGCTGTTCGCGTAAATCGTATCCATTATCCCTTTATTGTCAATTGGCCGCGGCCGGATGGTGACGTGCCCGCTCGAGGAGTGCCGGCCATGCTCGCGCTCTGACGGCGGGTTCCGTCGCGGAGGAACGAGAAACGACTGGTCGGTAGCGGCGGGCAGATCAGAACACTCACATGGCGAAGCGCCCCCCCACTCCGTGTGTGGGCGTGGCGGTTCCATACTGTTCGTCCATGGACGTGAACCCCACAGACGCCGCGATGCGGCGGTCGCTGGCCAGGGCCAGGGATGGTAAGGCGCTTGATGTGTCGGAGGCAACGGTTCTGTTGCATGCCCGGGGAGCGGATCTGGAGCGGT